>NZ_CP134227.1:1812096-2416129 GCF_031656915.1 Nocardioides marmorisolisilvae | reverse complement strand
TCGGCTACAGGGTGCTGATCCTCGGCGACACCAAGGACGAGTACGAGCCACTGTGCCACGCCCTCGATGTCGAGCCGTTCTCTATCGGCCACGGGCTCCCGGCCCGGGTCAACCCTCTCGACATCGGCCCCCTGGGCAACGGCTGGGCAAGGCTCGATGCCGCTGAAGCCACCCGCCGCGCATCCCTCGTGTTCAACCGGTGGCTGCTGCTGATCCGCGGACTTGTCGGCTCGCAGAAGATCGGCGCAGACTCGGTGCCGTTCGGACCTAGCGACGAAACAGCCGTCTCCGCAGCACTGCGCGCCTTGACCGGCTACACCCGAGGTGCCACCGAACTGGCGCCGGTCACCGTGCCCGAGTTGTGGGCGGCGCTGGACGACCCCACCGGCGAGCTGGTCGACGAGTGCCGGTTCGCCTCGGTGCGGCACTTCCAGGGCGAGACCCGCACTCTGCGGGACGCCCTCGGTGCACTGGTGAAGGGGCATCTGGAGGGGCTCTTCGACGCTCCGACCAGCATCCGTCCGGACTGGCGGGCTCCGGTCCAATCGCTGTCGCTGTCCCGGTTGGAGAAGTCCGGGGACGAGGCGGTCGGCATCGCGCTGCTGTGCCTGAACTCCTGGGGGCAGGGCATGCGCGAGATCGCCGAGCCCGGCGACGTGCGCATCGTGGTCCGCGACGAGACCTGGAAGCAGATGCGTCTGGGTCTGGAGCCGGTGAAGACTCTTGACTCCAACCTTCGGCTGTCCAGGCATGCAGGTGATGTGCAGGTGGTCGTCTACCACAAGCCGTCCGACCCGCTGTCGGCCGGCGCAGCGGGCAGCCAGGCCGTGGCCATCGCCAAGGATCTGCTGCACTTGGCCGACATCAGGGTCCTGCACGGTCAGGACAAGGCCGTCGTCGACGAGCTCGCCGCCCTGCTTGGTCTGAACCCGATCGCCCAGCAGCTGGTGACGGGCTGGGCGATGGGCGGCAAGGGCCGCGCGCTGTGGACGGTGGGGGAGCGCCAGTTCAAGGTCGAGGCCAAGATGACCCCCCTCGAGCTCGACCTCACCTACACCAACGATGCCCTCCAGATCGTCTGAGCCACCGGTGGTGATCCCGAGTGAAGGTCCTCTCCACAGCTGTCGTTGCGGTCCTGCTCCTCGGCGCACTCCCACTCATCGTGGTCAGTGCTGTTGCTGCGCCCAGACTCCAGACCTGCGTCCAGGCTACGACCGGTGCCGGAGCCGCCGCGGGCGTCGCTGGCATGGACTCCAGCCAGATCCAGCACGCAGCCACGATCATTCAGGCCGGTCGTTCCCGAGGCGTGCCGGATCGAGGGATCGTGATCGCCTTGGCCGCCGCTCTGCAGGAATCCCGGCTGCGGATCTACGCCAACGACGGCCTCGGCGGCGACCTCGCGCCCGATCAACACGGGATCGCCGCATCCCTGCGGCTGCCACATGAAGCCGTCGGCACCGACCACGGCAGCCTCGGCATCTTCCAACAGCAGTGGCCCTGGTGGGGAACCATGCAGACCCTGATGGATCCCGCCGCCTCGGCCGGTCTGTTCTACCGGGCGCTGGCCAAGGTGCCCGGATGGGTTCGCCTGCCGGTCACCGTCGCAGCCCAAGCAGTCCAGCACTCCGCCTACCCGGAGGCATACGCCGACGACGAGCCACTCGCCCGCACCCTCCTCGTTCGATTGGACGCAGGCGGCTCGGCTACGGTGGGCGGCTGCGCAGCACAGTACGGCGACGGAGCCGTGCGCTTTCCGCTGCCGGCGGGCTCGGGGTACGTCGACCAGCACAACTTCGGCCACACCGGTGGCCACTGGTCCAGCTTCCACACCGGCACCGACCTCTCCGTGGCATGCGGAACCCCGGTGCTGGCCGCCACATCCGGCGCCATCACGATCCGCACCGACCAGGCCTGGGCCGGTCGCTGGCTGGTCGTGGTCTCCACCGGCTCGGGCAGGTTAGCGACTTGGTATGCCCACATGCGCCGCGTTCTGGCCACTAGCGGGCAGCGCGTCAGGGCGGGTCAACAGATCGGCGAAGTCGGCGACTTGGGCAACGCCACCGGCTGCCACCTGCACTTCGAAGTCCATCCCCATGGCGGCACGATCTACCAGGACCCGGTCAATCCGAGCACCTGGCTGGCTGCGCACGTCGGTCATCCACAGCCGTCCCGGTGAGCCATCGGCCCGGTCGAGCGATCTGCGATCTCGCCTGTCTTGCATCGTGACACTACTGTCCAGTATTTGGCGCAGTGGACTGGCCTCCGATTAGCGTCGCGCAGGTCGGCCCTCTCCCTCCCTCTCGGCCGACATTCGCCGCCCTCGGCCCCGGCCCTCACATGCCCGCGCCGAGGGCGGCCTCGTCTCAAGTTGCGCGACACCCGGTAGCACACGGGGCTGCTCTCTCGCGGGGGTGTGACGTACGGTCGAGTCCCATTGTCAGCTGCACGGATCGCAGCATCATGTAACGCGGCCGCGAGCTGTCTGAACGCGAGCTGACGTCCACGTGCCGATCTGGGTCGCTGAATGGGCCCCTGAGCCGACGCGCATGTAGGGCGTTCGCCTAGCTTCGGGACGCCCATGAGGAGGCTCGGGGAATCGAGATGCACTCCCGTCGCGGTGCTTACACTCCGAACATGAGCGAAGTCCAGGCACCCGCGGGTTGGTATCCCGTCGATGGTGGGCATGAGCGTTTTTGGGACGGGGCTGCCTGGACGGAGCAGGTTCGTGACGCTCCCGTGCCGGCGGACACTGGTTCTGCGCCTGGCGCTCTCAAGAATGCCGCTGTCTCGGCCGCGGGACGCCTGCTTGTCAAGGATCAGAACCTGCCGGAAGACACTGTCTGGTCTGCGGTCGGGAAGCCAGTGACCGGCATCGGTGCTGGCCGTTACCGCATGGATGCCAACTACCTGTACTTCGAGAAGGGGACGTTGCGCACAGAGTCACAGCAGGTTCCGCTTGCCCAGGTGATCGATGTCGACGTGAAGCAGACCATGACCCAAAAGGCTCGCTCGGTATTCACGCTGACAGTGCAGATTCAGCGTGGCGCTGGGGTGGAGATCGTCCTCATGGAAGACATCCCGGATGGGCGGACTGCTCAACGGCAGATCAACGATGCGACGTTCGCGGCCCGCAACGCGATCCAGCAACGCCAGAACACAATGAGGTACGAGGGCTACAACCCGATCGCCCGGGCCGTCGCTGCTCCTGCTCCTGAGACGGGGCCAGACCCTGTTGCTCAGCTGAAGGAGCTCGCCGCGCTCAAGGATGCGGGCATTCTCACCGAACAAGAGTTCACAGCGAAGAAGACAGAAATACGGCTCTCCTGACGTACCTGTGGGTGCCTGAGCGCGCCTGAACGAGCCACACGCCGCTTCCTGTCTAGGTTTCTGAGCTGTCTAGGAACAGGAACCAGGTGCACAGGAGAGCGGCGTGCGTGATGTCAGCCTATGGCGGGGCGTGTTCGGGGTCGAGAAGACGGTGATCGAGCGGGTCGAGTTCGACGAGGACGACCAGGTGCTGGTCGCCTACGTGCGGCCGACCAAGCGGCAGCGTGGCCGCTGCGGGCGTTGTCGGCGACGCTGTCCGGGTTATGACGCCGGTGCGGGCAGGAGGCGTTGGCGGGCGCTGGACCTGGGCACGATGGTCGCGATGGTCGAGGCTGACGCGCCGCGGGTGACCTGCCGGGCCCATGGCGTGGTGGTCGCCCACGTGCCCTGGGCCCGCCACGACGCCGGCCACACGCTGAGCTTCGATGATCAGGTGGCATGGCTGGCCACCCAGGCCTCGAAGTCATGCGTGGTCGAGCTGATGCGGATCGCCTGGCGCACCGTGGGTTCGATCATCTCCCGGGTCTGGGCCGACATCGAGACCCAGCACGACCGCTTCGCCGGGCTGCGGCGCATCGGGATCGACGAGATCAGCTACAAGCGCGGGCACAAGTACTTGATGGTCGTCGTCGACCACGACCAGCGGCGACTGGTCTGGGCCGCACCGGGACGCAACAGCGCCACCGTCGCTGAGTTCTTCGATCTCCTCGGCGAAGAACGCTGCAAGCTGATCACCCACGTCTCGGCTGATGGGGCCGACTTCATCGACACCATCGTCGCCGGGCGGTGCCCGAACGCGGTCCGGGTGGCCGATCCGTTCCACATCGTCAAATGGGCGACCGAGGCGCTCGATGAGGTCCGGCGTGAGGCGTGGAACGACGCCCGCAAGCAGGCCAGAACCGAACCCAAGCGGCCGCGTGGACGTCCTCGCGCCGACGCACCGCCGCGACCGGGCAGCGAACGGGCCAAGTCGTTGAAGGGAGCCCGCTACTCGTTGTGGAAGAACCCCGAAGATCTCACCGAGAACCAGCAGACCAAGCTGGCTTGGATCGCGGCCACCGATCCGCGGTTGTATCGCGCCTATCTGCTCAAAGAAGGCCTGCGGCTGGTCTTCCGACTACCCCACGCGGCAGCCGCCGAGGCCCTGGACCGGTGGATCAGCTGGGCGCGACGCTGCCGGATCCCGGCGTTCGTGAAACTGCAGAAGAGCATCGTCAAGCACCGTTCCCGGATCCTCGCCGCGATCGAGCACAACCTGTCCAACGGGCTGATCGAGTCGACCAACACCAAGATCCGGCTGCTGACCAGGATGGCGTTCGGGTTCCACTCCGCCGAGGCATTGATCGCGCTGGCGATGCTCACCCTCGGCGGGCACCGACCCGCCCTCCCGGGCCGCAACTAACCCACAGATCAGTCAGGAGGGCCAGAAATACTCGGCCGGATGTGACCGTTCCAGCGCTGCGCTGACTTGGAGGCACGCGGCGAACGGCCTTGCGACTTCGAGTCAACTGCCTGGCGGCAGCGACCGGGTTACGCGACGCGACGAACGCGGTGTGAACACTGTCGACGGTCACGATGTCTGTCCCCAGAGGGCAAAGGTGAGATGGGAACCATCTTGAAGTTGGCCGCCACTCTGCCTGCTTCTCCACCTGAGTCACCTCGACACCACGCGTGGCCAGCGTGATCGCTGCCGAGCAGCCGGCGATCCCCGCTCCCACGGTCACGGCGCGCTCGATCAACGGGAGCTCCCCAGGACGCCCTGGGCCTCGATCTCGACGGTGAGGCGGGGATCCACCAGCGCCCTCACCTCGACCAGGGTGGAGCAAGGGAAGTCGCCAGTGAAGAACTCTGCCCTCGCCCGACCGACCTCGGCCTTCTCGTCGATGTCGGTCATGTAGAGACGCAACACGACCAGGTCGTCCATCACGCCGCCCGCAGCCTCGATGAGTCGCTGGATCTTGGTCAGCGCTATTCGGGCCTGGTCGTAGGTCGATCCGTCGCCCAGGATGCCGCCGGCGCCGTCACCCGCATGGAGGCCGGAGACGAAGATCTGGTCGCCCACGACCCGGGCGTTGCTGAACATCGTGGAGCGTGGTGGCTCGTCGACTCCCGGCGCGTGCACGGCCGTCACGGCGTATTCCCTCTACGTGCGGCCGACTCAGCTGTCAGCCGCTCACGCACCGGCAGGAAGTCGTACGTTGGGTAGAACTCGGTGCGGAAGGCGCCCCAAGCACGACGTTCCAGCTCGACGTTCACCGCAGCGATTCGCGAGGCGGGCAACCGCAATGTGACGATCTGCCCCACGCCCATGGCCACTACCCAGGAGACGATCTCGACCCCCTCCGGCGGAAAGCCGGTCCACCAGTCTCGCTCGTCAAGCTGGTCCTGGATCTTTTCGAGGTGCTGGGACTGGTCGTGGCGCAGGAAGACGGTCAGCATCACCTCGTCGGGCGAGGTCACTTGCCGCCTTGGGAGATCTTCTCGGCCTGTTCCTTGGCAGCGGCCTGGTACATCCGTCGCATTCTGGCGACCCCGAGGTCGTGCTGGTAGAGGTGCTCGCCCTGGTCGGCGTCGACGGCGAAGTTCTCAAGCATGCCGCGGTCCTGCTCCAGCACGGCCCAGTGCTTCGCCTCGAGGGTGGTCTTGTAGAGGAAGCGCCAGACGTCGCGCTCCCAGCCCTGCACCTTGCGGGTCCGCCAGTGGAAGACAGCCGTGACGTTGTCGGTGACCGGCGTGGGGATGCCGACGATGCCGAAGGGACCGCCGGGGCCCGCCTCCGGGCCGTAGGGGATCTCCAGGTCGACGTAGTCCAGACCGTTGTGGTGGACGTACTCGACCCAGTCGAAGTTCTGCCCGCGCTGGTCGGTCTTCTCGAAGAAGAAGCCCCGGTCGGTCTCGCGGATCCGGAACCGTGCAGTGGTGTCACCGCTGAACATCGAGTGAGAGTCGGCGTGCAGGAAGGCCCCATGCATGGGGTCCAGCACGTTGTCGAGGTAGAACCGCCATGGCGCCTTCCACTCCACGAAGTTCACGAAGTAGGAGTGCTCCGAGGAGTCGAGCCGGTCCGGCAGAGTGAACTCCGGAGCCTTGTTGTCAGGCAGTGCGGGGAACCAGGCGAACGCAACGCCGGCAGCCTCGACCATGTCTAGGCTGACGGTTGCCTGCTTGCCCTCCAAGGCACACCCGGGCATGCCGGGCACCTTCACCACGGTGCCGGTGCCGTCGACCTCTACCCCGTGGTACTGGCACTTCACCCGGTCGCCGAGGTGCTGGCCGATGGAGAGCGGCGCATTGCGGTGTGGGCACCGATCGGCCAGCATTGACAGCTTGCCCTGGGCGCTGCGGAAGAGCAGCCAGTCCTTGCCGAGGCGGGTGACCTTCTTCATCGCACCCGGCTTGACCAGGTGTGAGGGCAGCACGGGGTACCAGCGGTCCCGCAGGCCGGTCCCCATGAGCTCCGCGACATCCAGGGCTCCGGTGTTGCGGCCCGGCGAGTTCACCCGGGGGGTCTCGGTCACAGTCATCGTCAGGCTCCCAGTCTCGTCATCTCGGCACAGAAGGACTCCTCGGTCCACGGCTCGCCGGTCGGTGAGGTCGACCGGTGATCGTTGAGCCCCTTCACCAGTTCAGGGAGCTCGGTGTGGCCCTCGGCGAAGACTCGCTCGATCAGGCCGGCGAGCTTGAGCTCGTACGGCGAGGCCGGCTCGGTTCGGGTCTGAACGGGCTGCAGATACAGCGGCTCTTGCATGGTTTCTCCTCCGGTTCTCAAGGGGTACTGGCCGTGTCGGCCGGGGTGATGATGTGGCGGGCTTCGGGGTCCAGGGCGCGCAAACCCTCGACGATCGAGATGAACGAGGCTGACCACTCCTGGAATGAACCCGGCCGCGATGCATGGGCGGGCAGCTCGGTGTGGTCCATCACCACGAACACCCCATTGGGAATCTGGCCAGCCAGGGTCTGGGAGTCCTCGAGACCGGACTCCCCGTCGGGACTCGCCGCGACCACCAGCGACGGCACCCTGACGTCCACCAGGTCGTCGGTGACGTCGCCCAGATCCGTGCGGGGCGAACAATCGGTGAGCACCAGGCTCCGCACGAGCTCCGGGCGGCTGACCGCCAACCGGACAGCGACGGCACCTTCGGGTCCACTCGCCACGATGTGCATCGGTGCACCGAAATCTTCAATTGCCTCGGCTGCGACCGCGACCCGGGCGGGGAGGTCCTGGTCGGGCGTGAACGCGACCGACCGGCTTCCGTCATCCGACCCCGTCAGCTCGGGCCAGTCCAGGCTGCTGTGCAGACCCAGGACGGCACTGTGGGGCCCCTCGCTCATCAGGACTCCCTGCTCTGACGCGCCCCGGGTGTGGGCACGTGCACCGGTGGAACGAACGGCTTCGGCGCCGGCGACAGCGCGGTGACGTCGACCTCGATGACCATCGGGGTACCCAGTTCGACCGCCTTGACCAGGGCGCTGCGGAACTCGTCGCCGTTCCTCGCCAGGGCATAGGGGAGCGCGAGTGAATGCGCCAGGTCGCCGAAGTCCGGCGTGAACAGGTCAACTCCCGCGCGTCTGCCGGTGTTGGCCTCCTGCAGGTTGCGCAGCACGCCGTAGCCGCCGTCATTGAAGATCACCAGGATGCACGACGGCTCCTCACCCGCCAGCGTGCACAGCTCGCCGAGGTGTACGGCGAGGCCGCCATCGCCGACCATGACCAGGGTCGGCACGTCCGTGCGACCGACAGCGGCACCGATGCCCATGGCGAGGCCCTGACCGATGCCACCGCCGAGCGGGAAGATGTTGCTGCGCGGGTCGAGGATCGGCAACAGGCGGTTGCCCCAGGAGCTCGACGGGATGGTCACGTCACGGGCGATCATGGACCCCTGGGGCAGCACCTCGCTGATCGCCGTACAGATGCTCCCGTAGGCGCCGATGTCCGCTTCCAGCTTGGTCCGGACGTCTTCGCGCACCGAGGTGACCCGCTCCGTCCAGCCCGCTTCCGGTCCGGTGGACCTGGAGCGGAGCGCGTCGAGGAGGGCCGGCACGATCGCAGCGGCGTCACCGACGAGGCCGACCTCAGCGGGGTACACCCGCCCGACGGCCGCCTCGTCGACGTCGATGGCGACGTGAGGGGAGGGCAGTGGCAGGTGATAGTGCCGGGTCTCGTTGGAACGGAAGTGGCTGCCGATGCTCAGCAGGGCATCGGCGTCGGCGATCAGCGCGTCCAATCCCGGGTTGGAGGCGAAATTGCCGACCACCAGAGGGTGATCCTCTGGAATGGAGCCCCGGCCGGCGTTGCTGGTGAGCAGTCCGGCGCCGAGCAGCTCGGCGAGCTCCTGGAGAGGGGCGCCGATGTCGCGGGCACCACCGCCGGCCCAGATCAGGGGACGCCTGGCGTTGTCGAGCACGTCGATCGCGGATGCCAGAGCGGCTGCATCAACGGTCGGGGGTCTGCTGACGGTGGCGGGCCCGTTCACGGTCTGGTCGGCGGGGTCGCCGAGGTACTGCAGGTCGATTGGCCACTCCACGCTGGCGGGAGCGGTGGGCAGGGTGCTCAGATCTGCAATGGCGGCCTCGAGGACCTCACGAGCCTGGTCGGCGCGCTCGACGGTGCGGGCGAACCTGGACACGGCCTGGAGCATCTGCAGCTGGCGTGGGACCTCGTGGATGACGCCTCGACCTGACCCGAGGAAATCGCTGTCGATCTGGCCGGTGACGTGCAGCACCCGACTCCCAGCAGAGAGCGCCTCCAGCATCGACCCGGCCGCGTTGCCGGCTCCGGTGCCGGTGCTGGTGATGGCCACCCCGAACCTCCCGGTGGCTCTCGCATAACCGTCCGCTGCGTTCACCGCCGCCGCCTCGTGACGGACCGGGACGAAGCGCAGCTCCCGGTCGATCGCCTCCACCAGGGGGAGGTTGTGGATGCTGACGACCCCGAACGCGGTGTCGACGCCGTGCGCGCGCATCACCTCGACGAGGACGTCGCCGCCGGTGACGTGGGTGGGTTGATCGGTCATGGGATCTCCTGGGATCTCCGGGATGGTGGTCAGGTCAGACGTAGCGGCCGACGCCGCCGCCGACGTCGATGCAGGCTCCGGTGGTGTAGCCGGACAAGGGGGACAGCAACGAGACGATGGGGAACGCCACCTCGGCTGCGGTGCCGAGGCGGCCGAGGACGACACCTCGGTCGCTGGCCAGCTCGCTGGCCCACTCGGCATAGGTGAGGGAGGTATCGGCCTCGGCATATCGTCGGGACCACTGGCCGGTGTCGACCAGCCCGAGGAGCACCGAGTTGATCCGGATGCCTTCGGAGCCGAGCGAGGTGGCCAGGGTTCTGGTCAGGTTCAGCAGGGCAGCACGAGCGGCAGACGTGACCGGCAGCCGGGGCTCCGGTTGGCGGGCCAGGATCGCGTTCACCGTGACCACGGAGCCGACCTGCGACGTGGCGAGGTGCGTCTGAGCAGCCCGCACGAGGTTCAGGACGCCGAAGATCTTCAGGTCGAACTCCTCACGGATCTGCGCATCGGTGGTGCTCTCGATGGGTGCCATCAGCGACCTCCCGGCGTTGCACACCACCCCGTCAGCGCCGCCGAAGCGGTCAACTGCGGACTCGACGAATGCCTCGACCGCGGACTGGTTCGTCACGTCGCAGGAGACCAGATGAAGGCGCTCGGTCGACGCATCCGTCAGCACTGCGGTCAAGCGGTCGAGGTCTCGGGCGCACGCCGCCACGTTGGCACCCTCGGCCAGCAGCATCTGGGCGGTGGCCAGGCCCACGCCGGAACTGGCGCCGGTGACCAGCACCGTGCGGTCACGCAGTCCGAGGTCCATGTGGTGCCTTTCGTGAAGGTTTGTCGGGTCGGGGTAGTCGGTTGGTCGGGTGGCCGGGCTGGCTGGTTGGTCAGGGCATCACAAAGCCGCCGTCGACGACCAGTGTCTGGCCGGTGACGTAGCGGGAGTCGTCGCTGAGCAGGAATGCGACCACGCCGGTCACGTCCTCCGGGGTCTGGTCGCGATCCAGGGCGCGGTTGTTGCGATAGAGCTCGTAGCGCTCCGCCGGAACGGTCTCCGTCGCCTCCACCCGGGTCAGGCCGGGGGCCACCGCGTTGACGCGCACGCCGTCCGGTCCGGCGTCGCGGGCCATGCCACGCGTCATCGAGATGATCGCGCCCTTGGAGGCGACGTAGTGTGCCAGCCGTGGTGAGCCGTAGAGGGCGGCATCAGAGGCGAGGTTGACGATCGCCCCCTGGTGGCGGGTCAGTTGGGGGTACAGCGCCCTGGAGACCAGCCAGGTCCCGCGCACGTTGACGTCGAGGATCCGGCTGAACTGCGTCTCCTCGATCTGGTGGAAGGGCAGCCCGCCGACGCCGTTGGCGATGGCAGCGTTGTTGACCAGGCCCTGCGCACCGCCGAGGGCCTCGACGGCTTCGGCCAGTGCGGCCACTGAGGCTGCCTCGGAGACGTCGGTGTCCACCCGGTGCGCCTCGATGCCGTGCTCCAGCAGTTGGGCGACGCCCTTCTCGGCAACCTCGGGCCTCAGCTCGGCCACCACGATCCGGGCGCCGTCGCGTCCGAGTCGCTCGGCGATGGCCAGGCCGAGGCCCCGTCCGGAGCCGGTGACGACGTACAACGGTCGGCCACTCATCGGATGCTCTCCTGACGGGTGCGGTCGCTGGGCGCTTCCTCGGGCAGCCCGGCCAGGAACCTCAGCAGCGCATCGGCGACCTCGACCGGCTGTTCCTGTACGGCGGCGTGGCCGGCGTTGCGGACCAGACCGAACTGCGCCTGCCGGATCGCATCCGCCAGCAGTCGAGACTCCTCGACGCCGGTGACCAGGTCCTGGTCACCGACCAGCACCAGCGTCGGCGCTGTGATGCTCGAGAGCACAGGCCCGGTGTCGCTCTGGGCCATCATCTCGGCGGCGCCGGCGTACCCGGCCAGCCGCACGGACGACATCTGTCGTGCCACCTCCCGAGCGACCGTGAGGTCCGCTCCGTCGGCGAGCAGTCGTGGCGCACGGCCTGCCGCGAACTGCTCGGCGCCGACGGCTTGCAACTCGGCCACCCGGCCACGCATGGCGGCCGCCTTCTCCGGAGTCGTCGCCGACCCACGAGTGGAGTCGATCAGGGTGAGGCTGGCGACCACCTCAGGTCGGCGGACCGCGACCTGGGTGCAGATCACGCCGCCCCAGGACACTCCGACAAGGTGGGCGTGGGGGGCGTCGAGGCGCTCGAGCAGACCGGCGACCAGTTCGACGTAGGCGCCGGGGGAGTCAGGCCCAGTGAGTGGCCCAGCGACCTCCGGACCGGGGTCGGCGGAGGCGCCGTATCCCGGAGCGTCCCAGGCCACGGTGCGCCATCCGGCCGCGGCGAGCAGGGGTCCGACTCCGGCGAAGGTGTCAGCACTGCCGCCGATGCCGTGCAGGAGTACCACGGGGACGGTGCGGGCAGGCTCGCCGGTCTCGTCGGGTTCGAAGAGCTCCAGGGCAATGTCGCCGACCTCGGCGCGGCTCATATCAGCGTCTCCCGCCGACCGGCCAGGTCCTGGATTGCGCGCAGAACGGCGAACGGCACCACTCCGGAGCTGGCTGGGTTGTCCCGAGACGGCAGGTTGCGGATCTGGAACAGGTAGCTGCCGGTTCTGCTCTGGACGGTGATCTCGTTGCTGGTCAGGCTGCATTCCGGGTCGGCGAACACCACTGCCTCGACCTTGGCCGGGTCGCCGGCGGCCATCGCCACGGCCATGGCGACGTTGGCGGACTTCGGGAACGCCGTGGCGATCCGTTGCGGGGTGCCGCGGAGAACTTCGGTGCGGCCGGTGACCTCGAGCAGCTCGGCCCGCTGCTGGTCGTCCATCCAGTCCTGGACCAGTGTGCGTGGTTGCTTGTAGGTCTCGATGCAGATCTTGTCCAGGGTGCCCCCGTCGGCGACCGCCCGGATTAGGTCCAGCCCACCGATCGCGCCGGTGGAGAGGTAGAGCCTGCCTGGTCCCCCGAAGAGCTGCTCGTGCAACCGCTCGTCGGCGAGCGCCCCGATCGAGAGCACCAGCAGGTCCACCCCTGCGGCCACAACCCGCGGTCCGAACTCGGCGAGCACGTTCTGGCCGGCCGCCTCGACGAAGAGGTCAGCCAGCTCTGTGGCCTGGGCAAAGGTGATCGACTCACCGGCCGCATCCTGGGTGCCGTGCGAGTCGACCACGGCAGCCAGGGCGGCTCCGTCGACGTTGCCGGACTTCAGTGCGTCGGCGACGGGCCTGCCGATCGAGCCGTGGCCGAGCACGGCGACGCGCAGCGGGCCCCCTTGCGCTGATGCGGTCGCCGGGTGTCGCAGGTGGGTGAGCGTCATGATCAGGCGGTCTTGGTGAGTCGGGCCAGGTGACCAGCGTCCGGCACGCCCGCCATGTGCTTGCGGACCTTCTCGGTGGGCGGTCCCGCCGTACCCCACTGGTCTGAGAGCTCCGGGGTGCGCGGCCAGACCCGGCACAGCCAGCTGTCCTCCTCGATCTGGGCGACCTCGGAGGTGTACTCGCAGACCAGTCCGGCCGGGTCGCTGAAGTAGGAGAAGGTGTTGTCGCCGGGTCCGTGCCGGCCCGGGCCCCACTCGGGGCTGATGCCCGCACGGCGCAGGTTGCCGATGCCGCGCATAAAGTGATCGACCGACGGCATCTCGTAGGCGACGTGGTTCAGCGAGGTCCAGGGCGCCTGGTTGAAGGCGATCACGTGGTGGTCGCTGTTGCAGCGCAGGAAGGCCATCTGGTGCTCGGACCAGTCCGAGATCCGCATGCCCAGGACGTCGCAGTAGAAGGTGCTAATCGCGTCGATGTCGACGGTGTTGAGCACCACGTGGGCGATCTTGCGCGGGATCGCGTCCCGGCCGTTGGCGTCGCGGGCGGAGACGGCGAAGCGCTCGACGCTCAGCTCGACCAGACGCCCTTCCGGGTCGACGAACTGCAGCCCGTAGCCACCGGCCGCATCGTCGAGCGGACCCGGTTCGCGTACGACGGCCACGCCGAGCCTCTCCAGTCCGCGGGCGGCTGCGTCGACGGCACGACGGGTGTCGAGAGCGAAGACGATCTTGCCGAGCGCGTTCTGGTCGTGCTGGGCGAGGTGCAGGATGTGGTGCTCCTGGCCGGACCCGCGTAGCCAGGCGACGTCGTCACCCTGATCGGTGGCGCTGAGGCCCCAGGTGCCGGTGTAGAAGTCGATCATCGACTTCGGGTCCGGCACGAGCAGGGAGACCGAGCGCAGGGAGTGGAGGCGGGCCACGGGCGGCCCGGGGTTGACGATCCCGGTGATGGACATGTGGTTCCCTTCAGGAGATGTCGAGGGTGAGCTCGGGGGTCAGCGCCCGCGATACGCAGATGAACATGGTGTTCTGGGCTTCCTTCTCGCTGTCGCTCAGCAGGAAGTCGCGATGGTCGACGATGCCGCTGAGCACCTTGGTCTCACAGGTGCCGCAGATGCCCTCGGTGCACGAGCTGGGCATGTCGAAGCCCGCCTGGTCCAGGGCGTCGAGAGCGGTGGTTCCGACCGGGACGGCGACCCGTCTTCCCGACCCCGCGCAGACGATCTCGAAGGGCTGGTCGCCACCTTCGGGCGGAGCAACCGGGTCGGGGGCCTTGAACCGCTCCAGGCGCAGGCATCCGGCATCGGCCAACCCCTCCTCCACCCCCTTGAGCAGCGGCTCGGGGCCGCAGCAGTAGACGAGCGTGTCGGCGTCAACCCCTTCGAGTACTTCGGAGAGGTTCGGGGGGCCGCCCGCTTCGTCATCCGCATGGATGCGCAGGTGAGCGGTGCCGAGCTTCTCCAGCTCGTCGACGAAGGCCATCGTGGCGGCGGACCGGCCCGCATAGAGCATGCTCCAGTCTGCGCCGCGCCGCTCCAGGTCGCGAGCCATCGCGAGGATCGGAGTGATCCCGATGCCCCCGGCGACCAGCACGTACCTCGCCGCCGGCTCGAGCTGGAAGTTGTTGCGTGGCCCGTCGACGGTGATGAGGTCGCCGGGACGCAGCTCGACATGGACGTAGGCACTGCCACCGCGTGAGCTCGGCTCCCGGAGGACCGCGACGGTCCAACCGGTGCGGTCCTCCGGATCGGAGCACAGGGAGAACTCACGAACGATGCCGTTGGGCAGGTGCAGCGCCAGGTGGGCGCCTGGCTCCCACGTGGGCAGGGCCTCCCCGGACGGGTCGGTGAGCCGGACACTCAGGACGCCTTCGGCCTCCCAGTTCAACCCGTTGACGCGGAGCTCGCGTGCTCCTGTTGGGGTGAGCATCCGTCTCTCCCTCCGATGTTGTGCTGGGCTGGTGGGTGGTCAGTCGCGCGTGACGCCGTACATCTCCGACGTCTTGGGGTACGTCGGGAGCTGCGGCTTCTGGGTTCCGATGATCACGCAGATGAGTGCGTCCTCGTCACTGACCGTCTTCAGGCTGCGGGGTACGCCGGCCGGGACCCGGATCAGATCCCGGTAGCCGAGAACACGGGAGGCGGTCTTGGTGCCGTCCTCGACATCGTGCACGCTGAACTCGACCTGGCCCTCGAGGACGAAGAACGCCTCCTCGACGTCGTGGTGAGTGTGCTCGGGACCGACACAGCCGGCCGGCAACAGCATGTTAGAGAACGTGAACCCGCCGGAGGGCAGGGTCCGACCGTCACCCTCGTGGTTGCCGGTCGCACCGGACCCGATGTAGCGGATCTGGGCCCGGCGAAACTTCTCGCCACCCTTCTCGGCCTGGAAGGCCAACGTGTCCCAGTCCTCGTATCGGCTCTCCTTGGTGGCCAGGCAGGAGTCGATGAGCGCATCGAGGTCGTTGGTCTCCACGGTGTTCTCTGTCGTGGTCATAGGAAGTCTCCTTGGGGTATTGTCTCAGACCTAAGATACTTAGTAGCATGAAGCCGTCGAGGGCGATCCGTCAACACCCAAAAGCAAGAAGTTTGGCGGACGCTCCTTCAGCAGTCGATGCTTCCACGCACGCGGATCGTCTCTGCCCAGGTTTCAATCCTCTTGGCTCTAAGGAGACCGCAGATGAACACCACGCAGCCGGACACGCAGCTGAGCGCTTCTCGCCATGCCGCCCTGGACGGGGTGGACGGGCTGGAGGACCTCATCCTGGTCGGAGGGGAGTGGCGGCAGGGCGGCGGCGAGCTGATCGAGTCACGTGACCCGGCCACGGGCGGGGTAGTGCACGCCTTCCACGGGGCATCGCTGGAGGATGTCGAGGACGCGGTGACGGCCGGACTCGCGGCTTCGCGGGCGGGTGTCTGGGCAGACCTGCTCCCGCACCAGCGCGCCCTGGTTCTGCACCGGATAGGTGATCTCATCGAGGAGCGTGCCGACCTCATCTCGCATGTTCAGACCGCTGACACCGGAAAGTGCCGGTCCGAAACCAGGGCACTGGCGATGAGCGCCGCGGGGACCTTCCGGTACATGGCAGCCGCACTGGAAACGATGGAGGAGGCAGTCACGCCCCAGCGCGCCGGCAGCCTGACCATGACGGCGCACGAGCCGTACGGCGTGGTCGCAGCGATTACGCCCTGGAACTCGCCCATCGCCAGTGATGCCCAGAAGGTCGCGCCGGCGCTGGCTGCAGGCAACGCGGTGGTGCTCAAGCCGCCGGTGTGGGCGCCATTGGTGTCCCTGCTGGTCGGCCGGATCTGCGAGGAGGCGGGTCTGCCCGCAGGACTGCTCTCGGTGTTGCCCGGCTCGGGCTCGGTGATCGGCAACGCGCTGGTCGCCCACCCGTCGGTCGGCAAGGTGTCCTTCACCGGTGGAACCACCACGGGGCGCAAGATCGGGCGGGTCGCTGCGGACAAGATCATGCCGGTGACCCTCGAGCTCGGGGGTAAGTCACCGACGATCGTCTTCGCCGATGCCGATCTGGAGCAAGCCCTCGCCGGGATCCTGTTCGGCATCTTCTCCTCCAGTGGCCAGAGCTGCATCGCTGGTTCCCGCTTGTTCATCCACGAGTCTGTCTACGACGACTTCGTCGGTCGGCTCGTGGAACGGACCCGGCAACTGCGAGTCGGACCCGGCACCGACCCGGGCACCGACGTCGCGCCCTTGGTGCACCACTCCCACCGGGACCAGGTGGCCGGCATGGTCGACAAGGCGGTCGCGGAAGGTGCGACGGTGCTGGCCGGAGGATGCATTCCGGAGGATCCAGCGCTGGCTGCAGGCGCCTACTACCTGCCGACGATCCTGGCCGGTGTCACCAACCAGGACACGATCTGCCGCGAGGAGGTCTTCGGGCCGGTCGCTGTCGTACTCCCGTTCAGGGACGAGTCCGACCTGATCGCCCAGGCGAACGACAACGAGTTCGGGCTCGCCTGCGGAATCTGGACCAGCGACTATCGCCGGGCCTGGCGGGTCGCCCGAGCGATCGACTCCGGCACGGTGTGGATCAACACCTACAAGCAGTTCAGCATCTCGACGCCGTTCAGCGGCCACAAGGCCAGTGGACTAGGCACCGAGAAGGGTCGGGACGGGATCAAGTCGTACATGCGCCAGAAGAGCATCTACTGGGACCTGACCGGCACCCCGCTGCCGTGGGGCCAGCCTTGATCCAGCACTGACCCAGCCCTGACCTAGCCCTGATCCAGCGCTGGGAACTACGCCGGCACTCCGGCCAGGCTTTTGGTCAGCCGGCGTCCTGGTCGGGCTCCTCGCGCATTCGCTCGGCGACTTCGAGCGAGACCTCGAGCCGCGAGAGCAGCTCGGCCAGCTGCCGCTGCTCGGTGCGGGTGAGTCCGGACAGGAAGCTGTTCTGTTCCGCGAAATGCCGCTCCAGCACCGTGTCGATCAGGTTGTGGCCGGCAGCGGTGAGCTCGATGTAGACGACCCGGCGATCGTTGGGATCCCGGGTGCGGCTGACCAGCCCGGACCTCTCCAGCCTGTCGATCCGCTGGGTGAGGCCGCCGCTGCTGATCAGGCCGACCTGCGCGAGCTGGCCCGCAGTGCGCTTGTGCTCTGGGCTCCGGCGAAGGGACGCGAGCACGTCGAAGGCCGCCGTGGTCAGGTTGAACTCCTCAAGCACATCGGCCACGAGTCCCTGGTAGCGGATGTCGCAGCGATGCAGCCGGCCGAGCACGCCGATGCTGCTGACGTCCAGACCGGGGACCTCGCGGGACCATTGGTCGATGATGAGGTCGACCAGATCCGAGGAACGCTTAGGTTGCTTCTGCGCCATCATTCCCCTGAGGTCTAAGAAGGTTTCGTGCTCTCATTCGGTGGTGCACCTCGTCAAGGTTCTCACATGTGAACGACTTCAACGCCCGCCGACCGCTCCCCGCGGCAGTGCGGTCCGAAGGAGTGGCGGGCTCGAGGCGCAATCGATTGCCTGCCGGGTCTTGCAGATCCAGGGCGTGATCGACTTCCGCGGTGACGCGCACGATCCAGCCGGCACGTGTGCTCGTCTGGTAGTCGACCAGTGTCGGGAACCCGGGTCCGAAGACAGCCTGGTGGAAGCTTCGGACTCCATCGCAGTCAGGTGACTCCTGGGTCCAACCACTGATGCGTCCCACTCCTGGGCATACCGCGGTGCCCGGATCTGTCTGTGACTCGAACAGGCCCATGTGCCCGCCCAAGGGGTGATGCAACCAGGCGAACCGGCCGTCGGGGACGGAGATGATCGCGCCGAGTGCGGGAGCGCCCGCGTGGACCGCGAGCTCGCGACCGGCATCGACGTCGTCCACGGCGATGTAGACCCGCCACCCGCGCTCGGGCCGAGGCTCGGCGGGACCGCCGAAACCGGCCACCTTGAAGCCGTCGGCAAACGCCCTCCGATAGCCCGAGTCCTCGGGGTTCATGTCGTAGGTCCAGCCGAGATGTGCGGCATAGTGCGCCAGCACGTCCGCGCTGGGCGTGCCACCGAGTTCCAGCCAACAGGGGGCACCACCGGACAGTTCGCTCATGCTCGACTCACAACCGCAGCGCCTCCAGCGCTTCCATTGCTCGAGTCCAACCCAGCGACTGCGGGTCCAGGAAGGCAAAGTGGCCGGTCGCCGGCAGTTCCTCGAGAGTGATCGACTCTCCCTTATGAATGGCGGTGGCGACGTAGTCGCGGTTCTCCCGGATCCGGTGCGGTTGGTCCAGCTCGCCACACAGGATGACCTGGGTGGACCGACTCGCCGGGCGACGGGAGAGGTCGAGATACTCGTAGTCATCCGGGACCTCGTCGGTGGTTCCACCCACGAACCGGGCGTAGTCCGCGGTAGCCCTGGCGTTGATCCGCAGGTCGCACACCGCCCCCAGAGCAATAACGTGGCGCACGGCCGTTAGCCCGGCGGACCACAGCGCGAGGTATCCACCTGCGGAGTGCCCCACGACCGCCACCCGATCAAGGTCGAGCGGCTCCTCGATCTGGGAGAGATGGGCGAGGGCGGACTCGATGTCGGACGTCGTACGACGAGGGCCGCCGTCGAGGTCTGTCCGGCGGTACTCCGGGCACCAGACGGCATAGCCACGCCCAACAAGGTCGGCCGCATTAGCGTCCATGATTGCCTTGGAGAAGCGGGCCAGGAATCCGCCACCGTGGATCAACACGACCGTCGGGAAGGGTCCTGGGCCGTCAGGCAGCCAGAGGTCTGCGACCTGTTCCGGGTGGGTGCCGTAGGCCACCGTGGTGAGGGCGAAGCTCCCTGCCCTCGCTACCGCGGTGATCTTCTTGATCCAGGCTTCCAGTGCCTCCATGCTGGCCGGGTCCTCGATCAATGGCGGAACGCCGGAATCGCGGGTGCGCAGGGTGTTCGATTCAGGCATCGGATCGTGCCTCCCAGAAGACAATCTGGCGGGTCGCGACCTGGAGCAGTTGATCGAGCACGAAGCCAAGGACGCCGAGCAGCAGGATGACGCCGAGGGCCTGGGACGGCTCGAAGGTGCGGCCGGCGTCACGGATCAGGAAGCCCAGGCCCCGGCTCTGGCCGAGCATCTCCACCACCACGGTAACCACTACCATGATCGGCACGGAGATTCGCAGTCCGGTCAGGAATGCCGGGAGCGCCGAGGGGACCTGTACTGCCGTGAATGTCCGCCACCGGCCGGCGTCCGCATTGGCCGCCGCGCGCACCAGTTCCTTGTTGGTGGACTGCACGCCCTGGAGCGTGTTGTAAGCGATCGGGTACATGCATTCCAGGGCAACGAGGACCACTACGGGCAGGGTGCCCAGGCCCAGCATCAGGATGAAGACCGGATAGAGCGCCAGCTTCGGCACCGGGTAGGTGGCGCTGAGGAAGGGCGACACGATCGCACTGGCCAGTCGGCTCTGTGCCATCAGCACGCCCAGCGCGACCCCCAGCACTGCCGCCAGCAGCAGGCCTTCCAGACCCGACCGAATGGAGACGGAAGCGTTGTACCAGAGGTCTCCGGAGTTCGCCGAGCTCACCATGGTGTCCCAGATGCGGCCCAGGCCCGGTGCCAGGACAGGGTTCTGCTGGATCATGGCGTTGACCTGCCACAGGATCACCGGAACACCCAGGCTGAGCACCGTCAGCGTAATGGCGAGCCACCTGCGTGCCGTCTTCGAGGCTCGGTCAACGGCCATCGTGACCCACCGCCTCGATCGCCTGGCCACGCGTCAACCTGACTCCGACCCAGCCAAGCAGGAGATCGGCCAGGAAGCCGGCCAGGGCCAGGACCAGCAGGCCGCCATACATCACGTCGTAGCGGCCGTTCTGGTATCCGTTGTAAAGCATGCCGCCGACGCCGTCGGGACTCACCACGATCTCACCGGCGAACAGGGTGACGAAGGACAGCGCAAGGGCGATCCGGGTACCCACCAACACCCGGGGCAGGGCGGCAGGGAGGACGACCCCGAAGAACCGGCGCAGGCGAGAGGCCTCAGCATTCTCCGCGACACGCACTAGGTTCTTCTCGACGAGTCGGGTTCCGCTCGCGGAGTTGATGTACGCCGGAAAGAAGCAGCCCAGGGCGATGACGCTGACCCGGGTCACGTCTGTGAAGCCGAGCCACACTGCGAACACTGGCAGGAGTGCGATCTTCGGGAGCGGGTTGGCGACACTGACCAGGGGATCGACGAGCTTGCCGACGAGCCAGCTCCGGCCGGATAGCAGGCCGAGCACGATTCCGCAGCCGGTGCCGATGGCGAATCCGGCCAGTAACCGCCGCCCACTCGTGACGAGTGCCGGTATCAGCAGGCCCTCATCGTGCGCGGTCGCAACACCGCGCACGATCTCAAGCGGGCTCAGGATGTAGTCGGGCAGCACGCCGGTCGTCCCCGCGAGCTCCCAGACGGTCAGCACGACCACGAAGGAGATCAGGGAGAGCGGCCACTTCTTGGCGAGCATCCACTCGTACACGGAGTCTCGTGGGTCGCCATGCCCCACCTCGACCAGCGACGGAACGGCAGCCGCGGAGCTCATCGGCCAGCTCCGTCCGCACGCGGCTGCATTTCGTTGCGCAGCACGTCCCACAGGCGGTTGTGCTGTTCGAGCAGTCGCGGGTCCTTCTTGGACTCCGCCGTGCGAGGGCGCGGCAGGGCGACCTGCTCGACGTGCACGATTCGGCCGGGCCGGGCACCCATCACCACCACGCGGTCCCCGAGGAAGGCCGCCTCGTTGATGTCGTGAGTGACGAAGACGACGGTGGTCCCGGTCGTGCTCCACACCCTGTTCAGCTCCTCTTGCATGAGTTCCCTGGTCTGAGCGTCGAGGGCGCCGAACGGTTCATCCATCAGCAGGACCCGCGGCTTGAGCGCCAAGGTCCGGGCAAGAGCCACCCGCTGCCTCATGCCTCCCGAGAGCTCACCGGGGTAGGAGTCCTGGAATCCGCTCAGGCCGACCAGCTCGACGTACTCCATCGCGGCTGCGCGGGCCTCGCGGCGCCCGACTCTGGCTGCCACGAGCGGCCAGGCGACATTGTCGAGCACGTTCTTCCAGGGGAAGAGTGCGCCGTGCTGGAACATCATCCCCAGGGCCCGACCTGGCCCGGTGACGGGTCGGCCCTCCAGGTGGACCGAACCCGCTGTGGCGGTCTCGAACCCTCCGATGATGTGTAGCAGCGTGCTCTTGCCGCAGCCACTCGGTCCCAGGATGGTCAAGAACTCGCCGTCACGGACCTGTAACTCGACCTCCGCCAGCGCCTCGACCGTTCGCTTGCCGCGTCGGAAGGTCTTGCGGACCCCCTTGATCTCGAGGATCGGCTGGACGTCGGGACCGGTGGCCTCGGTGTTCATCATCGACTCGGTGTGTCGAGTGGCCATGACGTGCTCCTTCTCTGCCCTGTGGACCAGGGGTCACTGGGTGTTCGAAATGCCCGGGAAGACCATGTCCTTCGCGGTGACATTCGCGTCCGAGCTGACGATCCCGACGGCCTTCATGCTCTTGATGAGGGCATCAAGGTCGGTCAGGTCGATGACGCCGCCCTCGGGTCGGGCCCAGTCGTCGGCACCGAGGTAGACGTCGGCGGGTGCCTGGATGATCTTGGCGTCCAGGATCTGCTGCTTGCCCTTCTTCACGTCGGCGTTGTATGCGGCGACGGTCTGCTTGTAGTCAGCGATCCAGGCGCACACGGCGCCCGCGTTGGCCTTGATGTACTTGTTGCCGAAGATTGCGTCCTGCAACTCCTGGTCGACGTCGGACCCGGTCAACGAGTCGAAGACGTCGACCAGCGCGCCCTTCTCCTGTGCGATCGAGTAGAACGGCTCGACCAGGCCAACGACGTCGGCAGTGTGGTTGCGCAGTGCCTCCTCCATGCTTGAGAGCGGGATGACGGCGTACTTCACATCCTTCTTCGGGTCCAGTCCCGCCGATGCGACCGCCTTCTGGGCCCAGTAGTCCTGCGACGTGCCGTAGTCAGCGATCGCGATGGTCTTGCCCTTGAGATCCTTCACCGACTTGATCCCGCTCGACTTCAGCGCGACGAAGGTGCTCAGGAAGTGCCCCTTTGCCTCCTTGCTGATCGAGGCGACCAGGCTGAAGTCGAGGCCCTTGGCCTTGGCACTGATCAGCGGCGGGATAGACATCGACGCGCCGTCGATCTGACCAGACACGATCGAGGTCATCCGGTCGCTCGACTTGGTGATGGTCGTGTACGTCGGGTCGTACCACTTGCCGCGGTTCGGAGTGGTGCCGACATTCGCCTGCATCAGGTAGATCGGTTCCTCGGCCGCAGTGCCGTGTGCGAACGTGAGCTTGGCCGGGGACTTGGGCGCGACCGAAAGGTCGATCTTGGAACAGTCCGTGGAGTAGGCCATGCCTTCGGCATTGGTCTGCGCCTTGGTGTTGCCGGCACCGCAGCCAGCCACTGCCATGGCCACCAGCAGGCCGCCTGCAACTCCGCCGAGAGCCCTCTTCTGCTTGAACATCGTTCCTCCAGGACCTGTGTACGAGACCGCGGCGTCGCCGCCGTGCATGAGCCGAAGCCTTGCATCATACTTTCTTGAGCGTCAAGAGACTTGGAATCCTTTTTTCTTGACAGTCAAGATAAATTTCCGGGGTAGGGGTTGCTGGACACTCAGGAGGAAGAGCCGCATGGAGCACGGATCGACTGTTCGAAACGAGAACCCGGGTAAGTCGGTCGAGCGGCCTGATCCGGGCGATCCGAACTGGGACGTCGTCGACCAAATCATCGAGGACATGCACCGGATCACGCCAGAAGCGGACCTGAGCAGTCTGCACGTCGTGAGCCGCATGCTCCGGGTGATACGGATCTTCGAGCGCTGCCGTGAGAAGGCCTTGAAGACCCATGGCCTGGAGGCCTGGTCCTTCGACATGCTCGCCGCGATCCGGCGCTCGACTGCCGAACAGATGCGCCCGGGAGACCTGCTGGAGTTCACCTTCGTCACCTCCGGCACGATGACCTCCCGGCTGGACTCCCTTGAGCGCCGCAAGCTGATCGCTCGACGCCGCGACGAAAGCGATCGTCGGGGCGTTCTCGTGGTCATCACCGACACCGGACGAGCTCGGATCGACCAAGCCTTCGACGACATCATCGCGTGCCAGCAGGAGCTGATCGCAGATCTCGACCCAGCGGAGAGCCTGCAACTCGAGCGGCTGCTTCGGCGGATGCTCCGGAGCGATCATCTGTACGCTGAGAGCTGACGATCGGAGAAAGATTCATTCTCTTAGGTCTTGACCTCTTAGAGGCAAGACATTCACACTGGACGAAGCCCACACCGTGACCGGCGCCACAGTTGGTCCTTCGTCGATGGAGATCGTGTACATGAATCACAATCGTTGGAAGCTCGTCACTGTTCTGGCTGCGGCCCTGATGCTGGTTAGTGCCTGTGGCGGAGCGAACGACGCCACGGCCAAGGGTGGAGACACCAAGATCAAGGTTGCCGTCCTCCCGCTGGCGGACTACGCACCCGTCTACTGGGCCAAGGACCACGGTCAGTTCAAGGACCAGGGCCTCGATGTCACCTTCGAGAACCTTCCTGGCGGCCCGGTGGGGGTGCAGAAGGTGGTCACGGGCGAACTGCAGTTCGCGTTCTCGAACCCGATCAGCTCCACCATCGCGACCAGCAAGGGCGCACCGGTCCAGACCGTCGCGATGCTGTCCGGACTCGGCAAGGGCGAGCTCGGTATCTTCGTGAAGGCCGACTCGCCGATCAAGACCATGGCCGACCTCGACAAGAAGACGGTCGGCATAAACACGACCAACAACGTCGGTGACGTCACCTTCGCGAAGCTGGCCAAGGCTCAGGGCATCGACGCCAAGCCCGACTGGGTCGAGGTGCCCTTCCCCGAGATGATCGACGGGGTCAAGAACGGCTCCATCCAGGCCGGCTACCTCCCCGAGCCGTTCGCGTCGGCCGCACGCCAGGCGGGGCTGCGCCAGGTCGTCGACCTGGTCCAGGGTGACAACGTGGGTCTCCCCATGTCGACGTTCGTGACCTCCACCCAGTACGCCAAGTCGAATCCTGACGTCGTGAAGAAGTTCGCCACCGCGCTCAACGCAGCCCGCGACCAGATGGCTGGCAACGACGCCGCGTTCCGCGCCTGGTGGCCCAAGGCATCGAGCACGGACCCGGCGGCCGCGAAGGTGATGCACCTGCCCACCTTCGATGTGAAGCTGGACGTCAAGGAGATGCAGAGCATCGCTGACTTCCTCTCCGAGCTGGGCGTCATCCAGGGCAAGTACGACGCTGCGAAGTACACGATCGTCAACGAAGGCTGACGGGGCCAGACGTGAAGAACAAGCCGTTGGCGGCCGTCTTTGTTGCAGCGGGGGCAGCCGTCACCGCTTGCGGATCTGGCGGAGGGAACGCCGGGAGCGATGCGGAAGGCGACTCCACGACCACGGTCAAGGTCGGCGTGCTTCCCCTGGCTGACTACTCACCGGTCTATTGGGCGAAGGACAAGGGCCTCTTTGAGAAGCATGGCCTCGACGTGAAGCTGGAGCCGTTGCAGGGTGGTCCTGTGGGCGTGCAGAAGGTGGTCACCGGGGAGCTCCAGTTCAGCTTCGCCAACTCGATCAGCACGACCATCGCTGCCGCAAAGGGGGCGCCGGTGCAGACGGTGGCCCTCGGCTCGAGCCTCGGCAAGGGGAGCAACAACATCTATGTGGAGGCTGATTCGCCGATCAAAACACTGGTTGACCTGGATGGGCGGACAGTCGGCACGAACACTCTCAGCAACGTTGGCGATGTGGCATTCGCCAACCTGGCGAAGTCCAAGGGCATCAACGCGAAGCCAGACTGGATCGAGGTGCCCTTCCCCGAGATGATCCCGGGGGTCCAGAACGGCTCCATCGAGGCCGGCTATGTGCCCGAGCCATTTGCCACCTCGGCGCGTCAGGCCGGCTTGCGCGAGATCGTCGAACTGGTGCAAGGCCCCAATGAAGCTCTGCCTGTGACGACGTTCGTGACCAGCACGCAGTACGCGAAGTCCGAGCCCGAGGTTGTGCAGAAGTTCGCGGTGACCATGAACGAAGCTCGCGCACAGATTGCCGCCAACGAGGACGAGTTCCGCAGCTGGCTCCCGAAGGCGACCGGCACCGATCCGGCTGCCGCCAAGGAGATGAAGTTGCCGCTCTTCGATGTTGAGCTCGATCACGCTGGCATGCAGCGCATCGCCGACGTACTCATCGGCCTCCACCTCATCGAGGGCAACTACAAGGTCGACGACCACATCATCACCACCAAGGACTGATCCGAATGCAGCTCATTCACGACCCCCTTCCGCGGCGCCACGAGATCATCCTCGGTGTCGTTGGAGTGGTCGGCGTGCTCTTTCTCGGCGAGGTGCTGATCCGAACGCACGTCATCAGCGGAGCCGGACTTCCGCTACCGAGCGCGGTGGCCGAGCAGGCCTGGACGCTCCTGGGCAACGGTGACTTCTGGACCCAGATCGCCTACACCTTGCGCGAGTGGATGGTTGGTCTGCTGATCGCGGCAGTCGTCGGAGTCGTCCTCGGGGGGCTGATGGGAGCCTCCAGGACGGTGTTCACGATGTTCTCCCTGCCGGTCGAGATCCTGCGGCCGTTGCCGTCCATCGCGATCGGCCCGTTGCTGGTGCTGCTGATCGGCGAGGGGATGCTCCCGCTGGCCCTCACGGTGGCGATCGCCTGCCTATGGCCGATCCTGTTTAACTCGATGTACGCCGCACGCGCGGTCGACCCAGTCGCGATCCAGACGGCTCGCACGCTTCACGTCTCCCCGTTCGGGATCATGACGCGAGTGCGTCTGCCCGCGGCGCTGCCGTTCATGTTCACCGGCATCCGGGTCTCCGCCTCGATCGGCCTGATCGTGGCGGTGAGTGCGGAGCTGCTCTTCGGCTCCGGCAAAGGCATCGGCGGCTACATCCTCCTGCAGAGCACGAGTGCGGCCAACCTCGACGCGGTCTACGCCGCCACCCTGGTGGCCGGTGTCCTCGGTGTCATGGTGAGCACGGCGTTCGCCGTCGTCGACCGAGTGGCGTTCGGCTGGAAGGAAGGACTGGCTCAATGACGTCCCTGACCCACGACGAGGCCAGTGCCTTCCCTCGCGTCGGCCTGCCACACCGTGTCCTGCCCCTGATGCGGCAGCTGGCGCTGCGCGCGATCGTGCCCGTGCTGATCGTGCTGCTGTGGTGGCTCGGCTCCCGCAGCGAGACCAAGGGGCTCTTCATTGCGCCGCCTCTGGACGTCGTCAAGCGCACGGCCGAGGACTTCCTCAGCGGCAATCCCGCCCACCTGTTTCTCGGCGACGTGGCCCGCAGCGACCTGGTGCCCAGCCTGATCCGGGCGACCCTCGGCTTCTGGCTGGCGCTGGTCGTCGGCGTCCTGATCGGGATCGCCCTGGGCATCCAGCCGGTCCTGGCAGCTCTGTTCCAGCCGATGATCCACCTCGGCCGTTCGCTACCGACTCCCGCACTGCTCGGTGTCTTCTTCCTGCTGTTCGGCACCGGCGACTGGCCCAAGGTGCTGCTGATCGCGTTCGGCATCATCTGGCCGATCCTGTTCAACACCATCGACGGAGTGCAGGGGATCGGCACCGCCCGCTCCCAGGTCGCGTCCGTGTTCAAGATCCGCAGCCGCGACGTGTTCTTCAAGATCGTGCTGCCGGGGGCGGCGCCGAAGATCTTCGCTGGGGCCCGGATCGCCCTGTCCCTCTCGCTGATCATGATGATCATCTCGGAGCTACAGAAGTCCAAGAACGGTCTCGGCTACCTGCTGGTCTACGACCAGCGCAACTTCGACTACCCGGGCTTCTGGTCGGTGCTGGTGGTGCTGGCGGTGGTCGGCATCGTTCTCAACGTCGTACTCGTCCAAATCGAGCGTCGGGTCCTGGCCTGGCACAGAGGGGTGACCTCGCAACATGACTGACCACAAGAAACAGTCCAAGCCGGCGGAGCTCGTGCTCGACGGGATCTCCAAGGTCTACGGAGAGAACTGCGCGATCAAGGAGATCTCCGCCACCGCCCCCGCCGGGAAGGTCTCGGTCATCGTCGGTCCCTCCGGGGCGGGCAAGACGACCCTGCTGCGGATCATCAGCGGTCTGGACATCCCGACCACCGGTAAGGTGCTGTTCGACGGCGATCCGGTCAAGGGCGTCCCTGAGGGCCTGGCGATGGTGTTCCAGGACTACTCCCGGTCGCTGTTCCCGTGGATGCGGGTCGAGGACAACGTTGCGTTCCCCCTGCGACGTGTCGACAAGGCGGAGCGTCGCGCCCGGGTGCTCGAGGCATTGCAGGCGGTCGGCCTGGAGGGCAAGGAGCGGCTCTACCCGTGGCAGATGTCGGGCGGCATGCAGCAGCGCGTGGCTATCGCCAGGGCGCTGGCGTGCCGGCCGAGACTGCTGGTGATGGACGAGCCCTACGCCTCGGTGGACGCGCAGACTCGTGCCGAGCTCGAAGACCTGCTGCTGACGATCCAGGCGCAGCTCGAGATCACGGTCCTGGTCGTGACGCACGACATCGACGAAAGCGTCTACCTCGCCGACAACATCATCGTCTTGTCGAAGGCGCCGAGCACGGTCGCCGAGGTGATCAGCGTCGACCTGGCCCGTCCGCGTGACCAGATCATCACGAAGGAGGAGCCGTTCTTCGTGCACGCCCGCGCACACGTCCTGAGGCTGCTCCGCGGTGAGCCGGAGCCGAAACAGGAAGGCGCAGCAGGGACGTCCAACGTCCGCGTCATCGCATGAAGCCGGCACCCTTCGACTACCTGGCTCCGACCACTCTGGATCACGCCATCGATGCCATCGACGGGATGGTCAACGATGAGCGCGAGGTCAAGGTCCTAGTACTACAGCCGCACTTAGGGAACAGCGCTGCGCCTGGCGTAGTGGCATCGTCGGGCGCGGGCTTGGTGGCGGCGTCGCCAGCGTGACCAGTCCAGGACGACGGTGGTGTCTGGCTGGCGCTGCCAGATCAGGGCAGCGAGGAGCCGTCTGACTTCGGGCACGGTGAGGGGGATCAGTTCCTCGACCGGCCGGAGGTCCCCCTTTTTCCGCCGCCGGCGGCGGTGTTGGTCTGGGCGGTGGTGATGGTCAAGAAGGCGTGCGCGAGCATCGCCAAGGTGATGTGCCGATACCAGGAGTCGTAGCGGCGTACCTGGTACTGGTCGAGGCCGACTTGGCCCTTGGCTGTTTGGAACGTCTCCTCGATCGCCCAGCGGGCACCGGCCACCCGGACCAGTTCACGCAATGGGGTGCGTTCGGGCCCGAAGCACAGGTAGTAGGCGACATCATCGGGGTCGGTCAGGCTGCGGCGGGCCAGCAACCAGTAGCTGGGGCTGTCCTCCAGGGGGCGGATCGGCGCCCGGGCCCAGTGATACAGGCGCGGACCCTTGGCGCCGCGCCCGGCGGAGATCTTCTTCCACGCCTGGGCGGGAAGCATCGCGGCCAGCGCATCGGCGCGCAGTTCACGCACTTTCGGTCCGTCACCGTCGTCGACGGCGGCGATGACGCGCTGGTTCACCGGAACCGCCATCACGTAAGGCATCTGACGTTCTTCAAGCATCGCGCGCAATCGGTAGTGCTGGCCATAGACCTCATCGCCGGTGACCCACCCAGCCGGCACCCCGGCGTCGATCGCGCGCCCGATCATCCGCATCGCCAGCTCCGGCTTGGTCGCGAACTCCACCTCGTCCCCGATATGCGCCTCAGCGCGTCGGGCAGCATCCTCGGCCCAGGCCTTGGGCAGGTAGAGCTCACGGTCCAAGAACGTCCGTGCGGATCCCTGGCCAGGACCAGTGGCATAGCCGAGGAAGACGCCGATCTGGCAGTTCTCGATTCGTCCCGCAGTGCCGGAGTACATCCGCGCCACCCCCGCGGACTTCGTGCCCTTCTTCAAGAAGCCAGTCTCATCAACCACCAGCACCCCAGCAGGGTCGCCAGGCGCAGGGGCGAGGTGCTCGACCACGTAGTCACGCACATCGTCGCGCACCGCGTCGGCGTCCCAATCGGCATAGGCCAACAATCGCTGCATCCCGTCGGGGATCGCCTCACCTGCAGACTCGGCCAGCGTCCAGGAGTTCTTCTTCTCCAACGGCGCCAACAACCCCCGCACATAGGCCAACACCCGCTCACGCGGCTCCGAGCGCGCGAACCGCGGCGCGATCCGGGCATGCACCTCCGCAAGCCCCGCCGCCCACTCCTCGACCTCAGACACACAAACCTCACCAGTCACACCAGCAACATGCCGGCGAACACCAGTCTCACACAGGCGACACACCGATCACGGCCAAAATAAGTGCGGCTGTAGTACTAGCGGGCGGGCAGTCACTGATCCCGGTGATGAACCTGCGTATGGGGCACCCCGCGGCCCTGGTCGACGTGTGTCGGATCCCTGAGCTGCAGCAGCTCTCCATGACACCTGACGGCTCGCTGCACGTCGGTGCCGGCGTTCGTCAGGCCGACGTGCTCGCTGACCGGGAGGTCGGGGCCCGCTGGCCGATGTTGCGTCGGGCGATCAGTGAGATCGGGCATCCGCAGATCCGCAGCCGCGGAACGGTCTGTGGCAGCATCGCCCACGCCGACCCTGCGGCTGAATTGCCCGCCGTCGCGCTGGCCCTCGATGCAACCATGGTCGTGCGCTCCCGCCGTGGCGAGCGCAGGATCGCGGCGGAGGAGTTCGTCCTAGCCCCGTTCACCACCGTCCTGGAGGAGAACGAGATCCTCATCGAAGTGGTGTTTCCCCCGGCCGGCGCAGACAGTGGCTGGGCCTTCGAGGAGTTCGCCACCAGGCGTGGCGACTTCGCGACCGCTGGGGCCGCGGTTCGCCTCGTGGCCGGTGCGGGGGCGGTAATCGACTGCCGCCTGGCACTCTTCGGTGTGGGAGGCAGGGCCCTGCGGCTGTCCGAGGCCGAGGAGGCGGTGGTCGGTCGACCTGTCGACGAAGAGGTGCTCGCCGCTGTTCACTCCGCAGTCGAGTCCGGGCTCGATCCCTCTCCCGACGTGCACGCCAGCGGCGAGTTCCGCCGCGAGCTCGCCGCCCGACTCGCCGTCTCCACCATCGAGAGAGCCTGGGAGAGAAGCAATGGCTGATTCCCGAGTCCGCACCGCCACGACGCCTCCGCTGCTCGAGCCGTCGGCTTGGCACGAGATCGAACTGGAGGTGAACGGCGAGATCGTGGGGGCGCAGGTCGAGTCCCGGCTCCTGCTGGTTGACTTCCTGCGGCATCGCCTCGGCCTCACCGGAACCCACGTCGGCTGCGAGCAGGGTTCCTGCGGTGCGTGCACGATCATCATCGACGGCCAGGCTTCGCGATCCTGCCTGGCCTTCGCGGTCCAGGCAGACGGAGCCAGCATCCGCACCGTGGAGGGGCTGGCACCGAGCGGAGCTCCGCTGAACAGGCTTCAGGAGGCGTTTCACACCGAGCACGGCCTCCAGTGCGGCTTCTGCACCCCCGGCTTCCTGATGTCGCTGACGGCTCTCGAGGAGTCCGGAGAGGTCGGTAAGGAGAGCATCGAGGAGCACCTGGACGGCAACCTGTGCCGTTGCACTGGTTACGTGAACATCAAGAAGGCCGCGCACAAGGCGCTCCTGGGTACGAGCGAGGAGGCTGCCCGGTGAGCCACGACGCAGCCATCGGCGAGGGCATTCTCGGCCGCAGCGTCCCGCGGGTCGAGGACGACCGGCTGCTGCGGGGCGAGGGCAGGTTCGTCGACGACCTGCAGATCCCCGGGGCGCTCGAGGTCGCCTTCCTGCGCAGCCCGGTTGCGCACGCGCGGATCACGAGCGTCGACATTGCGGCGGCGCTCGCTCTGCCGGGCGTGGTCGCGGTGTACGACGGTGCATCCGTGGCCGATCGTGTCGAGCCACTGCTCAACAGCGAGGAGCTGCGCGTGCCCGAGGGCATTCGGGCGAACATCGACCCGATCGTCCGGATCCAGCCGAGCCCACTTCTGGCCGTGGATGAGGTCAACTACGTGGGCCAGCCGGTCGCCATGGTGGTGGCGGAGTCCCGCTACCTTGCCGAAGACGCGCTCGAGCTGATCGACGTCGAGTACGACGCCCTGTCGGCCGTGCTCGACCCGGAACAGGCGCTGGTCGACGGATCCCCGCTGGTGCTCAGCGACGCCGAGGACAACATCGGCGTACACATCGAGCACGGGACCGGTGACGTCGAACGCGCGTTCGCCGAGGCCGCCGTGGTCGTGGAGGACACCTTCGTCTCGCAACGATACGTCGCCTCGCCGATGGAGTGCCGCGGAATCGTTGCCACCCACGATCCCTTCAGCAACCAGCTCACGGTCTGGTCCAACACCCAGACGCCGCACCGGGTTCGCAATCACCTCGCCAGCGCGATCGGGCTAGACCCGGAGGCTGTGCGGGTGATCTCCGTAGACGTCGGAGGAGGCTTCGGGCAGAAGGGGATCCTGGTCGTTGAGGAACTCCTCGTTCCGCTCGCCGCGCACGACCTCGGTCGCCCGGTGCGGTGGCTGGAGGACCGCAACGAGAACCTGATGGCCGGCACACACGCACGCGAACAGGTCCACCACATCGCCATTGCCGCTGACGCCGAAGGCCGGATCCTTGGCGTGCGCGACCGGATGATCGTCAACCTCGGCTGCCGCAACATGGTGGGCCTGGTCGTGCCCTACAACTCGTTGTGCCACCTCGTCGGGCCGTACAGGGTGCCGAATCTACGGATCACCGCTACTGGTGCGTTGACCAACACCATGTGCACGGCGCCGTACCGAGGTGCTGGTCGGCCGGAGACCGTCTTCGCAATGGAGCGGGTGATGGACAGGTTGGCCGACGAACTCGACCTGGATCCGTGGGAACTGCGCCGCCGCAACGTCATCACCCCTGCGGAGATGCCCTACCGCACCGGCATCCTGGACCGCCGGGGGTTGCCGCAGGAGTACGACTCCGGCGACTACCCGGAGATGCTCGACCGGATCCACAAGATGATCGACCTGGACGGCTTCCGAAAGCGGCAGCAGCAAGCCCGGTCCGAGGGCCGCTATCTCGGACTCGGTTTAGCGATGTACCTCGAAGCCACCGGTCTCGGGCCCTTCGAAGGCGCCAAGGTGACGGTGCTGCCTTCTGGACGGATCCGCATCAGCACTGGTGCTCCGTCCCAGGGGCAGGGTCACCGGACCACGTTCGCGCAGATCGCGGCCGAGAGTCTCGGAGTTCCCTTCGAGGACGTGGAGCTGGTCGCTGGTGACACTCGCGACATCCCCTTCGGGGTGGGCACGATCGCCAGCCGCGCTCTGGTCACGGCTGGGAACGCCATCCTTCAGGCCGCCACTCTGGTCCGTGAGCGCATCCTCGCCACGGCTGCCGACATGCTGGAGCTCGACCCAGAAGACCTTGAGCTGCTCGGCGGCGTGGTCCGCCCGAAGGGGGTACCCGGTCACGAACTCGAGCTGGCCGACATCATGCGTGCGCTCCCTGTGACGCCGCGCGGCAGCGGACGTGACTCCCTCTCGGAGACGTCGTACTTCCAGCCGCCGAACTACGCCACCTCCTCGGGTCTGCATGCGGTGCTCGTGGAAGTGGACCCCGACACCGGCCGGATCGAGATCGACGACTACGTGGTCGTGCACGAAGCCGGCAGGATCGTCAATCCCCAAGTCGCCGACGCCCAGATCGTCGGCGGCACTGCGCAGGGGCTCGGTGGGGCGCTGTTCGAACATCTGCAGTACGACGCGTCCGGGCAGCCGGTCACGACGACCTTCATGGACTACGTGCTGCCGACGGCGGGATCGATGCCCGATGTCCGGCTCGACGAGGTTGTCTGTCCCAGTCCGACGAACGCCCTCGGCGTGAAGGGCCTGGGAGAGGGCGGCGCCGTCGGGCCGCCAGCCGCCATCGCCAACGCCGTCGAGGACGCGCTGCGTCCCTTCGGGGTGGTGGTGCACGCCTGCCCGTTGACCCCCAACCGGGTGCGTGACCTGGTCCGGGCAACGCAGCTCTGAAGCGAATCCTCGAGGAGGAAACCATGCAGCTCAGCAACGATTTCACCATCGCGGCCAGTGCCGATGAGGTCTGGCCGGTGCTCACCGACCTCTCGCGGGTGGTGCCGTGCTTCCCGGGCGCCAGCCTCGACTCAGTGGATGGGCAAGCCTTCACGGGGCGAATGACCATCAAGCTCGGACCGATGCGCCTCTCCTACAAGGGCGACGGCAAAATCGCGCCGGACGAAGGCGCACGCACGATCATCATGGAGGCCGGTGGCGGTGAGGTTCGAGGCGGCGGGAGTGCTGAGGCGACGATCACCGCTGCGCTCACTCCGGTGGCGGACGACCGAGTGCGGGTGCGGGTCACCACCGACCTGGACCTCTCGGGCAAGCCGGCGCAGTTCGGCCGAGGGATCATGGTGGATGTCGCAAGTCGGCTGCTCGATGCGTTCGCGACGAACCTGGAACGCGAATTGGAATCGGTCCCTTCCTTGACCGAGACGCCGGCTCCAGCGGCGTCGACAGAGCCGCTCGATCTCGGTGCCGCGGGTCTGCTCCCCCTCGTGAAGCGGGCCGTGCCGGTCCTGGTCGGAATGCTGGCTCTGGGGCTCGTCGTACGCTGCTTGGTACGACGCGCGCGAGGCTGAGCCGGACGGCTGGAGCTGCGGTCAGCCCTCGCAAGGCAAGTCGCTCTCCGACACGGAGGTCTCCTGGCGTACCGAGAGCGACAGCTTGCGCAGCAGGCGAGCGAGTTCGGCCTGCTCCTGCTCGTCGAGCAGCCGCATCATCCGGCGTTCGAGCGCGATGTGCTCCTCGAAGATCGCGTCGATGCGCTTGCGCCCCTCCTCGGTCAGCTCGGCATAGACTTGGCGGCGGTCGGAGCCGATGCGTACCCGACGAACCAGCCGCGAACGCTCAAGGTTGTCCAGCCGGAGCGTGACCGCGCTCGAGGTCAGCAGTGACGACGCCGCCAGCTGACCGACGGTCTTCTGGTACGGCGCGCCACCACGCCGCAGGCTCGCCAGGACGTCGAAGGCGGCCTGGTTCAGGCCGTGCTTCTCGTGCAGCGCTGCCAGAGCAACGCGCTGCAAGGGCTGCAGTCGACCGATCCTGCCGAAGACGCCGATGCTCGAGGCGTCGACGTCCGGGCGCTCGGCCCGCCACTCGGCGACGATCCGGTCGACCTCGTCCGGCCCCGCACGTGCGCTCCCGGCGCTCGCGGTACTCGGTGTGTTCGTGCTGCGTGCCATCGCCGCCTCTTCGTCCTTGAGATGGGGGCCTCGACGCCGAACCCTTGACGTCGCCTGCCGCGCCGCATATGTTATCGGTAAGCAGTTATATAAGGACTTATATATTAAGGCCTTATGAACCAGGAGGATGCATGGAGAGCTTCGGTCCGGTCGCCGTCGTCGGCGGTGGCATCGGCGGCATGGTTTCTGCGATCGCGCTCTCTGCCGAGGGCCACGACGTGCAGGTCCACGAACAGGCCCCCGGCTTCGCCAGGGTTGGCGCCGACATCAACCTCACCCCCAACGCCGTTCGCGCCCTGGACGGACTGGGCGCGGGTGTCGGCGAGGCGCTGCGGCGTACCGCGGCTCGACCCAGTCACCGGATCAGCCGCACCTGGGACACCGGAACGGCGACGTCGTGCATCGAGATGGGGGCCGTTGCGGAAGAGAAGTACGGCTCGCCGCAGCTGACGATGCACCGTGCCGACCTGCTCGCCGCCCTTGAGGACGCGCTTCCAACAGGTGTGCTGCGGCTCGGCCGGCGGCTCGAGAGCCTCACCGAGTCGGCATCCGGAGTGGAGCTGACCTTCGCCGATGGATCCACCGAGGAAGCGGGGCTGGTGATCGGGGCCGACGGCATCCACTCCGTGGTGCGAACCTCAATCCTCGGGCCGGAGAAGCCGGACTTCACCGGTGTGGTGGCCTTTCGGGCGGTGGTGCCGGCGCCGCGCCTCGCGGAGTTGCCGAACCTCGCCGCCTTTACCAAGTGGTGGGGTCCGAACCCGGCGACGCAGATCGTGACGTTCCCCCTCAACTCCGGCAAGGACATCTTCGTCTTCGCCACCGCACCGCAGGACAGCTGGCTGGAGGAGTCCTGGACGACGCCGGGAGACGTCGAGGAGCTGCGGGCGATGTACGCCGACTTCCACCCCGAGGCGCGGGCCCTCCTTGATGGGGCCGACGAGGTGCTCAAGTCAGCCCTCTATGTCCGTGATCCGCTGCCACGCTGGTCCACGGACCGGATCACCCTGCTCGGCGACGCCTGCCACCCGATGATGCCGTTCATGGCGCAGGGCGCCGGCCAGGCGATCGAGGATGCTGTCGTGCTTTCGCGGGTGCTGAGCGGGACCGGCCTCTCGTTGCCGACGGCGTTGCTCGCCTACGAGCAGGCCCGTCACGACCGCACCGCGCGGATCCAGATCGGATCGCGCGGAAACGACTGGCTCAAGAACGCCGGCAACGGCGACTGGGTCTACGGCTACGACGCCTGGACGACAGCGATCGCCTGAACATGGGAAGGAACACCCCGATGCAAGATCAATCAGCGCAGTCCGGCGGCTTCGCTCGGCGCAGTCTCCTCTCGGCAGGGCTTGGCCTGGCTGCCGTCGGCGCAGTGGATCTGTGCTGCGCGCCGTACGCCGCGGCTGCCGGTCGACGAGAGGGACACGGTCAGCCCGTGCCACAGGACGCGACCCAGCTGACCGGCGACCTGCGCAGCACCCGGACCCGGGTGATCCTGCTCGGCACAGCCGCAGGGCCGTACCCCGAGCCGGGACGGCAGGGGTGCGCGAGCCTCCTGGTGGTGGGCGGCCGTTCCTACCTTGTCGACGCCGGCTACGGAACCGTGCGCAAGTTCGTCCAGTCGGGCGTGATGATGAGCTCGCTGGCGGCGACCTTCGTGACGCACCTGCACTCTGATCACGTGGCCGACCTGTTCAATCTCTTCCTGCTCGGCTGGGGGACCGGGGGACACGGTCTGGTCTCCCCGGTGAAAGTGTTCGGTCCGGGCAACCCACACGCACTGCCAGCGTCGACACCCGGGGTCACGCCCGCGCCACTGGCTAATCCGGACAACCCGAGTCCAGGGACGAGTGAGTTACTCGCGGGTGCGGTGGGCGCCTGGGCTTACGACCTGAACATCCGGACCCGTTACAACAGCCGGACGGGACTGGCCTCGCTGATTGAAGCGCACGACGTGCTTCCGCCGGCCGACACCGGTGCGACAGCCGATGCGGTGACGCCTGACATGGAGCCGTTCGTGGTCTTCGAGGATGACCGCGTCCGGGTGAGCGCTACCCTGGTCAAGCATCCGCCGGTGTTTCCCTCGTTCGGCTACCGGTTCGAGACCGAGGACGGAGTGTTCGTGTTCTCCGGCGACACCGCTCCGCACGAGAACGTGGTTCGGCTCGCCGCGGGAGCAGACCTCCTCGTGCATGAGACGATGCACATCCCGTACTACGCGAGCATCGGCTACCCGCAGGCGCTGCTGGACTTCTTCGAGAGCTCGCACACACCTCCGGAGGACGTGGGTCGGATCGCGCGCGAGGCAGGCGCGCGGCAGGTTGCGTTGTCGCACATAGGCCCAGGAGACCCGCGGGAGGTCAGCGATCGGGAATGGCGTCGCGCCGTACGCTCCGGATTCGGTGGCGAGGTCGTGGTTGGCCACGACCTGCACCAGCTCGCCTTTCCCCAGCGTTGACGCCTCGAAAATATCTTCGGACAAAGGTATTCTCATGTCATGACCACGCTGCAGCAGCCAGATGAGACCGACCTGTTCATCGCGCAGTGGCGTGAGCGCCGACCGGACCTGGACACGATGCCGATGGCGGTGCTCGGTCGGTTGCTCCGCCTGGCTGGACTGCTGGAGAACGAGCTCCGCCCAGTCTTCGCGGCGGTGGGGCTCAGCACCGCGGACTTCGACGTGTTGGCCACCTTGCGCAGGTGGGGAAGGCCGATGAGCCCGGGGGAACTAGGCCGTTCCGTGCTCGTCGAGTCCGGCAGCGTGGCCAAACGGCTCGATCGCCTCAGCCGTCGCAACCTGGTGCACCGCTTTGTCGACCCGCACGATGTTCGTGGCCGTCTTGTCGAGCTCACCCCCAGCGGAGTGTCGCTCACGGATGAACTGGCTGAACGGCACTGGGCTCACGAAGATCAGATGCTCCACGCACTCAACGACTCTGAGCGGACGCAGTTGCTGAGTCTGCTGCGCAGGCTGCTGGTCGCGCACGAGTGAGCCAACTTAGGCTGCATCCACCGATGCCTCGACTGCTGCGCGACATCATCCGGTCACCCTGGCCCCTTGTTCTCTCAACGCCAAGAGTTCGGTGGATTGAGGCTGAGCGGGCCTGGCTCAGGAACGACGTGCGACGGCTTCGATCTCAACGATGGCACCGTAGGGAAGGTTGTTCACGCCAACGAAAGAACGCGCGGGACGAGGGCTGGCGAAGACCTCGGCGTACTGCTCGTTCGCCTCGTCGCGCAGGGACACGTCGGTCGCGAAATACGTCGTCTTGACCACGTGCTCAAGGCCGAGTCCGACCGTGGCCAGGCGCTTCGACAGGTTTCGTAAGGCGGCGTCGAGGGCCTCTCGCCGGCCGGCTACAGCGATTCCGTCGTCGTCGACGGACAGGGCCCCGGAAACGTAGACGGTGCCGTTGTCGTCGTACGCCGGGCTGTAGGGGTGGGCGCACTCGTCGTTAGTGAAGGCTTGCATTGAAAAAGCTTAGGACTAAATGATTCCAAAATCCAGACCTTGCGGCCCACGCTGTGCAGCCAAGGGCATCCGTGACGCTTACCTGAGCGCATGTCCGAGACGAGGCGCGAGCCGCGTTCCGCATCCTGACCGTCGACCTGCGCAGGCCCGAGAGCTTCGTCGGTTGCCGACGTCAGCGACATCCCTGTGGCTGGGGAGAGGGGTCCGCTCCGGATGCTGATCTACTGCTCGTGACCCAGCGCCTGCACCACCTGCTTCAAGATCGCGTGCAGCTGCTCAGTCCGCTCGGCCCGGTCATTCGCATCCGAACCAGAAGAACACAGAGGTGGACGAGGAGCCATGACGTGGCTCGTGCGCGTTGATGAAGCTCAGTATCCTCGCCAACGCACCGGTATCGGTCGGCGCAGGGATGATCAGCTCAGCGGCCGTCGTACTCATTTGCCGCCCTCTCACTCGCTAGGGCCACCATCGAAGCCCGGTTGCATCGTCACCAAGGCAGGGCTGGCGACGTCGGGTGTGATGGAGGTGAGGCTGTTCGGTGCTGCAGACGCCAGAATTGTGGTCCGTTGACACCATGCTGCATTGGCGGCGGTATGACGCACCATGCCGAATCCGCGCGCCTCTCCGTGATGGCCAAGCTGTGTGGATCGAGACATATGGGTTCGGGACAACACAGGACGGCGATGCGACCCTATTGTCGGTATCTTCGGCGAGACTGGCCCAATGGACTTCGAGGCTCCGTTCATCGAGGCTATGCAGCAGGCCGTCAGCCCCAGCGAGGCCGACGTCTTAGTTGCCCGCACAGCGATCCTGGGGGCGCTCGCCGAGGCAACCAAGCCTGTGTTGCTGACCGAGTTCGAAGACCGGTGGCTCAAGGCTGTTGGCGGCCAGCGCCCCGCCGAGCGCACCAAGTTCACGGCGCAACCCTCTACGGATCCCGGACGTCGACTTGCCGACCCTGACCGTCACGATCCGCATCTGACCGTTCTCCGCGGGCGCCACGCAGTGCGTCGTGCGCTAGCCCAACTCGTCGCTGAGGGAATCTTGGGCCGCGCTGAAGGGAACCAGTACGAGACCCAGCCCGAACGCATCCCGGTCGATTACCCAGGCGGCAGTTCCAGTGCCCCCGTGTTTGTCCACTCGCCGTACATCAGCGATCAAGGTATTACCCCACGCTTCATGGCGGTCCGGCCACTCCACGGCGAAGGCAGCGAGGTCCTGCTGCCCATTGAGGAGTTGCTGTCCGGCCTCGACCCGATCCTCGGCACACGCGGCATGACCATGGTCCGGGAGAGCCGTCGCGCGCTCCAGCGCGGCCTCTATCTCGCGTCGTCCAGCCTGTTGGCTGCTGCCTCTGAGGCGGCGTGGTTCAACCTCGCGCGCGCCGTGCCCGCGCCGCCGCAGGCACTCGCGAAGAAGGTCGACGAGGGCCGTGACGTCGCTGAGGTTATCCGCCTTACGGAGCAGAACCTGCGCGACGTCAAGCCTTCGCCCGGCAACGCGACCATCACCGAGGTCGTCACCCAAGCCCACATGTTCCGCGAGGTCCGCAACTACGCCCTCCATCCAGTAGAGGAGCACGACGGAGACCGCGAGACCTGGCTCACTGAGACCGGGGCGACCCTGCTAGCGATTGCCGCCCGGAGGTACTTCGTGAAGATGGCCGGTCTCCGCAACCGACTTTCGGCCGACCAGCCTGCGGCTCGCTGAGTGTCACCACCGTGTGTCCGGCATCGCGGCGGAACGACGCACATCCATCTCGTTCGTCGGTCCGTGGTCGATTCATGTGCCCTCCAGGGGTGAAGCGCACGGCTATGACCGGGATTGATGCCGGCATCAGCGTCGTGGGATCGTGCGTGCTTGGCCCAGAGCGAGTACATATCGCGGGGTCGACTCCGCGACCTCACCGCTGTGATCGGCGAGGTTGGTGCCAAACAGTTCGAGCGGATGGTCATGTGCGGCGTACTCGGAGTGCTGCTCGTGGTCGTAGGCGCGGCTTTCGTGGGGGTGGGTCTTGCAATCGGAGACGGCCTCGTCTGGGGCGCCGGTGTCGTCGTGACTGTTGCCGCTTGCGGCCTGTACTTCGCTCCATACAGCGGAGTGACGCGGACCTGAACGCACGGATCAGCCCACTGGGATGGTTCCCCAGGGGGATTGATCGGCGCTTGAGCACAATAGTCTCAAAACTTCGAGCATGATGTGGGCGTGCTCATGTTCATCTTTGGTGCAGGTGCGTCGTTCGATAGCGACCCAAGGCGCCCCTTTCGATCCGATCAGCACGAAGAGCACATGCAGGACGGGGAGTGGCGACCACCTCTAGCAACCGGTCTCTTTGAGCCGTCCAGCAGGGAGGCGAAGGAGTGTGCGCGCGAGTTCTTTCGTGCTACCCCGTTGCTCATGCACCTCAGGAGCGCGGCCGTGGCCGGCGAGGATATCGAAGAGGTTCTTGAAACCTATCAGGAACAGCGGGGTTCTTTCAGCGCGCTGCAGCCGCAGCTCGTCGCGCTGCGCGCATACTTGTCTCGGCTCTTGACTCAACTCCCGGGTCGATGGCATAAGGACGCACTTGGCCAGACGAACTACGTTTCTTTGGTCAATGAATTAGCGCCGACGCTTGAAGCAAAGGGACAAGCCGCGACATTCGTGACTTTCAATTACGATCGGCTATTGGAGTTCGCGGTTCAAGACGTCTATGGCTTGCGGTTCGGAGATATCGACGATTACGTATCATCGGCGGCCGTGCACTTGTACAAACCGCATGGTTCAGTCAACTGGAGCCAGGCCGCAAGATTGAACCCAAACATCGGACTAGAAGTGCAGGACGCAGAAGATGTCTTGCATATGCTCATCGAACGTGCACCAAGCCTTGAATGGTTGCCCGATGCCTTTCGTGTCGATGAGCCTGACGATGGTGACCCGTACCGACACCCACAGAGTCAGACGTATTGGCTCCCCGCACTGGCAATCCCAGCCAGGTCCAAAGCGAGCTTCTCCTGCCCACGGTCCCACCTCGATTCCCTCGCGAAGGATCTGAACAAAGTGACAACAGTAGTCACAATCGGCTGGCGCGGCCGAGAGAGACACTTCCTCGACTTGCTCGCCGAGCATCTACGGGCAGACGCTCGGCTGTTTGTGGTCGCGGAGAACGAGTCCTCAGCGATGGAGACCGTGGATGAGCTGTGGCCCACGTGTAAGTTCTCCTGCTACGCAATCTCAGGAGGCGGATTTTCCGCTTTCGCTAACGGAAACAAGATTTGGGCCGCAGACGCGGCCGCCGTGCATCTTCCGACCGCCACTGACCTACTCTCGGAGAGCGCTGCCATCTCGTGGATGGAGCGGTAAGGCCCATCCTTACAAGGCTCAGCGGAACTTGAGCGAGCTCGTTGGCTAGACGGCGACGCAGGGGCGTGTCGAGCGAGCCTTGGGTAGGGTTTCTGCCGCTCGCTCACCCACACCGGATTCGTAGGGGTTGCCGCCGCGCGTCACACTGGGCTACACACCTGAGGATGTACCTAAGGACGTAGGAAGCTGGTCTCATCCGTGGCCGGCCCCGTTGCTATTCGAGACGATCGGCGCCGAATCGGTTCGTCTGCGGCGCATGGGCCCGGCCACCGTGTCCACGTTCTCGTGCTGTGGTCGCCTGTGGAAGGTATGGAGTACGACTGCAGTCACCGCATCGGGTCGGTGGGCCGTTGATGCGTCGGGTTCAGGCCTCGCGTGCCGATGTGGTGCCGCCACTGACCTGGGAGATCCCGGCAGTGATCCTGGGCGGGTGGCTGGTCCTGGCTGCCGTCGCGCTCCCGGCCGGGCAGGCCGCCGCATCCTTCCTCGGGGGCAGCGGACCTGTCTGGCCAGATCATGCCCTGATCCCGAGCGTCGCGGGCTTGCTGGCCGGACGGCCCGGCGAGGGTCTGTCTGGCGCACAGACCGCGGCGCTGCCGCCGGACTGGGTGGTGTACGGCGTCGTCGGCGCGCTCGAGGTCGGCGTACTCGCACTCGCCGTGATGGCGGCGATCCTGTGCTGGCGCACCGTGGGCCCGGGCACTCAGTTCGGCCTGGCGCGCCGCCGCGACATCGAGGCCGCGATCGGACCACGGGCACTGTGGTCTCGGCGACGCGCGGTGAGACCTGACCTGTATCCGCCACCCCGGCGCCGCTGGTGGCGAAGAGTCGTGCGATGACCGGGTTCGACCGAAGCGGGGTCGGGTGGCGGGTGGGTCGCTCGAGCAGCCCGAGGGGCGTCGAGATCTGGGTGCCCTATGACCGGACGGCGGGTGTCTACGGGCCGCAGGGGTCGGGCAAGACGCTGGACCTGCTGGCGCCGGCGCTGCTCGCGTGCCCGGGCGCAGCGCTGGTGACGCTGACCAAGCCGGAGGACCTGCTGCTCACCATGGCCGCCCGCTCATCGGGGGACCGGCCGGTCCGCGTGCTGGATCCGTTCGATCTCGTCCCCGGCGCCACGCCGCTGGTGTGGGATCCGGTGGCGGGATGTGCGGACTCGATGGTGGCCGAGCGGCGGGCGAAGGCGTTCACCGCGGGCACGGTCAGGGGCGCGATCACGCACGGCTCGGGAGACGAGGCGGCGCGTTTCTATGCCGCGGAGGCGGCGAAGGTGCTGCAGGCCTTCTTTCATGCGGCCGCTCTCGATAGGCGGAGCCTGGAGGCGGTGTTGGGTTGGGTGGCCGACCCGGTGAACGCCGGTCATCCCGAGGAGATCCTGCGCGCCCATCCGGGTGCGGCACCTTTCTGGGACGGTCTGCTGCGTGGCGCGCTGCACGGCGATGACCGCACTGCCGGCAACACCATCACCACGGTGCAGCAGGCGATGGCGCTGTTCTTCCAGGAGTCGATCCGGCGCCGTTGTATTCCTGGACCGGACCGGGCTGCGACTGATCTGCGCGATCTGATCGCTCGCGGCGGCACCGTGTATCTGCTGGGTCGGGAAGACCCCTATGCATCCGCATCGCCGTTGATGACGGCGATCGCGGAGCATGTGTTGGACACCGCGTTGCAGTTGGCGATGGGCTCGCCGTACGGGAGGCTGTGTCCGCCGTTTCTGGCTTGTTTGGACGAGTTGCCGTCCACCACGCCGTTGCCGACTCTGCGGACCAGGATGGCCAACGAGCGGGCGCTGGGGCTGTCGTTCATCTATGCCGCCCAGACCTGGCGACAGCTTGTGATGATCTATGGCGAGGATGAGGCCCGCACCCTGTTCGGGCTGACCAACAACCTAGTCGTCTACGGGGGCGGCAAGGACGGCGCCTTCTACAAGGAGGTCTCCGAGCTCGTGGGTAGTGCCCGGGTGCCGCGGCGCAGCTTCAACCTGCAGCGTGGCGGGTGGGGGAGCAGCTGGTACGGCGAGGACGTGCCGACCCTGCGGCCCGAGGAGATCCGCCAACTGCCCGACCGGCATGCCCTGGTGGTCTCCGAGACTCTGGCGCCGTTCGTCGTCAAGCTCAGCCGGTGCATCGACGGAAGGCGTGGCCGGCGGCTGCTCGAGGCACAGGCAGCGGCTCGTGCACGACTCATCGCGCGTGCCGAGGGCGGGGGAGGTTGATGGAGGGGGAGCCCGCTTCGATGGCTAGGCCGTTCCCCCAGCCCTGCTCGATGCTCGCCATGATGTTGGTCGAGCTCCAGGTTGCGGCCGATTGCGAGCCTGGGAAGGACAAAGAGCCGGCACGCAGTGAGCGTGAGCAGGTCGCCACCCTAGATCGGCCCTGGGACCCGGCCTCTTGTGCCCCAGACGTGCGTAGCGAGATCTACAAGTGGCTCGACGAGGTGGTCGACTGGATCAATGAGCAGCACACCTGGCGGGTCGATCGCACCATCCCGGTCTGCTGGATCGAGCACCCGCACATCGTCCACGAGCTCGCAACGCTGGCGTGCCTGCGCTGGGAGGCGGGCTACGCCGCGAGACCGGGGCCGCTCGCGATCTGGCAGCAGCAGACGCTGCCGACGTTCTTGGGGCTGATCTCGCAGCGGATCGGTCCGACCGGCTGTCCGCCCGGGCGACACCAGCCCAGCCCGGGCGCGGCCCGCCATGCGCTGTATCGCAGTGATGCTCAGGCGCGGGCGCGCCGGCGCCGTGAGGCCTCCGGCTGAGAGCCCGGCCCTGGCGGTGACCGTGTTTCCTGGGGGGCTGGCCGCCTCTATCGGCTCGGTCCGCGTGGGGTGGTGGTTGGCGCGGGCGGTGGGCCGACGGTGCGGTGAGGCGTCGGGCTCGGCGCTGGCGCTGAGGTCCTCGGCCGCTGGGACGCCTCGGGATCGACGGTGACGGCCAGTGCCACCACGACGGAGCGAGCGGTACGGGCTGGCTCCGAACCGCGCTGGCAATCTGCCCGAGTCAGGGTGAGGGCCAGCAGTGCGGGGACGTCATGGCCGTCGGCGTGCGCACGGGTGAGAAGGTCTTGGATGCGCGGCCAGTCCGGGGTCGCGGTGATTCCGGGACTGGCGGACTCGGCTTGGGCCGCCCACCGCGTGGTCGCGCGATAGGTGCCCTGTGCGGCGTGGCGCTGCCGGGCGGCGAGCTCGCTGAGGTGGGCCGCCGCGTTGGCCGCTGGGTCATTGGTCCAGGCCTGCCCGGTGTCGAGGACCTCGAGGTGCAACATGCCGGCGGGCAGGCCGGTCAGGTCTTGGACCCGGTCGATGTGCCCGGCCCACTGGACGGGTGGAAGTGCGCCGATGACCTGTGCAGCCTCGCGCACCAACCGCAGCCGGGCGGCCGGAGACTCGGGGTGCTGCCGGTGGGAGTCGATGAGCTGGTCGAGGATGGCGTCGGCAAGGGGCCCAGACTGGTCGAGTGCTCGACCCAGTGCGGGCGTGCCGTTGGTGCGGAGCAGGTCGGCGGGGTCGAGCCGGTCGGGGAGCGCCAAGTGCTGTGGATCGGCGCCGCGGGTGGTGAGCATCCAGTAGGCGCGTTTGGCGCTGAGCCAGCCGGCAGCGTCGGGATCGGTGGCCACGATGATCGCGGACGGATCGGAGGCTACGTAAGACTTCAGTGCGTCGACCTGGCGTGTGGTCAGCGCGGTGCCCAGCGGCGCGATCCCGACGTACTGGCCGCCACCGGCGAGGGTGACCGCGAGGGCGTCCATTGGGCCCTCGACCAGCACGGGCTTCGCGCCGCGTCGGAGAGCCGCGCGGCCCTCGGCAAGGCCGTAGAGGTGGTCGCCCTTGGTGAACGCGGCCGTGGTCTTGGTGTTGAGGTACTTCGGTCCGACGCGGCCGTGCTGGGCGCGGGTGTCTTTGGTGGGGTTGCGGCGGCCGATGAATCCGACAACCTCGTTGCGGTCGTCGTGGTGCTGGATGGGGAAGATCAGCCGGTCGCGGAAGGTGTCGATCAGGGCGCCGTCGTCGGTGCGGCGGGCTAGGCCGGCGTCGAGGAGTTCGGCTTCGGTGGCGCCGGCGCCGGTGAGGTGCCGGACCAGGCTGGTTGGCCCGGGAGGCGCGTAGCCGATCGGGAATCGGCCGTTCCCGGTGAGGTCGGTGCCGAGTCGGGTCTGCACGTAGCCGGGCGCCCAGGAGCGTGGATACAGCTCGCAATAGTAGTCACAGGCGGTCTGGTTGAGCTCGTGGATCCGGGTCTTCGAGGTCCCCCGCTTTCGCGGTTGAGCAAGGGCCGGACGGTTCGGCGTCGGGGGAGCGGTGGTCGGGTGGGGCTCGGGTTCTTCGGGGTCGGTGGGCTCGTCGGTCAAGGTGGCGATGCGCCAGACCAGTGCTTGGCACAGTTCGTCGGCTGGGATCTGGGAGCGGCTGGTTGCGGCGGTGAGGAGGCCCTCGGCGCTCCAGCCGGTCGGGCGGGCGTGGACAGCGGCGACCAGGGCGGGCCAGGCGGTGTCGGCGATGACGCGCTCGGCGACGTCGCTTCCGAAGAGGGCGGCCAGAAGCGGGGTCCAGTCGGGGCGCAGCGTGGTGGCCTGTGGGCTGTCCGCGCGCAGGGCGGCCGGTCCGAGGTGTCCGACGATTCGCCACCACAGCGCGTCGGCGGGGTGTTCGTCGGGCAGCGGGCGCGCACGCGTCAGGGCGTTGTGGAGCAGTCGGTCGACGTCGAGTCCGGCGCCTTGCAGGGCGTCCAGTCGGCGGCAGAGGTTCCTTGTCGCGAGGTCGCCGGAGAAGGAGGCGGGCAAGCGGTCGGCCCATTGGTTCAGCTGCGCCGGTGTTGGTGTAAGGCCGGCGGTGCGCAGCCGTTGGCGCAGGTGCCGCTGGTGTGCGGCGGCCTCGGCGGCGGGCTGGCGCGGCCCGGTCGGGCGCGAGTCGTCTGGGGTGACGCCGAGAGCGGCGCGCCACACCGCGAGGTCGGCACGCAGTTCGTGGTCGCTGCGCAGGGCGGTCGAGGCCGCCCAGGCGGGCATGCCGCCCGGAGAGCAGGCCAGCGCATGCAGCCGGACCTGTCGCGTCAGGTCGGTGACCCGACGCGAGCGGGCAGCCAGGTAGGGACCCCAGGTGGGGTGTGCGCGCAGCCGGGCAGGGATTCCGGCCAGCCAGGGCAGCGGGCGCTCGGCTTCCGTGTCGCTGGCGAGTCGCCAGTCGAGGACGGCTGCCCGGTCACGTGCCCCGTTCGAACCGGGCGCCGGGTCGTCACCCGCGACGTCGATGAGGGCCGCGAGTGGATCGGCGCCGTCGAGCGCGTGCAGAGCGAGGTGTCCGCGCAGGGTGGGGTAGGCAGGTTCGCTGGTCAGGCCGGGCCAGAGTGCCTCGACCTGACGGTCGAGCTCCTCGAGGCTGCTCGGGGGGAGTAGGTCGGTGGCGGCGACGTCGAGGGCATCGCGGTAGCGGTGTGCGGCGTCGTGCAGCTGCACGGCTGGTGAGGTGAGCTCGCGCTGTGCGGTGCTGGCCGAGGTCTGGGACCCGTCGCGTTGCAGGATCTCGGTGAGGGTGTCCAGCGCGCTGGGCGGCAGCAGGACGTCGCGGCGGACCAGGCTGTGCGGGTCGCCGTCGTACCCCGAGGAGAGGTAGAGGTGGTTGGCGCATCGGCCACGAGACAGCGCGACGTAGAGGACCTGTCTGGTCTCCTCGCCATTGAGCACCACGTGGGCGGTGTCGGTGGTCATCCCCTGGGCGCCGTGGACGGTGCAGGCGTAACCGAGCTGGACGTGCTCGGCCACGTAGTCGGCGGGCAGCGTGACCGTCCGATGGTGCGTCAGGCCGCGGACCGTCAATCTCCCATCCGGCGTTGATGAGACAACGGTCCATCGGTCGCCGTTCTTGACCCAGTCGGTCGCGGAGACCGGCAATCGACGTTGGTTGCGGCGGGTGATGATGACGTCGCCGGGGGAGGCGCTGGTGCCGTCTGCCAGTGCCACCTCGGGGCCGGGGCGGTGCGGCAGGTCGGCGCGGGCTCGGGCGTTCAATGCGGTGACCAGGTCGCGGGTGGGGGCCAGCAGGATTGCGTCTCGGCCCGCGGCGCGGTCCTCGGCCCAGGCGCGATAGGCGGCATCGGTGACGGAGCCGAGGTCGCCCACGTGGATGCGTTCGTGGTCGGCATAGAACCCGAGGGCGGCTTGGTTGCCTTCGCGTACGGCGAGGGTGACCGCGGCCTCGGCGGGGTCGGCAAAGCGTCGTACCTCCGACAAGGTGGCGGCGCCGACGCTGTGCTGCAGGTCGCGCAGGACCCCGCCCGCGGCGATCGCGGCGAGCTGCTGGTCATCGCCGATCAGCCGGACGGATCCACCCCGGCCCGTGACGTACTCGACGGCGGCGGCCAGATCGGCGGTGCCCGCCTGCCCGGCCTCGTCGATGATCACCAGGGTGCGCGGTCCGATCCGGCTCACCCAGCCGGGCCAGGCCTCGCGTGGTTCGTGAGCAAGCGTCCAGGTCAGCTTGGCGAGGGTCTCGGTGCGACCGTCGATGGCGGTGCCGAGCTCATGGGCTGCCTGGGCCGAGGGCGCCAGCCCGAGCACGTAGCCGCCGGAGTCGGACCAGGCACGGCTGAGCACCCGCATCGTGGTGGTCTTCCCAGTCCCCGCCGGCGCCAGCCCCAGCTGCAGCCGACGACCGGAGGTGACCAGGTCGCGCACCATCGTCTGCTGGGCGTCGTTGAGGTCGATGCCGTTCGCGGCCTCCTCGGCCACCGCGATCCCGACCCGCACCTCCGAGATCCGCCGGCCATCGGTCTGCCCTGCGATCTCGAGCAGCCGCTGTTCGGCACGCAGCACCCGCGCCGAGGTGTAGGTCGTGGCGCCCTGGACGTCGTACACACTGGTGTGGTCGGGGCGACGCAGCTGCGGCGGCTCGTCGACCGGGTCCGGGATCCCGAGCCGCACCGAGAGACCGTCGAGGACACGGCCCACGAGCTCCTCAACCACCGCGTCGTGCTCACCGAGCGGGATGGCGGCGGCGCGCACCCGACGTTCGGCCTCGGCCCGCACGTGCCAGATCTGCCAGGTGGCCCGGCGTTGCTCCAGCTCTGCGACCACCGCCGGCGCCGCGACCTCGGTCCAGTCGTCGCAGCGCTGGATGGACGGGGTGGTGGGTTCGAGGGCGTCACGCAGCATGTGTCTGAGCTCGGCCTCCGAGCCGAGCACGTCGATGGCCTCGGCCCGCCATGCCGCGCGTTGTTCTGCTTCGCTGCGCGGCTCGTGCTTGCCGTCGCGGGTCTGCAGGGTCGCGGTCTGGGCCAGCGCCAACGCCTCCACCGCCGTGGGTGGCCGGCCGTGGGTGGCCTGGAACTGGCTGGCCAGTTGGCTGCGCCGGGCCTCGATGGCCGCACGCCGCGACGACCAGGCGCGGATCAGCCAGGGGTTGATGCCGACGATCTCGCGGACCGGGCGCTGCCCGGATGTGGTGCGGGCGCGGTCGGCGAACCGGACGCCGAGCCGGTCGGCCAGCTCTGCCTCCAGGCGGGTGTTGTACCGCTCGGAGGCTGCGACCTTGGCCTTGTAGAGCACCCGGGCGTCCAGGGCCAGCCAACGCCCCTGATCGGTCTGCACCTTGTTGCTCACCGCGAGGTGGGTGTGCAGGTCCGGGTCGCCGGCACGGGAGTCGCGGTGGGTGAACGCCGCCGCCACCAGACCCGTGACCGGCACCTGGCGGACCCCGCCGGCTCCGAGCCGGGTGAACCCGACCTCGCGTTCCAGCCAGCTCAGCGTGTCCGCGACCGCTGCGTCGTGGGCGGACCGCACCACGCTGGCGACCTCGGGCGGGGCCAGCGCCCACAGGGTTGAGACCGACTTCACCGGCGAGAACGTCAGGTCATAGCCCGCCACCGCGGTGGTGCGCTGCCGCGACGCGGTGGCCACGAATCCGGCGATCTCCCGATCGTCCAAGGGCGCGCGTCCGTGCAGGTCGGCGAACATCTCGGTTGCCACCGCGGTTCGGATCCTCGCCCGGTCCTCGGCTGGGATGGGCGCGTTCCAGGCACGGTCGTGCTCCTTGTTGTACGTCGAGAACCTGCGCGCGACCTCGACCTGGAACGGTGCCGAGCCCTCACAGACCCGGAACGGCTTACCCAACGCTCCACCGGCCGGATCACCGGTGACAGCGAGCCGATCGGCGTTGGGGTGGCGACCCAGCCCGAACAGCGACCTCATCTGCTCCTCGGCGACCGGTTCACCGGGACTGATCTCGAGCCCGGCCAGCCCGGAGCCCATCCAGGCGCCAGGAGACTCGCCGCGCTCGGAGTAGTAGTCACCCAGGCTGCGGCTTCCGCGTTCGGTCGCGTCGTGCACCGCGACCTGCCGGGTCAGGTAGGTGTACCCGTCGCCGGCGGTCAACTTGTGCAGCCCCATCACAGCGGACCACAGGTCCCTCACCGGCGCTGCGTGGACATCGCGCCGGGCGAGCCGCGCTGGGTGCGTCCCGCCATCCCGCCCACGGCCGTGCACCAGGTGTGTCGTGTCTGGCTTCTCGGGGGTGGTGAGGCCTGTTTCGGGCCGGTGGGTGTCCACGTCGGCGAGGTGCGGATGCCTGTGGGGGTGTCGGAGCAGATCGATGGATGGGGTGGTCGTGATGGTGAAGGCGTCTCGGGCGGTGGCCGGACGACGGAACGCATGGGAGTCGCGGGCGAACCGCGTGGCGCGTGGCCCGGCCGCGATGGGGCCGGACCCTGCCGAGGTTTTGCGGCAGCGCCGGGTCGGGCTGGGTCGTCGTACGGCGCGGCGTGCGCTCCGCACCCGGGACCGTCTGGCAGTGGCCATCTCGGCGGCTGAGCGTGAGGCCGGCCGGGCCCTGCGCGGGCTGTGCGGCGAGGGCCTGTCGTTGGCGGCCGCCGCGCGGGAGGTCGGGATCAGCCGGGATCTGGCGCGGCGACTGGTGAGAGCCGAGGACCCCTCCACAGACCCCCGCGCCCTGCCGGTGTCCACAGCGCCCGGGGCCGAATGTGCGTCCGGGCGGTTTGGGGTCGACGGTCGGGGCGTCGGTGCCCGGGGCGGCCTGGGTGCCGTGGATCAGGGAGGTCGCTGATGTTGCTGTCCCACGCTGTCGTGTTGGCCGAGGCCCGCTCGTACTTGGCCGCACTGGCCGAGACCGCTGCGGGGTTCGATGCGGCGCTGGAGTACGAGCGGGTGCTGCTGCATCTGGACTGGCTACACGACGGCGCCGTACCGCCGGTCATGGTGGTGCCTAGCGGCGATCGGCGGGTCCTCAAGGATGTTGCCGCGCGGGCGATCAGCGACCTGGCACACCACGGCGTCGACCGGCTGGAGCTGGCGATCTGCCAGCAGATGCTGCGGGTCGCCTGGGACATGGACGACCGGTCGTGACCTACGGCGAGAACGTCGCCCAGATGCGGGAGGCGCTGACCAGCCTGCTGGGCTGGCATCGGATCACCCAACGCCTCGGAGGGCCGGGGAACGTCAACGTCCCGGTCACCACCACCACCGAGGAACGCCGAGCCATGGGTGTGACGATCAACCGGTACCGGCTCGCGGTGCTGTCCTGGTGCGAACAGGCGGTCACCGCGGTCACCCCACCCGGGGCCGGTGACCTCAGCGCCGCACATCGCCAGCCCACCGACGATCTCCTCGGCCGGCTGCGACAGACCATCGACGACGCCGAGCCGCAACCGTCCTTACTTGATGCGCTCGCTGAACCGCACCGGTTCGAGCTGATGCAGACCTGGCGCCAAGCCGCACGGGCTGCAGCGTTGGGCGAGCACGACCTGACCGCGGACGTGAACCGGCTGCACCTGCCGCGCGCCCAGATGGACACCGTACTCGCCGATGCCGGCACCCTGGCGCGGGCGATCGCCATCGTCGATGTCCGCTACGCCAACATCCCCGGCTGGACGCACCTGTCCGGCCGGCACCTTCTCGAGCGGGCCGCGGAAGCCTGCCTGCACCAACTAGCGGACCGTCGGCTCGACCCCGGCGTCGAGCAGCGCGGCCGCCGGCCACCAGCCGGCATCATCGACGGCCCCGCCCTGCCTGGATTGGCGGGGGTGAACCAGGCGCAGCACAACATGCTCGTCGACCTGGCCCGGCACCCGAACGCGCTCAACCTGCGGCGGGTGCTGTTCGCCCAGGCCAAGCTCTCCGACGCTGCGGCCCGGCATGTCGAAACCGCGGCACCAGAGCTGGCCGGCATCTTCCGGCGGCGGGCCGGGCTGTACCGTGAGATGGTCCATGCCAGCCGCGACGTCCAGGGCCCGCTCGGCGGTGGTGGCTACGCGGTCGCCCAGGCCCAGGAAGCCATCCTCCGCCTCGAGCGCACCCACCCCTCAGCGGAGGACAATCAGGCTGAAGCGCTCCAACGCCTGGCTCGCCTGTGCACCAAGACCGACGCACGCATCGCCACCACCATCGAACGAGGCTTCGCCGAGAAGCTCTACGCAGTCCCGATCACCCTCCCGCAGCTGGATGGGGAACCGACGATCGGAATCCACGCCGCTGAACAACGTTGGATCCCAACGCTGAGCAGCGACCGTGCCCCGCTTCTCGCCGTGACCCGAAGCGAACTGAGGCCGCAGGCTGCAGCATCCTGCGTGCGCTCGTGCGATCTCCCGGGCGACCCGTCCGATCACATGAGCATCAGCGCGGAAACCCACGACATCGGCGCTGGCGCACGAAGCAGGCCAAGCCGTTCCAGATGACAGCACCGACGGCCCGGGGCCGGCCGCTCCTCATCTGGCGCCCCGATGGCAGCCCCTCAACCGGTACCCAACTCGTCCTTCCCCGGATCACCGCACACTCGGCGACCTCCGGATGATCCGACACCACCTCCTCGAGCGCGCCGGTGGAGAGCCGGTGACCGGCCACGTTGATGACATCGTCGAGCCGACCGAGGACGAAGACGTAGCCGTCGTCGTCCACGTACCCGCCGTCGCCGGAGTGATAGAAGCCCTCGTGCTGAGTGAAGTAGGACTCGATGAACCGGTCGTGTGCACCCCAGATCGTGGTCATGCACCCGGGCGGCAGCGGCAGCTCCAAGCAGACTGCACCTTCGACTCCTGGACCCGTGTCCGATCCGTTCTCGTCGAGGATCCTGATTACGAATCCGGGCACGGGCACGCTCGGCGAGCCGACCTTGATCGGCATCGGGTCCAGGCCGCGGAGGTTGGCTGCTACCGGCCAGCCCGTCTCGGTCTGCCACCAGTTGTCGACTACCGGAACGGCAAGGTGCTCGGCTGCCCACCCATAGGTGTCCGGGTCCAAGCGCTCCCCGGCGAGAAAGAGCGTCTGCAGTGACGAGACGTCGAACTGGCCAAGGAGCAGGCCTTCCGGATCCTCGCGCTTCACAGCTCGCAGCGCGGTCGGCGCCGTGAACAACGCCTTCGGCCGATGCTGGGCTACGACTCTCCAGAAGCCGGCGGCGTCGGGCGTCCCTACGGGCTTGCCCTCATAGAGGATCGTTGTCGCCCCGCCGATGAGCGGTCCGTAGACGATGTACGAATGCCCCACTACCCATCCGACATCCGAAGCCGCCCACCAGACGTCACCGGGCTTAATGTCGTAGACGTAGCGCATCGACCACGCCATCGCCACGGCGTGGCCGCCGTTGTCACGGACGATGCCCTTGGGTTTCCCGGTGGTACCCGACGTGTAGAGGATGTACAGCGGGTCCGCCGCATCCACCGCGACACAGGGCTCAGGGATCGTCTCCCGACGAACAGCGTCGTCCCAGTCGACGTCTCCGCCCGAGGACGGTCTGCCCCGATGCTCCGGTCGCTGTTTGACGATGCACGCCCCAGGCTGGTGGTCCGCGAGAGCCAGAGCGTCGTCCACCAGCGCTAGGTAGTCGATGACCCGTTGCCTCTCGATGCCGCACGATGCCGTCACGATCACCTGCGGAAGGGCGTCATCGATGCGCGTCGCCAGCTCGCGTGGTGCGAACCCGCCGAACACGACGGAGTGCACGGCGCCCAGGCGTGCGCAGGCCAGCATCGCGATCACCGCCTCGGGGATCATCGGCAGGTAGAGCGACACCCGGTCGCCACGCGAGACGCCGTGCCGCCGGAGTACGGCGGCAAACTTCGCGACCTCGTCAGTGAGCCGGGCGTAGGTGTACTGCGCGCTCCGACCGCTTACTGGGCTCTCCCAGATCAGGGCGATCCGGTCGCCGTTCCCCGCGAGCACGTGGCGGTCAAGGGCGTTGAAGCAGGTGTTGAGCTTGCCGTCGGCGAACCACGACGACGCCGGGTCGAGCGACCTGTCGAGGATGCGCGTAGGCGGCTGGACCCAGTCGACCAGTGCCGCGGCGTCATCCCAGAACCCCTCCGGATCGCCGATGCTGCGGGCGTAGGTCTCCGCATAGGTGCCGCTAACCATGGCTGCCCCTTGCTGTGGTGGTGGCAACCAGCTCGATTGCCGCCAAGGCGGTGATGATGGCCGCGTCGTCGAGGTCGCGGTGGGTGACCAGTCGCACGAGCCGTCCGCCGTACGCCTTGGCGCGAACGCCCTGCGCGGCGAGCAGCGCGAGGAATTGTGGCGCTGTCAGGCCGAGCCGGTCCGGCGAGAACTGGACAATGTTCGTGTGCACGTCATCGGGGTCGATGGATCCGGGCATCAGGGCAGCCACCCCTTCGGCCAGAAGCCGCGCCCGCCGGTGGTCCTCCGCCAGCAGGTCGACGCCCTCCTCGACGCCGATGCGTGCAGCGGCGGCGAGCACTCCGCTCTGCCGCATGGCGCCACCGAGCCGCTTGCGGATGATCCGTGCGCGTTCGATGACCTCAGCCGGACCGAGCACCATCGCGCCGGCAGGCGCGCCGAGACCCTTGGAGAAGCAGACGCTGATGGTGTCGGCCAAGCCGGCCCACCGGTGGACAGGGATACCCGAGGCCACCTGCGCGTTGAAGATGCGAGCACCGTCGATATGTACGGCGGACCCTCCGCGCCGGGCGACCGCAGATGCGGCTGCGCACAGGGCGAAGTCCGGCACGCAGCCACCACGGGTGGCGTGTGTGACTTCCAAGGTCACCACGGCGGTGCGTGGGCTATGGTCGTCCCCGGAGCGAACGGCCTCGGAAAGCTCGGTGACCGACATCAGCCCCCTGTCGTAGGCAAGGCTGCGTGTGACGAGCCCGAACAGGGCCAAGGCACCGCCCTCATAGTTGAGAACATGCGCGTCTTGGTCACACAGCACCTCCTCGCCGGACCGTGCCTGCGCGGCGATGGCCACCAGGTTGCCCATGGAACCGGATGGGACGAAGAGGCCGGCCTCCTTCTCGAACAGCTGGGCACACAGCTCCTGGAGGTCGTTGACCGTAGGGTCGTCACCGTAGACATCGTCACCCAGCTCGGCAGTCACCATCGCCGACAGCATCGCGGCGGACGGCTTGGTCCCTGTGTCCGAGCGGAGGTCGATCACGGCTGCCTCAGCCACCAAGGTAGGCCCGCTCGACGGCGTCCTCCTGGGTGAGGGCCGCCGCCTCCCCCGAGACCTGGACCGTTCCGGCATGCAGGACGTAGGCGTGGTCGGCGATCTCGAGCGCGGCGCGTGCATTCTGCTCGATCAAGACGATCGTGGTGCCCTCGTTGCGCAGACGTTCGACCAACATCAGGACCTGGTCGATGAGCTTGGGCGCGAGGCCCAGGGAGGGCTCGTCGAGCATCAGCACCTTCGGACCGGAGATGAGGGCTCGCCCGATGGCAACCATCTGCTGCTCGCCGCCGCTCAGCATGACGGCACGAGTGTCCTCCCTGCCCCGGAGGGCGGGAAAGAGGTCGTAGAGGTAGGCGAGCTGATCGGACTCGGTCCCTCCAGCGAGGTCCTTGCGGGCTCCGAGGAGGAAGTGCTCGTTGACTGACAGCGACGGGAAGAGCGCCCTGCCCTCGGGCACCAGGCCGATCCCCGACCGCGCGGTCGCTGTTGGCGAGAGCCGGGTGATGTCTCGGTCGTCAAGCAGCACCCTGCCTCGCCGCGGCCGGGCGACACCCATGACCGCGGACAGCAACGTGGACTTGCCGCTGCCGTTTGCACCGAGAACTGCCGTGATGGCGCCGTGTTCGGCCGTCATCGACACACCCTTGAGAGCCTGGACGTGTCCGTAGTTGACGAACAGGTCCTCAATCTTCAGCGATGCCAATGCCACTCCTTCCCGAGGTGCCCAGATAGGCGTCCAGCACGAGCCGGTCCGAGGCGATGGTGTCTGGTAGTCCCTCGGCGATGAGCTGGCCGAAGTTGAGCACGACGACCCGTGCGGAGAGGTCGAGTACGAACCGCACATCGTGCTCGATGACTGCGAGCCCGACACCGCGTGCGGCGACGGCCCGAAGCACCGCCGACAACTGGTCGGTCTCTCGCTCGTTCAAGCCGGCCGCCGGCTCGTCCAGGAACACGAGCCGCGGTTGGGTGGCCAAGGCTCGGGCGATCTCGAGGAAGTGCTGAAGGCCCGGTGACAGCAGATTGCCCTGCCTGTGCATGAACTGCTCGAGGCCGACCTCCTCCACGCACGCCTCGGCGAGCTCCCGTGCTCGGCGGTGGGCTCGACGACCTCCCGGCAGGCCGACCAAACTGAAGACACCGTCGGCTCGGAGGGTGGATTCGGCGCCGACCAGAACGTTCTCCAGGACCGTGAGACCGTCGAAGACGACCGGATGCTGGAACGTGCGGGTGATGCCGCGCTTGCTGAGCTCCGTCATGCGTGCCGGAGCCCTTCGGGTCACCGGCTCGCCACCCACTGACAATGTCCCGGAGGTCGGCGAGAAGACGCCGGTGCAGGTGTTCACCAGCGTGGTCTTCCCCGACCCGTTGGGACCAATTATGCCGACGATCTCTCCGGCGCCGGCCTCGAAGCTGACCTCGTGCAGCGCCCGTACTCCACCGAACATCTTCGTGACGTTGTCTACGCGCAGGAGCGTCATGGAACCTTAACCTCCTCCTCGGCCCGCTCGGGAGCGTGGGGAGCCTTGCCGGTCACCGAGGGAGCATCCCGACGCCGGTGTCGCAGGTTGTCGCGCAACCGCAGGACCAGACCCCAGATCCCGTACGGCATGCGCAGCACCAGCACCAGCAAGAGCACTGCGTAGATGAGCTGCCAGTACTGCTGGAAGCCACGGAACCACTCCGGTGCCATCACCAGCAGGGCAGCGCCGACGATCGGGCCTCCCACGGTGGCGAGGCCACCGATGATGATCATCGTGACCATCTTGAACATCTCCGCGAACCCGAAGACGTCCGGACTCACGTAGCCGAGATAGTGCGCGTACAGGCTTCCAGCGAAAGACGCAATCGCCGCCGAGACCATCAGGCTTACGACCTTGAGCTGACTGGTGTCGACGCCGAGCGACCGTGCCGCGAGCTCGCTGCGCTTCATCGCCGCAGCCCTGCGCCCGTAACAACTTGTCTGCCATCGCCACGTGAACACAGCGACTACGATGAGAGCTGCCAGCATCAGGTAATAGCGCGCCAGGGGCGATTCGGCGACGAAGCCACCAACGCCCAGAGGTGGGATCCCCCCGATGCCGTTCGGTCCCTTCGTCAGGCCGACCCAGTTCAGGAGCAGCAGCTGCACGATGCCGGTGAACACCAAGGTCGCGAGCGCCAGATAGTGGCCGGCGAGATTGCGGGTGATGATGCCGAGCGGAGCGGCCAGCGCGGCGCAAACCACCATGCCGAGCGCCATGGCCCATCCTGACCACCAACCGAGATCGACTGTCAGGAGCGCCGACACATAGGCCCCGATGCCCCAGAAGCCGACATGGCTCAGAGCGAGCTGGCCCGTGTATCCGAAGATGATGTTCAACCCGAGCACGAGAATGCCGTAGAGGCAGCAGAGCGTGAACAGGTCGAGGTAGTAGAAGTCGTGCGCATACGGCTGCGGGAGGATCACGGCGAACGCCACTGCCAGGACCGGTAGGACCAGTCGTGCCCTCGGCACACCCGTCGCTCGTCTTGCCTTCATGGCTCACGCCTCCCTGAGAGTCGGTTGCCCGAACAGACCGCTCGGTCGCAGGACCAGCACTGCGATCAGCAGGCTGTAGATGATGACGTCTCGATAGGTCGCGCTCAGATAGCCGGCAGTGAGCACCTCGGCCAGGCCCAGGACGATTCCTCCGGCCGCGGCTCCCACCTCGGACCCGAAGCCGCCGATCACCACAGCGATGTAGATCTTGATCATGATGTCGATGCCGCCGCGGCTGGGATCCACGAAACTCAGTGGAGCGATGAGGACCCCAGCCACCCCCGCCAACGCCGCTGCGATGCCGAAGACCAGCAACCTGTTTCGACCAGTGCGGATGCCCATCATGCTCGCTGTCACCGAGTCGTCCGCCGTCGCCCGGAGCCGGATGCCGATCCGGGTGCGATGAAACATTACCCACTGCGCCGCGACGACTGCCAAGGTCAAACCAAGGATGATGAGACCCTGGTTCGGCACCGTGACCGACCCCACCGTCAACTGTCCGCGAACGAGCGCAGTTCCGGCGCGGGGCCGCGGCCCCCAGACCAGGAGGATCACCTGGGCGATGATCAACCCGAGCGCGAGCGTCGAGATGAATACCGCAACGAACGGCTTCCCCTCCAGCGGTCGGAATGCGACGAGCTCGAGCAGCATCCCGATGCCTACCATCGTGAGTGCGACCAAGACCAGCACCAGCCACATCGAAACCGACGCGATGTCGACGTACATGACGCCGAGGTAGGTGCCGAGCAGCACGAGCGCCCCGTGTGAGAAGTTCACCGAGCCACTCACGTTGTGGATCAGGACGAACCCGATGGCTGCCAGGGCGTAGATCGCCCCGAGGAATAGTCCGTTGACCATGAGCTGAAGCATGGAAGGCCTTTCGCGCCGCTACTTGGCCGGGGCGCCGTTGACGACGTCGATGGGCACGGGAACTTTGTTGTGCATCTGGAGGATGGTGGTCTCGTTGACCATGTTTCCGTCGCCGTCGTCGTGGTAGGTGGCGAGCAGACCCTTGTAGGTGGTCGACTTGAGATGCTCGTCCCACTTCTGGGGCGTGTCGACTCCGTCGGCAACCGACTGCACGATGAACCGGCCGGCGTCGTAGGCGGCGAGTGCGAAGGCATCGCCCTCGCGATTCGTCTTCTTCTTGTACCGCTGGAGGAAGTCGCCGATCTCACCCTTGGCCGTCTGCGCCGTGATCACCTTCAGCTGGTTGCCGTAGACGCCGTTGACGTCCTGGTCATCGATCAGGTCGAGCAGGGAGTGCGAGGTGATCCCTGATCCCCAGATGACGGGGGCGTGGTTGCCCTGGGCGGTGAGCGCCTTCAGCGCCACCGCGCCCGAGGCGCCACCGATGAGCTGCACGAAGATCGCGTCCGGCTTGGTGGCAAGGATGCTGTGGACCTGGCCGGAGACGTCCGTGTCGGTCGGATTGACCGCCTGTGTCGTGAGGACCTTCACGCCGTCCTTTTCGAGCTGGCCGCGGACCAGCCCGAGGCCGTCTTGCCCGTAGGCGGTGGTGTCGTAGAGGATCGCGGCGGCCTTGATGTGCAGCTTCGCGTCGAGATACGCCGCCGTTGCCGGCTCCGACAACGCCGTGCTGGCGTACCAGCGGAAGATCTGCGAGGTAGCCGCGCCCTCGGTGATGGACTTGGTCCCCGAGGTGACCAGCAAGGGGACCTTGGCCTGCTCCACCTTCGGTGTCATCGCAAGGACCTGGGTGCCGAGGAAGGGGCCGTAGACGATTGCGGGCCGCTTGCTCAGCACTGAGGACAGCGCACTCAGCGCGACCGTGTTCGACTCGCCACTGTCCTCGACGACCAGGTTGACCTTCGTGCCCGTCTTCTTCTCTTCATCGGCAACGCCCATCTCGAGCGCTGCTCGTTGAGCCTGACCGAAGTCGGCGCCAACGCCCGTCAGGGTGAGGACGGCGCCGACCGTGACCTCGCCGGAACTGCTCGCTCCCCCGCCGCAAGCGGTGGTGGCGAGCAACATTCCTGTGACCGCAACTGCGGCCGTAAGGTTTCGTACTCTCATCGGGTTCTCCTAGGTGGAAGGAAGGTTGTCTCAGACATTTCCGGGACGGGGGCTGAGCGCTGCGGGTGAGTAGTGCACGTGCACCGCCTTCCATTCACCGTCCACGCGCTTGTAGATCTCGGTCGCTCGCGACACGGTCGGCAGTGACTGGTCGACCGGGCCACGGCTGCCTTCGCCGACCCACTGCGCCTGGCTCAGACGCAGGCAGGTCAGCCAGGCAACGTCGCCTTCGACCCAGATGTTGTGATCCCAGGAGATCCACGGCATCAGCATGTTGAGCCGCGGCTGGTAGTAGTGCCACAACTTGGACCAGTGCTCGAGTCCCCGATAGTTGTGACCGGTCAGGTTGAAGTAGACGTTCGTCGGTGTGGCGTCCCAAACCTCAGCCAACTTGGCGGTGTCGACCTCGGTGTTGGCGACCATGTAGCGGTTGTGCACTTCGAAGACCGCCTCGCGGTCCTTCGCCTGGTAGTCGACCGACTCATCGGCCGTCGTGCTGACCTTGTTCTTGTCTGACATTGCGCCAGTTCCTCTCATCGGTGCTGCTGTTGTGTTTTCGTTCGCCAGGTTTGCCAGGCGAGGGCGGTTCAGCCGTCCAGGAGTTCGATGACACGTGCCGGGGTGATCGGCACCCTGAGCGGTCGCACCCCGAGGGCGTCGCGGATCGCGTTGGCCGCTGCGGCGGCAACTGCGGGAATGACACCGGTCCCGAGTCCCTTGGCCCCGAACGGCCCGGCTTCCTCGTCCACGGTCTCGACGAGGATCGGCTCGATCTCCGGCATGTCCGGTGCCATCAGGACCCGATAGCCGGCGAAGTTGCCGTTCATCGGCTGGCCGTCCTCGATCTCGAGCGTCTCGGTGAGGGCGTAGCCCAACCCGTGGTGGACCCCGCCCTCGATCTGGCCCTCGGCCCCGAGCACGTTGATGACCTTTCCGGCGTCCTGTACGGCGACGAAGCGCAGCACGCGGACCACACCGGTCAGACGGTCGACCTCCACCTCGCAGAAGTCGGCCGCGACCACGGGCAGGGGATCCAGGTCGGTGGGCGTGTACTCGTGCTCCACCACGACGTCGACCAGGTCCTCGGCCACGTCGGCAAAGGCAAGGAGGCGATCGTCTCCGGCCACCACCCAGCCGTCCTCGACGGTCAACCCCCCAACGGGGATACCGAGCCGGCGAGCCGCAGCTCCCACGATCGCGTCCTGGAGCTCGGTGCACGCGCCCTGCACGGCTCGACCCTGGACATAGGTGCTGCGGCTCGCCTCTGCCCCTAGCGCGTCGTACGGCGCTGAGGTGTCGACTGGGTCGACGACGATGCCGTCCAGCTCACAGTGCAGTGTCTGCGCCGCGACGGCCATCATGGTGCCGATGGCGCCTTGGCCCTTGTCCACCGCGGCAATGTGCACGGCGATGCGCCGACCGCCGTCGATCAGGCGGGCGCGACAGATTGACCGCTCGATCAGCCCGGGAATGAGGTTCGTGAATCCGGCGTGATGAAGCCCGAGTGCCATGCCTCGGCCGCGTGCGAAGCGTCCGTCGGAATGAGGGATCGGCGTGTTCCAGCCGATGGCCTCCTTGCCGCGGGCCACGCACTCCTCGAGCCCCAGCGCTCGAACCGGTGTCCCGCCGGGCAGGAGGTCGCCGGGACGGATCGCGTGTCGCATTCGATACTCGATCGGGTCGACGCCGAGCTCGCGGGCGATCTCGTCGATCTGCGATTCCATGGCGAAGTGGATCTGCGCCGTCCCCACCCCGCGGTAGGCACCGCAGGGAACCTGGTTGGTGTAGACCGCTGCTCCGCGGAACCGAAGGTTTTCCGTGTGGTAGAGCGTGGCCCACTTGCCAGCCATGCTGTTGATCACGATGTAGCCGAAGCCGTAAGCACCCGAGTCGAGCAGTACCTCGGCCCCTCGGGCGAGTAGCGCTCCATCCTCGGCGACACCCGTGGTCAGCTTGATCCGAGCGGGATGACGGGTCACCGTCGTGGTCATGCTCTCCTCCGGTGTCAGCAGGAGTCGGACCGGGTGGCCGGTGTGACGCGACAGCAAGGCGCACAGTGGCTCTAGGCTGGGAATGAGGGAGTTCTTCAGTCCAAAGGTGGCGCCGAGCGCCTCCGGCGGCGTGACGACCACCGTCGACTCGTCGACTCCGAGGACCTCGGCCAGCTGCTCGCGCATGTGGAAGATGTTGTCGAGGTGGGTGACCACATCGATTCGGCCGTCGGCATGCCAGGTGCAGATGCACCCCATAGGCTCGATCGTGGAGGCGCACTGGCGCTGGGTCTCGAACTCGTGAACGAAGACACGTGAGGCTCGAGCGAGCGCGCCGTCGAAGTCGCCACGCTCGAAGTCACTGCGTGGACCGGCGAGGTTGCCGGATGCCTGCGGGAACAGTTGGTCCTCCGCTCGCAGCGACTCCTCGGGGTCGAGGATCGGCCGCAGCTCTTCATAGTCGACGAAGACCAGGGCCGCCGCGTCCTGCGCCGCACGACGAGTCTGCGCCACCACGGCAGCGACGGCGTCCCCGACGAACATCGGACTGTCGGTGAGCACGCCTTGGACCTGCGGCGACTCCGGGAACGGCCGTACCGGATGGACCAGGCCCAGATCCTCGGCACGGACGACGGCGACGACACCGGGGACGGCGAGTGCCTCGGAGGTGTCCACCGAGATCACCCGTGCCCGTGGGAACGGTGAGCGCACCACAGCGGCCTCGAGCATGCCCGGAACCCGCGTGTCGGACAGGTAGTCGACGCGGCCACTGGCCTTGGCGAGTGCATCGGGTCGGCTGAATCGGCGGCCGACGACGCCGGTGCCCGTCACGGTGCCACCTGCTTGGCCTCGTACACGGCATCGATGAGTTTGGCATAGCCGGTGCATCGGCAGATGTTCCCGACGAGGTAGTCGCGGACGGACGCCCGAGATCTGCAGGCAGCGTCCGGCATCCCAACGGCCGACATCACGAACCCCGCGGTGCAGAAGCCGCATTGGACGGCTCCGAGCCGCGCGCACGCGGAGATGACCTCGGCGCCCTCCGGCTCCTCGCGGGCGCCTTCGATGGTCGTGATGACGGCGTCGACGCAGTCACCCGCGATCATGCAGCAGGCGTGGACCGGCTCGCCGTCGAGCAGCACCGTGCAGGCACCGCAGTAGCCGACACCGCAGCCGATCTTGGTGCCGGTCAGCCCGCAGTCCTCGCGCAGGACCTCGGCCAGCGTGCTGAACGGGGAGGACGAGACCACGTGGACTCGTCCGTTGACCTTCAGCTCGAACGTCATCGGTGGTGCCTCCCAACTCTCGTGCAGTCCGCGACGGCGTCGTGGATGGCGGCCGCCGTAGCCCTGGAGCGGTAGGCAGCGGAGATCTCAGATTCCTCGAGCATGTCGACGCCGGCGAGGTGATCGCTCACCATCGGATACAGGTCCGGCGATGCGTCGACCTCGAGTCCACGCAGATCGGCCTCGAGCTGCGGGAGCCTCCTCGGGACCGCGACGCAGGCACCCACCGAGACCCGGACGTCTTCGACGACCCCCGCCACGATCCGCAAGGTCACTGCGGCCGCGGTCACCGGATGGTCGGCGCCGCGCCACACGACCTTGCGATAGGAGCCTCGCCATCCGTCCAGCCGTGGGATCCGGCATCCGCGTACGAACTCGTCGTCATCCAGCGACAACACGAATGGGCTGGCCAGGAGTTCCTCGAGCCGGAGGTGGCGTTCGCCCCGGCTGGAGGCGACGATCGCGATCGCGTCATGGCACAGCAGCGGCGCTGCCATGTCGTTGCCGGGGTCTGCATGGCAGAGGTTGCCCACCAGCGTCCCTACGTTGCGAACGTGTGGGGAGGCGATCTGGCCAGCAGCGGACGCGACCACCGGCGCGGCGGCACGCAGCCGACTCTCCGCGATGGCCGCGACCGTGACGCGCGCGCCTACTGTCGCCTCGTTCGGCCCGGTGGCCAGCGCAGTGACATCGGGGCATCGGCGCAGGCTGACCAGCACCTGAGGCGAGGCGAAGCCCAGCCGCATGAGGAGGGCCAGCGACTGCCCACCGGCCAGGATCCTGGCATCGTCGCGGTGTGTCGCCAGAATGGCTGCGGCTTCCTCGTAGGTCTCCGCCGCGACCAGCTGGTCATCTGTGGTGATCATGCTCGGCCCGTCCCTTCGTCCTTGTAGCCGGCTCCACGCAGCACCCGTCCGGACCGGCGCAAGTCGGCAAGGTCACGCGAATGGACCCAGGCCCCGTTGACCATGACGGCCTCGATACCGGCAGCGGTCTGACGCGGGTCCTCGTACGTCGCCCGGTCGGTCAGCCGCTCGCGGTCGAGGACTACGAGGTCGGCGAACCCGCCCGGCACCAGTCGGCCGCGATCGCCGAGCCCGAAGACGTCCGCGGCACGTCCGGTCATCCGATGGACGGCCGCCTCGAAGGACAGGTGCGGCTCGCCGGCGACATGGCGCGTCAGCACCCTGGGAAACGTTCCGTACAGACGAGGATGTGGGCGGCCGCCGACCGGAAGGCCATCGCTACCGATCACGGTGATCTCGTCCGCCAAGGCTGCTGCGACATCGGCCTCGGCCATCGTGAAGTACACGACGGTGACCTGGTCGTCGGTGCGTTCGAGAACCCGGCGTGCCGCCTCGAGGCCACTGCATCCCCACTCCGCGGCGAGATCGGCGAGGCTTCGGCCCTCGATCTCCTCGAATCCGCTGGCGGTGGCGATCACGTAGTTCTCCGCGATCAGTGGTGCCTCGCCCACTGCGCCAAGTGCGGGGCGCAAGGCGGTCGATGCTGCGGTGTAGGGGTACACGTCCGCGGTGGCCCGCGCCCGGGACAGGATCTTCAGGAGGTCGGGCATCCGGCCCCAGTTGCGCTCGCCGGCACACTTGAGGTGACTCACGTGGACGGCGCATCCGGAGCGCTCCCCGATGCGCAGCGCCTCGCGGAGGGCATCCTCGACGCCGTCCGACTCATCTCTGAGGTGGGTGACGTAGAGCCCGTCGGTCGAGGCGAAGACGCGCGCCAGTTCGACGATCTCGTCCTCGTCGGCCGCCCGTGCCGGTTCGTAGCCCAGGCCCGTCGACAACCCCAGCGCACCCGCATCACGAGCTGCCCTCGCGGCCGAGACCATCAGGTCGAGCTCGGGTCGGGTCGCAGGCCGGTGGTCGAGACCGCAGATGGCGATCCTGAGGGCGTTGTGGGCGGCCAGGGCGGCTACGTTGACCGCCGGCCTCACCTCGGCCACGCGCTTGAGGTAACCCGCGGTGTCAGTCCAGTCGACCTCCACAGCCGGGCCGAACACGGCGGCGCCCACTCCCTCCACCATCGGATTGCCCACACCGAGTGGAGCGGTACCGTGACCGCAGTTCCCCACGATGACCGTCGTGACTCCTTGAGCGATCTTCGGGACGAGCCACGGGTCGCGCAGCAGGGCGAGGTCATCGTGGCTGTGGACGTCGATGAAGCCTGGGACGACGTGACGTCCCTCGACGTCGTGGACGGTTGCAGCGTCGGGCACCGGGCTTCCCGGCGGGAGCAGTGCAGCGATGCGATCACCATCGACGAGCACATCAGCCCGTTGTCCGGGACTGCCCGTGCCGTCCACGACGGTCGCACCTCGCAGGACATGGGCCTCAGGCATGGTCGACACCTGCCACGGTCTTGCCGGCAAGCGCGGCGGCGGCGTCCTCGAACGCGCCGCGGTCCACCCGGACCATGCCGAAGCCCACGCGGCCATGACCCAGCTCGGTGTGAGAGAAGCCCGTGGTGAACGCGGGAAGGATCCCGGTCTCGAGCACCTTGGCCACGCTGATGCCCAGCGGCGCCGGCTCGAAGTTCCTGGTCGGGATCGTGTAGCGCGGGCTGGTGGTCTCGCAGATGGCGTACATCTGGCCGACATGGGCCTGGGCTTGCTCGAGGCTCCAGCCCATGGCTCGCGCCAGGCCAGGGGCGGCCGAGAGGGCCATCGCACCGAGACCGATCGTCTCGACCACCGAGGAGTCGCCCACCGGGTGATCCGCGTCGCGCCGGTCCATACCGTGCAACGGTTGAAAGACCTCGATACGCGCCGGCCGCTCGAACCACCCACGGGTGCCGGACACCCGGATCCCGGTGGAGTGGCCGTTGGAGGCGATCGCGGTGACGATGCCTCGCGGGCCGCGCGCGTGCAGTCCGTCGGCGAGGACCTTCGCGGCTGCCATCGACGGCGCTAGGAAGAAGTGGCCGTTGTCCCGAAGCTCACGGGCCGCAGCCTCGCCCTGCACCGAGTCGTTCGCCTCGATCAGATGAGGGGCCAAGATGGTGGCGAGCATCGAGGTTGCCGCGACATTGCGGTTGTGTCCCTCGTCCGCCCGCCGTAGAGCGTCGGCCTGAAGCTCCACGACGTCGATCGGATCGGCGGCCTGGATCGCCCGGCTTAGGGCGGGGGCGACGACGGTGGTCAGATACCGCAGACGGTCGATGGTCGTCGGGTCGAAGTCTCCGAAGCGCAGGGCGCTGCCCAGGCCTTCGTTCATCGGCGCGTACCCGCGCATCCCGTTGGCGGCCTCGACCACGACAACCGGTGTCGCGGCACCAACGACGCCGGCCATGGCTCCGACCGCGGAGACCTCATGGCAAGGGCGCAGCGAGAGCGCGCCGTCGTCGACCAGGGCATGGGCCTCGTTGACGTTGCCGGCGACACCTTGGGCGAGGAGGAGCGCCATCACGGCGCCCTTCATCGCAGCCCGGGGCTCACGATCGCCCAACGGCGGACCGGCGTGCAGGAAGGAGGTCCCGCACTCGAGCTCTGGCCACACCGCACCTGCCCGGACGATGCCCTTGAGGTGCACCGCGGACGCCGCCAGGTGCTGAATCTCGTCCTTCGGCACGAGGGGACCAGTGACCAGACGCTCGATCTCGGCGTCCCGGTGCTTCATTGCAGACCGCCATCGGCCATGGCCGCGGCCAGCGACCGCGCCTGACGAAGGAGCCGGCGGTCGGTGTTGAGTCGTCCCACCAGCTGCAGGCCCACCGGCAGGTTGCTGGCGCCTCGGCCGACCGGCAGGTGGATCGCGGGCAGACCCAGGAGCGTGAACGGCGACTGACAGGCCGGATCTCCGGGTTCACCGGCGGGCGGTGCCTCTTGCGTCGCCGCCGGCGTCAGCCACATGTCGACCTCGGCGGACTCAAGGACGGCTCGCGCTTGCGAGGCCGCCTCGAGTGCCTCAGTTCTCACGGCATCGTTCAGGGCGAGGCCGTCCTCGATCGCCGATCGCAGCACCGCAGAGAATTGGGTCGGGTCGGCCCTGAATGCATCTGCGCGCGCCAGCGCGCACTCGCGCACCATTAGGGCGCGATGCGCAGTGCGCAGTTGGCTCCAGTCCAGCGCACTGGCTGTGTTGACGAGCTCGACCTGGCTGGAGGACGCCAGCGCTCGTACGGACCGGTCGACGGCGTCGAGCACCGAGTCATCGCAGACGTCCCGGAACTCGTCGAGGATGAGGCCGATGCGGATCGTTGAGTCGCTGGACTCCTCCGCCGTCGGGCCCAGCAGCACGTCGGCAACCGCCTGCAGGTCGTCGAGTGACCCTGCGAAGATGCCGAGTGAGTCGAGCGACCCGCTGACCTTCACCACTCCCGCCAGGTCGACCGCTCCGTGGCTGAGCTTGAGTGCCGGCACGCCGGTGTACGCCGCAGGTCGGATCACCGAGCCGGCGGTCTGAGTGCCGATCGCGGCGCGGCACATGCCGGCCGCCACTGCCGCAGCTGAGCCGGACGAGGAGCCGCCCGGGCTCCGCGCGAGGTCGTGCGGGTTGCGGGTGGTGACGGTACCGAACCAGCCGTACTCCACGGCGACGGTCTTGCCCAGGATGGTCGCACCCGCGCGGCGCAGGGTGGTCACGATGGCCGCGTCATCCTTCGCCTCAGAGGACTCTTGGCGCCCGATCGCTCCGGCACCGGTCGGCATTCCGGCCACGTCGATGAGGTCCTTGACGCCGATCGTCCACCCTGCCAGCGGCCCGACTGCAGCAACCGCCGGGTGTTCGTCGACGTGAGCCCACGCTCCCGTGACCTGCTCGACCTCACTGATGCGTTCTTGAGCCTGCTTGAGGGTGAGCGGTATCGCTCCGGTGGCAACGCCCGTCTGCATGATCACGTCCACTCCGCTGTTTCCTTCCAGGCAGCCGACAAGCGGGCCGCGTCCGCCAGCGCGTCGGCAAAGGAGGAGTTCCAGAGCCCCAGGCCCAAGGCGATCTCATTGACACCCGCGGACTGGTAGGCGCGCATGCGCTCAATGCAGTGCTCGACCGAGCCGGCGATCGAGATCGCGTCGACCACCTCAGCAGGGAGCGGCACACCGTGCTCGTAGTCAGCAACCAGCCCGGCTGCCTCCTGTGGTCCGACCCCTGTGCCCTCGAGCAGCACCTCGAGCCCTGGCTGGGCGAAGAAGACCTTGAGAACGTGAGCAGCAAACATCTGCATCCGGTCGGCCGCCGCGTCATCGAGTCCACCGAATGCGACGTAGCAAACAGTCTCCACGGTCGGTGCCAGGCCCGGAGCACGCTCGGCTTCGAGTGCGGTGGTGACCGCTGTGCGGGCGGCCCGAGCCGTGGTGCCGAGGGAGAGGACGACGCCGTCGGCGATCTCGCCGGCAAGTCGCAGCGTCTTCGGGCCGATGGCGCCGAAGTACACCGGCAGGGGTCGTCCGGTGAACTTGAGGCCGACCGTCCCTGCACCGTCGTCGCCCAGCGCCGGGATCTCGTCACCTTGCGACAGCGCACGAACGATCTGCGTGGTCTCCCGCAGCAGCGCGAGTCCCGACCGCTTCGCAAGCCCGAGGTTGCCGATCTCACGGCTGTCCCCGAGGCCGAGGCCGAGGATCACCCCCTGCGGGCAGTAGCCCTGAAGCGCAAGCGCCTCCTGGGCAAGGACGATCGGGTTCCGCTCGCGGGCCGACACGATCCCCAGGCCGATGCTCAAGGACGGCTCGAGCGCCGCCAGGTGGGCGGCGGTGACGATCGAGGACCGTTCTCGCGGATTGTCGGCGAGCCACACCCGCTCCAGCCCGGCCGCCACCGCTCCGCGGGCGCCTTCGCGGATCGGCTCTGGCTCGAGATCACTGCTAAGTCGCAAGGACAGCTTCATCGAGGCTCCTAGATCCCGCCGGGCCGGCCGGTGCCGGCCGCCTGGGACTGATGGATGTGGATGACGTGCCAGCCGTCGGCAGTCCGCACGAGGACCGCGGTCAGGCGCTCGGTCTCGCCGTCGCCGACGCCAGAGACCACCCATGCCACGTCTCCGACGATCGAGACCTCCGGACCGTCGAGGCGGTGCAGCAGGATGCCGGGTACGCCAGCCTGCACTGCGAGCGCGATGTGGCCGGCTCCTCGGTAGACGTGGCCGCCGGAACCGAAATGCACCGCCGACGGGTCGCGGTCCCACAGTTCGCAGACGCGCTGGGGTTCGTCCTGCAACGAGGCCAGGGCGCTGAGCACCTCGTCGGCTGCGGAAGCCGCGGCGTACGGGCTCGTCATACGCCATCTCTCCTCATGTGCAAGATGTCGAGCTCGTGATAGAGCTCCTGGGCACGGGTTACTCGCTCCTCCACCGCATTTCCGCCGATCTCCTGCAAGGTGGCGAGGAGGCCGTAGGCGACCGACATGGCTGCGGTCATCGACTGGAAGAACGAGATCGTGTCGGTGGGCACGACGATCGAGTGGTCAACGCCTCGGAGGACCGGAGAGACCGCCGAGTCGGCGAACCCGATGGTCGGGATTCCACGCCTCTGGGCACTGCTCAGAGCGAGCGTCACCTGTCGGGAGACCCTCCAAAAGCTGATGCCCATCACACAGTCGCGCTCATCGAGCAGGGAGAGCGCCGCCATGAGCTCGGGCCCGCCTCGCGTCTCGAGACGGATGTCATAGCCCATGAACTGGCCGAGATGGGCGATGACCGTGCCGACGGTGGCGTAGGTCCCGGAGCTGACGATCAGGGTGTGGCGTGACTCGCTGATGCGTCGGGCGATGGCCTCTACCTGATCCGGCTCCACACTGTGCAAGGTGATCTTGAGATTGTTTATGTCGCTCTCGATCGCGCTCTCGACCCGGCTGCGCTCGGTGGCGGGATCGCGGTCGTGCATGATCTGGTCCGGCATCAGGCCCGACAGGTACCGGTGACGGAGTTGCACCTGGAGCCCCGGCCATCCCTTGAAGCCGAGCGCCTGGGCGAATCGGACCACCGTGGCCACGCTGACGTCGACCCTGACAGCGACCTCGGAGGCTGACTCGAAGGCGGCGGTGCGCGGCTGGCCCTCCAGGTAGTGAGCGATGCGTCGCTGGCTCATGGAGAGCTCGAGCCCCTCTGGAATCGGAACGAACGAGCGCCGGTCGCCCTCGTCCGCTGTGCGGTCCGGAGCCGATGCCGGCTCGGGGGCGATCCCATCGGAACGTCGACGCGCTGCCATGACGACATTGTTATTGCATCGATGACCAATTTGCAATACTCTTTGCACACAATCTTGCGACGGGAGATGCATGGACCTCGACATCAAGGACTCGTTCACCGTTCCCCTGCCTCAGGGGGAGGCGTGGATCGCGCTGATGGACCTCCACCGGATCGCCCCGTGCATGCCGGGCGCTGCACTTGATTCGGTCGAGGGCGACGACTTCGCCGGGTCGGTTCGGATGAAGATCGGGCCGATTCTGGCGAGTTATCGCGGCAGCGGCCGATTCCGCGAGCGGAGTGAATCCGAGGGGCGAGCAATCTTGGAGGCCAGCGGACGAGACGCGCGGGCGGCCGGCACAGCCAAGGCGACGGTGAGCATGCAGCTCGAGCCGGAGGGAGACCAAACTCGGGTCCTGCTCGACATGAGACTCAGTGTCACCGGCAAGCCGGCTCAGTTCGGCAGGGGCGTCATTCGCGACGTCACGTCGAGTCTGTTGCAGACGTTCTCGAGCAATCTGGCCGCCGAGCTCGGTCGCGACGTCGTTCCGGTAGATGGCGTCGGGAGCGAAGCAGGCGGAGGAGACAACAGCGGCCTTGGAGAGGAGCCGAGCGTCCCTGCGCCCGACCTCCCGGGGTCCAGCTCGTTGGACCTGCTCGCAGTAGTCGGAAAGCCGTTGCTCAGTAGGTGCGCTCCGGTGATGCAAGTGCTCGCCGCGCTCGCCGTCGTCTACCTGATCGGGCGCCGCTCGTCACATCAGCACCGCTCCTGAGGCCGCGGTACGACCGCCCCCGGCGCCTCTCAGCGACGCGGCGTCCAGACCAGCGGGTCCTCCTGGGTCGAGCCGCGCCTCCACCTTCCACACCCTGCGGCCGCGCGGCACCGCGATCACCGCGTAGCCGTGCGTCCCCGACCCGGCGCGCGCCGTGACCCGGACTGGGAGCAGCGGCGCGTCGCTCACGCCGCTCACCCGGACGGCGGGAGCCTGGTTGACGCCGAGGTCGTCGACGCCGTGCACCGACATAGCCGGACCGGTCGCGACGACGTGCGCAGGCGTAGTCGGGCGCTGGGAGCTGTGATTTGGGCCCTTCAGTGTTGCCCTTGAGCAGGAGGACTGGATTCCGCCTTCTTTGCGGCTCCTGGGGTGGGTGCGGGATGGCTCTGGACCGTGCTGGTGGGGGTGATGGGCATGACGGCCCAGGCGGCGGACAGGGCCGCGACGGTGAGGTGCTGTCGATCGCCGGGGCGTAGGTGTTCGAGGCCGAGCGCGTTCCAGAACTCGCCGTGCTGTTCGCAGTCGAGGACGGACGCGACCGTGCCTCGGATGGGTGCGCGTTGGCGGTTTGCGGTGACGTGCAGGTAGCAGTGTCCGGAGTCCTCGGCGCGCCAGGCGAGGACCTCCGGCTTGGATAGGACCAGAGCCCAGGCCAGGAGCTCGGAGGGGTTGTCGACGGTGGCGGTGACGTCGCCGACGATGTCGAGCTCTCGGCTGATGCGCAACAAGATCGCGAGCTCACGAGCATCCTTCGCCGGGTACATCGCTGCTTCCTTTCGCACTTGGCGTTGCTGAGGTTGGTTGGCTGCTGGGGCGGCGTGGTGCCCGGGGCACAGGCTTGGTCTGGAGAGCCCGGCGCGGGGTTTGCGCCGTGGTGGCCGGGCCGGGCTCTCCAGCGGTGGGAGGCGGCGGCGTCAGCGTGTGCGCCGCTCTGCGTCCCGTGTGCGCCCTCCGAAGGTGAGCCGTCTGGCGACGGTCGTGCGGAGGGCGGCCGTGGCCGCCCTGACGCGCCACGCGCTGCTCTTGGCCCAAGCGCGCAGTACGTCGCGGGCGGATCCCTCGGGCGTCGTCGACGCCTTTCCGACTCCAAGCGCCCGCCGGGCGAACGGCGCCGGGTCAGGCGTTGATCTCCTTGCGGCCGGTCTCGCCGGCGCTGATCTCGACCCTGCGGGGCTTGGCCCTCTCCGCGATCGGGATGGTCAGGGTCAACACGCCGGCGCCGTAGTTGGCGCTGAGCCGGTCGGTGTCGAGGGTCTCGCCGAGGAAGAGCTGGCGGCTGAAGACGCCATAGCCGCGCTCGTCGACGACTCGCTCGGCGCTGTCACCGGCAGGGGGCTTGCGCTCGGCGTGCACGGTGAGCACGTTCTGCTCCACGGTCAGATCGATGGAGTCCACCGACACCCCGGGCAGGTCGAGGTGGACCACGAAGCTGCCGTCTTCGCGATAGGCGGTCATCGGCATCGCCGCAGGCCGGGCACGGGTTCCCCACACGGCCTCGGTGAGTCGGTCGAGGTCGCGGAAAGGATCAGTACGCATCAACATGGATCTTCCTCCTCACGGTCCGGCGAGCTCCGAAGGAGAACCGCGTCGGGATGCGCAGACCCTTCAGGAAATCTCTGGTTGTCAATTGAGATTTCTACTCCTGTCGGGGACACTATTCAAGAGCGAGCAGCGACGAACTTCGCAGTCGACGCGAAAGGGCTGACCTTGGCGTGATCCGGTCCATCAATGAGGCGCGTGCGGTCCTTGGCGTGGCCGCGGACACCGGTCCGGCCGCGATGGCACGCGCCTACCGACGACTGGCCAGGACCACCCATCCCGACTGTCGTCGGCCCCGGATGCCGCCGAACGGTTCGGCACGGTGTGCGCGGCCTATCACCTACTCCGGCAGGCCCCGGGCCGCCGTGCCGCGGCCGCGAAGCCCGTCCCGACCCAGACGGACTCCGGGCCAGGGCGCAGCACACCGCGGCCCCGTGACACAGCCGTGGCGCGACCGGTGCACTCAGTGCACATCTCGGCGGGCATCCCGGTGGACATCCCGGTGGACATCTGGGGGTCGCCGTGCAGGGGCAGATCGGACTACCTCGGTCGGTAGGAGGCGCCGATCGTGGCCGGACCGGTCACGGTGCGGCCCTCGCGACCCGACCCGGGCATCCGCAGACGCGAACCAGAGATGATCGGTGATGGTCGATCTGGAGCCGGGACGCGGCCTGTTCTCGATCTCGGTGACCTCCGAGCTGACCGGGGTCAACCCGCAGATGCTGCGCGCCTACGAGCACAAGGGCCTCCTGGCGCCGCACCGCACCGAGGGCGGCACCCGGCGCTACAGCAGCCATGACCTGGACCGGATCGACGAGATCACCACCCTGCTCTCCGACGGGCTCAACCTTGCCGGCATCGAACTCGTCCTCCAGCTCCGCGCGGAGAACCGCCGCCTGCAACGCGAGATCCACAGGCTCCGCCCCAACACAGCATGCCCCTCCTCAACGCAGCGCCGGACCTCGCCGGATCGACAGAACCAGCGGCACAACGACCAGTAGCAGCCACCACTGCCAACAAGCGCGGCCCACCGATGCCAAGTCGCGCGTAGGAGGCAGCGCCGCACACCTATCCAGGGTCGCCGCTGCGCTCAGCCAGATACCAGCCGCCCCGCGTGCTAACCATGAAGGCCCAGATGGCTGCGAAGCGTAAGAAGCGAGGACAACGACCGCGTACTAACGGGATCTGCACGGAATTTCGGTGTAAACGGCCCGACACGCCAGCTCGGTTGAGTTGGCAGGAAGGGTCGATGATGACCGGAACACTGCCGAACATGTCTGTATCGGTGAAGGCGGCCGAGAAGCCGCAGGAGGAGAAGGAGAACCACAACCACGTCGAGGCGCAGCGACCGGAGGCGTTCGCGCCACCCTCGGCCGAGGAGCTCGAAGTGGCCCGCGAACTGGTGCGTTCTGCCCGCGAACGGGGGACCGCGTTGACTGGTCCGGGCGGGCTGCTCAAGGCGTTGACCAAGACGGTGATCGAGACCGCTCTGGATGAGGAGATGGCCGACCACCTCGGCTATGACAAGCACGACCCGGCCGGCGAGAACTCCGGGAACTCCCGCAACGGCACGCGCACCAAGACGGTGCTGACAGACAACTGCGGGCCGGTGGAGATCGAGGTGCCTCGGGATCGCAACGGCAGCTTCGACCCGGCGATCGTCAAGAAGTGGCAGCGCCGCTCCGGCGATGTCGACACCATCGTGCTCTCGCTGTACTCCAAGGGGCTGACCACCGGGGAGATCAGCGCCCACTTCGCCGAGATCTACGGTGCCTCGGTGTCCAAGGACACCGTCAGCCGGATCACCGACAAGGTGATCGCCGAGATGGCCGAATGGTCCGCCCGGCCGCTGGAAAAGGTCTACGCGGCCATCTTCATCGACGCCATCCACGTCAAGGTCCGCGACGGCCAGGTCGGCAACCGGCCTATCTATGCCGCGATCGGGGTCGACCTGGCCGGCCACAAGGACGTCCTCGGCCTGTGGGCCGGGGCCGGTGGCGGGGAGACCGCGAAGTTCTGGATGAGCGTCTTGGCCGAGCTGAAGAACCGGGGCGTGGCCGACGTATTCTTCGTCGTCTGCGACGGCCTCAAGGGCCTGCCGGACTCCGTCGAGGCGGTCTTCCCGCAAGCGGTGGTGCAGACGTGTGTGATCCATCTGATCAGGAACACCTTCCGGTATGCCTCGAAGAAGTACTGGGGCCAGATCGCCGCCGACCTGAAGCCCATCTATGGGGCACCGACCCGAGACGCGGCGTGGGCGGCGTTTGAGGAGTTCGAGGAGAAGTGGGGCAAGCCCTACCCCGCGATCGGCCAACTGTGCCGCAACGCCTGGGAACAGTTCACCCCGTTCCTGGACTACGACGTGGAGATCCGCAAGGTGCTGTGCAGCACGAACGCCATCGAGAGCCTGAACGCCCGGTATCGCAGGGCAGTGTCCGTGCGCGGTCACTTCCCGACCGAGCAGGCCGCGATGAAGTGCCTCTACCTGGTCACCAGGTCCCTTGACCCCAAGGGCACCGGACAGACACGGTGGACCATGCGCTGGAAGCCGGCGTTGAACGCATTCGCGGTCACCTTCGCCAACCGGATGCCCCAGGCCGAGGACCGCTGAACATCAAAATGAAGAACGCCGTTTACACCGGATTCCGGACAGACCCTAGATCTGGTGAACCGTCAAGATCGAACGGCCGCGGCGCTGGAAACCACGGCGCCGAGAGGTCACGCCCGTCAAATGGCGGGAGTACTAGCGGCGGCGTGCCTCAGCGAGCAGCTGGGCGATCTCATCGGCATCGACCGACTCGAGGTCATACTCTGCAGAGCTCTCAGCGAGGAACTTCTCACGGCGGGCGTGCAGCGTGTCGTTGTAAGCGACCAAGTCGGCCGTTGGCTCCTCGTCACGAACAGGTCGTGTCATGTGGCCGAGGCTACGCGGCGTCGCCGATCGACTTCGACCGGAATTCGGTGCCGGTTGCTGGCGCCGCAGAACCTTCGAGAACACCGATTGTCGATGGCCGACGACATGCTGGGTGCGCGGAAGTCCTTCAATTGCTCATCGCTGTCGGCGCTGCCGCGGGGACCGCGATCCAACTCCGCCTGTCTCTCATGGACTTCGGGGCGAGCCGGAAAGAGGCCGTCGAGTGGTGGACCACCGAAGACGAGCTGATCGCCGAGGCGCCTCGCTTGAAGCGGAGGCGAATGCGGCGCGAACTCCGATCGTGGCGCGACCCTGAAATGCATCGCACGATCCGCGACCTCAAGCTGGCCGTGACCAGCTGGACGCTCCTCGTCGTGGCTTCTGCGGTGGCCGCGTACGCGGCAGCGGTGGATCTCATTCGGTAGGCCGAAGGCGCTCGGCCTGAACGGAGCCATGCAATCATTTGGCATTGAACCCAGTGGAGAGTCTCCCGGTGCCTCCGATCGCGAATCTTGCGGGCCCAACACTCCGACCAGTGGCGTGGGTCACCCGGACGGAGTTCGAACGCTCCGTCTTGCCTCACGTCAAGATGTCCGCGTGGGTTCATCGGTTGCCTCACGTGAAATGTCCGGGTAGGTCAGGCTGCGGGGCGGGTGCCTCGGGTGCGTAGTGCCTCAAATCAAGATGCCCGCGAAACGTTGACCGTGCCTCAACTAAGAATGCCCGCGGAACTGGGCGGTCAGCTCGCTTTGACCCTGATGCCGAACCGGACGTCGGGTAGCGCGCTGGGGAACGTCGATAGGTAGAGCTGCTCGGTCTTGTCCTTGGCCAGTTTGAGCAGCACGGCCTGGAGGTCGGCGATCTCGCGGCCGATCGCGGCAGGGTTGAGGGTGTCGCGGTAGGCGAGGAGTTCGGCTGCCTGCGTTGAGGGCTCGGACGCTGGTGTGGGCTCCGCGCTTGAGCTTCTTGGTGGTGAGCTCGGAGAACCAGCGCTCGACCAGGTTGAGCCACGAGCTCGAGGTCGGCGTGAAGTGCACGACGAAGCGGGGATGAGCGACCAGCCAGCGCTGGATCGCCGGCGTCTTGTGCGTGGAGACGTTGTCCATGACGAGATGCACTGCGAGGTCGGCGGGGACCTCCTTGTCGATGGTGGTCAGGAACTTCTTGAACTCGATCGCCCGGTGCCGGGCGGTGAGCTGGCCGATGACCTTGCCGGTGGTGATGTCGAGGGCGGCGTAGAAGCTGGAGGTGACGTGCCGCTTGTAGTCGTGGGTGGCGCGCTCGGGGGTGCCGGGCAGCATCGGCAGGATCGGAGAGGTCCGGTCCAGCGCCTGGATCTGGCTCTTCTCGTCCACGCAGAGCACCACGGCTCGCTCGGGTGGGGCGAGGTAGAGCCCGACCACGTCCTTGACCTTGTCGACGAGCAGCGGGTCCTTGGATAGCTTCCAGGAGTCCTGCCGGTGGGGCTGGAGGCCGAAGGCCCGCCAGATCCGGGAGACCGCCGACTGGCTCAACCCGACCTCTGCCGCCATCGACCGAGTTGACCAGTGCGTCGCGTTGCGCGGCGTCGACTCCAGGGTCTTGGTGATCACCGCCTCGACCTGATCGTCGGTAACGGTGCGTGGCCGACCCGGTCGGGGCTCGTCGAGCAGTCCATCCAGGCGATGCTCGGCGAACCGATTGCGCCACTTACGCACGGTGCCGCGCTCCACCCCGAGCCGCTCGGCCACCGCGACATTGGAGCCACCCTGGGCGGCGGCCAGAACGATCCGGGAACGCTGCGCGAGCGCCTGCGCGCTCTTCGGTCGGCTCGCCCACGCCTCCAGCTGGGAGCGTTCTTCGTCGGTGAGGACAACGGCAACGGCCTTGGGATCGGGCATGCCCAAGACTATCAACTACTGGAGATGAATTATTGACTCAACACACTAACGGGGCATCGCCCCAGCCCGACGAGCCGTGCGTGGTGTCCCGGGGTGGTGCTGGCGGCTCCGGTCGGCGGGTTGACGGTGCCCGGGGGCCCGTGTTGTGACCGCCTGCTTGGCGGTGGTTGGCTCAAGGTGAGCCGTCCCGCCTGACCGGAGCCTTCTCATGACGCTACCGCGCACCGTGTCCGATGTCGTTTCCGAGCACACCGTCTTTGAGGTCGAGTGCATCGGATCGGATGTATCTCAACGTCTACGTTCCGCAGTTGCAGTACGCGGCCGGACTGGTGGGCTATGTGCAGCGCCAGCTCGGGCTTCCGGTCGCCTCGACCGCGCCGCTGAGCAAGATCACCGATGCGTTCAGCAAACAGATGCGCCGCTTCGCGGTGGACCAGGGCGTGCCGTGGGTCGACTTCGTCAAGGGCCAACGCAAGGACGACATCGTGCACGAGCGTCTGGCGCGGTTCGAAGCAGCCGGGCACACCGAGGGAGTGTTGTTCATCGGCCGTGCGCAGGAGAAGACGTCGCTGTTTCGCACCGAGAAGCGCCGCAACGTCGAGGGGCGGGCGTATCCGTGGATCGTGAAGACCACCGGGATGGTCAACCACTTCTACGTCTACGCCGTCGATGCCGACTTCGGGCCGTTCTTCCTCAAGTTCTGTTCCTACTTCCCCTACAACGCCCGGTTGTGCATCAACGGCAACGAGTGGGCCAAGCGACAGGCCGCGAAGGCGGGGATCGGGTTCACCGCGTTGGACAACGCGTTTGCCTCCTTCGATGACCCCGCCGATGTCGCCACCGTTCAGGCAATCTGCGCCAGTCTGGGCCCCGACCAGATCGATGCGCTGCTGCGCAAGTGGCTGGCCAAGGTGCCACACCCCTACTCGAAGGCGGACCGGGCGGCCGGCTACCGCTACGACATCTCGATCCTGCAGGCGGAGTTCTCGCTGACCCAGATGCTGGACCGGCCCGTGAGCGGGCGGATCTTCTCCGAACAAGTCATCCGCGACAACCTCGACCTGGGCCGCCCCGACCAGGTCGGGTTGGTCTTCAACCGCCGCATCCACGCCGGGAAGAAGCACCAGACGCCAGGACGGTTCCGGACTCGAGTGATCACCCAAGGCGTGACTCCCAGCCTGCACGTGGACTACAAGGCGACCACCATCAAGCAGTACCACAAGGAAGGGAGAGCGCTGCGCACCGAGACCACGATCAACAACACCTACGACTTCGACATCCGGAAACGACTGACCAATCTGCCCGCCCTGTGCGAGATCGGCTTCACCGCCAACAGGCGTCTGCTCGACGTCCAACGACTCAGCCACGACCCGGCCCGAGGACAACAGGTCTTCACCACGCTCAACGACCCGGTCACCACCGAGACCGGGGCCCGGGTCGCCGGGCTGAAGTTCGCCGATACCCGCGCGATGGCGTTGCTGCACGCCCTCCTGGTATTCCGGCTGCTACCCGACGGGTTCACCAACCGCGACCTGCGCGACCTCGTTGGGCAACTGCTCGGCACCGTCATGTCGGCAGGGCAAATGACCTACGACCTGCGCAGACTCCGCGTCCACGGACTCATCGTCCGTCGTGCGCACAGCAACCGCTACCAAGTCACCGACACCGGAATCGAGCACGCCCTGTTCCTCACCCGCGCCCATGACCGACTGCTGCGCACCGGCATGGCCCAACTCGCCGGACCCGAACCCCACCCCCTACAGGCCGCGAGCCGCACCTACCAGCACGCCCTCGACCAACTCACGAAGGAATCTGGACTCGCAGCCTGAGACTTGACCCGAAATTCCGGCTCCGCCGGACCAAGCCTTCTAGCTAGGTCCCGCCGCTTGCCGCGCAAGTCGTTCGAGCGCATCGCCGGCCAGGGCTGTGGCCCAGGTGTCCCCTCGGACCCGTTAGGTGGGCGCGCGAAGGCAATGGGCGGCTTTGCCACGTCAGCTGTGCCTCGTCGTAGGGCGCCGCCACTTCAACTGCGTCGAGTACGCACGATGGAGGGCAGGTGCTAGCAAGATGACCGTCGAGAGCGCCCCCAAGCCCAGCGGTGCGCCCACGGTCGGGAGGCCCCTGAACCGCCAGGGTCCGGCTTGGTACTCGCTGTCGTTGATGAAGACGATGACCTTCTCAGCAGCCGACCCGAGAAGCGCCGCTACCAACTCGGGCTCGAGTTTTTCGCGGGTTCGCAAGGTTCCAGGGTTCGGCATCGTGAGGACGGCTACGTGTCCGTGTGCCGTGAACCACTGACCTTCCTCGCGCGGTTCCTCGATATCGGTGTATCCGTACTCAATGCTCAGAGGGAACGGCCAGCGGAGAGTCCCGAACAGACGGCCTCGGACGAGGGAAGTCTGTGCGAGGCCGCCCGCGTCGACATCTTGGTCGTCCGTCAAGATCTGAGTCGGGTCGAGCTGAGCGTCGAGGTTGAACTCATGTGCGTCTAGCACCGTAGCCACGAGGCTGTTGAAGGTCGCTGCTGGCATCGGTTCAAGCTCGTTGCGCAGCGGGTCGAGCGGGTGCCCTAAGTACTGGCCGCGCCAGGTCCCGGAGTCGATACGCATGGATGCATGCCGGTCAAGGCCGTCGAGGAACTTAGGTTCAATCAGGTTGCTCGCAGGTATCCACACTCTGATCTTGGTCTGCCCTGGCTCGCCGACTTCGTCCCAGCGGACGTCGGCACCCCACCGCGCTTGAACGAGGTCTCTCACGTCGAGCCCGACGAACTCGCCGACCGACTCAACCCACACAACCAGGTAGACCACCTCAGGCGCCTCGTACCACTCGCGAAGGTGGGCGATATTGACGTTTGCGTAGGCACCCTTCTCGGCGAACGCGGCAGCGCTGTGCGTTTCAGTGTGGAGCCCTTTGAGCTGAAACCAGATGCGCGTCTGGCTGACCGTGCTTGAACCGCCCTGCTTCAGCTTCAGCCTGATGCCTAGGTCGATAGCCCCGCGGTCGCGGTGATACTCCAGCCAGATGCCTCGACCGTGGAGGAGGGTGCGGAACTTCAGGACGTAGCCGTCCTCGAAATCCTCTTCGGGAATGGTTGCCGACATCTCACCAATGTCGCACGGCCGCGGGAGGTCCCGAGGGCAGATCCAGTTCGGGCGGTCCGAAGGGGATACCGAAAAGTCACCGGAAAGGGGTTCCGAAGATCTGCGAGCTCACACGAGGTGGTGGGGTAGCCTTGACAACCGAAAGATCGCAGATCCGTTGCAGGGCTGCAGATCCAGCGGCTTGGATCCGAGGGATACCGAGATCCATCGATGACCTGATGGGCCACGTCCTTCAGAGAAGGTCCCGGGTTCGAATTCCCTCAGGCACACCCTCAGGCACCTCAGCTCCACCAAAGCCGCGGGTCAGCGGCTTGCGCGGATCCTGAATTCAGGAGCAGGCAGTGTCAGGTCAGCAGAACTCACCCCCCCCTTTGAGCCTGGTTCACACCGATCGTGCTGAGCTTCTACCCTGGCACTGCCATCGGGGATCACGAAGGATGGCGTCCTTCGACCCACCGCGCGTTCTGAACCAACGGCCTGTCACAATTTGGCCCTGAAGGTCTTGACGTACGAGGTGTGACGTGGCTTACTTTCTGGAACTCCGTATACGAAATACGTAACGCGGGCCCGAGGTGGAAGCATGAGCCGAACCATGGTCGAAGAGAGCGCTCGGAAACTGCACGGTTCGCTGGGTGTTCCAGCGATTGTCTTCATGGTGGTCGCGGCGGCTGCGCCGCTGACCGTGATCGCTGGGGTGGTGCCGATCGGCTTCGCCTTCGGGAACGGAGCCGGTTTTCCGGCGATGTTCGCGCTGGTGGGGGTTCTGTTGCTGCTCTTCTCGGTCGGCTTCACCACGATGACCAGGCATGTTCCGAAGCCGGGTGCGTTCTTCACATACATCGCGCACGGCCTGGGTAGGCCGGCAGGGCTCGCGGCTGCCTACGCCGCCATCCTGTGCTACATGGCTATCGAGGTCGGGGTCCTCGGGTACATCGGGTACGAGTTCAACGACGGAGTGAACCACTACCTGCACGCGAACATCCATTGGTCGGTGTACACGGCTGTCGCTCTGATTGCTGTCGGCTGGCTCGGCGCTCGCCACGTCGAGCTCAGCGCGCGTGTGCTTGCCGTGCTCCTCAGTCTCGAGTTGACGATTGTCCTGCTGATCTCTCTGGTCGCGCTCGGCAAGGGCGGCGCCCACGGCCTGAACCTGACATCCTTCACACCCAGCACGGTGACCGCGGGTGCCCCTTCTCTGGCGCTGATGTTCGCGGCGGCGTCCTTCATCGGCTTCGAGGCGACCGCGATCTTTCGCGACGAGGCGGTCAATCCGCACCGCACCGTGCCGAGGGCGACGTACGCGGCGGTCGTTGTGGTGGGCCTGTTCTACACCTTCGCGTCGTGGGCGTTCGTGATGGCCTGGGGCTCGGGTGACGTCGTCAAGCGTGCGGCCACCGACCCCAACTTCCTCTTCAGCACGGCGCGCGCAGAGCTCGGAGGCGTTGGCGAGTTCGTGACCCATCTGCTGGTGATCACCAGCATCTTCGCCGCAGTGCTCGCGTTCCACACGATCACCACCCGCTATCTGCATGCCCTGTCGTTGGCCGGTGCGCTGCCTTCGTACCTTTCTGGCGTCCACCGTCGCGACGGTGCGCCCAGCTCCGCATCGATCACGACCACGGTCGCGTCCGGGATCCTCGTGGTGATCTGCCTGATCGCCGGGATGGACCCGTACCTGAAGATGTTCACCTGGTTTGTCGGGTTGGGCTCGATGGTCTACATCATGCTGCTGGCAGTGTGTACCGTCGCCGTCTTGGTGTACTTCGCGCGCGCAGGGTTGAGCGGCGAATCTTGGTGGGCCGTCAGGCTAGCCCCGGTCCTCGCCCTGATCGGTCTGGCTTGGAGCGCCTGGATTACGGCGAAGAACTTTCCGCTCCTGGTCGGTGATGTGAACTCGGCCGGCAACCCGGTATTTGGCAAGGTTTCGATCTTCCTGCTCGCCCTGATCGGGGTGGCTGTCGTCGGAGGCCTGGTCCAGGCCTTCATCCTGCGGGCGCGCAATGCTGCGGCCTATGACGAGATCGCGGACGCGGACATCGCCGCCGCCTGATCGCGGCGGTGGATCAGACGGTCGGCTCGGGCCGCCCGTCGGCCGCGGCAAGATCGCGAACGATTGCTTCGACTTCGATCTCGACCATCATGCCGGGCGTGGTCAGCCCCGCTTGGACCGCCGTGGTCACCGGCAGGATCGAGGCGAATACCTCGCCGTGCGCGCGGGCGAAGTCTGCAGCGGTTCCGAGGTCATAGAGGTAGGCGCGAGTGCGTACGACGTGCGCGATGTCGGCGCCGACCTCGCTCAGAGCGGCCGCGATTCGATCGAGTGTGAACCGGGTCTGGGCGTAGGTGTCATTGGGCGCGTGCAGTCGGCCCGATGGCTCGATCGCGGTTGTACCTGCCACATAGACCATCGCGCCGACCCGGCGTACCCGGGCGTAACCGCCGAGCTTCTCGAAGCGTCCGTGCCCCTGTACGGCTTGGTCGATCGAGTCGATCGGCTGGCTCATCGGTGTCTCCTTGCGCAGTGGGATGTGTTGGACGGAATACGATGTTCTGTACACGACAGGACGAGGACGCGATGCCAGGGATGAAACCGATCGACCGGATGGGCACCACGTTGGCAGACAGTGCCTACCAGCGGATCTCCGAAGCTCTTCTCGCCGGAACGATTGAGCCGGGCGCGCGACTGGTGATGGACCAGCTCGCCGAGCAGTTGGACATCAGCCGTACGCCGGTTCGTGACGCGCTGCTGCGGCTCGAGCGCGAGGGGATGATCGAGCCCTCGGGACGGCGTGGCTACACCGTGCGCGAGTTCGTCCCCGACGACTCGGTCCATCTCTACCAGGCTCGGGAGGCCGTTGAGTGCTACTCCGCGCGGATGGCGGCCGAGCTGGGTAAACCCGCGTTCGACTACATCAAGAAGGTCGTCGACTCGGTGGGGGGCACTGACCTCGGAGACGTTCAAGCCGTCTACCGAGCCAACCTCGCAGTCCACCGCTCCTTCGTGGAGGTTCTCGAGAACCCCGTGATGCTCGACGTCTTCGACGAGATCTGGCAGGGTGCGCGCGGTCTCGCCATGTTCGCGGACTATCTCGCTCACGAGCGAAACCGGGTCTCGGTCTCCCGGGCCCACGAGCCGTTGGTGCGAGCGCTTCGCAAGGGCCCCGAGGCGGCGTACGAGGAGATGAGCGCACACATTCGCGCCGGGCTGGACGTGCACAAGGCCTGACCGATCCTCGGTCGGTCGGCCCGGGCCGCGCTTGCCATCTGTCTCCATTCCGCATACCGTATACGAAACGCGGTGTGAGTGACAATGAGGAGGAGCCCAGATGTGTGGGATCTCAGGGCGGGTGCGGTACGACGGAGGACCGGTGGGCGCCGACATCGTCGAGCTCGCCGCTCGCATGCGGCATCGCGGCCCGGACTCCACGGGCTTCGCCATTTACGGACCCATCCGCCGCGATGGCTTCGTCGTACGCGGGTTCCTCGCCGACAGGTCCGCACTGGATCCCACGCTGCAGGCGATCGAGGATCGCCTCAAGAACAGCGGGGCCTCTCTGAGCGCCGAGCCCACCTCGGATGACTCGGGTCAGCAACACGTTCTGTTCCGACTCGAGATCACCGAGCCGAACGACCTCCCCACATGGGTCGACGCAGTCGAGCAGCTCACCGGGGTGGAACTGCTCTCGGTCGGACGATCTCTGGAGATCATCAAGGACGTCGGGGATGCCCGCGCAGTCGATGCCAAGCACCGTGTCTCCAAGATGTCTGGGACGCACGCGTTGTCGAACATGCGCCTGGCGACCGAGTCGCTGGTCTCCCCGATCGCAAGCCATCCGTTCTGGGCTCGCCCCTTCCCCGACGTCTGCATCGTCCACAACGGTCAGCTGACCAACTACTTCACCTGGCGTCGACGCCTGGAACGCGCAGGCTACCGGTTCGGCAGCGAGAACGACTCCGAGCTGATCGCGGTGTGGAACTCGGTCCAGATGTCCGAGGGGCTGAGCCTGCAGGAATCGTTGATCCGAAGCCAGAGCGAGTTGGACGGCGTGTTCACCTATCTGCTCGGCACAATCGACGGCATCGGGATGGCCAAGGATCGTTGGGCGATCAAGCCCCTGGCCGTGGTCGATGAGGCCGATGGAATTGCGATCGCCACCGAGGAGCAGGCGCTGCGCAGCATCTACCGTGACGAGGTCGAGGTGCACAACTACGACGGGCCGTTGATGACCGAGGTCTGGGGACTCCAGCCCGTGGCGACCGGATCTGCGGCATGAGCGCCCTGGCTGCCGGCATCGAGGCGTCGGCCCCGGTGCGGATCAGTGCGGGGGATCGCCCGATCCGTGAGGTGAACAGGGAGATTCGTGCGGCCGTCGATGCTGGTCGCGACATCGAGGTCCATGACCCGCTGTCACGTCACAACCTTGGTGTTGCCCTGACCGGCCCGGGCCTGGTCACCTTCAAGGGCAGCGTGGGCTACTACTGCGGCGGCCTGTCTGACGGCGGCCGCATCGTGGTCGAGGGCAATAGTGGCTGGGGGACCGGGGAGGGCCTGGCGAGTGGACACATCACCGTCAACGGCAACGCCGGCATGAGCGTCGGAGCCGCCATGCGCGGGGGCATCATTCACATCCGTGGCAACGCTGGGCCGCGCTGCGGGGTCGCGCAGAAGGACGGACTTATCGCCGTCGAGGGCGACATCGGCTACTCGACGGGCTTCATGAGCCACGGCGGACGGATCGTCTGCCTGGGAAACTCCCGCGGATCGGTGGGCGACTCACTGTGGCAGGGAACCGTGTGGGTGGCCGGCGAGATCGAGACCCTCGGCATCGACGCCGTGGTGGTGACACCCGAGCAGGCCGAGGTCGACGAGGTCGAGGCACAGCTTGGCGCGCTCGGGATCGACGGGTCGGGGCGCGATTGGAAACGGATCGTCGCCGGTAAGAAGCTTTGGTACTTCGAGGCAAGGGATGCAAAGAAATGGCTGATGATCTGACGTCCGAGCCGGTCTTGATCGCCGACGAGAACCTGGTCACCTTCGGTGACGGCGGCGTCGAGGGGCGCCCTGCCGGGGTCCCTTCGTCGTATGCCGAGGGCAAGTCACCCCGCTGGACCCGTGAGGTGATCGCGGACATCCACGCCAAGTCCCAGCTCGGGCGATACCAGCTCCGGGGATTCTCCACGTTCCAGAAGAACCTCCCGTCCTTCGATGAACTGGTCTTCCAGCCCGCGACGATGACTCGGCTTCCTCTCGAGGGCTACCGCGAGCGCTGCGAGACCAGAACCGTCCTGGGCGACGGCCTCGGCCTGGTCGAGAACCCGGTCGAGCTCGACATCCCCATCTACATCGCCTCGATGAGCTTCGGTGCCCTTTCGGCCAATGCCAAGGCAGCGTTGGGTCGTGGCGCGAAGAAGGCCGGCACGATGACGTGTACCGGAGAGGGCGGAATGCTTGAGGAGGAGCGTGCGGAGAACCGGACTCTGCTCTACCAGCTCTCACCGGCTCGTTACATGATCGATCTCGATCACATCCGTAGGGCCGACGCAGTAGAGATCGTGGTCGGGCAGGGCGCCAAGCCCGGCACGGGTGGACTGCTCTTGGGCATGAAGGTCTCTGAGCGCGTGGCCCGGATGCGGAATCTGCCGCAGGGCGTCGACCAGCGATCGACCTCGCGCCATCCGGACTTTCTGGGCGCCGACGACATGACCATCAAGATCGAGGAGCTGCGTGAAGCAACTGATCACAAGGTCCCAGTCTTCGTGAAGATGGGCGCCACTCGCCCCTACTACGACACCGCAGTCGCAGCCAAGACGGGCGCCGACGTGATCGTTGTTGACGGACTCGAGGGTGGCACGGGCGCCTCGCCAGAGCTCCTGCTGGACAACACCGGTGTCCCCACCCTCGCTGCCATCCCGGCTGCTCGACGTGCGCTTGACGACACCGGGATGTCCGGCAAGGTCAAGTTGGTTGCCGCCGGAGGGATCCGCTCCGGCGTCGATGTCGCCAAGGCCCTTGCGTTGGGTGCCGACTGCGTGATGATCGGCTCGGCGGCGATGATCTCGCTGGGCTGCAACTCTCCGCGATACGTCGAGGACTACACCGCGATCGGCACCGAGCCGGGTGCCTGCCACCACTGCCATACCGGCCGCTGCCCGGTGGGGGTCGCCACTCAGGACGAGGTCCTCTCGTCCCGGGTCGACGTCGAGGCCGCGTCTGAACGTGTCTATCGATTCCTGACCGCGATGACGATGGAGGCCACCTTGCTGGCCAAGGCATGTGGCAAGTCCAGTGTGCACAACCTCGAGCCCGAGGACCTGCGCGCGCTGACCCTCGAGGCGAGCGCGTTCACGGGGATCTCTCTGGTCGGCGCGGACCGTCCCTTCACTTGGTAAGGGTGGGTCCAGCATCCGCCGTACCAACGACGGCTGTCGGGTGCGCGCGTTACTGGGGTCGGCTCGCCGGGTCGATGGTGCCGCGGGCACCCAGCCTGAACCGCGGGTCGGTCTCGTAGCGGCGCAGCGCCAGACCGGCGACGTAGTCACCGACCACGGGCCCATGCTTGAAGAGATGGCCCGAATCGCCGGCCACCAGGATCACGCGGTCGTGCTCGGGGTGGCGGTCGATCAGGAAGTGCGTGTCGATGGTGTTCGCGATCTGGCCCACCGCCATCCCGCTGATTGGACGATCGGCCAAGCCCGGGAAGCGCTGGGAGATGTAGCGTCGGGTGCGCGCGATGGACGTGGCATCGACGATCCGGTCCTCCTCGTCAAGGTCGATCGAGAGCTGTTTCCAGACCAGCACCGCCTTGAAGCCGTAGCCGCCCGCCGCGGGAATGCCGTAGGCGTTGTTGCCATGGTCGATCCAGCACGGGAATGAGCCGTGGTCGTACGCCGTCTCTCCTGCTGGCGGCTCGATCATGATCACGTTCTGGCGCACCACCTCGACCAGACGGCGTACCGAGCGTGGGAAGAGTCCGCCCATCCACGCGCCGCAGGCCATCACTACGACGTCGGCCTCGAGCGGTCGCCCGTCGAGTTGAGGATGCTCGCGGCTGTCCGTGATCACCCGGCCACGCCGCAGCACACCGCCTTCGTGGAGGAACTGCTCGGTGGTCGCAACCGTCGCTCGCCGGGCGTAGACGAACCCCGCCTCCGGCTCCCACAGGCCGTAGGTGATGCCGTGGGAATCCAGCACCGGGAGCCGGGCTGGAAGCTCGCTCGCCGGTGCAACGAAATGCGGGATGCCGAGCCGAGTCAGGGTCTGACGGCTAGCGTCTTCCCATGAGGTGTGGCCCTCACGGGCAAGCATCACGGCACCGCACTGAACGAACAGCTCCTGCCCGGTCTGTTCAGCCAGCTGCAGCCACCCGACGCGTGCGTCGCGGCTCCACCGCGCGTACAGCTCGTCGGTGCCGTGGCTCGCCCGCAGGATCCGGTGCTCGCCGCCCGACGCGGCTGCCGCATGGCCTGGCTCCCACGCGTCTACGAGGGTCACGGCGAGGCCTTGGCGACGCAGCGCCAGCGCTGTGGACGCGCCTGCGATCCCAGCGCCGACGACAACTGCTGACGTACTGCGTGCCATTTGTATCTCCAGCCATCCCGGGGTGAGGTCTTGCCCCGCTTTCGAATACCGTATACGGTAATGCCGAGCCTGTCAGCACCTGAGGAAACCCGAGGTGACCATGAGCAAGGAACTCCCCGACGGAGTGCACACCGTGCAGTTGGCGGTTCCAGATGCCGCCGGCGTGCTCAGAGGAAAGCTGATCCCTGCCTCGGCCTGGCCGGCCGTAGCCGAGGGCGGAATCCACATGGCAAGCGTCCTATACTCGTGGACGCCTCGCTGCGAGATCCGCGAGGACGACGAGTGGGCCGATCCCTCCAAGGGCTGGCCGGACATGCACGTCACACCGTTGGACGACTTGCGTCTGGTGCCCTGGCGTCCAGGATTTGCGTTGACCTTGTGCGAGACGTCTGACGACGAGGGAAACGAGCTTCCCGTCTCGCCGCGCAGCGCCCTCAAGCGGGTTCTTGCCCACGCAGAGCGGCTTGGGTTCGAGGTCAGGATCGGCTTCGAGATCGAGTTCTACCTCCTCGATGCGGTGTCCAAGAAGCCGCGTCACGACAACATCCAGTGCTACGGACTGGCGCGGGCGGCTGAGTACGAGGACGCGCTCGGCCCGATGCGCAACGATCTGATTGCCTTCGGCATCCCCATCGAGGCCGCGAATGCCGAGTATGCGCCTGGGCAGGTAGAGATCAACGTCCGCTATGACGAGGCCATGCATACCGCGGACAACGCCGTGCTGTTCCGCAACGCCGTCAAGGAGATCGCCACCCAGCACGGCTATGTCGCGTCGTTCATGGCCAAGATCTCCCGCGATCAGTCTGGCAGCGGTGTGCACCTCCATCACTCGCTGTGGCGCGACGGAGCCAATGTGTTCGCCGACGGGCGACAGCTCTCCGACATCGGCCGCTGGTACCTCGGCGGACTGCAGCGACACATGGCCGACTTCACGCTCTTCGGGTCGCCCACGCCCAACTCCTACAAGCGCCGGCAGGCCTACTCGTTCTGCCCCCAGACGGCGTCGTGGGGCCACGACAACCGCACTGTCGGCCTGCGGGTCATCGAGGGCTCAGAGAGTGCGGTGCGCATCGAGCAGCGCGACGGTTCCTCCGATGCCAATCCCTACCTGATCATGGCGGCTCAGATCGCCGCCGGGATCGATGGCGTCGAGCACCAGATCGAGCCGGGTCCACCCACTGACGCAGACGCGTACGCCGACGAGGCTGGCGCCGTACTGCCCAGAACGGTGCCCGAGGCCGCCGAAGCCCTCGAGAAGTCCGACCTCGCGAGGGAGGTGTTCGGCGACACCCTGATCCGTGTGGTGGTTGGAACCGCACGCCACGAACACGCCTATGTCAACGAACGGGTCTCGGACGTCGAACGTGACCGTTACCTCGAGGCGTTCTGATGGATATCGCTCAGGTTCGCGGGCAGTGCACCGCCACAGTCAAGGATTCGACATTCGACGGACACCGGCTCACTCTGGTGCAGCGGATCTCGCCGATCGGTGAACCCGAGGGTCCCGTCGAGGTCGCACTCGACACCACGTCGGCGGCACCGGGCCAGCTCGTCCTGCTCGCCAGGGGATCCGCGGCGCGAATCCCCGCCTCGATCCGGCAGGTCGCCACCGACCTGACCGTGGTGGCGATCCTCGATGAGGTCACCGTCGCCACCACACAGACCCGTGCGGGGCGGCCCCGTCGACGCACGTCCTCAACCGCAACAGAAGGTAGGTAACCATGGCCGAGATCCCTCAGGTCGCCATCGGCATGATCGAGACGCGTGGTGTCGTGCCGGCCATCGAGGCCGCCGACGCGATGGTCAAGGCGGCTAATGTCCAGATCGTCGCCAAGGAATCAGCCGGCGGCGGCCTCGTGGCCATCATTGTCCGCGGGGACGTGGGCGCGGTGAAAGCCGCCACCGACGCGGGCGCGGTCGCGGCGAACAAGGTAGGCGATGTGCTGTCCGTGCACGTGATCCCACGGCCCCACGACGACCTCAGCGCAATTCTGCCGAGCGCCTGAGCTCCATGTCCCAGACCGACTTCCGATCCTTCGTCGACGCGCTCGACACGGCCGGCTCGACGCGACCGGTGTCGGCCCCACCGATCCGGCGCGTCGCCGTTCTCGGCGCCGGTGCCGTCGGTCAGCTCCTCGCCTGCGAAGCTCTTGCCGCAGGACTCGACGTCGTCCTGCACTCGGTCTTCGGCCGCGACCTCGAGGATCTGGAGGAGCAGGGCTCGATCACGGTCAGGGGCAACCATCTCGTCGGCAGCTACGCCGTGGGCGAGGCGCAGCCCGGGCAGCCAGCTATCAAGCTGGCGTCCAGCGTCGATCAGGCCGTGATCAACGCCGAGGTGATCTTCGTCGCCACACCGGCGTCGGCGCATGCAACCTACGCCGGTGTCCTTGCTGATGTACTCGTCGACGGACAGGTCGTCGTCTTGGTGCCAGGGCGGTTCCTCGGATCGGTTGCGTTCCGGCAGGACCTGGCCAGACACCACTGCCGCGCGGATCTCACCATCGGCGAGCTGGCCGCTACCCCATACCTGGCAAGCAGGATCGGCGCCACCGTGACGGTCCAGGGAGTGACCCGGTCCGCTGACCTGGCCACGCTGCCCGTTGACGCGGCCTCGGGCGTGGTCGAGCGGCTGTCCGTGATGTTGCCGCACCTGACCGCAGTCGACAGCCCCTTGGTGACAGCGTTCGGGACCGTCACCGGAGTCATCGCCGTGGCGCCAATGCTGACCAACGTCGCCGTGATGGACGGTCGGGACTCCTCCGTCCTTCTGCGCGATCTGGTGCCCGCAGCGCTGTCGGGCACCCTTATTCGGGCGCTGGACCAGGAACGCCGCGACGTGGCCTTTCACTACGGCGTCCGCGATCTACCCAGCGCCGGTGATTGGCTCCGTGCGGCGTTCGACCCGCGCGAGCAGCAAGACCTGGACCGAGCCGATGACGACCTCGCCGCGGTGATGGCCGACCTGGAGATCTTCGACGAGGTGACCGTGGGTGGCACCGGCGGCCCACACGTCACCGACGACGTCCCTCACACGATGGTGCCGCTCGTGCGAGCTGGACGTAACGCCGGAGTGCCGACCCCAGCAACTGAGGCTGTGGTGGCGCTCGCCAGCTGCCTGATCGGCGATGACCTCATGTCGACAGGTCGCAGCCTAGAAGGCCTGGGCATGGGCGGAATCAGACCGCCTGACGTGCGACGTCGGTTGAGCACAGCCGCGGAGGTTGCTCCGCAGGCCATGACCTGGTGGAGCGTGTGAGATGGCTGCCATGGCCTTCCAGGACCTAGAGAGCGTTGCCGAAGCTCGTAGCTGCGCGCTGAAGGCGTACGAGGCCTGGCAGAAGTTCCGCGCCTTCACACCAGACCAGGTCGACCAGGTCGTGGCGGCGATGGCGACGGCAGCCGAGAGAGAAGCACTACCGCTGGCCGAGCTGGCTCACGTGGAGACCGGCTACGGCAAGGTCGAGGACAAACGGCTCAAGAACCTCTACAACTCACGCGTGGTCGCCGAATGGCTCGCCAACGTCACTACGCTCGGGGTGCTGTGGCGAGACGATGCGACCAAGGTCGTCGCGATCGGCGAACCGATGGGAGTCGTCGCTGGCCTGATCCCGGTCACGCACCCCACCGCTCTGGTGATCTTCAAGGTGCTCTCTGCGGTCAAGGCAGGCAATGCGATCGTGTGCGCGCCACACCCCCGCGGGGCCAAGTCCTCGCATCGAACGGCGATGGTGATGGCCGAGGCCGCCGTCCAGGCCGGAGCGCCGAAGGATCTCGTCCAGTGCATGCAGGCCGCCTCCATCGAAGGCACCGCGGAGCTCATGCGCCACTACCGCACAGCCGTGGTCCTCGCTACCGGCGGCGCCGGGATGGTGAAAGCGGCGTACTCCTCGGGCAAGCCGACCCTGGCGGTCGGACCCGGAAACGTGCCCTGCTACGTGGACCGGTCCATGTCCCGCGAGCTCGCCGATGTGGCCGACGGCATCCTCACCTCGAAGAACTTCGACCACGGCACCGGATGCGTCTGCGAACAGGCAATCGTCGCCGATCGTCCGATCGCAGACATGCTACGAGCGGAGCTTCGCGACCACGGGGGGTACTTCTGCAACCGCTCCGAGGCCCAGGCGCTCGCCAGGCTCCTGTTCGCACCAGACCTCGGCATCATCCCCGAGAACGTGGGCCAGAGCGCGGCCACACTGGCTCAACGAGCTGGCTTTGAGGTCCCTCCGCGCACCAGAGTCCTGATCGCCGAACAGGACGGCGTGGGGCGTGGGTTCCCCTTGTCCGCTGAGAAGCTTGCGCCCGTCCTCGCCTTCTACGAGGTCGCAGACAGCGCATCGGGCTACGACCTGTGCCATCAGATTCTCAAGTTTGGGGGAGAGGGGCACAGCGCATCGCTTCACTCCAACGACCCGGAGGTGGTCACCCTGTTCTCCTCGCTCCCGGCCGGGCGGGTGTTCGTCAATACTCCGTGCATGCACGCCGGCATCGGCTACTCCGCCGACGTCGAGCCGAGCTTCATGCTGGGCACCGGGACCCTGTCCGGATCGATTACCTCGGACAACGTCACCGCGATGCACCTGATCAACATCAAACGGATCGCCTACCAGTCGCGCCCGTGGCGCACCATGGACAACCTGTTCGAGAGGACCCCTTGATGGCCCAGAGCCACAGCACTTTCGAGCTTCGCGCGTTCGTGCAGATTGACCGGATGCAGCCACAGTTCGCGGCGTATAACGGAGCCACCGTCTACGGTTCCATCCCCCTCTCGGGGGACTCCGTGCTCGTTGGAGAACTCGGCCCCGGAAACGAGGTCTTCCGAATCGTCGACGTTGCGCTCAAGGCCGCCAGGATCGAAGCCTGCAGCCAGATCGTCGAGCGTGAGTACGGGTTCTTCATGCTCCGATCGCCGCACAACTCCGAGATCGTCGCCGCGCGCGACGCCATCCTCGACCACACCGGCCTCGGGGTGGCCGACCGGATCGCTCCGCGGGTGGAGAGCAATCAGATCATCACCTCCGTCGAGCCCTACCAGGCCCAACTGCTCAACAAGTGGCGCAAGGGTTCGATGGTCGTCCCCGGTGAGACGCTCGGCATCATTGAGTGCTCGCCCGCCGCCTACATCGCAGCGGCCGCCAACGAAGCCGAGAAGTACGCCAGCATCAAGATCGTCGAGGTACGCGCCGTGGGCCGCTTCGGCCGGCTGTTCATCACGGGGACCGAAGAAGAGGTCCGTACCGCCGTCAAGGCAGCAACCAGCCTATTGGAGTCGACGGAGGGCCGCTGATGCCGCTTGTCTCCGAGTACGACGTACGCAGAGCGGCCGCCACCGGCAACCGGGAGCTGTACGTCGACGCCGACGCCGTGGTCACCCCCCAAGCCCTCGACATCGCCGACCGGCTGGGCGTCGACATCCAGCATCGAGCTGCACCCATGGGCGCCCAGCCATCGATCGACCCGGCTCGTGCCGTACAGCGCCTGCTGTTGCGTCGCTCCCCTCGGTGGGTGGCACCGCCTCATCGCCGCGGTCTCGCCGCGACCAGGTTCACCCGGATCGCATTCGTCGGCAGCGGGATGGTTGGAGCCACCGCTGCCCATCTGGCCGCGATCTCAGGAATTGCCGACGAGCTGAGCCTGGTCGACGTTGTACCGGGGCTTGCGGCCGCCACCGCACTGGACCTCGAGCACGCCTCGGGAATCACCGGCTCGGCTACTCGAGCCCGAGGCGGCACCTCGCTCGACCTGTGTGCAAGTGCAGACGTCGTCGTGGTCACCGCCGGCCGACCACGCAGTCCAGGAATGACGCGAGACGCATTGCTGGCCATTAATGCGCGAGTCATCCACGATATCGCCGAGTCCATTGCCCTGCACGCCCCAGATGCCGTCGTCATCGTGGTCACCAATCCTCTCGACGAGATGACCAGCGAGATGTGGCGGCGCAGCGCACTCCCCGCGAGGCAGGTCATCGGGATGGCCGGAACCCTCGACTCGAGCCGGTTCCGCAACGCTCTCGCTGGGGTAGCGGGCGTGCGACCTGCCGACGTCCAGGCGATCACCTTGGGCAGCCACGGCGCCGAGATGGTGCCCTTGGTCTCCAGTGCCACGATCAAGGGCCGACCCGTGCGTGACGTCCTGTCGACTGCCATGATCGACCGGGCCGTGGCCGAGGCGGTCAATGGAGGCGCAGCAGTCGTTGAGCTGCGCAAGACCGGGTCGGCCTTTATCGCTCCCGCACATGCGGTCATGGAGCTCGTCGATGCCCTCCGCGGAGCCATCACCGACCCCCTGCCTGCCTCGGTCATGCTCACCGGCCAGTACGGGATCGATGGCCTCTTCCTCGGCGTACGAGCCCGCTTCGACAGCGGAGGGGTCGTCGAGGTCATCGAAGACCGCCTCGATAAGGCAGAGTTGTCCGCTCTGCAGGCGGCTGCGCGATCGGTACAGGCGCGGCTCGCGGGCTGAGCTGAGGCGTCGAAAACGGCTGGGGCGAGCGGCGCCGAGACGTTGCATCCGCGCGGACCGGTTGCGTGGCGAAGGCGCGTAGCGAATACCGGTCAGATCGTGCGTTGCCGAACCGTCAGCGGAGCGTGCTCGGTCCATCTCACCTTGAAGGTTGGCGAAGCAGGCGAGTGGTCACCGCGGAACTGCCAGACGTGTCTGCATCGATCGAAGCGGTAGTCGGGACAGTCTGAAAGCCCCCGGCTGGTGCCGGTGGAGGGCGGTCTCGTCTGGCTGGTCGTGGGGGAATACGTGGTGAAGTTTCGCCGAAAACAGCAAAACCGCGGGTGAGAGGCTCGAGGGCGTCTCGTAAAAAGGATCGGTCATGGTGTCGCGCTGGTGGCCGCACGTGAGTTTTCGAGCGTCGGCGGCCGGCGGGGTGAACGGCAAAGCTGTGTGTTGAACAAACGTGCAACGAGTGTAGGTTCGCGTGATGGCAGGCAAGACGATCGGGTTCCGACCGAACACCGAGGATTTGCGGATCCTCAAGGACGCGGCCGCCGAGGGCGCCTCCACCACAGTCGCGATCAGGCACGCGCTGCGGTTGCTCGATGATGAGAAGTGGCTCGACCAGGCGCGACGCGACGCGACTCGGCTGCGTGAGGAGAACCTAAACGAGGAACCGAGCGCCTGGTGAGGGCCGGGTGATTCGTGGCGCGGTCTATCGGGCGGACCTGGGCCCCGGACGTGGCCACGAGCAGGGCGGCAAGAGGTACGCGATCGTGGTGTCGCCCTCGGATATGAACTGGTCGGTCGCGACCGTCCTCCCGACGTCGACCAGCGCACAGGCGAGCATTTATCGGCCCGAGATCGAGACCGTGGGAGATCTGACCAGGGTTCTGGTCGATCAGATCAGGACAATCGATGTGAGTTATCTGTCCGACGAACCGGTGGAGTACTTGACCCGCGACCAGATGGGCGGGATCGAGCATGCGCTTGCCCATTATCTCGGACCGGGCTATTCATCTGACCGGACTGTTCTGAGGTGCCGTGAGTGAGGAGTTTCCGTCCGCGGGCTGGGGTTTCACGACCCGCGCTCGGCTGGTGAGCTCCGGTCCTGGTTCGGTCCCGATGCGGACTGTCTGGACTACCTGGACTGGCTGCGCTGGCCGCGCGGGTTCGTCTGCCCCGAGTGCGGCCATGCCGGCGGCTGGCGCGTGGCCGATGGCCGCTACAAGTGCTCCGGGTGTGGCAAGCGGACCGCGGTGACCGCGGGCACGCTGTTCGATCGTCGTCGTACTCCGTTGACGGTTTGGTTCGAGGCGATCTGGCTGTTCGCGTGGGGCAAGGACGGCATGTCCGCGTTGAGCCTGCAGCCGAGCTTGCAGATCGGCTCCTACGCGGACCGCGTGGGCGATGCTGTACCGGCTCCGTGCGGTGCTGATCCGCCCGGGCCGAGACCGCCTCAAAGGGGTCGTCGAGGTCGATGAGACCTACATCGGCGGCGAAGAGCCCGGCCCTCGCGGCGGGCGCGCGAAGGGCAAGAAGGCCTTGGTAGGGGTGGCGGTGGAGGTCTTCGAGCCCCGCGGGATCGGCCGGTGCCGCATGCAGATCCTGCCCGATGCCTCCGCGGAGAGTCTGGGCGCATTCGTGAGTGCACACGTCGAGCCGGGCACCCATGTGATCACCGACGGCTGGACCGGCTACCGCGGCCTGCCGGCGCTCGGGTACATCCACGAGCCCCGCAGTCAGCGCGCCGCACGCCGGCGTGGGGAGGATCCCGGCGAGCTGCTGCCGGTGGTCCACCGGGTCGCTTCGCTGGCCAAGCGTTGGCTGCTGGGCACCCACCAAGACGCTGTCCAAGACGTGCACCTGCCCGACTACCTCGACGAGTTCGTCTTCCGGTTCAACCGCCGGCACTCACGCAGCCGCGGCATGGTCTTCTACCGCGTCCTCTAGCTAGCCGTGGCCCACGAGCCGGTGCGCTACCGCGACCTGGTCGCCAACCCCCAGCCCAAGCCTGTGCCACCGACCCCGCCCGGCGGCCGTGGCCATCCGCCGACGCTGGACCAACCCAGTGCTGACCGCCCGTGGCGAGTCACTGACCTGCGTTAGTCCGCTCAGATGAATAGCCCGGATCTCGGAATCTTCGGTGACCGCGGGGCATCAGATTCGTTCAGGGCCCACCTCGTCTTGGTCTGTTCGACCAAACCACTTGACATGGATGGAGGCTCTTGAGAGTGTGATGCCAAACATGCGAATAGTTACAATGTATACGCATGGTCGAAGCATTGGAGAAGCGGAAATGACAAGAAGGCTTATGGCGGCAGGGGCGCTCATTGCGATCGCACCGCTACTGGCGGCATGCGGTTCCTCTGGTTCCTCCGCAGCCGCGTCCAGTCACAACAAGGCCCCGATCACGATCGGAACGATCGGAGCGTTTAGCGGTCCTGATGCGTCTACCGGCGACGCAAACACGGCCGTGCTCGCCTACTTCAAGGCGTTGAACGCCAAGGGCGGGATCGACGGCCACATGGTCAACGTCTTGAAGGGAGACGACCAATACAACTCGGCGTTGACGCCTGGCATCGCCCGAAAGCTCCTGCCGAAGGTAGCCGCCTTCTGCGGTGTGAATGGGACTCCGAATAACATCGCAATCCAGGCATTGCTCGCACAGTCGAAGGTTCCGAACATCGCGCCGGCCACAGGCGCTGCGGCCCTGACCAAGCCGGTTAGCCCGACCCAGTACGTGGTCGTTGCGGACTACGGGCGTCTCTCGACGGGACTCGTTGACTACGCGGTCAAGAAGCTTCACAAGACCCGGATCGCCCTCCTCTACATCAACGGCGATGCCGGCGCTCCGGCCCTCGCCGGGGTGAAGTCTGAGGCAGCCAAGGACGGGGCGGCCCTCGTCTCAGCGCAGTCATACGACCTCTCGGACACCACGCTGAGTGCGCAGATGGCGAAAATCAAGGCTGCGAACCCAGATTTCGTCATCGCCGAATCGGTGTCCCAGGGCTTCGCGCTGGCCGTGAACACAGCGCACCAGATCGGACTCGACACGACTTGGGGCAATCTGTTCTTCGGCGGCACCCCACAGTTTGCCCAGCTGACCCACAACAGCACGTCGGGCCGAGCCTACATCAGCACATTCCTGAACCAGCCTTCCGAGCCGAGCAGCGAGCAGGCCATCGCCACGATTCAGAAGTACTACTCGTCCATTCCCGATGCAGATGCGCAGGCACTGCAGGGCTGGACGCTCGCGGACGCGTGCGCGGCAGTGATCAAGAAGACGCTCGACTCCGGCGAAGCCGTCACGAGCGCGAATTTGATCAAGACGGCGAACAACTTCTCTCTCGACGACACCTTCGTCCATGGGCTGAAGTGGACACCGCAAGATCACGCAGGGGTGACGCAGTACGCGATCCTCAAGCAGCAGGGTGCCAACTTCGTTCCTGTCACCGGGTTCAAGGAGTCTGCCGCCTACTAGGTCCTGTGCCTGCGGAGGCTCGAGTGGGCCTCCGCAGGCGTGGCAGAGAGGAAGCCGTGGAACTCTTCGCGCAGTCAGTCGTCTTGGGGCTGATCACTGGCCTTGTCTACTCCCTTACCGGAGCCGGTTTGGTCTCGGTGTACCGCACCAGTCGAATCATCAACTTCGCGCAGGGAAGCATCGGCACTCTCGGCCTGTACGCCGCCTACCCGCTCACCGAACGGGGGGCGCCCTACTGGCTGGTCGCGATTGTGGCCATCGGTGCCGCCGCACTCGCCGGCCTGTGCGTGGGCTGGATTGTCAACCTCCTCGCCTCTCGACGGGACGAACTCATGGGCGGACTTGCCGCGATCGCACTGTCCCTGGTCATCGACAGCGTTCTGACTCTGACCATGGGAGGCTCGGCGCGCGCGTTCCCGTCGATGGGCACTCACACCCTCTTCAGGGTGGCCTCGGTCAACTTCACCGCGAGCGACGTCGGCATCGCGGCAGCAGCGATCATCGCGTTTGGGGCGCTGGGGCTGCTCTTCTCGCGCACCACCACAGGGCTGGGGATGCGCGCGATCAGTGAGAACGCAACGGCCGCTCGCATCGTCGGCCTGCGGAGCGGCGCGCTCCGGATGGGCTCGTGGGTGATCTGCGGCATCCTCGCCGGAGTCGGCGCGCTCTTCCTAGCGCCGATGTACTCACTGACGCCGACCAGCATCGAAGGCGAACTGGTTTATGGCTTTGCCGCTGTTGTCATCGGGGGATTCGACAGCATTATCGGCGCTCTCGTCGCCGGCATCGGCCTCGGCATCGTGAGCAACTTAATCGGGGTGTACGTCAACCTCGATCTGATCACGACAGGGTTGTTCGCCGTCATGATTCCCGTACTCCTTCTGCGCCCGTACGGACTTTTCGGACGGAGGCCCCTGGAGCGTGTCTAGAACAAGGAAGACCGATCTGCGCGTGTCCGAGTTGAGCGCTCCCGACGGTGGAGCCCGGGTGCGGGGCCCGTCGGCAAGGCAGCACAAGTACGTCACGAGCGCGGTCACGGGTCGAGGCCCGCTATTGCTTTGGCGACAAGGAGTCCTGGTATCAATTGTCGTTGCCGGTGCACTGTTGTTCGCGAACTCCCCGACAGCGTCATCGAGTTACGCCTTCGTTCTCGCTCTCACCTACGCGATCGTCATCTTGGGCGGCAATGTGGTTACCGGGTTCCTCGAAGAGGTCAACCTGGCCCAAGGTGGATTGATGGCGATCGGGGCCTACTGCGCCACGTACCTAGAGGCGCGCCACATGCCTTTGCTCCTTGCCCTTGTCATCGGGACGTTCGCCACCGCCTGCGTCGGGGCCGCCCTGTCCTTTGCCGTAGTGCGACTCACCGGCGTCTACACAGCGCTGCTGACCTTTTCGCTTTCCTACGCCGTTCCAGATCTGATCCTGTATGCCGCCAACTACACGGGTGGCGGCAACGGTCTGGCGACGCCGGTCGATCTTCGACTGTTCGGCGCGCCGATCGGGGGGACGACTCCGGCAACGATCTGGTTGGTTGTCGCTGTCTTCATTTTGTGCGGGGCGACCTTTCTCTCACTCGGACACGGTAGGCCGGGCCGCCTCATGCATGCATCGAAGAAGCGTGCATTTGCGGCGAGTACGTTCGGCATCAATCCTCGCCAGGTGAAGTGGGTGAGCTGGGTGGCCTCGAGCGCACTCTGCGGACTGGGCGGTGCGCTTTACGCACTTGTGGTGGGATTCATCGTGCCCGGCCAGTTCACGCTGACCTTGTCGTTGTACTTACTGGTGGGAACGCTTGCCGGAGGTGCGCGCACTGCCGTCGGCGCGCTGATCGGAGGTGGGCTTGTTGGTGTCCTTCCGATCGTCCTCTCGGGTGACGCAGGTGGCACTGAACCGCTGCTCCTAGGTCTCCTTCTCCTGCTTGTGATCCTCTTCGGAACAAGTGGAATCTGGACGCGAATCGAGGAAGGCGCGGTGTGGATCGCTGGCACTTGGTCCATTCGCCGGGTGCGGGAGGTTGCCGTCAGCCCACCCAGTGGTACGGGCGCGGCCCGCGCTGACGGGAAGCAAGCATGAGCGGCGTAATCCTCAGGACCCGGAACCTCGGCATCTCCTTCGGCGCCATACGGGCGCTGGATAACATCAGCATTGATCTCAAGGCGGGCTCGACATTGGGCGTGGTGGGAGCCAACGGCTCGGGGAAGACGACCCTCCTGAACCTGGTTACGGGCATCTACATCCCCACGACCGGGTCGGTGGAGTTTCGGGGACAGGACATCACCCGGCGTCCCCCCCACCACCGTCGGCGCCGCGGTTTGGCCAGGACCTTCCAGCACCCGCAGCTGATCGAGCTGTTGTCGATCGCCGACAATGTCGCTGTCGGCTTGTCCGGGCGCAGCGCGGGTATGGGCCTCAAGCCGTCCGTTGGGCTAAGCGTCCGAGACGCGGTGTCCCTGGTGGGTGCGGATGAATTTTCGGACCTACTCCCACACGAGACACCGTTTGGCATGCAGAAGCTCGTCGAAGTCGCTCGGGCACTGGTTGCCGAACCCGACGTGCTCCTCCTGGATGAACCAGCGGCGGGCCTGAACGCCCAAGAGCGGGTCAACCTCGCCGACCTCCTCCGACGCCTGCGCGATCGACGTCCCGACATCGCGATCCTCTTCATCGAACACGACCTCGAGTTCATGCGCCGGGTCGCCGACGAGGTCATCGCTCTTGAGTCCGGCTCGCTGATCGGCGCCGGCGGTGTCGAGGACGTATTGAGTTCAGCCCCAGTGCGGCGTTCCCTGCTGGGGCGAGTCGACGAGCCCGGATCGACCGAGGCATAGTGATGGCGCTGACAATCTCAGACCTGCGCACCGGATACGTACGCGGCCAAACCGTTCTCGACGGAGTCAGCTTGACTCTTGAGCGTGGCGAAGTGCTCGGCGTACTCGGCCGCAACGGCGCAGGTAAGACGACTCTGGCACGGTCGATCATGGGACTCCTAGCAACGTGGTCAGGGCGCGTTCTCGTCGATGAGCATGCACTGCCCCGCGGGGGATCGGCGCGCCAGAGGATTCAGCACGGTGTCTGTCTCGTGCCGGAGAATCGACAGGTATTCGGGACCCTGACCGTCCATGAGAATCTGCGTTTGGCGGCCAGCGTGCGTGGGCGCAAGGCCTCCGACTTCGGAACGGTCGAGGGGCTCTTTCCGGTGCTGCGGGAGCGGCGCCACCAACTTGCAGCGGGTCTCAGCGGCGGCCAGCAGCAGATGCTCGCAATCGCCCGCGCTCTCGTGCTCGAACCGGACTACCTGATCGTCGACGAACCCTCACTCGGCTTGGCCGCGAGCGTTGTGGATGCCATCACAGACATATTTCGATCGATCGCGAAGCAGGGTGTCGGCATCCTGCTCGTGGAACAGAACGTGGGGATGGTCGAAGCCTTGTGTGAATCGGCCTTGGTTCTCCACGGCGATGGCGCTGGCGAGGTCGCTCGCCTCACCGACACGAGCGCGCGGCACCTCATCGAGGCCTCCTACCTTGGACAAGCCAAACAAAAGGGCGATCAGGTGCCGCTCGCGGCTCAAGATATTCGGCTCGGAGAGGGTCAGTTGTGATGTCAGCGCTCGACGGTGTTCGTGTCCTTTGCGTGGGCCAGTTCTACTTCGCGCCGTACTGCACTATGCTTCTGGGTCGCCTCGGCGCCGATGTCATCAAAGTGGAGTCCCCCGCCGGCGACCCCTACCGACACGTTCCAACGGGTGTGGACGCGGACTTTGCTGTTCAGTACGGACTGGTCAATTCCGGGAAACGAAACATTTCTATCAACCTACGAACCGAGCAGGGCGCCACGATCTTCAAGCGGCTCGTAGAGACTGCAGATGTCGTGGTGCAGAACCTGGCGCCGGGAGCCTTCGATCGCTTTGGGCTCGGATACGAGGAGCTCTCGCGTGTGAATCCGCGTGTCATCCTGGCCTCAGGTACCGGGTTCGGCTCGTTCGGACCGCGGGCGGGACAGCCGGCCATGGACCTTACGGTCCAGGCCCTAACCGCCGTGATGAGCACCACGGGATTTCCCGACGGAGCTCCAGTGAGAACTGGGCCATCGGTCGTCGACTTCATTGCCGGGTCACACCTGGCGGCTGCTGTGCTGGCGGCACTGTTCGAGCGCACGATCACCGGACGAGGCCAGCATGTCGAGGTGGCGCTCCAGGACGCGATCATCCCCTCACTGTCCTCGAACATCGCCGGCTACGTGAGCAGCGGCGGTTCGATTCCCGAACGAACAGGCAACCGCAACGGCGGTCTCGCGGTGAGTCCGTACAACGCCTACGAGGCATCCGACGGGTGGCTGGCCCTGATCTGCCCAACCGATGCGCATTGGCGTCGGATGCGCGACCTTATCGATGACCCGAGGGCGCACGACGCGCGACTCGACACGAACAAGGCGCGGTGCGCCGCCATGGACAAGGTCGACGATATCGTCGCCCACTGGGTTCGCGGTCACACCCGCGCGGAGATCGTCGACCGCTTAGCAGACGTCAATGTCTTGTGTGAGCCCGTCGTCACGCTGCCCGAGCTCTTGGCGGACGAACACGTGAAGGCCCGCGGCGTGGTCCGAGAAGTCGTCGACCAAAGCGGGCGTTGGTGGGCATTCGGCTCCCCAATCTTCATGTCGGCCTCACCCCAACGTGAACCGCTCCGACCCGAAGCCAAGGGACAGAGCACCGATTCGATCCTCGCGGGCGATCTCGGGCTCACCGAAGCCGAGATCGCCGCACTCCGAGCCAGCAACTCAATCGCGTGAGAAAGGTCAACCATGACAGTCAGTGCTGAACTCATCGAAGAGGTCAAGCGACACATCGGCGACTCGTCGCCATCGATGCGCACGACCATCGATACGCTCACGTCCCAGCGATACGCGCGAGCGATCGGAGACAACAACCCGATCTTCTTCGATGAAGCCGCAGCCAAGGCGGCTGGGTATGACGGAATCGTCGTGCCGCCGAACTTCCTGCCGTCCTACCTCGACTGGACCGACGGCGGGTCAGAGGACGAGCTCAGGATCGACGGGACCAAGGGCGACGACATGCAGTGGATCCCACTCGAAGGCGTGCGCTTGATGGGGGGCGGTGAGGAAATGATCTTTCACGCCCCGGTCTACGTAGATACCGAGGTCGTGATGACCAGCCACCTCGATGACGTCACGGCTCGCGAGTCGAGGTCCGGGCTCCTCATGGTTATAAAGGTCCGGAACAACTACAAGACAGCGGGCGGCACGCCGCTGATGACTTCAGTGAGGACGGTGCTCGGCCGATGAGCAGGGCAGTCAGCGTCCGATACGGCGATCAGGTGTCGACGTTCCAAAAGCTCGAGCATGCGAGACGCGAGCCGTCGAACGTCCAGCTCTTCCGGTATTGCGCCGTTACCTGGAACGCACATCGGATCCATTACGACGCGGCGTATGCGGCAACCGAGGGATACCCCAACGTGCTGGTTCAATCGCACCTGCATGGCGCCTTTATCACCAGCTACTGCACGGACTGGATGGGCCAAGCGGGCCGACTCGAGCGGCTCGAGTACTCGGTCAGACGGTACGCCTGCCCGGGAGACGTTCTCACCTGTCGAGGTGAGGTCACCGGCAGCGAGCCCGACGCCAGGCCGGGCTATCAGCGCATCACGTTGAAGGTGAGCGAGGTCAGGGAGTCCGACGAGGTCGAGTGCGCCATCGGCGAAGCGACGATCATCCTTCCGCGGCGACCGGAGGTGTGAGAGGTGAAAGCGACACTTCGCATCGGGAACTGCTCTGGGTTCTACGGAGATCGGTTCAGCGCTGCACGCGAGATGGTGGAGGGCGGCGAGCTTGACGTACTCACCGGTGACTACCTGGCCGAGCTGACGATGTTCATCCTCTGGAAGGCGAGGTCCGCGGGGCGACCCGGCTATGCCGTCACCTTCCTGCGTCAGATGGAAGAGGTGCTCAGTACCTGTGTCGAACGGGACATCCGGATCGTGACGAACGCCGGAGGCCTCGACCCAGCCGGACTCGCGAGGGACCTCTCGTCGCTCGCCGGCGAGGTGGGGATCGATCTCAACGTCGCCTACGTGACCGGGGACGACCTCCTGCCTCGTCTGGGCGAGCTCAGCGCGGCCGGCCACACCTTTACCAACCTGGATACGGGGGTGCGGCTCGACTCATCGGGCCTTGCCCCAGTCACCGCGAATGCCTACCTCGGAGGCCGCGGGATCGCTGCAGCTCTCGACCATGGCGCTCAAGTCGTCATCTGCCCAAGGGTCACTGATGCCTCGCTTGTCGTCGGCCCGGCGCTTTGGAACTTTGGTTGGGCCGAGGATGACTTCGACGCCATCGCCGGCGCGATTGCCGCGGGCCACATCATCGAGTGCGGAGCGCAGGCAAGCGGCGGGAACTACGCCCGGTTCGACGAGGTTCCAGACCTCGTTCTGCCGGGTTTCCCAATCGCCGAGGTGCGGCGCGACGGATCGGCCACCATCACCAAGCATCCCGGCAGTCCGGGTCAGGTCTCGATCGGGACGGTGACTGCGCAGCTGGTCTACGAAGTGGCCGGGGTCGAGTATCCGAATCCGGACGCCGTGTTGCTGCTCGACACGTTGCACGTCGAAGAGGAAGGTCCCGATCGGGTCCGAATCAGCGGGGCGAAGGGCCTACCCGCTCCCTCCAGCGCGAAGGTATCAATGTCCTGCCTTGGTCCGCATCGTCAATCGGTCGGGTTCGGCATCACGGGATCCCACGTGGAGGCCAAAGCTGAGTTACTCAAGAAGGGCATGCTGGCAACCCTCGCCGACGTCAGTTGTTTCGACGACATCTCCTGGCGCTTGGTCCGCACTGACCGAGCCGATGCCCCAACCAACGAGCTCGCGCTCGCTCGATACCTGGTGACCTTCACGGCGAAGGACAACAAGGTCCTCGGGCGGAGAATCTTCGACGCAGCGATCGGCCTCGCACTGTCCAGCTTCCCCGGCTTCTTCCTGCTCGAGGACAGCCAACGCCGATCCTCGCAGTCCGGGATTCACTGGCCCTGTCTGATTCCGCGGGCCGAGCTCAGTGAGACGGTCCACCTGATGGACGGCTCGACGCTGTCGATCGCACAGCCGTTCTGCGGCGTGGGGGAACCAACCGGAGGACGCCCTGCTCGTGACCCGGGGCCGCGCCGAGTGTCCTCGTACGGGGAAACCGTGCGGGTCATGCTCGGCGAAGTCCTCGCGGCGCGCTCGGGTGACAAGGGTGCGAACGCGAACGTCGGCCTGTGGGCGTGCGACGACGCCGGGTACGAATGGATGAGGGCAACCCTGACCGTCGATGCGTTCCGCGCGCTGATGCCAGAAGCAGACGAATTGCCCATCACAGTGACAGAACTACCGAACCTGAAGGCACTCAACTTCGTCGTGCACGGGCTCCTGGGGGACGGTGCCGCCTCGGTGGCTCGCTTCGACTCGCAGGCCAAGGGGCTCGCCGAATACATCTTGAGCCGCGAGGTCGATGTTCCTTTGGTACTGGTGCCTCAATCGAAGGATGTGGCCTGATGAGTAGCAGTTGGATGACCGCACCATGGATCAGGGCAACACCGGAGAATCTGTCACGGGTCATCATTGGAACCGGCGTCTTCGAGATACGTGAACCGACAGGTGAGGTCATCGACATCGGCTTTGCCGGCGCCCTGGAACCGTTCGGTCTGCGTTCGGCGCTGGACCGGGAGTTAGGGCACGGAGGCGCGCAGGGGCTCGAGTTCCGTTACGAGCCACATGTCCTCTACATGTCCCGGTTCGTCGAACTCGTCCTTGACCACAAGTTCAGAAACGCCGGCGAGGAACCTGTCCGCCTCCGCGAGAGGGGCACGCACGTGCCCGGTCGCATCAGGCCCGCCTGAGATGCCAGCTTGATCCATCAAGAGGAGTCCATCATGTTTGAAATCAGCGATGAACAGCGCGCGCTGATCCACAGCGTCCGCCAGTTCGTCCGTCAGAAGATCCTGCCGGTCGAGGAGCACCTGGACCCGGATGAGACCGAAGTTCCCCATGACGTCTACGAGCGGCTGACCTCCGTGACACGTCAGATGGGCCTGTACAACATGGATCTTCCGCCGGAACTGGGCGGGCCGGAGATCAACCTCGTTACCCGCTGTCTCCTCGCGATCGAGATGTCACAGCATCGGGCCGGCCTCTATGCACCGTGCTACGACGCGTTCGGATACCCCAACTATCTGCCGGTCATGACGGCCCACGCGACTCCCTACCAGCAGGAGAAGTACATCGACCGGACGGTGACTGGCGAGATACGCGGTTGCTTTGCCCTGTCGGAGCCTTCCGGTGGTAGCGACCCGGGGCGCAGCATCCAGACGCGAGCCGTTCAGGACGGCGACGACTGGATCATCAACGGATCGAAACTGTGGATCAGCCACGCCCACGAAGCGGACTACGCCCTCCTGTTCGCACGCACTGGGGGTCCTGGCCGCGATGGCGTGACCTGCTTCATCGTCGACACTGAAACCCCGGGGTTCAGCGTTCGTCGAATCGTGCACACGCTTCGGTCCAGTCATCCTGCGACCGAGCTGAGCCTTGATGATCTACGGGTACCGGGGAAGAACATCCTCGGTGGGCTTGGCAAGGGCTTCTCCCTCGCGAACGAACGTCTCAGTCGCAACCGCATCCCCTACAGCGCGGCCTGCATCGGCATCGCCATTCGCGCACAGGAACTCGCCGTCGAGTACGCCAAGATCCGTGAGGCCTTCGGGAAGAAGCTCTCAGAGCACCAAGGCCTCGCCTGGATGTTGGTGGAGAGCGAGCACGACATCCGGTCCGCCACCTGGATGGTGCTACACGCGGCCGCAACCGCCGACGCTGGTCGACCGTTCCGGACCGAGGCGGCACTCGCCAAGGTCGCGGCAACCGAAGCTGCCTCGCGTGTAGTCGACCGAGCGATCCAGGTTCACGGCGGAATGGGGGTCAGCCGGGAGATGCCTTTGGAACGGTGGTACCGCGAGTTGCGGATCCGGCGGATCGGCGAAGGCGCTACCGAGGTGCAGAAGGTCATCGTCAGTCGTGACCTCTTCGGAAGCCCGTACCGCTCCTTCCTGGACAAGCTGTGATGAGCGAACCTGACACCTTCGTGCTGCCGGACGGCTTCGTGTTCACAGTCAGAAGTGTCGGTAGGACCATCACCGAAGGCGACTTCAGCGCGATGACCAACCTGACTTGGACTTTCGAGGAGATCCACACCAACCGGATCCACGTCGAGCAGACCATGCACCACGAGCGCATGCTTGCCGGAGCCTGCATCGTGGCGTTTGCACTTGGTATCGCCACCCCGGCGATTAAGCCACCGCTGAAGGAGCGCGGTGTACGACTCATCGCACTGGTGGGGTACGAAGGCATCCGATTCCGTTCGCCACTCTTCCCTGGCGACACCATCTACGTTGACTCGGCGCTCTTGCGGATCCTTCGAACGAGCAAGTCCGATCGGGGGGTGATCTGCTTCCACGACGCGGTGTCCGACCACGAGGGCCGGGTCATCGCAGAGTATGAACGGCGTGCCCTATGCGACGTTTCGGTGGCGCGGCTCGACGGTCGGTCGACGCTATGAGCAGGCCTGCTGCGAAAATATGCGCAGCGTTATCCCGAGAGAGGGGTCATGATGGCCACGCACGTTTCCGGTGACAATCTGCGCAACCAGAACGGTTCCGGCGGTGACACGGCCCCATTACCGCCGCGTCCGGTCCGGTCGGTGCCGAAGCCGGTCAAGTCGTCAATCTTGCTCGCAGAAACAATCCTGCGGGACATCGTTCGCGAGGGCATGGTTCCTGGCGACGCGCTCCCGCCCGAAAAGGTCATGGTGGACCGCTACGACCTCGGGCGTGCGACCGTCCGCGAGGCACTGCGTCTTCTTGAGTACCAGGGCGCCGTGCAGATCAGGCAGGGCGTGAATGGCGGCCCCTACGTTCAGGAGCCAGACTCCGGCCACTTTGCCAGCACCATCGTCTTCCTCCTCCAACTTCAGCGCACGCCGTTCGAGTCAATCGTCGAGGTCCGCGCGGCTATCGAGCCCATGATCTGCCGTCTCGCAGCCGAACGCATCAAGGAGCCGGCGCTGATCGAGTTGCAGAGCACGATCGATGAGATGAACGGGCACGTCGATGATGACGACGACGCGTACTTCAGGGGACTCAACGCGCGGTTCCACAACGTCGTCGCTTGGTCTTCAGGCAACACGCTATTCAGATACCTGGCCGACTCGCTGCTCGACATCATGGACGGCCACGTCGTGGGCTTGTCATACACGCCGCGTACACGAAAGGGGGTCATTGCGGCGCACCAGACGATCACCGAAGCACTGCATACCGGCAACGGTCAGGCCGCCGAAGACCGGATGAGGCACCATCTGGCCAAGTGGGAAGAATACGCGACCATGGAGTTCCCAGCTGCGCTCCGCCAGGTTGTGCCGTGGTCGTGGCCAGGACCGCGATGAACGCTCGCGATGGACAGCGTGTCCTGGACACTCGGCCCGGTCAGCCGTTTGCAGACAAAGGACTCTGTTGATGACTCTGATCGAAGATCTTCGCGAGAAATCCCCCTTTGCGTCGGGCCTAATGAACGGTCACGTCGCGATGGTGACCGGCGGCGCGAGTGGCTTGGGTCGCGGCATCGCTACTGCCCTGGCGCTTGCGGGCGCCACGGTCGCCGTCGCAGGTCGCAACACGCAGACGCTTGCAGCGTTCGCGGCTGAGATGCGGCGCGAAGGGTGCGCAATCAAAACGGTGACTTGCGACGTGCGCGACCCGGAAGCGATCGTGGCAGCAGTCGACACGGCCGAGGGGAGCCTCGGAACTCTAGACCTTCTCGTCAACAACGCGGGTGCGACGTTTAGTGTACCCGCCGAAGATCTGACTCCGAACGGATTCCGCGCGGTCGTCGAAACCGATGCGTTCGGCACGTTCTTCATGTGCCAGGCATTCGCAAAGCGCCTCTTCATCGCTGGAAAGGCCGGCGCGATCCTCAACATCACGAGCACGTCGCCGATCACGGGCAACCCCGGCCGGGTTCACGGCGGCGTAGGCAAGGCGGGCGTGGACTCGCTGACCAAGAGCCTTGCCGTGGAATGGGGGCCGCGCGGCATCCGCGTCAACGCGCTCGCCCCCGGCTACACGCCTACGCAAGGTGTGGACACCGCAACCCGCATGGGCACAGATCGTATCGGCCACCTCGCTCGAGTCGCCCAGTCGGTGCCCCTCAGGCGCGTGGGCACGATTGCGGACATCGCCTGGACCTCGGTCTTCTTGCTATCCCCGGCGGCCTCGTTCATCACAGGAGCGAGCCTCACGGTTGACGGAGGCAAGTGGCTGTCCTCAGGCCGGTACTTCGACGCGAGCGGTGCGACTCCTGCCGCGAACTAACTGAGAAGGTGACGGCGCCACGAGGTGACGTCCCGTGGGGTGGTGTAACTCTTCGCGTGTGACTTCGCGAGTTGGGTCAATCATGCAGTAGCGAGTTCGGGCACCTCCTCGACGGTGGTCACGGTGGTGATCAGTGCGGTCGGCTCGGTTGGATAGAGCAGCGCCATCGATCCCTCGGAGAGGTAGCGGCGGTCGGTGTCTTGCCACTCGTCGTGGGCTTCGATCAGGACACAGGCCGAGAGCCGTAGCAGCGCGTCGGTGTTGGGGAAGATCCCGACGACGTCGGTGCGGCGCTTGACCTCCTTGTTGAGCCGCTCGAGCGGGTTGGTCGACCAGACCTTGCGCCAGTGGGCTTGGGGGAAGTCGGAGAACGCGGTCACATCGGCCTTGGCGTCGCGCAGCATCTCAGCGACGCGGGGGTGGCCGGCTTGGAGGGTGTCGGCGACGTGGTCGAGCTGGGCACGCTTTCGGGGTGCCCATGGTGAAGATCGTGCAGATCCAGGTGGCGACCATCTCGCCCTCGCCCTTGGGAACCTTGGTGAGCACGTTTCGCATGAAGTGGAGTCGGCAGCGTTGCCAGGCAGCGCCCTGCAGCACGGCACCGACCGCGGCCACCAGGCCACTGTGGGCATCGGAGATGACCAGCTGGACACCGCCCAAGCCACGGCCGCGCAGGTCGCGGAGGAACTCGGTCCAGAACTCCTCGGTCTCGCTGTCGCCGACCTGACAGCCCAGGACCTCACGGTGCCCGTCGGCGGAGACGCCGGTAGCGATCACGACCGCTTGGGACACGACCCGACCGTTGATCCTGGCCTTGCAATAGGTCGCGTCGAGGAACACATACGGGAACGCCTGCTCATCCAGCGGTCGGGTGCGCCACGTGGCGACCTCGGCGTCGAGCTGGGCACAGATCCGAGAGACCTCGGACTTCGAGACCCCGGTGCCGCCCATCGCGATCACCACGTCATCGACCCGGCGGGTCGAGACGCCCTCGATGTAGGCCTGCATGATCACCGCGTGCAAGGCGACGTCGATGCGCCGCCGCGGCGCGAGCAGTGCCGGGAAGAACGACCCCGTGCGGGTCTTCGGGATCTTCACGCCCACGTCCCCGATACCGGTCGTGACCACCTTCTCCCGGGTCCCGTTGCGCTGGGTGGTGCGGGCCTCGGTGCGTTCGTGAGGCGCCGCGCCGATCACCGCGGACGCCTCGGCGTCGATGAGTTCTTGGAGCATCGTGGCGAGCATCCGACGCATCAGTTCGCTCGCATCGGTGGTCTTGAGATCCTCGACGAGCTCGAGCAGGGCAGACTGGGACAGGGCCATCGTGGAGAAGCCTTTCGTGAGTTCCTTGGACGGTTCTCACAAAGCCTCACGCGGTGGCCCACCTACGTCCGGGACCGACACGAGCCGGCACGAATCCGCGGGCCCGAGTTGCACCACTCCAGGGGACTCTCCCCTCGATGAGCGGTCCGATGCGGAGGTGGCCTGTTCGGTCGGTCAACCGCAGAGCTCACCCACCGACGGCTGCCGGGCGTGACGAGGCTCGCCACACGGCGGCATGAGCGCGCACTGCATCCTGAATCCGGAAGTAGACGCCCACTCCCGCGGCGCGAAGTCGCCTCTCGGCTGCGCGGACGATCTCGTCCTCCCACGCGGCCCCACCCGAACGGAGCACCAGTGAGAGCTTCTTCCCGACTGCCGCCTTCTCCATGTCCGCGAGAAGGAGATCGATCAGACGTTGCGCACGGCCATGCTCCGACATGTCGAAGAGCGAGCCCATTTCCAGATATGCGATGCACGAGTCGGTGACTGCGGGGTCGGCGACGACGCCAAGCAGGTCCGCGACCGCACTCGCGTCACTGGGGAAGAGATTCCATACTGCGAGGTCAACTGGATTGGCCATGCTCGTGCCGGGCGAACCGAAGCGCTCGGACAGCTGTTGCTGAATGCTCTCAGTGAAGGCCGCAACCTCCAACCCAACCGTTGTCGCCACGTCGGCCGCTGTAACAGCAACGCCGCCGCCCGTGCCCAAGACAGTGAGCCTTGGGCCCGCGAGCCTGCCAAACAGGTCGATCGCGGACAATGCATCCATCATTTCCTCGATGGTGTCGACCACCACCACGCCTGCGGCCGCCATCACTGCGGTCCACGCGGCGTCGTCCGTGGCCAATGCGGCAGTGTGACTGCTGGCGGCCTGGCTGCCGGCTTCGCTTCGTCCACCTCGCATGACCACGACGGGCTTGGTCGACGCCGCGGCTACTTCCGCCAGTTGCCGAGCCTGCACGGTGCCTTCAAGGTAAAGCCCGAGGACCGTGACTCTCTCGTCATCGAGAAGAAAGCGGGCGAACTCATGCGGCTTCACGTCGAGACAGTTGCCGACCGATGCCGCTCCGTAGAGCGGCAGGCCGCGAACACTTGAGCGTCGAACGATGTCGACGAAGTGAGTCCCACTCTGACTGATGAAGGCAACGCCACCGTCGCGGATCCCCGCGGCGTCTGCCGTCGTCGTTGTGATCCGCGAGCGAGGACTGTAGGCACCCCAGCAGTTCGGGCCCACCACGCGGGTCGTCGTCCCCTGGATCCTGGCCAGAATCTCTCCCTCAAGGGCGGCCTCTGAGCCGGCATATTCGGAGAAGCCGGCTGAGTAGATCTGTGCGACCTCAACACCGGCCTCGACACACTCTCCGATGACGTCCGGCACCTGTCCGCTACCGACGAGAACGATCGCCTTGTCGACAGGTCCAGGTACGTCGCGAAGCGCGCGGTAAGCGGGCAAACCCAGGATCGACGCTGCAGTCGGATGGATCGGGTAGAGCGCGCCTCGATAGCCGAAGTCGATGAGATTCTTGGTGAGCCTGTTTCCGGCCTTGGTTTCGTCACCCGAGGCCCCGACGACCGCGACGCTCGTCGGATCGAACAGTGCGCGCAGCGCAGGCGCCTCGACTCCCATCGCGGCGCTCATCCGGCTCAGCCATGCTCGTGGACTGCCACCATCACTTGCATGGATCAGCACGGCATCCACAGCGACCGTGCTGCCCGCGGTGACGATGATCGGATTGATGTCCACCGTCGCAATGTCTTCTCTCATGGCCAATCCGTCCGCGCCGGCGACTCGGACAAGAGTGTCGCTAAGGCTCGCCTGCTCGGACCTCCCGATGACGGGAGCGACAGAGCCGGGAAGCCGGGACCATCGCCGAACAAGGTCGTCCGCGGCAGCGCGGTCGAGAGGGGCCGGCGCGAATGCAACGCAACGAGTCTCCTCGATGGCACTGCCACCATTGCCGATCATGGCCAGCGGACCCAAGTCGTCGTCCACATGCAGTCCGATTGCGACTTCGACGCCCGTGCCGGCGTCCTCCTCAGCAAGTACGCCGCGCAACGATCCATATTCCTCGGTCAAGGCTGCACCGCGCTCGGCCAACTCCCGATACGCATCCGGCGCCGCATCGGGCGACACGCCTGTCCGAACGCCGCCTACACGCGACTTGTGTGTGAGCCGATCCATCGACAGCTTCAGTACGACGGCCGCTGGATCGACCTGGCCGATCCACCGCTGCAGATCCTCAACACTCGTGACCAGACTCTGCGAGGTCGTCCGGATGCCGTATTTGCTCAGCACCTTCTTGCCGATGTCCTCGGGAACGGGAATTGGGTTCAACACCGACCAAATGTCCTCTCATAGCAGGCGCACCGGGGCAACGGCCCATCCGTTGCGCACAGTCGCTCCGCGGGCTCCCCGCGCAGTGCACAGAGCGCGATACTGCCCAGACGCTGAAGCACAACTTTGCTAGTCACGTGACTCGCCCCGGGTGTCATCGACGAACTCGCCAGCGGACAACGACACAAATACATCTTTGGCTGAGAAGCCGTGCCCGCCGCGAACGATCCTCTCCCGCATGTCCCCGAGATCTTGCTTGGCCAACGAGACTCCATGCCCGGGGAACGCTGCCAGTCGCTGGGCGACATCGACGGCAGCGTCCTCCACTGGTCGATCTTCGACGACCCTCTCCTGAACCAGCCCTACGCGAAGGGCCCACTGGACGTCCTTACGATCAGCGGTGAGCGCAAGGTGGCGTGCCGCAGGAAGTCCAATCTCTGCGGCGAGCGGCTTCAGCCCTCGCCAGAGCACGGGGGTGCCGAGCGCAACTTCGGGCAACCAGAAGTACGTGTCGTCGGCAGCAAGTCGGAGGTCGCACGCCGCGGCCAGCATGACCCCGCCACCGACGACAGCCCCGTGAAGAGCGGCCACAACCGGCTTTGACAAGCCCATCAGCGTGTCCACGGCCGCGCCGCCGCGAGCATCTATCGCCAGAGTTTCGGCCGGGCTGTCAGGGACGATTCGTCGATTCCAACCGGAGCAGAAGGCACGACCTGCCCCGGCAAGAACAACAGCACCGACGGCCGGATCCGACTCCGCGTCCTGACAGCTCGTGATCAGGCTTTCGAGCATCTCGAGCGTGAGAGCGTTCAGCGTGTTTGGCACGTTCAAGCGCAGCACCAACACATTGCCGTTCAACTCGACACACAGCATGGGTCTCTCCAGGTTCGGTTTCTTGAATGGTCTCGAAGGAGGTCTTCCGGAAGACGCAATGTGAGTCGTCCTCCCGCCTATCCCCCTAGGTATGAACGGCGGAGCGCTTCGTCCTTCATGAGATCAGCGACCGCACCGCGTCCTGTGATCACACCGTGTTCAAGCACATATGCAAAGTCCGCGACACGCATGACCTCGTGCGCGTTCTGTTCGACGAGCAGCACGCCGATTCCCTTGTTCGCCAGTTCGCGTGCCGTCTCGATGACGTCACGCACAAGTCGGGGCGCCAAGCCGGTCGAAGGCTCGTCGAGCAGCAGGTATCGCGGGCCGATGAGAAGTGCTCGTGCTATTGCCACCATTTGCTGCTCACCGCCGCTGAGGTTTCCAGCAGGAACATGCTGCCGTTCCCTGAGCACTGGATAGATGTCGTAGACCTCCTGAAGGGTCATCGCCGTGGCCGTCCGAGCTGAGCTCCTGTCTGCCAACATCAGGTTGTCGAGCACGCTCATCGCAGGGAAGAGGTGCCTGCCTTCGGGGACCAGGCACAGGCCGTGGGCGACACGCTTGTGCGCCGCGACGTGGGTGACGTCGACGTCGTCGACAAGGACGGAGCCACGCGAGACACGCGACAGGCCTGCGACGGCATTCATGAGCGTGGTCTTCCCAGCACCGTTTGCTCCCAGCACCGCCACGAGCCTTCCAGGGTCCACCTCGATGCCTACGTCGCGGAGCACATCACGTCGCCCATAGCCGGCCCAGAGTCCACGAATGGTCAGCATCTTCACTCCTCAGTCCCGCCGAGGTAGGCGGCAATGACGTCGTCGTTCGCACGGATCTCGTCGGGGGTGCCCAACGCAATCAATCGGCCGCGATCTATCACGAGGATGCGGTCCGATACGCCCATGACGAGCGCCATGACGTGCTCGACCACGATGACGGTTGTCCCCCGCGACTGGACCTGCCGGATCAGAGAGGCAAACTCCTCGACCTCCGACGCAATCAGACCAGCGCCGAGCTCGTCCAGCAGCATCACCTTCGGTCCGGTGACGAGTGCGCGAGCGAACTCGAGTCGCCGCTGGTCTGCATGCGTGAGTTCTTCCGAGGGCACGTGTGCGCGAGCGGCCAGACCACAAAACTCGAGCACGACGTCCACGCTGCCGAATCGGTCATCGAACCGGTGCTGATGTGCAATTTCGAGGTTTTGTCGGACTGTGAGTCCAGCGAAGGGCCGTGGGATCTGGAACGTACGCGCTAGACCGCGACGGGCACGCAAGGCGGCACCTACCCTGCTTACGTCCCTTCCGTCGAAGAAGACCTCTCCATGGGTGGGCGCAAGACCACCCGAGAGGAGAGCCATCAGGGTCGACTTGCCCGCACCATTCGGGCCGATGACACCCAGGACTTCGCCATCGACGAGGTCGAATGCGAGGTCCTGAACTGCGGCAACGCCGCCGAACCTACGCGTCAGGTTGCGGACCTCGAGGACAGTGTCTGTATTAGACATCGAGCACCTTCCTGACTGCCGCTTGCCCGCTCACCGATTCACACTCGGAAGTCAGATGGTCCGCGCCAGCTTGCCTAGACTGCTTTCGCGACGACGTAGGAATCCGCTCTGGTTCGGGGGCCTCACCCTTCCGGTCGAGATCGCTTCGGGGTTGCCGGCGAAATCGAATGCCCAACGCGCCACGGGGGAGAAACAGAGCGAGTGCGAGCAGAGCCGCTCCGTAGAGCAGCTGGCTGTATGCACCGTTTGTTGTGTGGCTACGGATTACCTCGTTCAGGATCGACCATGCGGCCCCGCCCAGAGCGGGACCGCTGACGGTGCCGAGTCCGCCAAGGACGCAGACCAGGATCGGAAGGAGGCTGTAGTTGGAGTTGAAGACGGTCCCAGGGTCGACGAAGCCCTGGGTGGTGGCGTAGACCCCGCCAGCCAGGCCGGCCAGCCCTCCTCCGATGAGAGTCGCGACGAGCTTGCACCGCATGGCATTGACGCCCACGGACTCCGCGGCAGCCTGGTCCGCGCGAATGGCACTTAGATCACGTCCGAGGGGACTGACCTTGACGATCAAGCTGACTGCCACCCCGAGGACGGCACACCCGGCTGCCAGATAGTAGGGAACTGCGCTGTAGGCACCGAACGGCAGGTCAGCAAAGACGCCTCCACTGCCACCCGGGAACTTCTGGTTCGCGACTACGCCCAAGCAGCTCGCGAGAGCGAGGCTGATGATCGCGAAATAGATCCCGCGAACGCGGAAGCACGGAACGAGAGCAAAGCCGCACACCGATGCGCACCCGGCAGCAGCCGCGAGGCCCAGCAGGTAGTGAACGCCATGTTGAGTCAGCAGGATGGCGACATAGGCGCCCACGCCGAAGAATGCCGCCTGTCCGAACGAAAAGATGCCTGCGTAGCCACCCATCACGTTCCAGGAAACGCCAAGGAGAACGAGAATGAAGGCAGTGACCGCCACACTCTGGTAGTAGGGCCCTTCAAGGAAAGGGAACCAAACGATCGCAGCCGCGCTCGCCAGGACAAGGACCCACCAGATTCCGCGGGCCTGCCGGGTCTGGCCAGAAACCATCCATGCTGAGCGCCGTTCCGACCGCGTCCGTCGGCTCATCGCGCGATCACCGCCGATCCAGCGAGCCCCTGGGGTCTGGCAAGCAGTACGACGACAATCGCTACGAAGGTGACCAAGCTGGTGTAACCAGAACCCACGTACGTCGCAACCAGCTCCGTCGCGAAGCCCAAGATCAAGCTCGCGGCCACCGTCCCCCAGAGACTGCCGAGGCCGCCAACGATCACCACCGCGAACGCGCTGAGGATCAAAGAGTATCCAGTGGTCGGGCTCAGGTTGGAGATGCTGAGCAGGATCACTCCGCCGACGGCAGTGAGCGCACACGCGACGATCGCCGCGATCAGACCGATCCTTGATGTGTTGATGCCGAGAAGCTCAGCGCCCACCGGGTCCTGAGACATCGCCCGGATCTGCCGACCGACGCGCGACCGGTTCAACAGCATCCACAGCAGGGCAACAGCGACCACCGCAACAAGGAGGTTACGAGCGACATCGTGCGGGATGCTCACGCCCCCGAGCCCCCATGCTGCACCGGATTGGCGTGCTGCCTTCGGATCTGGTCCCCAGACGGCCTGGATGAGTCCTTGCAGCAGGAAGGCGCATCCAAAGGTCGCGAGCAACTGATTCTCGTGATTGCGGCCGGCGGTCGGCCGAATCACGCCGTAGTAGAAGATCACAGCCAGAACCGCAAGCGCCGGAACCATCGCACCCAACGCAAGGACCGGCCCCATACCCAGTCCAACGACTGCAACGCCCACGTACGCGGCGACGGTCATGAAGTCACCTTGGGCAAGGTTGACGACGCCGAGCACACCGAACATCAGTGTCAAGCCCAAGCTGAGCATCACGAAGAGCGTCGCGTCGGAGATTCCGGTGACGAGCGTCTGCAGGAAGACATCCATCGAGCTTTTCCTTCCGGGCAGGAAAGTTTGGGCGCGGCTAGCGGTCGCTCCATGCTGGGAACGGCTTCCAACTCGCCTGGGCGACGTCCTCGGGGTAGATGGCTCGCGCCGAGGATCCGAGCTGCTGCGCGATGACAGCTCCGATCGAGGCCTGACCATTTGCAGCGAACGTGACGTGCCCACCGACGACGTCCATGTCGGTCTTTCGGATCGCGTCGGTGATCGCCTGCGACGACCCGCCCTTGGTTTGCTTGATGGCCGCTAGCAGGATCTGGGCCGCTTGATAGGCCTTGATGACCTCTTCACGTGCGGGCTGGCCATACTTCTTCTGGTACTCGTCCGCCACCTTGTTCGCAGAGGGGAACGGCGAGCCCGGGAACCAGTCGGGCATACCGGTCACGCCGTCCTGGCCATTGCCGAGCGCATCGCGCACGGAGGGGTCGAAGGCGACGCCTGATTGCGTGAAGACCACCCGCGGGGCGAAGTTCAGGGTACGCAGGCCTTTCAGGAACACGATTTCGTCGGGCACGTAGCCGATGAACTGCAAGACATCGGGATCGGCGCTCTTGACCTTGGAGAGCGCCGCAGTGAAGTTGGACGCTCCCGACTCGACGCTCACCGACTTGACCAGCTTGATGCCCGCATCCGCTGCCAGCGACGCGAACTTGTTGGCACCGTCTGTCGCAAAAGAGTTGTTGATGTAAACGATAGCTGCGCTCTTGGGCTTGACGACCTGCTTGAGGAAGTCGATGAAATGCACCTCGGTCTCATCGATGAGCCGGAAAGTATTGAACAGGTACTTGTAGCCTCGAGTCACCATCGTGCCGTCGCTGGCCTCGGGCTGGATGTTCGGCACCTTGTAGCGTTCAGCGACTTGAGATTCCGCGAGTGCGGGAGCGCTTCCATAGGTGCCGAGGATTGCTTTGACGTGGTCCTGAGTCACGAGCTTCTTTATCGCCGACTGGCCAGTCGCTGGATCGAACTTGTCGTCCTCGACGACCAACTTCACCTTCTTGCCGTCCACACCGCCGGCCGCATTGAGGCTGGAGATTGCGAGTCGATACCCGCGCAACATCGTCTGCCCGCTGCTGGCCAGCGCTCCGCTCAGGGGAAGCGCGACCCCGACTGCGACCGAGTCAGAAGAGTCCGATGCGCCTTTGGTGCTGCATCCCGCGCTGGCCGCCGCCAACGTTGCACCGCAGCAAAGAGCAGCAATCCCCTTGATGATGCCGTTCATCCGGATCGGTCCTTTCGCTTATCACTAGATGGGCCCGAGAAGTCATTCGGTTGACGTGGCCATGAGGAGCTGCTCGAGGCCGCTCCAGACAAGGTCGAAGACGGACCCGTCCTGATATAGACGGGCGATGAGCAAATGGCCCTGGAGAGTGGCGATCACTTCCCTGGCCATACGCATCCGAGCGGCGGCGTCGAGCTCTGGGCGAAGGTCGGCGATGACGTTCGCCACCCACTCCTCGTTCTCCTGGAAGAAGCCGAGCATCTGTTGACGCAGCTCTTTCGGGAGCGACATCGTCTCTGCCGCCAACATGCCCCCGGGGCACATGTGATCGGCACTCCCATCGATCACGCCCCGATACAGACCGACGTACGCGGCCAGGCGCGCCATCGGGTCCCTCGTCCCTGCATCGATCTCGGCGAGCTGGCCGCGCATCTGCTGGCGATAGGTCGTCATTACAGTGCGACCCAGCGCCTCCTTCGTCGGGAAGTGGTAGTGCAAACTCGCCTTCTTGATGCCGACCCCGTCGGCGAGGTCAGCAAAGTGCAGCGCGTGATATCCGGACCGCTGCACGACGTTCGTCGCCAACTCGAGGATCCGCTCGCGGGTCGTCGATTGGCTCGTCCCCTGGCCTGTGGTCGCCGTCACACCGAGGACTATCTACCTTCCAATAGGTAGGTGTCAACCATCTGGTAGGTAGGGCCGTGGAATCAGCGGCATTGTCGGTCGGAACCGGCCGCACCGTGGCCAAACGGGCTCGCCCGCGCCAGCACCGAGGGCGTCTGGTACACCGGCTCCTGAGCGGCTGGCCGGGAACGTAGTCACACGCTCATCCGGAATGACGCCGCGCTTCGGCTCGCTAAAGAGTGCGCGCAGTCGCCTAAGGCTTCGACCCCACAGGCGACTTGGACGGCTGCGCAAGTGTCGGAACCGGACAGAGCCCAGGTATCGCTCGCCTCCGGAAGTCCACTCGTCGAGGTATGCGAAACGGGCGTTTGGTGCTCGCCTCGGAGGCTCGGCAGCCTGTCGCACCCGTTAGTCAGCGTCCCTTGCGCCTATCGTGGAACGCATTCCAGAAGGGGAGGACAGCGCCCCGCGGTGCCCTACTCGCCGCTCTCGATGGCGGCGTGGTCACAGTATCCACCCCGTTGTTGAGCAGCGCCGTGGACTCCTCTGAGAGGTAGCGGCGGTCGCCGGCGATCCACTCGTCGTGCATGTCGATCAGGAGGGACGGCGCCGACCAACCGGATCACGGCGGCGGCGTTGGGGAAGATGCCGACCACGCGGGAGCGGCGTTTGATCTCCTTGTTGACCCGCTCGATTGTCCGGCCCTCGCCGTCGGAGCAAGTATGACCGTCGTTTGGATCATCGCCGTCGGACGGTGTCGAGGTGGTTCTCGAGGGCTTCTGCGACGTGTCGGTGTCGTTCTTCCTCGCCGGTCCAGCCGCGGTTGGCGGCGTCGGCCAGTAGCGCCTGGACGTCGGCGAGCTGGTCGGTGAGGGCCGGCTCGAACTCGGCCGCCGGGGTGTAGTTGTCGCAGGTCTCGCAGATGTTGGCGTAGGTGCAGGGTCCTTGGGACTCGTGGCGGGACAGTAGCCGTGCACGATGCGCGTCTTGAGCATCTCGCTGGCCAGCCAGGAGATCTTGTCGGGCACGATTGCCGATATCACCGCGCTGATGGCCGCCACCGGCTCGTTGAGCCCCCCGTTGCGCAGAGCCACCCTGGCTACCCTGATCGGGCTGCTCTCAGTTGCCGGTATCCGCGTGGGGGAGGCGATCGGACTCGACCGCGCCGACGTCGACCTGAGCACCGGGCGGCTGCTGGTCCGGCACGGAAAGTTCAACAAGACGCGTCAGTTGTGGCTGCACCCCACCACGGCCGCAGCGTTGAAGCGGTATCAACGGCTGCGCAACCACGCCGCTCCAGTGACTGGCACTGCGGCGTTCTTCGTCTCCGCGGCCGGGACGAGGCTGCTCTACTGCAACGTCCACCACACCTTCCACCGGTGGTCGTCCAGGCCGGGCTGACGCCCAGGTCGCCTCGGTGCCGTCCTCGCATCCACGATCTGCGGCACTCCTTCGCCGTCCAGGCCATGATCGATGGCCTACAACAGCAGCCAGGACGGCCAGGTCCAGCTGAGCCTGCTCTCCACTTGGCTCGGACACGTGGACCCGGCCAACACATATTGGTATCTCTCGGCGTCCCCCGAGCTGATGGCCGCCGCCGGCCAGCGGCTGGAGAGCTACCTGGGAGCGCCGCGATGAGCATGCTGGCTCCCACCCTGCAGGCGTTCTTCACCGACCGGCTGATCCGGCAGCGCGGCGCCAGTCCCCATACAGTCGCCGCCTACCGCGACAGTTGGCGGCTCCTGCTCGCCTTCGCCGCCGACCGCACAGGCCGCACGCCAGCCCTGTTGGACTTCGCCGACCTCGACGCCGCTCTGATCGCAGGGTTTCTCGACCACCTCGAACGCGATCGTGGCAACAGCATCCGAACCCGGAACGCGCGGTTGTCGGCAATCCATTCACTGTTCCGATTCGCTGCGTTCGCTCACCCCGAGCACTCCGAGACCATCGCCCGGGTGTTGGCGATCCCACCCAAGAGGTTTGACCACGCCACCATCAGCTACCTCACCGAGGCCGAGGTCGACGCGCTGCTCGATGCCCCCGACCAAACGACATGGACGGGACGACGCGATCACGCCATGCTCTTGCTCGCCCTCACCCCCGGGCTGCGAGTCTCCGAGCTGATCGGCCTGACCAGTCGCGACGTTTCGCTGGGCACCGGGGCGCATGTCGCCTGTCACGGCAAGGGACGCAAGGAACGCATCACTCCGCTCACCACCGCCACCGTGAACGTATTGCGCCACTGGCTCACTGAACGACGCGACAGCCCGGCTGAGCCATTGTTCGCCACCCGCCGAGGCAACCAGCTCAGCCCGGACGCGATCGAACACCGCATCGCCCACCACGTCGACACCGCAGCAAAGCACTGTCCCTCGCTGCGCGAGAAGAAGGTCACCGCACACGTGTTGCGTCACACCACCGCGATGCGGCTCCTGCACGCCGGCGTCGACACGAGCGTGGTCGCGCTCTGGCTGGGGCACGTCAGTGTCGAGACCACCCAGATCTACCTCCACGCAGACCTCATCATCAAGGAGAAGGCGCTCGCACGAACCCGGACACCCAACACGCAATCTACGCCGCGAACCTGATGTCGGTGACGCCGAAGGCGATGTGGCCGGCGGTCAAGGCGATGCTGCACTCCGTCTACGACCAGCCCGATGCGCCCGCGGTGCGCGCGCAGTTCGACCACTCCTGGACTACATCGAGGAGAAGCTGCCCGAGGTCCACGAGCACCTCGACACCGCTCGCGCGGACACCCTCGCGTTCACGGCCTTCCCGAAGGACGTGTGGACCCAGATCTGGTCCAACCCCGCCGGGCGCCTCAACCGCGAGATCCGCAGGCGCACCGACGCGGTCGGGATCTTCCCGAACCGCGAGGCCATCGTGCGCCTGGTCGGCGCCGTGCTGGCCGAGCAGACCGACGAGTGGGCAGAGGGGCGCCGCTACCTCGGACTCGAGGTCCTGGCCCGTTGCCGCGTCAACATCGTGCCCACCACCGGACCCGAGATCGGAGCTGACGACCTGCCCGCACTGACCGCCTAACCCGAAGAAGAAGAAGGAACGCGAAGCGCTACACCACTACGAGGGACTTGACCACGTGCTCACATCCGTCGGTTGTTGAGCGAGGGATTCTCCGATCGGGCCAGCGCGATGACCCTTTGATCGACCTCGCCGATGACTTGGCCCTCGCCGGGACCGGCCGAGGCAAGGGTCTGGCCGTAAGGGTCGAGCAGCGCCGAATAGCCGCCGTAGCGTGGTGCCGGTTGGGCGGCGGCGGCTACGTAGACGGTATTTTCGATTGCTCGCGCCGCTAGTAGCGCCCACCAGTGCCGGATCTTGTGCGGCCCGTCGAGCCAGGCGGCAGATACGACGATCAGTTCGCTGCCTCGGTCGACGAGCGCTCGTCCGAGTTCTGGAAATCGCAGGTCATAGCAGGTCATTAGTCCGACGGTGATGCCACCCACTTCGACGCTTACTGGTGAAGTGACGCCAGCGCTCAACCGATCGGACTCGCGATAGCCGAAGGCGTCGTACAAGTGGATTTTACGATACGACGCCCGCAGTCCCGCGCGATCGACCACGACAAGGGTATTGAATGGGCGCTCCGGGTCACCGCTGACCTCGAACATCCCGGCCACGACGGTGGCGTCTCCTGCCACCTTGGTTAACTCCTCGACGAACGGCCCATCGAGCGGTTCCGCGAACGGGCCAACTTGCGTCCCGGCCCTACCGAAATCGCGGGCGTACGCCTCAGGAAGGACAACCAAGCCGCTACGACCCGCCACTAGTTCCTTCAGGCGATCACGGTTTGCCTCGGGGACGAGCCCTGCCGCCGCCTGGACCAGCGTGACCGACAGGGGCGAGTTGGCGCTGTCCCTCACCAGTGGTTCCAGCGGGTTGTCTGCCCAGGATCAGCGCGCGTCCCCGGCCTGAAGTCTGTTCCCCGCGTATAGGCCACGGGTAGCAGCCCGACTTGTGAGACATCGGGATAGGGGATCCCGAGCATCTCGGCTACCTCGCCCTCATGTGCGAGGTGGACCGCCGTGAACACGCTGCCAAGCCCCCGAGCGCGCAGGGCGAGCATGAAGCTCCACACAGCCGGAAGGATGGAGCCCCACTGGCCCGCCCGAAGGGCTGATGACCGGGGCTCCGCCAGATTGCCCATAAAGCAGGGGATGACCAGCATCGGGACGTTATGCATGTGATCGCGCAGGTGGTCCGAGGAGCTCTGTAGTGGGTGTTCAGGCCGCTCCTGATCGTTCGGACTCGTGCGTGGTCCGTTGTACCGGTCATATCCAGATCGGTACAAATCGGCAATTGCGGCTCTAACCGGAGGGGCGTCAACCACCATGAAGCGGTATGGCTGCACGTTGCTCGCGGACGGCGCCTGCGCCGCGACCGCAACACATTCGGCGACCACGCTCCGGGGCACCGGTCTGTCCAGATCGAGGCGTTTGCGTACGGCCCGCGTAGTGGTCAGGAGCTCGTCGGGGGTCAGGGGCAGCAAGGTTGTCATCACATCTCCAGTCATGGCTTGGTGGCCATCTTAAGCGTTGACCTAACGTTAGGAAGGTAGTACGGTTCCCACTCACGCGGGCCAGCCAGCGACTCAACCATGGACTTCGAGGTCATCCTCTATGCGATTCATCTACTTCCACTTCATGCCCTTCGACGCCCTCCCTGCAGACTTCTCGGAGAAGTATCGGAGTTCGTGGGTTGATCTCCCTGCGTCGCTCGGAGACTCGCGACGAGTGCATGGGCTCTACAACACCTACCTGAATCAGCTCGAACTGGCCGACGCCTCGGGGTTCCATGGCTTGGGCTTGAATGAGCACCACAACAACGCATACGGGCTGGTCTCCAACCCCGGACTGATGACGGCCGCCCTCGCCCGCCGCACGTCGAAATCGGCACTCCTCGTGATGGGCAACTCGATCCCGCTCTATAACCCCGCCATCCGGATCGCTGAGGAGACGGCACTCCTGGACGTTCTCACCGGTGGCCGGATCATTGCCGGTTTTCCGATGGGCACGAGCCAGGACACGAACTTCGTGTACGGTGTTGAGCCGCGGACTACGCGCGCGCGTTACAACGAGGGCTTTGAGCTCATCAAGCGCGCGTGGACAGAGCCCGACGTCTTCTCGTTCAACGGTGAGTTCAATAAACTTCGCTACGTCAACCCGTGGCCGCGCCCTTTGCAGAAACCCCATCCTCCAATCTGGGCTCCCGGAAGCGGATCCGTAGAGACGTTTGACTTCGCGGTCAAGCACGACATCCCTTACACCTTCCTCTCCTTCTTCGGGTCCGACTTCGCGGAGGCGAACATGAAGAAGTACTGGGCGAGGGTCGATGCGATGGGTCGCGATCGCAACCCGTACCGCGCTGGCATGGTGCAGACGATTCTGGTAGCTGACACAGACGAAGAGGCGCGCCGGCTCTACGAGCCGCACGTCAAATACTTCTATCAACGACTCAGCCATGTGTATCCCGGCTATGCCGAAGCGCCCGGATACAAGAGCCTCGACTCGTTGCGCGCTGCGGTACCGCCCAAGGATGCCCCCGGTGGCGCAAGACGCGACACCTTCGCCGCAGCACGTGACTTGACCTGGGACGAGTTCGTCGACTCGGGCATCGTGATCGCGGGCAGCCCAAGCACCGTCAGGGATCGGCTCTCCGACGCGGCGGACCGACTCAATATCGGCAACTGGATCTCATTGCTGCACCTCGGCGACATGCCGGACGAGCTAGCACGACAGAACATCGATCTTTTCACATCGAAGGTGCTGCCTGGCCTTGAAAACAAGTTCTCTGGCTATGAGCACCGTTGGTGGCCCAAGCCGCTAGATCTGTCGGAACGCGGCGTGCCGGATGCGGCTCGCACGGGTTCGATGGGCGGTGCAGCATGATTGCGGCGAACGAAGCGACCCTCCGCACGGATCTCGGTCCGGCTGCGGCCGCTCTGCACGTGGCTCAGTTCGGAACTGGTTCCGGGCGACCCGTCGTGTGGCTGCATGGCGAGTGGGGGACCTTCGAGCAGGTCCCCGAGCTCGCGACGAGCTCTGAATCGTTGGCCGGCCTGCGACTCCTACTGCCTCATCATCCGGGTTGGGGTGTTACCGAAGAAGTTGCTCGTCTTGGATCGCTGGGCGAGCTTGCCATCGCTTACTGGCATGCGCTTGATCAACTGGACATCTCGGAGCGCGTTCTCATTGGCGGGCACGGGCTGGGTGCCGCACTTGCCGCCGAGATGGCAGTCGCTCAGCCGCAGCGCGTCCGCGGTCTGCTTCTTGTCAATCCTGTCGGGATGTGGAAGGACAAGATCGGCGGCGCAGACGCCTTCGCTCTGCTTCAGCGCGATGTCCTCGAACACATCTTGGCTGAGCCGGGGGGCTCGCTGTCACTTGCTCTCTTTCCCAAGCCGGCCAATCCCCACGAGCGAGCAATGGCTGGGGTGCGACGCGCTGAGGTGCTCGGCAGCGCCAGCCGCTTTATGTTTCCGTTCCCAGACACGGGCATCACCCACCGCCTCTACCGGCTGTGTGGGAGCCGGGAGACCCCGGTCAAGATCTTGTGGGGCAAGAACAACGGAGTCCTCCCGGTTGCACTCTCCGAGCACTGGTTGGATGCGCTTCCACACGCTGAGCTCGAGGTCATCGAGGACGCCTCGCACATGCTTGTCTACGAGCAACCCGCTGTAGTCGCCGAGCGCATTGCCGCGATGGTGGCCTCAGCATGAGCGGTGGGCAGGCGTGGCTGCGGCTCGCTGGGCGAGTGGCGATCGTGACTGGCGCCGGGTCGGGCATCGGCGCGGCTACCGCGGTGGCGCTGGCGCGTGAGGGTGCAGCGGTGGCGTGCGTGGACATCGACGAGGATTCGGCGCAGGCCACCGCGGCTTGCCTGGTTGAAGCAGGCTCCATGGCGCTTGCTGTTCAAGCCGATGTCAGCAACGAGGCGGACACGGAGCGGATGGCCAGGAGCACAGTTGACCGATTCGGCCAGATAGATGTGCTTCACAACAACGCTGGCGTTGGCGTTTACGGCGCGGCTCACGAGTTGACGCTCGACGAGTGGAACCGATCGCTGGCGGTGAACCTCACCGGGGTGTTCTTGGGATCGCGGGCAGTCCTGCCGCAGATGTTGCGCCAGTCATCGGGCTGCATCATCAATACCTGTTCCACCTTCGCGACTGTGGGTGCTCCTGCCCTCGCTGCTTACCACGCCGCAAAGGGGGGTGTTAGGGCACTCACTATCTCCATGGCCCGCGACTACAGCCCAGATATTCGGGTTAACTCGATCTCGCCTGGGGTGACCGACACGCCGCTCGCCCGGCGTACCCCCGATGGCGCTCCCGCCTCCGCGCGGGTGAACGACGCGATCACGGCATCGCACCGGCTGATGAAGCGACGCGCGCTACCCGCGGAGATCGCTACCGCAGTGGTGTTCCTTGCCTGTGATGACTCCTCGTTCGTCACCGGTCACGATCTCGTTCTCGGGGGCGGACATGGCGTCGTCGCATTCTGATCAAGCCACGCATCTCTGTGCTGTCGAATCACACAGTCGCTCGACTGTTGTGTCGCCAACCCCTCGAAAGAGTAAGAAATGCCAATCAAAGGAGACCAGAGTGCGGACCATTAGTCGACCAAACCATAAGTACGGCGGGATTGCGAAAATATTGGCTCTCCTGGTGAGCGTCGCTTTCGCATCGAGCGCCTGCGGCAGCGGCGCCGCCACTGGAGGTGGAAATGGCAAGGCCAGTAGGGAGATCGTCTATTTCGCCCCTTCTTCTGCTGGAATCAGCTACCTCATTGCACAGTTCAAGGGCATCAAGGACTATGCCAAACAAGCCGGCTATACCGTGAAGTTCGTCCTCAACAATCTGGATGCGGCTCAGCAGGGACAGCAGGTCCAGCAGTTCGTGGCGAGCGGAGAGAAGCCGGCCGCGATCATGATCTTTCCGCTGGATCCCAAGGCGGGTGTGAACCAGGCCGCCCAGCTCTCGCGCATCGCGCCCACGTTCCAGATCAATCAGAAGGTGGCGGAGGGAGGCTGGGACTACGTCAAGGCGTACGTCGGCCCGAGTGACGCGCTGGTGGGCGAGACCGCAGGCAAGAGCCTGATGCATCTGCGGGGCGAGCTCAACGCCCGTGGCACCAAGCTTCACAGCACGGAGGGCAACGTCCTCTTCATCGGCTCAGTCCCGGGCACTGCTCAGGCACAGGCACGCTACGCTGGCTTTGTCGATGCAACTAAGGCGGCTCCGTTCAACATGTTGGAGAACCACGACTGCTGCTCCGACGCCGAAAAGGCATATGCGATGGCATCTCAGCTGATCCCGAAGTGGAAGTCGAAACTTGACTTCATCGTTACCCAGAATGACGACACTGCGAACGGGATCGCGCGCGCACTGCGACAGAACGGGCTTGAGCCAGGCAAGGACGTCTGGATGGTCTCGGGCAACTGTGGTGGGCCGGCGTCGGTCCTCGAGTCGAAGACCGTCTATGCGACCGGACTGCAGTCTGGATACGTTGAGGGTGCCGGCATGGTCTCGGTGATTAGTGCCTATTTCGCATCCGGAAAGAAGATCGCTCCCGGTGAAGCTACTCTCCATTACTCGGAGAAGGCACCTTCGACATCGGACAAGGCGCCGGCGCAGATCAATATTCTCGACAACCCGCCGGTGTTCTCTGCAGATACTGCCTCCTTGACTCAGAATGTGTGGGGCGTACCGCTTTCGCAGAACTGCCCTCTGGACTGAACCCCTATTCGGATCAGGTGCCCGCGCTCGGGCGCGCCTGACCCGAAACGACGTCAAAGGAGAAGGTCATGACCCGAGCGGCGTCCTCGTCGAGGCTTCGGATCGACAATGTGTCGAAGCAGTACGGCTCGGTGGTGGCACTGAGCGAGGTGTCGCTTGAGGTGCGTGCGGGTGAGGTGCTTGCGCTTCTCGGAGAGAACGGAGCTGGGAAGAGCACATTGGTCAAGTGTGTCGCGGGACTGCAGCAACCCGACAGCGGATTCATCGAGCTTGACGGCCGTCGCGTGCAGTTCAGGTCTGCGGCGGAAGCCAAGGCAGCGGGCGTAGCGATCGTCACTCAAGAGTTCAGTCTTGTGCCGAGCATGTCAGTCGCTGAGAACCTCGCCTTGGGCAGGCTCGACAGTGGGCTGATCTGGCACCGACGCAAACTCGAACGAAGCGCACTCGGTGCCCTCGAGCGGGTGGGCCTGGGACAGGTCGACCCAGGGATCGCGGTGCGTGAGCTTAGCGTCGGTGAGCGTCAGCTCGTGGAGATCGCACGTGTCGTTGTGCGGGACGCGCGTGTGGTGATCTTGGACGAGCCGACCGCGGCCCTCTCCGAGGCGGAGATCGCGAGAGTCCTCCCTCTCGTGCGAGATCTGGCCGACTCCGGGATGGCGGTGGTCTACGTCACACATCGCCTCGACGAGGTATTCACCGTGTGCGACCGGGTCCAAGTGATGCGCAACGGTGTCGCGTTGCCGCCCGTCGAGACGAGCGCGACCGATGTAGGCGGCGTGGTGGCTCTGATGCTGGGACGACGCCTGGATGACATGTTTCCCGCACGCGCCGCGGGTGTGCCTTGCCATGAAACGCGGCTGAGGGTGACTGGGTTGAAGGCGACCGCTATCGGGGCTGACGTCTCCTTCGAGCTAAGGGCAGGAGAGATTGTCGGGTTTACAGGGCAGCTCGGCAGCGGTGCGAGCGCGACTGTCCAAGCGGTTGCGGGTTGTCGCCCACCAGTAGCCGGTCAGGTGACGCTCGGTTCGGGTTCGCCATTGAACCTCCGCTCTCGGACCCACGGCATTCGGGCAGGGATCGCCTACTGCTCTTCGGACCGGAAATCCGACGGAATCTTCTCTGGCCTATCGGTCCTGCGGAATATCTCATCGCCATGGATCGACCGAGTTGCGCGTCGCGGCTGGGTTTCCCAGCGACAAGAGTCGGAGCAAGCGTGTGCAGCCGCGCTGCAGTTCGCCCTCGACCCCGAACGGCTCTCCAGTCCCATCTCCACCCTCAGCGGAGGCAATCAGCAGAAGGTCACACTCGCAAAGTGGACTGGAATCGACCCATTGGTGTTCATCGCCGATGAGCCAACACGCGGTGTCGATGTCGGAGCTCGAGCAGAGATCTATCAACGGATCCGGCAGATGGCCGATCGCGGTGTCGCGGTACTTATCGCCTCATCCGACACGAATGAGATCTTCGGGCTGGCCGACGTCATCGCTACATTCTCCCACGGGAGGATGACGGAGATGCGACCGTTTGGTGATTGGACCGAACAGGAGCTGCTGAGCCATGTGATGAGCGGACGGAAGGTGTCCCATGCCGACGATGTCTGACTCAAGGGTTGGAGCGCGAGTCGCTGCGGTCCAGTCAGCAACCCGACGCTTCGACGCGCTGGCGTGGGCGCTGCCAGCCCTGCTGGTCGCCGTCACGGTTGCCGGTGGCGTGACGACCGACGGGTTCTCGTCGGCGGCCAATTTCGAGGCAATTCTGCGTAACGCGTCGATTGTGGGGATCGTGGCGGTTGGGATGTCGCTCGTCACGGTCTCTGGAAACCTGATCTCCCTGGCAGCGCAACCCTCGGCAATGCTTCCCGCAGTACTCGTAGCGGCGCTGCTGAGCCGTGGTGAATCAATGGCGCTCACCCTCGCTGTCGTCTTGGCCATGGTCCTCGTCGTAGGCCTCATCCAGGGCTACGTCATCGGGCTTGGACTGAACGCCATCGTCGCCTCACTTGCCTTCGGAACCGTCATTGTGGGGGCGGTAGCGTTGTTCAGCGGTGACAACAGCGGGGCTTTCACATTCGCGCCGCGCGGGCTTCGCCATGTGGCTGGGGACCTTCTCGGAGCCCCGGTGGTCGTCATTGTCTTCATACTTGTCACCGTTGGCACCACAGTGTTCGTACGCCATTCGGTGATCGGTCGCCACATCATCCTGAGCGGAGCGAACCCCGCCGCCGCGATCGTCTCCGGGGTAAGCATTCGCAAGAGCACGCTGTGGGCGTTCGTGGGGCTGGGCATCACCGCAGCCATTGCCGGCGTCATTGTCGCATCGACGGTGGGTCAGGCGACGACCGTCATGTTGCCTTCGCTGATGATCGACGTCGTTACCGCGGTTCTCATCGGGGGTATCTCGATCCAAGGAGGGGTGGGCTCCCCGATGAATGCCGCTCTGGGCGCCGTCTTCATCTCTTTGTTGAACAACTTGTTTGCACTGCACAACGTTTCCGATGGCTATCACCAGATGTTCGAGGGTGGGCTCCTTCTTGTCGCGATATTGGTGGTCCACTTCGCGAGTCAGCGCAGGGGGAAATGATGGAACGCGCGCTTCAGGCTGTCCGTCCGTACTGGCCGCAGATCATCTTGCTGGTTGCCTTGTGGGTCGGTCTCGGGTCGACGACCGAGCTCTTCCGCGGAACCAGCGGCGTCTACTCCGTCCTCCTCAACTTCAGCCTGCTCGGACTGGTGGCAGTGGGAGCCGCGGTGACGATGATCGCGGCGGAGCTGGATGTCTCCGTGGCTGCGAGCGCTGCCGTGGGCGGCGCTCTCACGGTCCGGCTGGTGAATCTGGGTACGGGTGTGCTGGTTGCGATCATCGCCGCAACAGCGACCATGGCGCTCTTCGGCTGCATGCAGGGATTGCTCATCGCGCGACTGCGCATCAACTCGTTGGTGGTCACCGTCGGCACCCTGGTGCTGCTGGGCGGCGTCAGCTTCCAGCTCTGCGGTGGGCAGCCGCTCAGCGTGGAGTCGCTCAAAGACACCGCGTTCCTGCTGGACCGGTGGGGCCCATTCCTCTCGCCAGACATTGTCGCGGCTATCGGAGTGTTCATCATGCTCGCCTTCTATCTGGCATTCACCCGTTGGGGCCGAGAGGTCTACGCGATCGGCGGGGCCCGGGAGGAAGCGATAGCCGCTGGCGTCTCGCTGATCAGGCCGATTACCTTCGCCTTCGGTACATCGGCCGGATGCGCCGCACTGGCCGGATCGCTGGCCTCGCTGAAGGTTGGAGCGATCACGCCAAATGCATATGGGACCTTGCTGCTCGGGGCAATCTCGGCTGCTCTCGTCGGCGGCATCAGCCTCGTCGGGGGAAGGGGCACCGTCCTTCACGTGGCCTTTGGCGTCGTCATTCTCGGGATGGTGTCCAGCGGGCTGAACGCGCACGGAGCTACTGATGACGTCATTCAGCTCTTTACCGGGCTGATCTTGTTCGCGGTTGTTTTGCTGGAGTACGCGGCGGGTAGATTCGCTACACGAGCGGTCCAGCGGCGGAGCTCTGCCAGCGCACTGGTGCGAGCCTGAGCCACGATTGGGACTGCGGTAGCATCACCCGCAGCCAGATGAGTTGACGTGCGGAGTCGCAGCAGCCGCGGACTACTCCCCCGGAGGACAGGAAGGCAGCACTTGACTGGAAGCGCCGGACAAGCTCCGGAGAAGGTCGCGGCATCCACCACCAGACGAGCAGACCTGCTCCAGGTGGCCGCCATGACGATGGCTGAGAACGGCATCCAAGGCTCATCCATCCGTCAGATCGCCAAGCGCGCTGGCATTATGGCGGGCAGCCTCTACCACCACTTCGCGTCGAAGGAGGCGATGATCGAAGAGATCATCACCAGCTATTGGGACGATCTCTTCGAGGGCTACGACACGGTCGTGGCGGAGTCACAGGGTGCTGTAGACGCGATCGAGCGCTTGACGACCGTCTCGCTTGAGGTCGGGTTCAAGCACTGGTCCGCGGTGCAGATCTTGCTCGGCGACTGGAAGTACCTCAGTTCGGTAATGCCGACGCTGGATGCGTCTAGCGCTCGCGTCGAACGCTATTGGCTCGACCAGATCGAGCGAGGCGTCACGGAAGGCGTGCTGCGTTCAGAACTCGACCCCCGGATGGCATTCCGGGTGATGATGGGCTCTATCACTTGGGTCTTCCGGTGGTTTGACCCCGACGGCTCCCGCACGATCGATGACGTCGTCAAGGCTCAGATCGACATCTTCAGGTCCGGCGTCATCGTCTGACCAGGCTGCGATATCACCGGTTCTCGGTTACCGATTGTGTACGTTTGGTTCGACCGCGATCCCAGGTCGTCGGCGTGACGCCCGTTTTGCGAAGGGCTTCCCGGCGTACCTTGTGAGTAGCTGTGCGAGGAAGGTCCGAGCGGACGTCGTAGTAGCGCGGCACTGCGTAGAACGGCAGGTTCTCCTCGGCAAAGTCGCCGATCTCCTCCAGGTCGACGTCGTCGAAGTGAAGGATCAAAGCGACCATCACATCATCCTCGGTGAGGTCGGAGGGCACCGCGAATGCGCCAACCTCAGCGATCGCGGGATGGAGCGCCAGAACCATCTCGACCTCGTCGGGTGCGATGTTCTCCCCACCCCGTCGGATGCTGTCCTTCTTCCGACCAAGGTAGTAGAACCACCCGTCCTCGTCGCGGCAGAGGGAGTCGCCGGTGTGGTACCAGAGGTTGCGGGTCAGCTCCATCGTTGCCTCCGCGTTGCGCCAGTAGCCGATGGGCGTCGTGTAGGGTAGGAGTGGTCGGACGAGGAGTTCGCCGGTCTCGCCGATGCCTACCGGTTGGTCGTGGTCGTCGGCAACGATCACTTCCCACCCCGGGTTGACTCGTCCTACGGACTCCATGGGGTAGTTGAGGTCGCGTGGAGAGCCGAGGGGCAGCCCGACGTCGGTGAGTCCATAGCCTTGGGCAAGGCGTACGTCGAAACGTGTCTCGAAATCTGCGCTGTCAGCCGGAGGTGGCGTGATCCAGATCCGCTCGACAGGGTTCTCGGGATCGCGCGGGTCGCAGTCTTTGCCGTGGAGCATGGCGGCCATCTGCCCCATCATCGAGGTCTTGGTGACCCCCCAGCGCCGCATGTCGTCCCAGAAGGTCGACGGCGAGAAGCGTGGGGCGATCACGCTGGTGGCATCGCAGAGCAGCGCTGCGTAGAACCCGTAGATCAAGGCATTGCCATGGAAGAGGGGCAGCGCCGTGTAGAGCACGTCTCCGGGCTGGTAGTCCATAATTTCGACCACCGTCTCCGAGAACGAGATCAGCATGTTGTGCGGCCATAGGACGGCCTTCGATGCACCGGTCGTACCCGAGGTGTAGAGGATCAAGCCAGGGTCTGACGGGCGCGTGAGGACGAACTCCTGCAGGGGTGCGACGTTAGCCCAGTCGGCGTACAAGCACTGTGAGGACCCGACCCCTTGGGTAGCCGGTGGCAGCGTTCGAACTCCGTCAACAGCGACCAGCGTGCCGGAGAAATCGATGGCGACCAGCTGCGGAGCCAGATGGGTGAGAACCTCGCCTTCCGCAATGACGACCACTGGATCAACTAGCGCGAGCATGTTGCGCAGGATGTGTCCCTTGAAGGAAGTGTTCAGTGGCGCCGGGATCGCACCGATGGCCACCGCTCCGGTCCAGGTCGCAAGGAACTCGATCCGGTTGCTGGTCATGATCACGACCCGATCGCCTGCCTTGGTCCCCGACGACACCAGCGCGGCTGCAGAGCGCATCGACAGCTCCCAGAAGTCGGCGCGTGTGTAGGTGCGTTCTGGATCCACGGTGAAGGTCACCAAGGGCGCGCCGGGCATCCGAAGGACAGCATCGTGCATCGCGATGTGGATGGAACGGCGGTCGCCGACCGGTTTCATGAGGTTCCTTCAATTGCTTGAGAGCAGCGCTGAGTGAAGGTTAGACTACCTAACATTAGTTAGGCTAGGCGCTATGCGGATCGAACAGTGTGGTGTCGGCGGGCTTTGGCCCCAAGGCGTCATCCAACGGGTGGCGTGGGAGTGTGCGGGCACGGACTCCATACTGGGGGAGAGTCCATGGTGGGACCAGGGGCATGCTCGCTTCGGATGGATCGATGTGGTGGGCCGGACTGTCAGGTTCGCGACCGAGGCTGCGCTTGGCAAGGCTGTCGACGAAGTCGCGTCGGCGGTGCCAGGGTTCGAGGTCGTGCAGCTCGATCGAGCGCCACTGTGCGTGGTCTCGGTGGCGCGGTCCGAAAGTCTGCTCATCGGCACAGGGCGTCGTCTGGCGAGCCTCACTCCTGAAGGCTCCGTGGTGCCCGTGCTTCAGGTCGAACCGAGCGAATCACCGCGGATGCGCCTCAATGATGGGCGGTGCGACGCTGCGGGCCGGCTGTGGGTCTCAAGCATGGCGGTCGATCTCACCCCCGGTGTCGGAGTTCTGTACCGCATTGGTCTCGACCGTTCGGTGACGGCGACCTGGCGCGGCCTCACCCTGCCAAACGGGATCGACTGGAGCCCGGATGGCCGGCGAATCTACCTAGCCGACAGTGCCAGCGGATGGATCTACATTGGCGATTTCGATGTCGTGAATGGCACCGTCGGGCCGCGATCCCAGTGGCTGCGGCCCCCTGGCCCTGGTGTCACGGACGGGCTCTGTGTGGACAGCGATGGCAACGTATGGGTAGCGCTTTGGGGCGGGGCTGCGGTGCTGTGCTACTCGCCCGCGGGCGAGCTGCTGACCGCGATCTCGCTGCCCTGCGCACATCCCACCAGCTGCTGTTTCGGGGGCGCGGACCTCGAGACGCTGATGATCACAACGGCGTGCGTGGACGACGCCAGCGGGTTGCTGTCTGCTGGTGGCCGGGTCCTCGTGTGCAACCCAGGCAAGAGGGGTCGCCCCGCTGTGCCATTTGCCGGATTTCAACGGGCGTGACGTGGCTCTCATTGACCGTGAACGCGACTGGGACTACGTTCTACCTAACGTTAGTTAGGGAGTTCGGAGTGCAGAGATTTGACGGCCGCAAGGTTCTTGTCCTAGGTGGAGGCGCTGACGGCCCCGCGGGTGAGGGCGAAGTTCTGCCGATGGGCAACGGGCGGGCGATCGCGCTGCGCCTGGCCAGCGAAGGTGCCGACGTCGCGGTGACTGACATCGATCTGGTCAAGGCGGAGCAAACCGTTGCCGCCCTTCCCGGCAGAGGCTTGGCCTTACAGTCCGACGCTGCGGACCCGGCGGCTTGCACCGCCGTCGTGCTCCGTGCAGAGCGTGAGCTCGGACCCCTTGACGTCGTCGTCTGCAACGTTGCCATCAACCCCCAGCAACCCGGACGTGTTCAAGGCGTGGCGGAGTGGGACCGTACGGTAGCAATCAACCTGCGTTCGCACTGGCTGACCGCACAGGCAGCATTGGAGCCGATGATGTCGCGTGGCCGCGGCAATTTCGTCTTTGTGACCTCCCTTGCTGGACTAGTCAGTCCTGGCTCGTCTCTGTCGTACGAGGTCACGAAGGCAGGTCTCATCGCCGTCGCAAGGCACTTCGGCGTCCGATACGCCAGGCGCGGCATCCGAGCGAATGCCTTGGCGCTGGGGATCATCGACTCGACCATGGTTCGCCGCTACTGGGGCGACGATGAGGTCGCCCGCGCTTGGCGCGGCAGCCAGTGTCCGATGGGCCGTCAAGGCACGACATACGAGACTGCCGCTGCGGTCGCCTTCCTTGCCTCCGACGATGCCGGCTTCATCACCGGAACGTGTTTGGTCATGGACGGTGGGCAGCTCGCGAGCGGCATGCCCACCGATGCCATCCCGGTCGCGGTCACACAACGTCGAGAGGAGGCGCAGCGCGCATGAGCGGACCAGTGAGGATTGCCGGTGTCGGGATGACGGCCTTCGGCCGGCATCCCGAGTCGACCTTCAAAGAGCTCTCGCGCGACGCGATCACCTCAGCCCTCGGCGATGCGGACGCCGTAGTCGATGACATCCAGGCAGTGTTCTTTGGCAACTCGACGGCGGGCGCGATCTGGGGTCAGGACTGCATCCGCGGAGAAACGGTCACCCACGAGATGGGATTTGGGTCGATCGCTGTGAACAATGTCGAGAACGCATGCGCAACTGGTGGCAACGCGCTGCACCTCGCCTGGGCCAGTGTCGCCAGCGGTCAGTACGAGACAGTGTTGGCTGCGGGATGCGAGAAGTTGACGCACCCGGACAAAACCAAGAGCTTCCGGGCGTTCCGCGGAGGCATCGACCTGGACTACGCGGACTTCGGCGATAGTGAAGTCGTCCGGAGCCCGTTCATCGATCGTTATGCCCTGGTCGCCGCTGAGCTGATGACGCGCGGAGTCAGCCCGGAGTCCTTCGCCATCCTCGCAGCCAAGGCGCGCAGCAATGGGGAACTCAACCCGCTTGCCCACCACCGGACTGCGCTCTCCGTGGAGGCCGCACTGGCCGCTCGTATGGTCCTCGCGCCGCTGACCGTAGCCATGTGCTCGCCGCTTAGCGATGGCGCCGCAGCGGTAGTCGTCACGTCGCGCCGTGGGACTGGGCCTCAAATCGAGATCCGGGGATCATCGTTGCGCAGCCTCCCGCGCGATGCTCGCGGGCCCTGTGATGCGCATGCAGACTCGGCTCAGGCGGCGTACGACCACGCAAGCCTCGGCCCGGAGGACATCGACTTCGCGGAGCTGCATGACGCGACTTCGCCGGGAGAGATGGTCTCCTGGGTGCAGAGCGGGCTGTGCCCCGCCGGCGACGAAGAGGAGTGGGCAAGGACGGGGCATACCGAGCTGACTGGTGCGATGCCGATCAATCCGTCCGGCGGGCTGGTGGCCAGGGGCCACCCGATCGGCGCCACCGGCCTCGCCCAGGCCTACGAGGCCGTGCAGCAGCTTCGCGGCACGGCAGGGGGCCGCCAGCTGGATGTTCCCCGGGTCGCGCTCATCCAATGCGGCGGCGGGCTTATCAAGCGACACACGGCAGTGTCGAGTGCACATGTGCTGGTGAAAGGATGAAGGAGATTCCGATGTCCACAACGACCCTTGATGTGGCGCCGTTGTTTGTGGTCACGATGCTCAGCGTCCCGGACACGCACTATCTGAAGGGCGCTCCACAGGGCTCGCGCATCGTCGCCGAGGTCACCGGAGGCAGCTTCGAAGGCCACCGGCTCCGTGGAACGGTCCACCCACCAGGTGGCGACTGGGCAACTCGTCGCACCGATCGATCCTTGAAGGTCGATGCCCGGATCATGCTGAGGACTGAGGACAACGCCGTTGTCCTGATGACCTACGGCGGGATCGCGATTCCGCAACCGGGCGGCTTCCTTAATGCACGGATCGCAGCAACGTTCGAGACGGGCGACGAACACTATGCGTGGTTGAACTGCATCCAGGCCGTCGGCATCGGCAAGACGAGTGGAGCCAGCGTGACCTACGACCTGTTCGAGCTGCTATGACGATCAATGCCCTCGCCGGCGAGGTCGCGATAGGGGACCAGACGGTCCGCCGCTTCGGCTTCGGTGCCTTCAAGCTCACTGGTCCGGGCGGGCTAGGTGAGCCTGCGGACCGCAGCTATGCGACGTCGGTGGTCCGCTCAGCAGTGGACGCCGGAATCAATTTCGTAGACACCGCAGACACCTATGGACCGTACATGAACGAGGTCCTGTTGGCCGACGCTCTCCATCCATACCCGGACGACCTCGTGATCGCCACCAAAGGTGGACGGACCCGGGACAGCAAGGGGAACTGGGGATGCGATGGGCGGCCCGAGCACTTGCGCGCGGCCTGCGAGGGAAGTCTGCGACGACTGCGGGTGGACTCGATCGACCTTTATCAGCTGCACTGGGTCGACCCCGCAGTTCCATTCGAGGATTCCTTGGGGGCGCTGGCCGATCTGCGACGCTCGGGAAAGATTCGCAACATCGGGCTCTCGAACATCAGCTGCAGCCAGCTCGAAGAGGCGCTTGCGCTGACTCCGATTGCCTCGGTACAGAACCGCTTCAACTTGATCGATCGCGTCGACGAACCACTGGTCGAGATGTGCGCGGAGCGCCAGATCGCTTTCATCCCGTGGTATCCCGTGATGCAGGGCAAGCTTGCGGATCTTCCGCATGTGATCGGGCGTGTGGCGCGCAGCCAGTCCGCCACTGTCGCTCAGGTCGCATTGGCCTGGCTTCTCCAGCGATCCCCCGTGGTCCTTCCCATACCCGGCACGTCCCAACTCGAACACCTCGACGAGAACATTGAGGCGACCAGGCTCGTGCTGTCCGACTCCGACCTCGCCGCCCTAGATGAGGAACTTTGACAACCATGACTTCCCTACCAGCGGCCGACTCTCTGGACGGGGCCCGCGACCTTGCCGAGCCGTACGAAGGGCGTCCGATACATGTCTTGTGTCTCGGCGGATCCACTCGGCCGGGGTCCAGTTCAGAGCAGGCTCTTCGAGTCTCGGCCGGGCGCGCGCGCCAACTAGGCGCCGAGGTCGAGTTCATCGTCGGACGTGATCTGATGCTCCCGCTCTACGACACGCAAACCACCGTGAGATCCGCGCCGGCTCGCGCCCTGGTCGACGCGATCCGCCGGGCCGATGCACTCCTCGTGTCGTCGCCCGGATATCACGGAACTATGTCAGGCATGGTCAAGAACGCTCTCGACTATGTCGAAGACCTCCGTACCAGCGAGCGGCCCTACCTGGACAACGTGCCCGTTGGATGCATCGCGGTAGCTAGCGGGTGGCAGGCGAGCGTCTCCACACTCCACTCCCTGCGGGTCGTTGCCCACGCGTTGCGCGCCTGGCCCACTCCACTGGGGGTTGCCGTGAATGGTGCGGGTCCGGGTGTGTTTGACAGCGAAACAGGCGAGTGCCTTGATGTCGCTATACGCGGCCAACTTGAGACAGTAGCAAGCCAGGCGTTCGACTTCGCAGCGCTCATGTGCGCGAGGCGTGTACATGTCTGACGTCGCCGATGTGGTAGTCATTGGCGCCGGCATCGTCGGTCTGGCGACAGCAAGGAGTGTGTTGCTGAGTCGACCCGGAACATGCGTCGTTGTGCTTGAGGCGGAGCCCACCATCGCGGCCCACCAATCCGGCCACAACAGCAACGTCATCCATAGTGGCCTGTACTACCGGCCCGGCAGCCTCAAGGCGGAGTTCGCCAGGGCGGGTGGACTCCGCATGATCGAGTACTGCAGAGAACAAGGGGTGCCCGTCCGTAAGACGGGCAAGGTCATCGTGGCGACCAGGAGCTCTCAGCTAGAACGCATGAACGAACTCCTGGGCCGGGGCGCAGCCAACGGCGTGAACGTTCGATCGCTTCCACGCGCAGAGCTGGCAGAGCTCGAGCCCGAAGTCAGTGGCGTTGACGCATTGTTCGTGGAGGGCACCGCCATCACCGACTTCGGCCTGGTCTGCGGCGCGATGGCCGCTGAGGTCGAAACGCTTGGTGGCACCGTCCAGGTGTCCCGACCAGTCGTCGAGGTGGCTACTTGTGAGGGCGAGGTTCGGGTGACGACTGAAGACCGGGAGCTTCGTTGTGCGGTGATGGTCAACTGTGCAGGTCTGCGGAGCGACTTGGTGGCCAGAATGAGTGGCTGTCAGCCCAACATTCGCATCGTGCCCTTCCGCGGCGAGTATTCGGAGCTGAGCTCGACCCCGCGACCGCTAGTGAGTATTCCGGTCTATCCGGTGCCCGATCCGGCGCTGCCATTCCTGGGGACCCACCTCACACCAGGACTGGACGGGACGGTCCATGTGGGGCCCAACGCTCTACTTGCACTCTCTCGGCACGGCTACCGCTGGCGAGATGTCGATCCTCGTCACGTCACTGGGTTGGTACGTGACCCAGCCGTGTGGCGAATGGTCCGCCGTTTTTGGCGGCATGGAGCGGGCGAGATCGCCCGCTCGTTGGTGAAGCCGCTGTTTGTGCGCAGCATTCGGGAGATGGTTCCGGTCATTAAATCGACCGACCTTGTCCGTTGCAGCTCGGGAGTCCGGGCCCAGGCGGTTCACCGTGACGGAACCCTGGTGGACGACTTTGTTATCGCACGGCACGCTCGGACGATCCACGTACTGAATGCCCCCTCGCCTGCTGCGACCGCAAGCCTTCTGATCGGCGAGCGGATCGCCGCTGCTGCGCTTGACGAGTTCGATGCTCGGCCCTCGATCCGAGCGTGACGGAGTGACCTGGAGGGACCCGAACGCGCAGGAGTGACAGCGGACAGTCCAAGATCCCTGTAGGCGGACACTTCATCTCCCTCTCCGCGGACAGCTGATCTCCCTTCACGGACTACGGGGCCGGTCGTGTCGGTCCGAAATTGAAGGTCCCTCCGGGGCAACGCTCGAGGTCTCTAACCACGCTCGAGCTGCCTCACCGGAGGGACTGTGAAGAAGTCTGACAGGGAAATCATGGAGATTCTGGAAGCGTTTGATGCCACCGGGTGTGCGCACTCGGCGGCGCTGTTGGCGGGGGTAGACCCCAAGACCGTGCGCCGGTATGTCGCCAAGCGTGATGCTGGTGAGCCGGTCGATGCGCCGGTGCAGCGTCCGAAGTTGATCGACCCGTTCCTGCCGAAGATCGAGGAACTGGTCGAGCAGTCCGAGGGCACGGTCCGTGCCGATGTGCTGCACGAGCGGCTGGCCGCGATGGGATTCACCGGCGACGAGCGGACCACCCGGCGCGCGGTCGCGAACGCCAAGCAGGCCTGGCGCAACGGGCACCGCCGTCAGTACCGGCCCTGGATCACCGAGCCTGGTTTGTGGTTGCAGTTCGACTGGGGCCACGGGCCGGTCGTCTTCGGTCCTGATGGTCGACCACGGCAGACGCTGCTGTTCTGCGCGTGGTTGGCCTGGTCGCGATTCCGGGTCGTCCTGCCGACCTGGGACCGCAAACTCGAGACCCTGCTGACGTGTCTGGACACCACCTTGCGCAGGGTGGGTGGGGCGCCGACGTATGCGTTGACCGACAACGAGAAGACCGTGACGGTCGAGCACATCGCCCGGGTTCCGGTCCGGCATCCGATGATCGTGGCCGCGGGCCGCCACTACGGGCTGACGATCCATACCTGTGTCCCGTTCGACCCTGAGTCCAAGGGTGGGTCCGAAGCCACCGTGCGGATCGCGAAGGCAGACCTGGTCCCGACCAAGGCGAACCTGCTGACCGGCTACAACTCGTTCGCCGAACTGGACGAGGCGTGTGAGGCGTTCTGCGTCAAGGTCAACAACCGGATCCACCGTGAGACCGCACGCATCCCGGCCGAGGCGCTGGTCATCGAGCAGGCACGGTTGCATCCGATACCGGTGGCACCATTCACCGCAGCGCTCGGTGAGACCCGCATGGTCAACACCGACCAGACAATTCGGTTCGGGTCGGTGCGCTACTCCACCCCGTCGGGCCTGGTGGGTCGTGAGGTCTGGGTCCGTGCCGACGGCGACGAGCTCGTCATCACTGCCAACCTCCAGGCAGGGCTCACCGAAGTCGCCCGGCACCGGCTCTCGACGCCGGGGAACCCGCGGATCGACCTGTCCCACTATCCCGACCATCCCCAACAGCCCGACGGGTCCCCGAAGCCACCGCAACCGAAGGGCCGCAGTGACCAGGAGAAAGCGTTCCTCGGGTTGGGACCGGGCGCGCACTCGTGGCTGATCGAAGCCGCCGCCGTGGGTGCGCAACGCGTTCGGTCGAAGATGACCGCCGCGCTCGAGCTCGCCGCCCTGGTCGGGACCGGACCCGTCGACGCTGCGTTGGGTGTTGCTGCCGCAGCCGGCCGGTTCGCCGAGGGCGACCTCCTCGCGATCGTGACCCACCGCGCGAACGGTGCCTCGATCGCCAGCATGGTCGTCGCCGACGACGCTCACTCGGTCCAACCCGGCACCAGCGGCTGGGCAACCTTCGGTGCCCGCCCAGAGGGTCTAGAAGAGGAACAGTGATGACCACGCCGACCACGCGAGGTCCCCAGTCGACCGCCCTCAGCACCCAGTCGGCCTCGGCGCCGGAGCTGCCCGAGGAACTCCTCGCGGTCTTGAAACGGATGCGGTTGCCCTACCTTCGCAACGTCGCACCCGAAGTGTTGGCCACCGCACGGGCGCAACGCTGGGACCCCGCCGAGGTCCTGCGGGTCCTGATCACCGAGGAGATCCGCGGCCGTGATGACGCCACCAGGAGGATGCGACGCAAAGCCGCCGGCCTGCCCGCCGGGAAGACGTTCGAGTCCTGGCGCGAGACCGACTCCTCCATCCCACCCGGCACCCAGACCGGCCTCGCCACCCTGGAATGGGTCGGCCGGGCCGAGAACCTCGCCGTCGCTGGCCCCAGCGGCACCGGGAAGACGCACTTCGTTGAAGCCCTGGCCCACAAGGTCATCGACGAGGGCATGCGCGTCTCCTGGTTCAGCCTCGAATCGCTGACCACAGCGATCGGTCGCGCGAGCGTCGATGGATCCGTCGCCAAGACCATCGCCCGGATCACCAGGGCCGAGCTCATCGTGATTGATGACATCGGCATGCTCCCCGCTGGCCAAGCAGCCGGCGAGGCGTTCTACCGCGTCGTCGACGCTGCCTACGAACGCCGCTCCATCGCCGTCACCAGCAACCTGCACCCCTCCGGGTTCGACACGATCATGCCCAAGACTCTGGCCACAGCCACCGTCGACAGGCTGCTCCACCACGCACACGTCGTGCTCACCGAGGGCACCTCACTGCGCCTCTCCGAAGCCACCGCCGGACGAGGAGTGGTGCCTCTGACCTAACCAACGCAGGGAGATCAGTTGTCCGTGGACAGGGATATCAACTGTCCGCCAGCAAGGAGATCACCTGACCGCCCACAGGGAAGTCCCGCTGTCCGTTGACACAGGAGCTGCGAATTCGTCGCGTTGCCGTCGGTCCGGCGACACCCAGCTGTGATCCTCAAGCGCTATCGTCGATGTTTCGGCGCCGCCTGCTCGGTGATCGCGCAGCGCCACTACCAAGAAGTTGCCCGATCCCGATGACCGGGAGAGCTCGTCGGTCGGGCCAGTCCGATCCACAAGCAGCCGGGGTCCGGCCCTGCCCGCGTGGGCCACCACGCTGGTCCCGTTACCAGTTGCAGACAAGCCTGACAGTTGTGGAGTGAAAGGAGCCCCGGCCGGTGCCGGTCGAGGGCCGTCTCGTCCGGCTGCTTGTGGGGGGAATACGTGGGGAAGTTTCGCCGAAAACAGCAAAACTGCAGGTGAGAGGCTCGGGGGCGCCCGTCTGTAAATCAGCCGGCATAGCCTACGCAGGTTCGAATCCTGCACCTGCCACCGAAGCGGAAAAGGGCTTCTGACCTGCGGTTATGCCGGGGTCAGGGGCCCTTTTCGCTGTCCGGCGTGGGCCGTGAGGACGGCGACTTCAGTCGCGAGTTTTCACCGAGCCGAAGGCCGTCGTGATGCAGATCCAGCGCGAGTGACCCACCACGCGGAAGCCATCCGCGCCGCGGCCCGGGAGCTGGACCGCGCCGAACGGATCGGCGCGGGATTACAGACTGACCGGATGGTCGGGCGGAATGAGCAGCCAGGACGCGGGGCGGATCGCCGGAGCGCGATGGGCTACGGTCCGCGCGGTGGCCCGGGAACCGCAGAGGCCAAGGAACGTGATGTGGCCAACCGCGACGTGTTTCGTCGGGATTAGAAGGGCTTCCTGACCAGAAGCTCGACGTTGCGGTCCGAGGCCTTGCCGCGCTTGCCGTCCTCGGTCACTGTCGGCGTCTCGTTCTGCCAGTCGTTGGCTCCCAGTTCGCGCGACAGCGCGGCCAGCTCGAGCGGCGTGATCGGATTCGCCGGCCACGCGTTGGGGGCGGCGTGGTCGACGATCGTGCCGAAGACCGAGAGCGTCCCGTCGCCGTTGTCGACGAGTTCGACGACCCGGGCCTGTTGCGGCCAGTCGATGTGCGCCGCGGTGTTGACCTCCCAGAACCCGCCGCCCACAGCCGCTCCGGCCGCTCGCGGGTAGGGCACCACAGTGTTGCGGTGCGTGTGTCCGTTGACCCAGAGGACGACGTTGGGGAACTGCAACAGCAGCGTGGCGACGGTGTCGCCGAGGACTCGGTTCAAGCCGATCGGGTTGGTCATCGTTTCGACCGTGTGGTGGCTGAAGATCACGATCAGCTGGTCCGTGCCGTTGCCGGCCACCCACTGCCCGTTCGTGTCGAGATAGCGCGAGCTGTGCTGCTTCAGTTCGTTGCCGAGCCAGACGAACTGAGCGTGGTCGATCGAGCCCTCGGAGTAGCCGAACGTGTCGCAGGTGTCGAGCGAGATGAAGTGCACGCCGCCCTTGTCGAACGAGTAGTAGGCGGTGTTGTGGTCGCGGTTGTCCGCCGTGTAGCCGTGGCCGACCGGCGTGGTGATCGTGTTGAAGTACTCGTTGATCACCTCCTTGTGCACGAGCTGTCGCCTGTTGTGATCCGCCTTGACGAGCTTGGCGGGTCCCGCGGTGAGCAGGGTGAGAAGCGCGGCCGAGTCGCCGCTGAGGACCGCAGCCACCAGCTTGCTGGAGTCGAGCCCTAACGGGAACCCGGTGACCTTCAACGCCCCGGTGGCGATCAGGTTGAACTCTCGGTCGGACGGGGCGTTCCCCTGCACCAGGCCATCGTGGTTGCCGAACGTCGTGTACCACGGCATGGCGAGACCGGTGGCGGCGAACGGGGCCCGGCAGCGGTCCAGCAGGCCGGGGACGGTGGGGAAGCCGTACTTGGTGTGCGGGTCGTCCGGGCCACCCAGCCTCGGCGTACCGTCCGGGTGCCAGTAGTAGCTCGACGGGTCGTTGCGACCGCCGACGCCCTCCCACTTGGTGATGTTGCCCGAGTCGGGCCGCACTGTCTGCCGCCCGTCCAGGACGTCGATGTGCCAGCGGATCTCGTTGTACTGCGTGTTGTCGGCGTTGTCGCCGGTGCTGACCAGGAAGTCGAGCGAGCGACCGGTCACTGGTGCGGCGCTCGCCAGGCCATTCATCGCCTGGACCATTGCCTGGGCCACATGGAGGGAGAGCATCTCCTGCGCGCGGTACGCGCCGGTTACTGCACCGCCGACCTCGTCGATGAACTCGACCCGCGCCGGAGACTGGGCGTCGACGAGGTGCATGTCGGTGAACTGCGCGAACGCGGCCAGTGGGGTGCGGGTGCCGCTGCCGCGGGCGGCGCCGCCGAGCAGGTCACTGCGCACGACCGCCGGCTCCCCAGGTCCGTCGACGATGCGACGGTAGCCCCCGGCACCGGGAGCGCCGCGCAGCAGCGTCTTGTCCAGGGTCGAGCCGACTGGGGCAACAGGGTAGGCCGTCGGCGGGACCGAATCGGCAGCGGCGGCGCCGGGCCGCAGCAGCGAACCGGCGGCGACCGCGCCCGCCGCCGCGGCGCCGAGGCCGAGCGCCTTGCGGCGACTGATGCCGGGGGTGGGGTCTGCCGCAGCCGGGGCTGCCTGCTCGTCGTCCATGTGCATCCTCTCGGGGCCTGACGGGAACAACGAGGCCAGCGCCGTTGAGTGACGCAATCCGACTTTTCAGTCAAGCGGCGACGCCTGGCTGGCCGTCGCCCGTACCTGCTGTGTGCGGCGTGACCCCGACGCCGGAGCGCGTCCGGTCTATCGAGACCGACGGCGACCGCGGCGAGTAGACGTCGCGCTTCGCCTCCTTCTACTCGGCGGGGCTTGAGTGACCCCGGGTGGGCCGTGGTCTCACCCGGATCCGCGGCCGCGCGTCCCGGCGCGGAAGGAACGGACCGGCTGTCATCTGCTTGCGCCCGAGCACTAACGAGATGGGCCGGCGGTCAAGAGGTCGCGGTAGGCATCACGGTGTTCCGGCACAACGATCGCGCGCAGGGCGAGTGCAAGCTGGGCGTCGATGTAGGCGCCGAGGTCCATCGTGCGTTCGAAGTACCAGTGCTTGAGCGCCCAGGCATGGGCGAGAAGCAGCAGGTTGTACGCGACGAGATCTGGATCGGCTGCGTCGAGGGCACCTGCGGTGACGCCTTGGTGCACGACCTCGCGCAGCGGCTGGCTGGTCTCGACCTCGAGCTTCTTGATCTGCTCGCGCCCGGCCTCGTCGAGGGTCTTCGACTCGCGATAGGTCAGGACCGCAGCATGCCGGAATTCGTCGATGACACGGCAGTACGCCGCGAAGGCCGCCGCCAGCCGACGCACCGGGTCGACGCCGGCATCGTTGATCGCGGCAGGTACCTCCCGTGCAAAGGCGTCGAGAACCTGGGTGATCACGGCGAGGAGGACCTCGTCCTTGCTGCCGAAGTAGCGGTAGATCAGCCCGACGCTCACGCCGGCCTCGGCGGCCAGCGCCTGCATCGAGACCGCCTCGGAGCCCTCACGCTCCATCAGGCGTGCAGCGGCGCCCAGGAGCTGGCGGGAGCGCTCCTCGGCCAGGGTCCGCCGAGCAGCGTCTTGCGGGTGGTCGCTCGGTGCGAGGCGTGCCATCGGTCCTCCTGGGCGTTGAATGCAAATTCATTCTAGGGCGTCGAGGTCGTTGACACGCCCGCGGGATGAATCTAGATTCAGTCATACTGAACGACTATTCACCGTGATGCGAGGACGCCATGACCTTCGAGAGCTACCACCAGCTGACCTTCGCCCGACATGACAACGGCGTCCTGCTGATCACCATGGATCGCCCCGAGAAGTACAACGCCACCGACGAGCAGATGCACGGTGAGCTGGCGCGCGTCTTCCGGGATGTCTCCGATGACCCCGAGACCCGGGTCGCGGTCATCACGGGCGCCGGCAAGGCATTCAGCGCCGGGGGCGACCTGGAGATGGTTGCCCGGCTGGCCGGCAATCACGAGCGGGTTGACCACATGCTGCGCGAGATGAGCGACATGGTCTACAACATCGTCAACTGCGATAAGCCGATCGTCTCGGCGATCAATGGCGTGTCGGTCGGTGCTGGCACCGTGGTGGGCATCCTCTCCGATATCTCGATCATGGCCGATGACGCCAAGCTCGGTGACGGCCACGTCAAGCTCGGAGTCGCGGCCGGTGACCACGCCGCGATCATCTGGCCGCTGCTGTGCGGCATGGCGAAGGCTCGCTACTACCTGCTGACCGGCGAGATGCTGACCGGAGCCGAGGCCGAGCGGATCGGGCTGGTCAGCAAGGCCCTGCCGCGCGACGAGGTGCTCGATGAGGCCCTGCGCGTCGCCCAGGTGATGGCGACGGGCGCCCAGCAGGCGATCCGCTACACCAAGCGCGCGCTCAACAGCTGGGTGCGCCAGGCCGCTCCCATCTTCGACCAGTCCGCCGCCTACGAGATGCTCTGCTTCATGGCCCCGGATGTGGTCGAGGGCTACACCGCGCTACGCGAGAAGCGCGATCCCGTCTTTCCGTCCGCCCGCTGAGGTCGCGACCCATGCACTACGGATTCGACGAGGACGAAGAAGCGTTCCGCGCCGAGCTGCGCCGCTGGGCCGAGAGGACCCTCGCGCCGCACTACCAGGCCGACGACAAGGCGGCTGAGTTCCGCCGAGAGCTGGCCGCCGACATGGCCCAGATGGGCTTGACCGGGCTGCGCATCCCCGACGAGCACGGCGGCCAGGATGCGACCGCCGTGATCGCGGGGATCGCGGCGGAGGAGGTCGGGCGTGCCGACTTCAATGCCGGCTACCTGATCATCAACACCGCGCTGATCAGCGACATCCTGGTGCGCAATTGCACCGAACAACAGATGCAAGCCTGGCTCCCCGGCATCGCCTCCGGCGAGACGGTGCCGTGCATCATGATCACCGAGCCCAGCGCGGGCACCGACGCCGCCAACCTCGGGTTGAGGGCCACCCCTGACGGCTCTGACGCGTGGACCCTGCAGGGTGAGAAGACCTCGATCTCGCTCGGCATGGCGGCCGACTGCGCGGTGGTGCTCGCCCGGACCGGCGGAGCCGGTGCCCGTGGGGTGAGTGCGTACTGGGTGGACATGAGCGACCCGGGCATCTCGCGCAGTGCCTTCGACGACCTCGGCAGCCGCGCGATCGGTCGCGCCTCGGTCCACTTCGACGGAGTACGCGTGACCCGAGCGGAGCTGATCGGAGCCGAGGGCGGCGGGTTCGTCTCGGTCATGCAGGGCTTCGACTACTCCCGCGCCATCATCGGGTTGCTCTGCCTGGGCGCCGCCCAGCAGAGCATGGACGAGGCGCTGCAGTGGTCACGCGACCGGGAGGCGTTCGGCAAGCCCATCGGCAGCTACCAGGGCGTCGCATTCCCCCTGGCCGAGTACGCGACCTACATCGCCGGTGCTCGGCACGTCTGCTACGAGGCGCTCTGGCGCAAGGACGCCGGCCTCGAGCACAGCGCCGAGGCCGCGATGGCGAAGTTCTGGGCGCCGAAGCTGTCCACCGACGTGATCCACCAGTGTCTGCTCACGCTCGGCCATGTCGGCTACTCCACCGAGCACAAGGTCGGGCAACGCCTGCGTGACGTCATCGGTCTTGAGATCGGGGACGGCACCGCGCAGGTCTCCAAGCTCGTCATCTCTCGCAGCCTGCTCGGCCGTGCCTACGCGCCCTGACCGCCTCACCGCATCTAGTTAAGGAACTCATCATGGGAAAGCTGGACAGCAGGATCGCCATCGTCACTGGCGCCGGTCAGGGCATCGGCGCCGGGATCGCCACCAAGCTCGCCGCCGAGGGAGCGACGGTGGTTGTCGCTGACATCAACGAGGAAACCGCCCAGGCAACCGCCGCAGCACTGGGCGACGGGTCGATCGGAGTCCGTGCTGACGTGACCGACCGCCCTTCGGTCGACGCGTTGGTCGAGCAGGTCGTCAGCACGCTGGGTCGCGTCGACGTCCTGGTCAACAACGCGGGCTGGGACAAGGCCGAGCCGTTCGTCGACTCCGAGCCCGCGACCTGGGACCGGATCATCCAGATCAACCTGTACGGCGCCTTCAACACCTGCCACAAGGTGCTGCCGCTCATGGCGGAGCAGGGCTACGGCCGGGTGGTGAACATCGGCTCGGACTCCGGCCGCGTGGGGTCGAGTGGTGAGGCGGTCTACTCGGCGGCCAAGGGCGGCATCATCGCCTTCACCAAGACCCTGGCTCGAGAGATGGCCCGCGCCGGCATCACCGTGAACTGCGTGTCTCCTGGCCCGACAGACACGGCGCTGTTCGCCTCGATCGGCGGGGAGAAGCTGCGTGCGGCGCTCACGAAGGCGATCCCGTTGAAGCGGCTGGGCCAGCCGGAGGATCTCGCCAACGCCGTCGCCTTCCTGGCCTCGGACGAGGCCGCGTTCATCACCGGGCAGACCGTCAGCGTCAGCGGCGGCCTCACGATGAGCTAGGCCGCGCCACCATCCTCCGAGTCCGTCCTCACTGCCGAGTGGATCACCCACGAGTCCTCCGCCGGCTACCGGCTCGACAGGATCATCACCGACGGTGCGAGGCGCAGGCCGCGACTCCTTCAGGACACCGACCGGACCAGGCTCAGGGCACGCTCGGCGAGGGGGAGGGCGGAGACCCGGTCTTCTGGGACGAGGCCCACACGGGTACGTCGGTCAAGAAGGTCGTCGACATCGGCCGCACCCTCGTGGGTCACACCGAAGATGAGCTCGGCGAGGGTGATCCCACCGGGTCCGGCGGTGAGCAGCTCGTCCTCGGTCAGGCCGCTCGCCCTGACGGCCTCGTCGATCACGAACCGGGCTTCTGTGCCGAACCGGCGTACCAGCCGGGCTGGTTCCTCCAACCGCGCCAGCACGTCGCGGGGAGCGGCGCCCAGCAGGGGCAGGTCCCGGGTGCGACAGGGCGTGGTGGTCAGGCCGACGGCGTCGACGGCGTCCTCGGCCATCTGCCGGTAGGTGGTGAGCTTGCCTCCGACGACGGTGACGACACCGTTGCGTGACGTGAGGACGGCATGCTTGCGGGACAGATCGGCGGTGGAGCCGCCCGCCTCGAGAAGGGGGCGCAAGCCTGCGAAGGCGCCGATGACGTCCGTGCGCCTGAGGGGACGCTCCAGGGCCGCGCCGACCACGTCGAGCAGGAACCCGATCTCACCCTCGGTCGGCTCGGGCACGTCGGGGATGTCGCCGTCCACGGGTTCGTCGGTCAGGCCCAAGTAGATGACGCCCTCGGGCTGGGGGAGCGCGAACACATAGCGGCTGCTGCTTCCGGGCACGGGCACGGTGAGGGCCGACCTGAGGCCCGGAATGCTCTCGGCGCGCAGCACCACATGGGTGCCGCGGCTCGGCCGCAGCCGGATCTCCTCCGCCAGCTCACCGGCCCATACGCCCGCGGCGCTGATCACCCCGCGGGCGGTGATGGTGCGGGTCTCGCCGGTCAGCTCGTCGCGGAGTCGCACCGAGGTGGCTGCCGCCTCCAGAACGCGGGCCCGGGTGCGGACCTGTGCGCCGTGGGCGGCTGCGGTACGGGCCAGACAGGTCACCAGCCGGGCGTCGTCCTCCAACTGGCCGTCCCAGTTGATCAGCCCTCCGCGCAGCCCCGAGGAACGCAGCGCCGGAGCCAGTCGCTGGGCCTCGGTCCGCGACACCCGCCGCGGTCGGGGAAGGGTGTCACGCGAGGTGCCGGCGGCGAGGCGAAGGAGGTCGCCGGTACGGAAGCCCGCGGAGGCGAGGGTCGCCTGGGTGAACGAGACGCCGCTGGTCAGCGGGAGCAGCCACGGCAGCTGACGGGTCAGGTGCGGAGCGGTGCGCTCCATGAGGATGCCGCGCTCGACGGCGCTCTCGTGCGCGATGCCGATCTGGAGCGAGGCGAGGTAGCGCAGTCCGCCGTGAACGAGCTTGCTGGACCAGCGGGAGGTGCCGAAAGCGACATCGTGGGCGTCGACCGCGAGCACGCTCAGTCCACGCGAGGCCGCGTCGAGGGCGACGCCGGCTCCGGTCACCCCGAGGCCGACGACGACCAGGTCAACGCGGTCAGGTGCGCCGTCGAGGCCCGGCACGATGCGGGCGGTTGCGGGAGTCATGGCGTGAGGTACCTCCGGACGAGCTCGGCGAGCTCCTGGTCGAGTGCTTCGAGGTGAGGGGTGGTGTCGTCGGTCATCGTGTGCGCGGAGAAGAGGAAGCCATGGGCGGCGAGCACGATCGTCCGGGCGAGGAGCGCCGGGTCACCCTCCCGTAGGCCACCCTCGGCCTGGGCCTCGGCGATCCGGCCGGCGAGCAGGTCGAGTACGGCGTCCTGCGACCGGCCACGCCGCTCGAGCAGGTAGGGCTGCAGCCACTCGGGGTCCAGGTCGACCATCCGGCGCAGCAGTGGGTTCTCCCGCAGCGCGGTCACACTCCCGGCGACGCGGTCCGCGATCCGATCCGGCCACGATGCGGTGCTGTCGTCGGTGGTCACCACCGCGGCCACGACGTCGGCCCATTCGCGGGTCATCAGGTCCGCGAACAGCGTCTCCATGTCGGCATACGTGCGATAGACCGTCATCCGGGAGACACCAGCGCGGTTCGCAACATCGGTCAGGGTGGTGCGCCGCCAGCCGACGTCGATCACGCACGCGCGGGCGGCCGCGAGCAGCCGGTCGGCCGTCTCCGCCATCGGCACCTTGTTGCGTTCGGACGTCATGTGTCACACTGTAACGCATGACGATCGAAATGCACCCGCAGCGTTGGGGCGACCCGGCCGCGGCCGAGGCCCTTCCCGACAGCGTCCGCGGACTCGTCGACGCCTTCGTCGGCACCCGCGACACCCCCGCGGCGACCGATGTCTCACTGCCGACCTCCGGCCTCGCCGAGGACCTGCTCGTGTCGCTTCGCGGCACAGTCGGGGACGACGCGGTCGTGACCGATGACGCAGCGCGACGGCTGCGCACACGCGGCAAGTCCACCCCGGACCTGCTCCGGGCCCGCACCGGGGACCTGACCGACGCTCCCGACGTGGTGGTCCGGCCGAGCTCCCACGAGGACGTCGTCGCGGTCCTGTCCTGGGCCGTGCAGCACCACGTCGCCGTGGTCCCGTTCGGTGGCGGTACCTGCGTGACGGGCGGGCTGGCCGCCCGGCGCGACGGCTACGCCGGTCTCATCAGCCTCGACCTGATCCGCCTCGACCGGCTGCTGTCGGTGGACACCGTGTCGATGACCGCGGTGCTGCAGCCCGGTATGCGCGGCCCGGCGGCAGAGGCCGCTCTGGCCGAGCACGGGCTGACCCTGGGCCACTTCCCCCAATCCTTCGAGTTCGCCTCGGTCGGAGGCTTCGCTGCGACCCGTTCGAGCGGGCAGTCCTCGGCCGGCTTCGGCCGATTCGACGACATGGTGGTCGGGCTTCGAGTGGCCACCCCGATCGGCGAGCTGGTAACAGGCTCCTCGCCGGCCAACGCCGCCGGCCCCGACCTGCGCCAGGTCGTGATGGGCTCCGAGGGCACCCTGGGCGTCATCACCGAGGTCACCGTGCGGGTGCGGCGATTGGCTGCCGAGAAGGTCTACGAGGCGTGGACCTTCCCGACCTTCGCCGAAGGCGCCGAGGCGATGCGACGGCTCGCCCAGGATCGGTTGCTACCTACCGTCATCCGCCTGTCGGACGAGGCCGAGACGATGGCCAACCTGGCCAGTCAAAAGGACATCGGCGGCGAGGGCGTCACCGGCTGTCTGATGATCGTGGGCCACGAGGGCGCGTCGGTCGCGGCCAGCCGAGCCCAGGTCACGGCCATCCTCGAGTCGCTCGGCGGCACCAACCTTGGCGAGGAGCGCGGTCAGGCGTGGGCGGCCGGCCGCTTCCATGCGCCGTACCTGCGCGACTCCATGCTCGACGTCGGTGTCCTGGTCGAGACCCTCGAGACAGCGACGTTCTGGTCCAACCGCGAGCGCCTCTACCAGTCGGTGAAGGATGCCCTGGAGGGCTCGCTGGGGGAGGGAACCCTCGTGCTGTGCCATATCTCCCACGTGTACGAGACCGGCTGCTCGCTGTACTTCACCGTCGCCACGAAGCAGGCCGAGGAACCGCTGGCCCAGTGGCTCGCCGCGAAGGCGGCCGCGTCCGACGCGATGATCGAGGTCGGCGCCACCATCACCCACCACCACGCGGTGGGCACCGACCACAAGCCGTGGCTCGCCCGAGAGATCGGACCGGTCGGCGTCGCGATGCTGCGCGGTCTCAAGGACGCGGTAGACCCCACGGGCGTGCTCAACCCGGGGGTCCTGATCCCGTGACCGACCAGGCCGTCCGCTCCTACTCGTTCCTGGTCAACCCGGTGTCCGGGGGCGGTGCAGCGGCCGCTGCGGTCGTACCGGTGGCCCGGATCCTGCGCGATGCCGGTGCGGAGGTCGAGGTCACCTACTCGACCGGCCCCCAAGCGACCGCGGATGTCGTCGAGGAGGCCGCGGGCAGGGGTGACGTGGTGGTGTCCGTCGGCGGCGACGGGATGCTGTCCTCGATCGCCGGTCGGGTCTCTGCTGTGGGCGCGACGCTCGGCATCATCCCGGCCGGACGCGGCAACGACTTCGCCCGGATGCTCGGCCTTCCCTCGGCGCCGGACGACCTGGCGAGAATGCTGCTCGAGGGCGTATCCACCCCGACGGACCTGCTGACCCTGCGTCTCGGCGACGCCGCTCCACGCGTCGTCGCAGGCTCGGTGTACGCCGGTGTCGATGCCGTCGCCGGTGAAGTCGTGGACAAGGTGCGCTGGCTGCCACGCAAGCTCCAGTATCCCTATGCCGCGGTCCACTCCCTGGTGACCTACAAGCCGGCCAGGGTTCACGTTGTCGTGGACGGGAGTGCCCGCGACTTCCTTGCCGCGACGGTGGTCGTCGCGAACTCCAAGTACTACGGATCAGGCATGAAGATCGCGCCCAGCGCGGAGGTCGATGATGGCCTCCTCGACGTCGTGGTCATCGAGGCAGCGAGCAGATGGGATCTGCTCCAGTCCCTGCCGAAGGTCTACGACGGGGCCCACGTCGAGCTCCCTGAGGTCCATGTGATGCGCGGACGGTCGGTGACGGTGAGTGGAACGCCATCGGTGCCGATGGGCGGTGACGGCGAGCTGCTGGGGCCCCTTCCACCTTCCGATCGTGCCGCGGCGCAGATCGACGTCCTTCCCGGCGCGCTCAACCTCATCCTCCCGAGGCGAGACCAGACCGAACTGGTCAGATTCGCGCAGCCCTGACGGTCGCTGAGGACGTGCCGGCCGATCAACGGCGTTGGAGGTCCGCCCCGGAGGTGGTCGGGGTGAGCCCTCGCCGGTCGAGCGCGCGGACTGCTCGTGCCAGCGTGCGGATCTGCCGGTCGAGCACCCGGACCGCGGGCCCGTGCGGAGCGGAGTGCTCGGAGAGCTGGATGCGGTCCTCCCTCATCTGGGTGTGGGCCCGGGTCAGTGCGGCATGGACCTGCGGGTCGGAGTCGAGGCCCTCGCGTTGCCGCACGAGCTCGGCAGCGACCAGGCGGATCGCGGTCAGCTCCACCGGATCGAGCCGCTCGGGCCGTCGTGGTCTCCGCGGCCGCAGCCACATCCGGTCGGCCCAGGTCGGTGCGATCGCCATCGATGCCTGCGTGAGTGCGCGTTGCAGGGTGCCGCCGTAACCGCTGTAGAGGCCGATCCACACAGCGAGGTCGTGCAGAGCATCTCGTCGAGCACGAGTGCTGATCACGCTGTCGTACGGCGCGACCGGGTTCGTCATCGCCACACCGAGCATCGGCATCAACGCCGTCGACTTGGACAGGGTCCGCAGCCGGGCCGGGTCGGGAGGCGTGCCGGTATCGGTCAGGCCGAAGCGGGAGGTGACGTCAGCGCGCACGGCCGCGAGCGCGCCGAGGAAGCGTTGCTGATGTTTGGCCGGAAGGTGCTCGGCAACGAAGTGACCGTAGGTCAGCAACAGGTAGGCGCCGAGCTCCGCGTCATCGACCTCCGGCTCGGGGAGCGAGACGGGAACGGACAGCTCGCGGGCGCGGCTGCCGAACATCGCTCGTCCCACGGCGCAGGCGACCGTGGTCGAGCCCAGGTAGTTCTCCATCGGGTGCCGCGCCCCGGGCAGCGCGATGTCGAGCACCCACGGGAACCGCGCCGAGATGCCCTGCAGGCCCGTCACCGGGTCGGATGCGCCCCAGATGTTGACCCACCAGGCGACCGTGGCCGGCGGCTCGCGCAACACCTCGAGACGGTCACTTCCCCGATGCACCGCGAGCAGCCCCGCCGGCGAGCCGACGGTGATCATGCCGACGACGTCGATCGACGTGGGCAGGCGGGTCAGCAGGTCGGCGGCGATGACCGTGCCCAGGCTGTGCGCCAGCACCACGATCGGCCCGGACCGGGGGAGGTCGGCCAGCACCCGGTGAAGCGTGTTCGCGCGGGTGGCGTCGTCCTCGAGGTAGCGCCGGGCCTGGGGCACGGCCCTCATCACGGCCGGGACGGTCTCCGCGGCCAACGGCATGCCCCTGCCGACGACGTGCGCGCCCAGGGCGCGCTCCAGCTCCGCGGTGGCCCGCTCCACTCGCCACCGGACCTCCTCGCGCTCGGTGTGCGACAGGGGAGCGATCGTCTGCGGCGGCAGAGGATGGTGCTCGTCGCTGGGATAGCGCAACGTGTTCGGGTACTTGGGGGCCCGGCAGTCGACGCCGTCGTACAGAGTCGGATAGCCCGCCTCGAGCAACGCGTCGCTCAGCACGTCGCGCCACGCATCGTCGTGCTCGGTCCCGATGCCGTGGAGGTAGACGAGGGTGGGTGTCATAGGACGCCCATCATGCCCACCATCACCGATGGGTGACGCGGCGGTCGGTGCGGCCCGGGCACGGCCGCGTCGACCCCGGACCCGATCTTCGGGGTCGACCTGCCCGCGTCGTAGGGTGGGTGGGCCAGTCGAACTCCATTCGTGGGGTCAGGGAACCCGGTGAGAATCCGGGACTGACGCGCAGCGGTGAGGGTGACGGGCGGAGCACGCCGAACGGCAGCCACTGGAGGTCACTCCGGGAAGGCGCTCCGCGCCGGAGGATCCCGAGTCCGAAGACCTGCTGGTGCTGGTGGCGACCGCCGCCAGGTCGTACGCGGGCCCCGCGCAAGGGTCCCTGGCCAGAAGGTAGCCGTGACAGCACACCGAGATCGGCGCGACCGGTGTCCGGGACTGCTGCGCCCGTGGCCCGCCGATGACGGGTTGCTGGTTCGGCTGCGGCTCGTCGGCGGACGGGTCCCCGCGGTGGCGCTCCGCTCGGTCGCGGAGGTTGCCGAGAGGTTCGGTGACGGGCACGTTCACCTCACGACCCGGGCGAACCTGCAGATCCGCGGGCTGCCGGTCGACCATGGCGCCGTACGGGCGGACGCGCTCGGTGCGATCGAGTCGACCGGGCTGGTCCCGACCCGGACGCACGAGCTCGTCCGGAACGTGATGGTCTCGCCGCAGACGGGCCTGGCCGGTGGCCGTGCCGATCTCCGGCCGGTCGCTGCCGAGCTCGACCGACTCCTGTGCGCCTCCCCGCGACTGGGCGACCTGCCGGGCCGCTTCCTCTTCGTGCTCGATGACGGCCGGGGCGACGTGCTCGACCGCAGCGGTGATCTCGGCCTGTGCGTGCTCGATGCCGACCTCGTCCAGCTCCGGGTGGGGACGGGCTGGGGGCCGCGCCTGCCGCTCCGCGACGCTGCCACGCGACTTGCCGATCTGGCCGGTCGCTTCCTCGACGCGCGGGGGACCGGACCGGCCGCGGCCTGGCACGTCGCCGAGCTCGTCGAGCCGCTGCTGGCGCCGGTCGACCGTGACCCGAGGGTGCCGGAGCCGACCGGTCCGCTCCGGTACGGCGAGGTCGGGGGCGGCGTCCACGTCGAGGCGCCCGGGGGTCGGCTCGACCGAGCGGCCGTCGAGCGGTACACCGCGGGCGTCGACACGGTGGTCGTCACGCCATGGCGCGGCCTGCTCATTCCCGAGGAGAGGACACCATGAAGCGTCCACGTCGCCACTACGACTACGTCGACGACGGCCCAGCGATCTACGTCGACTCCTTCGCCACCATCCGCCGCGAGGCCGACCTCTCGGGGGTGCCGCCGCAGGCGGAGAGGCTCGCCGTACGGATGATCCACGGCAGTGGGCAGGTCGACCTCGCCCAGGATCTGCTCGTCCACCCGCGGATGGTCGACGCCGCCCGAGCCGCGCTGGCCGCCGGTGCGCCGATCCTCTGTGACGCCACCATGGTCGCGACCGGCGTCACTCGCAGCCGACTGCCCGCGGACAACGACGTCGTCTGCCTCCTGGCTGACCCTCGCGTGCCCACGCTGGCGAGGGAGTGGGGGACCACGAGGACGGCCGCGGCCGTCTCGCTCTGGGAGCCCCGGCTCGAGGGCGCGGTCGTCGCCATCGGCAATGCCCCCACGGCACTGTTCCGCCTCCTTGAAGTGATCCTCGACGGCGGACCGCGGCCGGCGGCCGTCGTCGGCTGTCCGGTGGGGTTCATCGGCGCGGCCGAGTCGAAGCAGGCCCTTGTCGACCTGACGCGCGACCACGGCATCGACATCCCCTACGTCACCGTCCAGGGGCGTCGCGGCGGCTCGGCGATGACCTCATCGGCTCTCAATGCGCTGGCCCAGGAGGACGAATGACCGGCCGTTTCACCATCGTCGGGATCGGACCCGGCGACCCAGAGCTCCTTACGATCAAGGCTGCCCGCGTGATCGGCGAGGCTGCCGTCGTCGCCTACCACGCGGGCGTCGGGAGGAGTTCCCATGCGCGGCGGATCGCCGCCGCGTACTTCCCCGCGGACGTGATCGAGGAGGAGCTGCGCTACCCGGTCACGACCGGCACCACGGACCACCCCGGCGGGTACGTCGGCGCGATGGCGGACTTCTACGAGTCGTGCGCGGCCAGGCTCGCCGCCCACCTCGGCGCCGATCGCGACGTCGTCCTGCTGGCCGAGGGCGACCCGCTGTTCTACGGCTCCTCGATGTATCTCCACGACCGGTTCAAGGACGTCTACGACACCTCGGTCGTTCCCGGGGTGCCGGCCTTCTCGGCGGCGACGGCGGCGGTCTCGACCCCGCTGGTGCGGCAGACCGACGTGCTCACCGTCCTGCCCGGCACGCTTCCCGAGCCCGAGCTGGCCCGGCGGCTGGCAGATACCGACGCGGCCGTCATCATGAAGCTCGGTCGGCTGTTCCCGAGGGTTCGCTCGGCGTTGGCGCAGGCCGGGCGCCTGGACGGTGCCTGGTACGTCGAGCGGGCATCCCAGGCCGAGGAGCGGTGGCTGCCCGTCGCCGATGTCGATCCCGACTCGGTGCCGTACTTCTCGTTGATCGTCGTTCCCGGCGACACCGCGACCGGGTCGAGCATGACGCGGATGCGGTCCGTCCCGGCGCCGCCGACGGATGCGATCGTGAACGGGGCCCCTGCGGAGCTCCTCGTCGTCGGCCTCGGGCCCGGTCGCGACGAGTGGCTCACGCCCGAGGCCACCGAGGCGTTGGCAGGCGTCGACCACGTCGTCGGCTACGGACCGTACGTCGGCCGCGTACCGCAGCGCGCCGGCCTGACCCGGCACGCGAGTGGCAACACCGTCGAGCTGGACCGGGCCCGCGCAGCGCTCGACCTTGCCCGGGCGGGGGAGCGCGTCGCGGTCGTCTCCGGCGGAGACGCCGGGGTCTTCGGCATGGCGGCCGCGGTCTTCGAGGCGGCCGAGGCCTACCCGGACGTCGCCGTCCGGGTGCTGCCCGGTGTCAGCGCCGTCCAGGCGGTCGCGGCCCGGGCCGGTGCTCCGATCGGGGCCGACTTCGCCGTGGTCAGCCTGTCGGACCGCCTCAAGCCGTGGGCGCTCATCGAACGGCGGCTGCGGGCCGTCGCCGAGGCGGACCTGGTGCTCGCGATCTACAACCCCGCCTCACGCTCGCGCATGCAGCAGGTCGCCGTCGCCAGGAACGTGCTCCTGGAGCACCGCAAGCCCGACACCGTCGTGGTGGTGGGCCGTGACGTCGGACGAGCCGAGGAGTCGCTGACCATCACGACGCTGGCCGAGCTCGACCCCGCGACCATCGATATGAAGTGCCTGCTCATCGTGGGCGCCAGCTCGACCCGGGTCGCGGGCGGCCGGGTCTGGACGCCGCGTTCCACCGACGAGGCCCCCCGGTGACCGTGCACTTCGTCGGCGCCGGACCGGGTGCGGCCGACCTCCTCACCGTGCGAGCGACACGGCTGCTGGCGCAAGCAGACGTCGTCCTCTATCCGGGGACCTATCTCGACCCGGAGGTGTTGGCGCACTGCAGTCCCACCGCCGATCTCGTCGACACCCAGGATCTCGACCTCGCCCAGATCGTGGGGCACCTCGTCGCAGCCTCGCGCCGAGGCAGCACTGTGGTGCGGCTGACCTCCGGTGATCCCTCGGTCTACTCCGCACTGTCCGAGCAGGGCCGACGGCTGACCGAGGCCGGGGTGGCATGGGACGTCACGCCCGGCGTGCCGGCGTACGCCGCCGCGGCTGCGGTCATCGGGTCCGAGCTGACCGTCCCGCTCGTGTCCCAATCGGTGGTGCTCACGCGGACCCAGGCCCGGTCGAGCGCGATGGCCCGGACCGAGTCGCTCGAGGCGTTCGCGGCCACGCGCGCCACCCTGGTCCTGCACCTGGCCATCACGCGGGTCCGCGCGCTGATGACACAGATCGCGCCGCAGTACGGCGCCGACTGCCCGGTCGTGGTCGTGCACCGGGCGAGCCAGCCCGAGCAGTGCGTGCTGCGCGGCACGGTCGCGGACATCGCCGATGCCGTCGAGGACGCGGGACTGCGACGGGCCGCGGTCATCCTCGTCGGCCGTGCGCTGGCCAACGACGGCGGCGAGTCCTGGCTCTACGCCTCCCAACGCGATCGGAGCAGCAAGCACTGATGGACCTCTACGACGTCATCAACCGCCGCCGTGACACCCGGCGCGAGTTCACCGGCGCGGGCGTGGCGCCGGACGTCCTCACCCGGGTGCTGTCCGCAGCCCACGCAGCGCCCAGCGTGGGCCTCTCGCAGCCGTGGGACTTCGTGCTGGTCCGCGACCCCGCTCGGCTCGCGTCGTTCCACGACCACGTCGCGACCGAGCGCGAGGTCTTCGCAGCCAGCCTGAGCGGTGAGCGCGCCGAGACGTTCTCCCGGATCCGGATCGAGGGGATCCGCGAGTCCGGGCTCGGCGTCGTCGTCGGCTACGACCCGGACCGCGGCGGCCCGAACGTGCTGGGTCGCCACGCGATCGCCGACGCCGGCCTCTACTCGGTGGTGTGCGCCATCCAGAACCTCTGGCTCGCCGCCTCCGCCGAGGGCCTCGGCGTGGGCTGGGTCAGCTTCTACCGCGAGGAGTTCCTGCGCTACCTGGTCGCGATGCCCGAGCACATACGCCCCGTCGCCTGGCTGTGCGTCGGCGAGGTCGCGGAGCTGCCCGACGCACCCGACCTCGAGAGGTGCGGCTGGCGTCACCGCTCGCCGCTGGACAGCGTCGTCCACCAGGAGTCGTACGGTCGTCGGTCGATCGACATCAGCGCATCAGCGCCCATTGCGTGACGGTGCGCGCCGGCGCCCAGCCGGTGAACGACCCGATCGGGGCAACGGACTCGACGCCGAGGCGGGTCAGCTCGCCCCCGTGCTCCGCATAGAGCACGGCCAGGAGACGTTCGGTCTCCAACGTCACCCCATGGACCACCAGCCGGCCGCCGGGGCGCAGCGCGGCCATCGCCGAGTCGACCACCCCGGCCCGGGTCGCGCCGCCGCCGACGAAGACCGCGTCCGGCGCGGGGAGCCCGGCGAGTGCCTCGGGCGCCGTCCCGTGCACGACCTGGAGACCGGGCACGCCCAGGCGCGAGGCATTGCGGGTGATCCGGGCGACCCGCTCGGCGTCGGCCTCGACCGCGGTGGCGGTGCAGGTCGGATCGGCGCGCATCCACTCGATCGCGACCGACCCGGCACCGGCGCCGACGTCCCACAGGTGCTCTCCCGGGGCCGGCGCGATCCGGGCCAGGGCCGACGCCCGCAGGTCCCGCTTGGTGAGCTGGCCATCGTGTTCGAAGGCGTCGTCCGGTAGCCCGGCGACCCAGCCGCCCAGGTGCGGGCCCACGCAGTCGACGGCCACCACGTTGAGGCGGGGGAGATCGCCGTGGTCGTCGACCAGCCCGGCCGCGGCCCGAGGACCCACGACGGTCGACCGCTCGGACCCGAGGTCGCCGAGCACCGTGACCAGGGACCGCGCGTAGCCGGCGTCGACCAGGAGTCGCGCCACCTGGAACGGCGTGTGCTCGTCGGCGGAGAGTACGAGGATCCGGCGTCCGGGGGCGAGCTGGCGGCGTACCAGGGAGACGTCGCGGCCGACCACGCTCACGGTCGCGTGCGACTCCGCGGGCCAGCGCATCTCGGCGCGGGCCAGGGCCACCGAGGAGACCGCCGGGACGACGACGACCCGGTCCGGTCCCAGCGCGTCGACCAGCGTCGACCCGATGCCCGACACCATCGGGTCGCCCGACGCCAGCGCGACGACGGCGCCCTCGAGCCCGGCCAGCAGCTCGCGAAGACCGGCGCGCAGCGGGCGCGGCCAGGGGAGTCTGCGCTGGCCGGCCACCTCGGGCAACAGCGCCAGATGCCGCGGCCCACCCAGGACGACGCTCGCCCGGGACACGTGGTGACGCGACTCGTCGCTGAGGCCCGACCAGCCGTCGGCACCGATCCCGATGACAATGATGGTGGCTGCGGTGGACGGGTGCGGTGTTCCTGGCACGGAGCCTGACGCTATCGTGAGCGCCGACAGGCACGAGGTGCCCCAACGGCCCAACCGTCGGAAACGGCGGGGACGGCGGGCGGGGAGAATCTGGGAAGCCGGTGAGACTCCGGCACAGGCCCGCTGCGGTGAACCGAGCCCCCGACAGGGAGGGACTCGGCAAGTCCGAAGACCGGCCCCGCGCCCGACCAACCTGATTGGCGAATCGAGCGGGAGCCTCACATGCCGGTGCACTATCCCTTTTCCGCCGTCGTCGGCTGCGAGGCGGACGGGCTGGACGACATGGGCGTCGCCCTGGTCCTCACCACGATCTCGCCAGAGATCGGCGGCGTCCTGATCCGCGGCCAGAAGGGCACCGCCAAGTCCACGGCCGTGCGGGCGCTCGGTGCGAGCCTGCCGCCGCTGGTGGAGCTGCCGATCGGCGCCACCGAGGATCGCATCGTCGGCTCGATCCAGCTCGAGCAGGCCCTCGCCCACGGCAGGGTGGAGGTCGAGAAGGGCCTGCTGGCTCGTGCCGACGGCGGGGTCCTGTACGTCGACGAGGTCAACCTGCTGCACGATCACCTGGTCGACCTGCTCCTCGACGCCGCGGCGATGGGGCGGGTCACCGTGGAGCGCGACGGCATCTCGGTCGAGCACGCCGCCCGGTTCGTGCTCATCGGCACCATGAACCCTGAGGAGGGCGAGCTGCGTCCGCAGCTTCTCGACCGCTTCGGGCTCACCGTCGAGGTTGCCGCGCCCCGAGACCTGCAACGGCGCGCCGAGGTCGTCCGCCGTCGGATGGCGTACGACGCCGACCCGGTCGCCTTCGCGGCCCGCTACCGGGCCGCCGACGACGCGCTCATCGACCGGATCGAGACCGCGCGCGAGCGGCTCGCCAAGGTGCGGCTCACCGATCCGGGCCTGCTCACGATCGCCGAGGTCTGTGCCGCGTTCGAGGTCGACGGACTGCGCGCCGACATCGTCATGGCACGCACATCGGTGGCGCATGCGGCGTGGGCGGGTCGCGACGAGGTCACCAAGGCCGACATCCGGCGGGCCGCCCAGCTCGCGTTGCCCCACCGACGACGCCGCTCCCCGTTCGATGCGCCCGGCCTCGACGAGGAGCTCCTCGACCGCATCCTCGGCGACGACGAGCTGCCGCCCGAGCCGCCGGAGTCGGGCGGGCCACCCGAGGACGGCCCCCCGATGCCGCCGGACGGTGCGGGGTCGACCGCGCAGGCGGAGCAGACGGAGGAGGGCCGCAGCGACCAGAGCGAGCCGGCCGAGATCACCGACCGGCCCGAGCAGACCGAGGATGCGGAGACCCCGCCGCCCGACCCGAACGCGGACGGCCGACCGGTGCCGGCGCCGGCCGGTGCGGGCGGCACGACCGTGGCCGCGACCACGCCGTACCGCCCGAAGCTGCTCGACGTCGAGGGGCTCGGCGAGGGAGCCCCCGGTCGTCGCAGTCGAGCGATCTCCAGCAGCGGGCGGCGGATCGGCGCCCGCCAGACGGTGAGCCGGAACGGGTCGGTCCATCTGGTCGAGACCCTGCGCGCAGCCGCCGGCAAGCAGGCTGCCCGCGGCCGCACGACCGGTCGGGTCGAGCTGCGCGTCGAGGACGTCCGCACCGCCGTACGAGAGGGCCGCGAGGCCAACCTGGTGCTCTTCTGCGTCGACGCGTCCGGCTCGATGGCCGCGCGCAAGCGGATGACCGCGGTGAAGACCGCGATCCTGTCGCTCCTGCTCGACGCCTACCGGCGCCGCGACAAGGTCGGCCTGGTCACCTTCCGCGGTAGCGGCGCGGAGCTCACCCTGCCTCCCACCCGCTCGGTCGACATCGCCGCCGCACGCCTCGACGACCTCCCTGCAGGCGGACGCACGCCGCTGGCCGAGGGTCTCCTCGAGGCCGCCCGGGTGCTGCTGCGAGAGCGGCTGCGTGACCCGTCGCTGCGGCCGCTGCTCGTGGTCGTCACCGACGGCCGCGCCACCGGCGGCCCCGACGCGGTGATCCGGTCGCAGCGAGCGGCAGAGCACCTGTCCGGTCTCGGCATCGCCACGGTCGTCGTCGACGGGGAGAGCGGGCCGATGCGCCTGGGTCTCGCCGTTCGTCTTGCCGTGCTGTTGCGGGGCGAGCACCTGCCCCTTGCCGACGTCAGCGCGGAGACCCTGGCCACGACCGTGCGCAGCAGCACGAGGGGAGCAGCCTGATGCCGCAGGGGCAACCGCTGACCGTTCCGGACGACGGCCTGACCACGAGGCAGCGGCGCAACCGACCTCTGCTCATGGTGCACACCGGCGACGGCAAGGGGAAGTCGACGGCTGCCTTCGGGCTGGCGCTGCGGGCCTGGAACCAGGGCTGGAGCATCGGGGTCTTCCAGTTCGTGAAGTCCGCCAAGTGGCGCATCGGCGAGCAGACCGTCCTCGAGCGGCTGGGCCGCCTCCACGAGGAGACCGGCGAGGGCGGGTCGGTCGACTGGCAGAAGATGGGCTCCGGCTGGTCGTGGACCCGCAAGCAGGGCGAGGCGGAGGACCACGAGACCGCCGCCCGCGAGGGCTGGCGGGAGATCGAGAGCCGTCTCGTCCGACAGACCCACGACCTGTTGATCCTCGACGAGTTCACCTACGTCATGAAGTGGGGGTGGGTCGACGTCGACGAGGTCGTCGCGACCCTCGCGGACCGGCCCGGTCACCAGCACGTCGTGATCACCGGCCGGCATGCCGACCCGAGGCTGATCGAGGCCGCGGACCTGGTCACCGAGATGATCAAGGCCAAGCATCCGATGGACGTCGGTCAGAAGGGGCAGAAGGGCATCGAGTGGTAGCCCTTCCGCGCCTCGTCCTGGCAGCCCCGTCGACCGGCCAGGGCAAGACGACCGTCGCCACCGGGCTGATGGCGGCGCTGCGCTCCGCCGGGTACGTCGTGAGTGGACACAAGGTCGGACCTGACTACATCGATCCCGGCTACCACGCACTCGCCACCGGCCGCCCCGGTCGCAACCTCGATCCGCACCTGGTCGGCGAGGAGCGGATCGTGCCGCTCCTCCTGCACGGTGCGGCGGGGGCGGACCTGGCCGTCATCGAGGGCGTGATGGGCCTGTACGACGGCCGGCTCGGCACGGACGGGTTCTCCTCGACCGCGCACCTCGCCGTGCTGACCCAGTCGCCCGTGGTCCTGGTCCTCGACGTCGCGAAGCTCTCCCGATCCGCGGGCGCGATCGCAGCCGGGATGGCCGCCTACGACGACCGGATCCAGATCGCCGGGGTCATCCTCAACCGGACCGGCTCGGCGCCGAACCTCGCCGAGATCGTCCGTTCCATGGACCGTGCCGGGCTCCGAGTCCTCGGCGCCCTCCCCCGTGATGACGGGCTGTGCGCTCCTGCCCGCCACCTCGGCCTGGTGCCGGCGGACGAGCGCGAGGAGTCGGCACGGCTCGTCGCACACCTCGGCGAGCAGGTCGCGCGCCACCTCGATCTCGACGCACTGGTTGCCGTGGCCGGCAGCGCCGTGGATCTCGACGCCCTGCCCTGGGACCCGGCCCGCGAGGTCACGCCCGCGTCGGCCTCCCGCCCCGTGGTCGCCGTGGCGGGCGGTCGCGCCTTCACCTTCCGCTACCCGGAGACCGAGGAGCTGCTTTGTGCGGCAGGGTGCGAGGTGGTCACCTTCGACCCGCTCGTCGACCCCGCGCTTCCGGACGGCACGCAGGGGGTCTACCTCGGCGGCGGCTTCCCGGAGGTCTACGTCAACGAGCTTGCGGCCAACCGGGCCCTGCTGGACGACCTGCACGCTGCGGTCGTGACCGGCGTACCGACCGTGGCCGAGTGCGCTGGCCTGCTGTACCTGGCCGAGACGCTGCACGACGTGCCGATGGCCGGTGTGGTCCGGGCCGCGACGGCGATGTCCGACCGGCTCACGCTGCGCTACCCGGTGGCCACCGCCGCGTCGGACTCGCTGCTGACCCGGACGGGCGAGCAGGTCACCGGGCACGAGTTCCACCGGACCCGGGCGGTCCCGGCGGAGGGCGACCGGCCCGCGTGGCTGGTCGACGGAGAGGCGACCGGGTTCACCACGGACACCTGGCATGCGTCCTACCTGCACGTGCACTGGGCGGGACATCCGCACCTTGCCCAGCGGTTCGCCGACGCCGTCCACGCAGCGGTGCCGCACGGTCGCGCGCCAGCGCTGGTGGAGCGCCGCCGCGCCTCGGCTGCTGCCGTCGCGGGGCCGCCCGACCCGCTGCGCCACCACGGCGACCGCGAGACCGCGGAGGGGCTTCTCGACTTCGCCGTCAACGTGTACGCCGGCGAACGGCCGCGGTGGCTCCTCGACGCGCTGTACGGCGGCGTCGACGGCTCGACGGCGTACCCGGATCCCGAGCCGGCCCGACTGGCGATCGCCGAGCAGCACCGCCGGCGGCCCGACGAGGTGCTGCCGACCGCCGGCGCGGCTGAGGCCTTCGCCCTGGTCGCCAGGTTGCGACCCTGGCGCCGGCCCGTCGTCGTGCACCCCCAGTTCACCGAGCCGCACGTCGCCCTCGATCAGGCCGGGTGTCGGGTGACCACCGTGCTGTGCCGCCCTGAGGACGGCTTCGGCCTGGATCCCCTCGCAGTCCCGGAGGAGGCCGACCTCGTCGTGATCGGCAACCCGACCAACCCCACCGGGGTCCTGCACCCGGCCGCGCTGATCCGCGGACTGCGCCGGCGCGGTCGCCTGGTGGTCGTCGACGAGGCGTTCATGGACGCCGTCCCCGACGAGCGCGAGTCCCTGGTCGGTGAGCGGCTGGACGGGCTGGTCGTCGTCCGCAGCCTCACCAAGCACTGGTCCATCCCGGGCGTCCGGGTCGGGTACGTCGTCGGTGAGTCCTCCGTCGTCGATGAGCTGTCGGCGCGGCAGACGCCATGGTCGGTCTCGGCCCCGGCGATCGCGGCCATCGTGGCGTGCTCGGGCGGCGCTGCTGTCTCGGAGTCCCGCCGTCGGGCCGTCGACCTCGCCCGCTGGCGCGACGACCTCCAGAATGGTCTGCGCCGGCGGGGGATCGTCCAGGTGCCGTCGGCCGCGCCGTTCGTGCTGGCCAGGGTCGGCGCGGGTGCCCACGCGGCGCTGCGTGCCCAGGGCGTCGCGGTACGCCGGGCCGACACCTTCCCCGGCCTGGATGACTCCTGGGTCCGCATCGCTGCTCGTCCGCCCGCCCGGACCGCCGACCTGTTCGCCGCGCTCGACCGGATCCGTCTCCCATTACCCGCCCACTGATACAGGAATGCCGATGCCCTACGTCTCCGCTCCCTCCGACATCGCCCGCGCGCACGCCACCAAGAGGCTCGCCGCCCTCGCCACGCCACCCGGCGCCCTGGGCAGGCTCGGCGAGCTCGGCGTGTGGGTCGCCAGCTGCCAGGGCCAGGTGCCTCCCAGCCCCATCGACAACGTCCGCCTGGTGATCTTCGCCGGGGACCACGGCGTGGCCGCCCACGGCGTCTCGGCGTTCCCTCCCGCGATCACCGGTGCGATGGTCCGTACCTTCGTGGCCGGCAGGGCCGGCGTCAGCGCGCTGGCTGCGGCGCACGGCATCGCCGTACGGGTGCTGGACCTCGGGGTCGACGAGGACTTCGCGGACCTCGACGAGGTGACCCGGGCGGCGCTGATGGAGCACAAGGTCCGCCGGGGGAGCGGCGCGATCCATCTCGAGGATGCGCTGAGCGTCGACGAGACGGCCGCGGCACTGGCAGCGGGCGCGCGGGTCGCACGCGAGGAGATCGCCGCGGGTGCTCAGCTGCTGCTCAGCGGCGACATGGGCATCGGCAACACCACGCCCGCGGCAGCGCTCGTGGCGGCGGCCCTCGGGGTTCCGGCGTCCGAGGTCGTGGGCCGTGGCACCGGCATCGACGCCGCCGGACTGCTGCGCAAAGCGGAGGTGATCGACGCGGCGCTGGCTCGGACGGGCACGCGGATCGCTGACCCGATCGAGACCCTGACCGCGCTGGGCAGCGCCGACCTCGCTGCGGCGACCGGCTACCTGCTGGCCGCGGCGCAGGACGGCGTGCCCGTCCTGCTCGACGGCCTGATGAGCGTCGCGTGCGCGTTGACCGCCGACCGCATCGAGCCCGGTGCCGTCGCGTGGTACGCCGCCGGCCATCGCTCCACCGAGCCGGCGCAGAGCCTTGCGCTGGCGAAGATGGGACGAGAGCCCCTGCTCGACCTGGGGCTGCGGCTCGGTGAGGGATCCGGCGCGGTCGCCGCGGTGCCCGTCGTGCGCAGTGCGGTGGCACTGCTCCGTGACGTCGCCCTGCTGTCCGAACTCATGCCCTGATGCTGCGCGATGCCTGGAGGCTGTCGCTGGGAACGCTGACCGCGGTGCCGGTCAGGTCGCCGATCCTCGTCGACCGACGTCGCGCCGGCGTCGCCATGGTGCTGGCGCCGGTGGCCGCGATGCCACTCGGGATCGCTCTGGTCCTGGTCCTGGTCGTCGCGCACGACCTCGGCCTGCCGCCGCTGGTGTCGTCCCTGCTGGGCATCGGCGCTGCGGTCGTCGGCAACCGGGCCTTCCACCTCGACGGCCTGGCCGACACGGTCGACGGGATGGCGGCCTCCTACGACCGCGACCGGTCGCTTGCGGTGATGAAGTCCGGCACCTCCGGTCCCGCCGGCGTGGCCGCGATCGTCCTGGTCGTCGGCCTCCAGGTGTCCGCGCTGTCGAGCATGGTGTCGGCGTCCCAGCCGCTGCGTGCCGGCGTCCTCGCCGGCGTCGCGTTCTGCGTCTCCCGGGCCGCGTTGACGGTGTGCTGCCTGCGCGGGGTGCCGTCGGCACGTCCCGGTGGCCTGGGCGACACCTACACCCAGTCGGTCCCGCGCGCGGCAGCCGCGCTGGTGTGGGTCCTTGGCACCGCCGTCGTGTCGGTGGCGGCCTCATGGGCAGGGCTGGCGTGGTGGCGCGGAGCGGTCGGGGCGCTGCTGGCGCTCGCCGTGGCGTCGCTGGTGGTCGACCGGGCCGTCCGCCGCTTCGGCGGCGTCACGGGTGACGTCTTCGGGGCGAGCATCGAGCTCGCTCTCGCGACGCTGCTGGTGGCGCTGGCATGAGGGCCCGTGCGCTCGGCCTGGCGCTCGGCTATGCCGCGGACCGGCTGCTGGGAGACCCTGCCCGCCTCCACCCGGTGGCCGGCTTCGGTACGACGGCTGCGGCGGTCGAGCGGCGCCTGTACGCCGACTCCCGCGCCCGTGGCCTGGTCCACACGGCCGTCCTCGCCGGGGGAGCGGTCGCCCTCGGGGCGGGTGCGCAGCGACTCGCCGGCCATCCGGCGGCACGCGTGCTCGTCACTGCCGTGGCCACCTGGGTCGTGCTGGGCGGCAGGTCCTTGGAGGGTGAGGCGGTTGCGGTCGGGCGGCTCCTCGAGGGCGACGACCTCGTCGCGGCGCGGCAACGGCTGACCCATCTGGTCGGACGCGACACCCGTCGCCTCGGGCCCACGGAGATCTCGCGGGCGGTGGTCGAGTCCGTCGCGGAGAACACCTCCGACGCGGTCGTCGCACCCCTGGTGTGGGGGGCCGTCGCCGGCGTACCCGGTCTGCTCGGACACCGCGCGACCAACACCCTCGACGCGATGGTCGGCCACCGCAACGACCGCTACCAGCGCTACGGCTGGGCGTCGGCACGGCTCGACGACCTGGTCAACCTGCCTGCCTCCCGTCTGACCGCTCTCCTGGCCGTCGCCCTCGGCGGCGACCCCCACGCCGCATGGCGTGCCTGGCACCGCGACGCCGCAGGGCATCCCAGCCCCAACGCCGGCGTCGTCGAGGCGTCCTTCGCCGGTGCCCTCGGCGTCCGCCTGGGCGGCACGAACACGTACGACGGCGGCCGGATCGAGCATCGGCCCGTGACGAGCTCGGGGCGCCCGGCGCAGGCGGCGGACATCAGTCGGGCCACGGTGCTCGCTCGTCGGGTCGGCCACGGTGCCGCGCTGGCGGCGGTGGCGTTCGCGTGCTCGACCCGGCGTGCTCAGTCCTCGGCCGGCCGGGCCGCGTCGACGTGGTCCCACCGGTCGTCGACCCGGGCGATGTTCCAGTAGGCGATCGCGGCGGCCCACGTGAGGACGAACAGCCCCACGATGATGAAGCCCACGTTGTTGAGGTTGAGCTCGGTGATCCGGTCGGTGACCGGGTTGACCCAGCCGGCGTGGTCGTGGAGGACGCTGACGATCTCGATGGTTCCGATGAGCAGCGCGACGGTGACGGAGAGCGCGGTGATCGCCAGGTTGTAGTAGACCTTGCGCACGGGCTTCAGGAACGCCCAGTCGTAGGCGACGCTCATCAGCAGCCCGTCGAGGAAGTCCAGCAGGCTCATTCCCGCCGCGAACAACAGCGGCAGCACCAAGATCGCGTACCACGGCACCCCGGCGGCAGCCCCGGACCCGGCCAGCACCAGCAGCGCGACCTCGGTGGCGGTGTCGAACCCGAGCCCGAACAGCACACCGACCGGATACATCTGCCACGGTCGCCGGGTCGCCCGGGTCAGCCCGTTGAGGAAGCGGGCGACGAAGCCGCGGCTCTGCAGGTGCTCCTCGAGCCGGTCCTCGTCGAACTGCCCGTGGCGAAGGCCTTGCCAGACGCGCCAGATGCCGACCAGTGCGAACACGTTGAGGATGCCGATGAGGCAGAGGAAGGCGCCCGAGCTGAGGGTGCTGACCACGCCCATCGCCTCGTGCACAGGCGAGCGGTCGTCGACCAGGGTGTTGGCGGCGTGGGCGCCGAGGGCCACGAGAGCGGCGAGGAGGAAGACCACGCTCGAGTGCCCCATCGCGAACCAGAAGCCCACCGACGTGGGCCGCAGGCCGTCGTTGCGCAGCTTGCGGGTGGTGTTGTCGATCGCCGCGATGTGGTCGGCGTCGAAGGCGTGCCGCAGTCCGAAGGTGTAGGCCGTCACTCCGAGGCCGACGCTGAACACCTCGGTGCCCAGACCGTAGTGGTGCGGGGCGACCACGAGGACCAGGACCCCGAAGCCGATCACGTGCATCAGCACGATGAAGGCCAGCAGCGCGCCTGCTCCGAGCCAGTCCTTCGCGCTCCACGTGGTCATGGCTCGCCGCGGGTCCTCGTCGCGGCTGGTGCCGACAGACGCGGTGGAAGCAGAGGGCGACATCGCCATCCTCCTCGGGACGGTCACAACGGCGACCCAGGGGAGGCGACCGGGCTCATCCCCGCTCGCTGGCGCGAGGGGGCATCACCGTTGCGGGACAGCGCCGGGATCTCACCGGCTTCGCTCCGTCTGGACCACCCGGTCAGCGACCGGGCAGGCCGAACCTACCGGGTGTCTGGCCCTCACAGCGTCAGCACGCGCCCGGCGACCACCAGGTGGACCTGGTCGCAGGCGGTGGCCACCTGCTGGTTGACCAGGCCGAGCAGGTCGCGGAAGAGCCGGCCGGAGCGATGGTCAGGGACGACGCCGAGGCCGACCTCGTTGGTCACCAGGACGACGTCGTCACGGTCCTCGAGTGCGGTCACGGCGTCAGCCAGCAGCGCGGTCACGATCTGCGTGATCGTCGCGCTCGACTCGTCCCACAGGCCGCGCTCGTCGAGGGTGCCGGCCAGCCAGGTGCCCAGGCAGTCCACCAGGATCGGGCCGTCGACGCTGAGCGCGGCGGCGAGGTCACGGGTCTCCAGCGTGGTCCAGCCCCGTGGGCGGGAGACCCGATGCGCGGCGATCCGTGCCGCCCAGTCCGGGTCGGGGTCCTCGGCGGTCGTGGGCCCGGGCGCGACATAGGTGACCGCGTCGAAGCCGGAGAGCAGTGACTCCGCGTGGCGGGACTTGCCGGAGCGGGCTCCTCCGGTGACCAGCACCCTCACGCCAGGCCCCTGACCCACTCGAACGCCGCGTGGGCGTCGTGGACGGTGGTCACGCGAGGCGAGGGTACGGCGCGCCGGACCATGACGACGGCCACCCCGAGCGTCGCCGCGGCCTCCAACTTGGGGCGGGTGTAGCTGCCGCCCGAGTCCTTGGTCACGAGCACGTCGGCCCGGTGGCCGCGCAGCAGGTCGAACTCTCCGTCCAGCGTGTAGGGACCGCGGCTCGTCAACAGCGTCCACCTCTCGGGCGGGACGACCTCAGGGACGTCCACGACGCGGGCGAGCACGGGGTGTGTGCCGAGGTGCGGCACGAACCGGGCGAGCTCCGTGCGGCCGACGGTGAGGACCGGCCGCGCCCCGAGACCGGCGGCGGTCTCGGCGGCCTGCTCATGGGTGTCGACCAGGTGCCACGCCGGGTCCGGCTCCCAGCCCGGCCGCTCCAGCCGCAGCATGGGTACGCCGTCGGTCAGGCAGGCGTCCTCTGCGTTGGCGCTCATGCCCCGTGCGAAGGGGTGGGTGGCGTCGACGAGCGCGTCGAACTCCCGGAGCGTGGTCCGCAGCCCCTGCACGCCGCCGAAGCCGCCGATGCGCACCCTCCCCACCGGGAGTCGAGGGTCGGCCACCCGGCCGGCGAGCGACGAGGTCACGTCGATGCCCTGGGCGACCAGCAGCGCCGCCAGCTGGCGCGCCTCGGAGGTGCCGCCGAGCAGGAGGAGCCTCACCGGACGCCGCCCGGGGGCAGGACGGGCACCGTCGGCACGCCGTCGCGAGCCAGGGTGAGCAGGGAGTCGACGTCGAGATGGCCCTCGACCAGGTCACCGAGCCGGTCGAGCCTCGCCTCTCGGGCGGCAGCGAACCTGATGGTGGACGGCGGCCGCCCCAGCATCTCGCCCAGCAGCGCGCCGCGCAGCTCGTCGCCCTCGAGGCTGCCGTGCCACATCGTGCCGAACACCGTGCCGGTGCGCATCCCACCGAGGAAGTCCTCGCCGTTGCCGCGGGTGATCCGTCCGTGGTGGATCTCGTAGCCGCTCGCGGGGGCGCCGAGGGCCTCGCCGACGGGGAGACCCAACGTCTTCTCGGCGACGAAGTCGGTGCGTACGTCGAGCAGCCCGAGGCCGTCGACCTCGGCGCCGGGGCTGCCTTCCACCCCCGAGGGGTCGGCGATCGTGCGCCCGAGCATCTGGAAGCCTCCGCACACGCCCAGCAGCGGCTTTCCGCGGCGGACGTGCTCGACGATCGCGGCATCGAGCCCGCGGTCGCGCAGCCAGGCGAGGTCGGCCAGAGTGGAGCGGGTGCCCGGCAGGACGAGGAGGTCGGCGTCGGTCAGCTCGCGCGGGTCGGAGACGAAGACGACGTCGAGGTCGGGCTCGAGGCCGAGCGCGTCGACGTCGGTGAAGTTGCTGATCCGCGGGAGCCGGACCACGGCCACCCGATGTCTCGCGCCGGTCGCCGCGCGCCGGCTCCCCGGGTCGAGTCCGTCCTCGGAATCGAGCCACAAGGTGGGGTCCCAGGGCAGCACGCCGTACACCTGCCGGCCGGTGAGGCGCTCCAGCGACCTCAGGCCGGGCGAGAGCAGGTCGGCATCACCGCGGAACTTGTTGACCACGAAGCCGGCCACCAGCGACTGGTCGGCGGCGTCGAGCAGGGCGACCGTGCCGTACATCGCCGCGAACACGCCGCCACGGTCGATGTCGCCGACCACGATCGTGGGCAGTCCGGCGTGGCGCGCGAGCCCCATGTTCACGTAGTCGCCCGCGCGCAGGTTGATCTCAGTCGGACTGCCGGCGCCCTCGGCCACGATCAGCTCGAAGCGGGTCGCCAGATCGTCGTACGCCGCGTGTGCGGTCCGAGCGAGCTGGCGGCGCCCCGTCTGCCAGTCGGCCGAGGAGACCTCGCCGGCAGGATGACCGAGCAGGACGACGTGGCTGCGGCGATCGCTGCCGGGCTTGAGCAGGACGGGGTTCATCGCCGGCTCCGGCCTGACCCGGGCGGCCAGCGCCTGCACCCACTGGGCGCGCCCGATCTCGGCGGTGCTCCCGTCCGCGGCGACACAGACCATCGAGTTGTTGGACATGTTCTGGGCCTTGTACGGCGCCACCGCCACACCGCGCCGCGCGAAGGCCCGGCACAGGCCGGTCGTCACGGCGCTCTTCCCGGCGTCGGAGGTGGTGCCGGCGACCAGCAGTCCACTCACCCGGGGCCCCGCAGCAGATAGATGTCCATGACCCAGCCCGCCGCGGCCCTCGCCCGCGCCCGTGCCGCCGCCAGTTCCCCCAGCCTGTCGCCGACGCGGCCGGCCACGAGCTCCTCGGAGTCGGTGCCGAGGTTCGCCCCCCACCAGATCGACCAGTCCTCCAGCCCGTCGAGCGCGAGGGCGCCCCCGAGCATCACGACGAGGTTGGTCTGGCCGGCTGCGATGTCCTCGCGCAGCCGGCGGGCAGTGGTGAGGTGCACGGGCCGGCCGACCTCGTGGAGCACGACGCGGTGACGCGCGGCGAGGACCTGCGGGGCACTGATGCCCGGGACGACGTCCCAGTCGAGGTCGTTCCGGGCGGCGAGCCGTTCGACGACACGGATCGCGGAGTCGTAGAGCGACGGGTCGCCCCAGACCAGGAGCCCGGCCGTGCCACCACGTTCGCGCAGGACGGACTCGTAGGACCGGACGCGAGCCTCGTGCCAGTCCCGGACGGCGTCGGCGTAGTGGGCCGGGCCGTTGCCGGGCACGGTGTCTCGGTCGCGCTGGGGGTCGTCGAACTCCACCAGCGGGACGCCGTACTGCTCGCAGACGGCGCGGCGCACCTCCAACAGGCGGTCGTCGACCCGCTTCCGGGCGGCCACCACGTAGTCGCACGACCGCAGCTCCCCGGCCACCTCGGGGGTCACGTGCTGCGGACCCATCCCGATCCCGAGGACCTTGACTCTCACGTCGCCCTCACTGATCGCGATCCTCGAGATCGCCCTCGACGTCCAGATAGACCTGCTGCATGGCGGCGAGCACGTCCGGGTCCGGCTCGGCCCACAGCCCTCGCTCGGCGGCCTCGTGGAGCCGCTCGACGATGCCGCGCAGCGCCCAGGGATTCGACCGGCGGAGGAACGCCCGGTTCGTCTCGTCCAGGACGTACTCCTCGGCGAGCCTGTCGTACATCCAGTCATGGACGACCCCGGCGGTGGCGTCGAAGCCGAACAGGTAGTCGACGGTCGCGGCCAGCTCGAAGGCGCCCTTGTAGCCGTGTCGCTGCATGGCCGCGATCCAGCGCGGGTTGACCACACGGGCGCGGAAGACGCGGGCCGTCTCCTCCGCCAGGGTGCGGGTCCGTACGGCGTCGGGGCTCGTCGAGTCGCCGACGTACGCCTTGGGGTCGGACCCGGTCAGCGCCCGGACGGTGGCGACCATGCCGCCGTGGTACTGGAAGTAGTCGTCGGAGTCGGCGATGTCGTGCTCGACGGAGTCGACGTTCTTGGCGGCGACCTTGATGCGCCGGTAGTTGACGCGCATGTCCTCGGCCGCCGGAGCGCCGTCCAGGTCGCGGCCGTAGGCGAAGCCTCCCCAGGCGGTGTAGACCTCGGCGAGGTCGTCGTCACCGCGCCAGTTGCCCGACTCGATGACCTGCAGGATGCCGGCGCCGTACGAGCCGGGCTTGGAGCCGAAGATCCGGGTGGTGGCGCGGCGGGCGTCGCCGTGGTCCGCCAGGTCGTCCTGCACGTGGGCGCGGACCAGGTTCTGCGTGGCCGGCTCGTCGAGCTCGGCGACCATCTGCACGGCGTCGTCCAGCAGCGCGACGACGTGCGGGAACGCGTCACGGAAGAAGCCCGAGATCCGCACCGTCACGTCGATGCGTGGACGCGCGAGCTCCTCGAGTGGTACGACGACCAGGCGGGCGACCCGGCGTGACTGCTCGTCCCACTCCGGACGAACGCCCAGCAGCGCCAGCACCTCGGCGATGTCGTCTCCAGACGTGCGCATCGCGGATGTGCCCCACACCGAGAGGCCGACCGACTCCGGATAGGTGCCGGTCTCGTCGAGGTAGCGGCGGAGGAGGGAGTCGGCCATCGCCTGGCCGGTCTGCCAGGCGAGTCGGCTCGGCACCGCGCGGGGGTCCACGGTGTAGAAGTTGCGCCCGGTCGGCAGCACGTTGACCAGGCCGCGCAGGGGTGAGCCGGAGGGGCCGGCCGGGATGAAGCCGCCGTCGAGCGCGTGCAGGATCGCGTCCAGCTCCTGGGCGGTCCGGGTCAGGCGCGGCACGACCTGGGTGGCGGCGAACTCGAGCACTCGCTGGACCTCGGGGTCCTCGTGCAGTGCGGCCGCCGCGTCGGCGTCCCAGTCGGTCTCCTCCATGCGGAGCACCAGCGCACGGGCCTGTGCCTCGAACGCGTCGAGCTCGTTGCCGGTGACCGAGTCGACGTCCTTGAGCCCGAGCGCCGCGCGCAGTCCCGGCACGGCACCGCCCTGGCCGCCCCAGACCTGGGTGGCCCGCAGGATCGCGAGCACGAGGTTGACGCGGGCCTCTCCGGTCGGAGCCTCGCCGAGGACGTGCAGGCCGTCGCGGATCTGGGCGTCCTTGATCTCGCACAGCCAGCCGTCGACGTGGAGGAGGAAGTCGTCGAAGTCGTCGTCCTCGGGGCGGTCCTCGAGCCCGAGGTCGCGGTGCATCTGCGCGGCCTGCATGAGCTGCCAGATCTCGCCGCGAACAGCGGGGAGCTTGGCCGGGTCCATCGCGGCGATGTTGGCGTGCTCGTCGAGGAGCTGCTCGAGGCGAGCGATGTCGCCGTACGCCTCGGCGCGTGCCATCGGCGGGACGAGGTGGTCGACGATGGTCGCGTGTGCCCGGCGCTTGGCCTGCGCGCCCTCGCCCGGGTCGTTGACGAGGAACGGATAGATCAGCGGCATGCTGCCGATCGCGGCATCGGGCCCGCACTCCGCCGACACTGCGGCGTTCTTGCCCGGCAGCCATTCCATCGAGCCGTGTTTGCCGAGGTGGACGACCGCGTCAGCCTTGAACCCGTGCTCGAGCCATCGGTAGGCGCCGAGGTAGTGGTGCGACGGCGGCAGGTCCGGGTCGTGGTAGATCGCCACCGGGTTCTCGCCGAAGCCACGCGGCGGCTGGATCAGCAGGACGACGTTGCCGGCCGGCAGGGTCGCCAGGACCTGCTCCCCGTCGTCGTTGACGAACAGCGCGCCGGGGGACTCGCCCCACGCGTCGGCCATGGCGCTCCTGAGCGCCTCGGGGAGGTCGGTCGTCCAGTCGTCGTACTGGGCCCGCGTGATGCGGACGTGGGCCTCGGTCAGCTGGGCGTTGGTCAGCCACTCCTCGTCCTGGCCTCCAGTGGCGATGAGGGCATGGATCAGGGCGTCGCCCGCCTCGGTGTCGGTCGTCGAGGCGTCGAGGATCGCCGTCACCACGTTGTCGGCTCCCAGGTCGTAGCCGTGCTCGCGCATCGCGCGCAGCAGCCTGACCGTCGACACGGGAGTGTCGAGGCCCACGGCGTTTCCGATGCGGGCGTGCTTCGTGGGGTAGGCGGACAGGACGAGCGCGACCCTCTTCTCGGCGTTGGCGAGGTGGCGCAGACGGGCGTGGTTGACCGCGATCCGGGCGACCCGGTCGGCGCGCTCGGGATCGGCGACGTAGCGGGGAAGGCCTTGGTCGTCGATCTCCTTGAACGAGAACGGCACCGTGATGATGCGGCCGTCGAACTCCGGGATCGCGATCTGGGTGGCCGAGTCGAGCGGGGTGACGCCCTCGTCGGACGCCTCCCAGTCGGCGCGACTGCAGGTCAGGCACAGTCCCTGGAGCACCGGGATGTCGAGCGCCGCCATCCGCTCCACGTCCCACGCCTCGTCGTCCCCGCCGGCCCCGGAGGTCGCGGGCACCGAGCCGCCCGCGGCGAGCACGGTCACCACCAGCGCGTCGAGAGTGCCCAGCGCGTCGTAGAGCTCGTCGGGCGCCGAGCGGAGGGAGCCGGCGAAGATCGGCACTCCGACGCCCTGCCCGGTCTGGTCGACCGCATCGGCGAGTGCATGGGCGAAGGCGGTGTTGCCGCTCGCCTGATGCGCTCGGTAGTAGAGGATGCCGACCCTCGGCAGGGTCTCGTCGACCGGCGCCGTACGGGTGGCGATGCCCCACGCCGGGACGGCGATGGGCGCTTCGAACCCCTCGCCGGTCAACAAGACGGTGTCGGAGAGGAACGCGTGCAGGGCGGACAGGTTGGCCGGGCCCCCCTCCGCCAGGTAGCGGTGCGCCTCGGTGGCGACGCCGATCGGCACGGTCGAGCGCTCCATCAGCTCGGCACTGGGCTGCTGCTCGCCGCCGAGGACGACGAGCGGCGTGCCCTGCGCGCGGATCGTGTCCACGCCGGACCACAGGTCGTCGGGGGAGCCGAGCAGGCGCACCACGACCAGGTCGGCGCCGTCGGTGGCTTCGAGCAGCTCGTCGGCGCCCGCGCGCGACGGGTTCGCCCACGCGTAGTCGGCGCCGCTGGCGCGCGCCGAGAGCAGGTCCGTGTCGGACGTCGAGAGAAGGGCGATGCGGCTGGACGACTCGGCCACGGGGGCGGGTTCCTCCTCCGGGGTTCTCGCCCCGTCTAGCGGTCGGATCTACCCGTGGCCAGTGTCTGGCTGCGTCCCCCACAGGCTCGGGGACATCACAGTGGCGGAACCGCCCCGGAGTCTCACCGGGTTCCTGCGCCACGGGCGGTGGGCGTCAGCCTACGGGATGGGCGGACAATGGGCCGGTGCCCGATCCGTTCTACCTGACCCGGCACGGCCAGTCGGAGTGGAACGTGCTCCGGCTCACCCAGGGTCAGACCTCCCACCCTCGGCTGACGGACCTCGGCAGGGAGCAGGCGGTCCTCGCGGCGCTGCGGATCAAGCGCGATCTCGGCGGAGCGGCCGTGTCGCGGATCCTGACCAGCGATCTGGTGCGCGCCGTCGAGACCGCGCAGATCATCGCGACGATCGCCGGCGGCGCCGTCGAGGCCGATCCGCGGCTGCGCGAGCAGGCGCTCGGTGCGCTCGAGGGCAAGACGTACGACGAGACCTGGGCGGCCGCCGAGGCCCACGAGTGGAGCGATCCGACCCTGCCCGTGGCCGGCGGCGAGTCGCCGGCCGACGTACGCGACCGGATGGCCGCTGCGCTGGCCGAGGTGCCCCGTCGGGGCCCGACCGTGCTGGTCTCGCACGGCGATGCGATCCGCGCCGCCGTGGGACATCTGAGGGGCGAGCCCGCACACCGGACGACGTGGGTCGAGGTCCCCAACGGCGCCGTTGCGCGCGTGGACACCGCGGTCACCTGGCTGGACTGACTGGACTGACTGGGCGCGGCGCTCACCGGCGGACGCGCTCCACGGCAGCGCGGCACTGACCCGGGACGGCTCGGGAATGGCGGGCATGGCAGGGTTTTCCTGCCCCGGCCTTCATGTGCCCGTCATGCGCACACGCTTGGTTGGGCCCGAACCGCATGACCAGGAGGTGGCGATGACCGCGGACGCCGAGAGGGTCGATCCGGTGCCCACGACGACTCGCCAGAGCGAGCCGGAGGCGCGCTGGATCGTGCCGCTGCTGGTGCTCGCCGGCCTGTTCGTCACGCTCGCCGCGGTCCGGTCAGCGTTCGTGGGGATCCCGCTGAAGGATCCGCACCACTCCATGTTCGGGTCCCGATTCGGGGTCTTCCTGCTGCTCCTGGTGCTGCTCGCGGTGCTCGACGCCTGGTGGCGGCTGCCCCGCGGCGGCCGCAGCCCACGGGCGGTGCTCGCCGGGCTGCAGCGCAAGTGGACCTGGCGCCGCACCGCGCTCTCCCTGGTCGCGCTGCTGTCCTACCAGGTCGTCTACTTCTCCTACCACAACCTGAAGAGCTGGGATGTCTTCAACGCCCCGCGCGACTCCATACTGCTGCACTGGGACAAGGTGATCTTCTTCGGGCACAGCCCAGCGGTGCTGCTGCACGACCTCTTCGGCCAGCACGTCGCCGCGTGGGTGCTGTGGGCGATCTACGAGGCCTTCGGCATCCCCGAGACCGTTGGCCCGGTGGCCGCGATCGTCTTCGTGGAGCGGCTGCGCGACGGCTTCGTGTTCATCGCTGCGGGGATGTGGGTGTGGATCCTCGGAGTAGGCAGCTACTACCTGATCCCCACGCTGGGGCCGTTCTGGTCGGCCCCGAAGGACTTCGCGGGCCTCGCGCACACGCCGATCCAGGACGACCAGGCCCACCTGCTGGTGCAACGCGCACACCTGCTGGCCCATCCGCATGCGGCCGACTCCTGGGCTGCAGTGTCCGCGTTCGCGAGCCTGCACATCGGGGTGACGGCGCTGGTGCTGCTGATGGCGAGCTACTACCGATTGCGTCGTACGACGATCGTGATGCTCGTCTTCCTCATCGGTACGGCGTTCGCCACGGTGTACTGGGGCTGGCACTTCGCCGTCGACGACGTCGCCGGGCTGATCATCGCCTTCCTGGGCGTGCGCTTCGGACGCTGGATGATCTATCCCAAGGGCGAGGCCGCCGCCGCTCCGTCCGTGGCCGGACCCCCGCGGCATCTGGTCGACGAGCCCGCGCGGCTGGTCAGTCCCGAAGCGCTGCCGTCCTGAGCCGGGACGTGGCGCGTCTGCGGGCGCCGCGTCCGGCGGGCGCGAGGCTGACTCGCACCTCTGCCTGCTGGTAGGCGTCGTCGGTCTCGTCGAGCACCCGTTCCCAGTCGAGGTCGGGTCGGACGGCGACGTTGTGGGCGGCCATCGCGCGCCTGGTGGCCGGGCGGGTGGCCAGATGGGTCAGGGCGTGCGCCATCTCCGAGTCATCGAGGCAGAGCATCCCCTCGACCCCGTCGAGGATGAACTCCCCGACGCCGCCGCTGCGCATCGCGACCACGGGCAGCCCGGCGGCGCGCGCCTCGAGGGCGGCGATCCCGAAGGACTCCCGGAAGGCCGGCGCCACGTGCACGTCGGCCTCGGCGTAGAGATCGCGGATCTGGCTGCGGGTGAGGTAGCCGGGCAGCTCGACCCAGTCGGTCATCTGGTGCCGCTCGACCGCGGCCGCGACCGGCCCGGCCAGCGGACCGTCCCCGACCAGCACCGCGCGCAGGGGTACGTCGGCCGGGACGCTGCGCCGGACCTGCGCCAGAGCGCGGACCAGCTCGAGGGGTCGCTTGCGGCCGGCCAGCCGCATCACCGCCACGATCGTCATCGGACGCTCGTCGGACGGGACCGCGGCGTGCTCGCGCCACCAGTCGACGTCGACGGCGTTGGGCACCACCAGGACGTGTGCGCCCGGCAGGGCACTGCGCACGTCACGCGCGGCTGCCCGGCTCACCGTGGTCCACACCACCGGCCAGCGGGACCAGCCGGACAGCGTCCGCACGGTGCGCACGACCGCAGGGTTGCCGCCCCACATCGAGTGCACGGTCAGCACGCAGGGCAGGCCCGCTGCGGCGGCCCGACGAGCCACCAGGGTCGCGAACGGGGACACCACCGACAGGTGGGCGTGCACCACGTCGTACTCATCGAGGCGGACCGGAAGTCGTGCCGCCAGGAGGCCGTACGGCGTGCTGCGCGGCACTCGGGCGACCTGCACCGGACCGTCCGGCAACGGGTCGTGGCCCCGCCTCGCGGGGGTGGTGGTCAGCACGGTCACGTCGTGGCGGGCCGACTGTCGGCCGGCGAGGTCGTCGACGAAGACCTCGATGCCGCCGACCCGCGGGTGGTAGACGTCGGTGACGTGCAGGATCCGCATCAGGCGATGCCCGCCGTGCGTCGGACCCGTCGGGCCCACAGCCAGCCGCCGAGCCAGGCTCCGCCGACCGGGATCTCGAGCGCGTAGGTGATCGCTCGGTAGAGCAGCACGCCCGCCGCGACCGCGGTCGGGTCGCCGCCGAGGGCGATCAGCACCCCGGCGGTCCCGGCCTCGGTGATGCCGGTGCCTCCCGGCGTGATCTGGGCAAGTGTGAGGATCCGCTCCACGGCGTACGCCGCCAGCACTGCGGCGATGCCGAAGGTGTTGCCGACGGCGGTCAGGCAGGCCGCGAGCAGCAGGGCCTGGAGGACGGCATAGCCGACCATGCCGGCGGAGAGCTGCCACCACTTGCGGCGGACGACCTCGGCGACCCGGTCGCGTGCCTCGAGCACGTGGTGGGTCAGCGCGGCGGGGTCGGCGTGGCCGCGGAGCAGCCGTCGGACCGCAGCGAACAGGTGCACGAGGGGACGGGTCACGGCCTCGGCGTGCCGACGGCTGACGATGCCCACGGCCAGTGCGACCACGGTGGCGCCGAGGACGCTCGCGGTGATCACGGCGACCGTGCGCAGGCCGGGGCTGACCACTCCGCCTTCGAGGATGAGGGCGATCAGTGCGACCGCCGGCAGCGCGAGCTTGAGCATGAAGTCCCAGATGTTGCTGACCAGCAGGAAGGCGGCGAACGCCGAGGTGTCCGCCTTCCACGACCTGATCATCACGTAGTTGAGCGTCATCCCGGCGGCGCCGCCGAACGGGACCACGTTCGAGACCGAGCTGCCGGTGAGGTTCAGGGTCAGCGCCCGGCGGGTGGTGAGGCCGGGCAGTGCGGCGGTCAGGACGAACGAGTGCGCCACGAGGCCGGCGGCCCACAGCACGAGGAGGCCGGCCACCCACGTCGGTGGCAGCGCGGCGAGGGTGTGACCGATCGCGGTCAGAGTGGTGCCCAGCGCGCGCGGCAGCACGTAGCCGAGCAGGCCGAGTCCGGCGGCCATGCCCAGGACGCGCAGCACGCGAGTACGGGTGCGGCTGCGCGGCGTCGGCGGCACGCCATCAGTGGGCGTGGGGGGAGCCGTGGGCTCCGGCCGCTGCAAGACTTGGGTCGTGTCGTTCACGCTGGTCGCCTTCCATGCCCACCCCGACGACGAGTCGCTGCTGACCGGAGGCACCCTGGCCCGCGCCGCGGCAGAAGGTCACCGGGTCGTGCTGGTGACGGCGACTGCCGGCGAGGCCGGTCTGGCCGACGACGCGTCCACAAGGTCCGGGCTCGGGGAACGCCGCCTCGCGGAGCTCGACCGCGCGGCGGCAGCGCTCGGCTGCGCTCGGGTGGTGCTGCTGGGATATCCCGACTCGGGCAGTGACACTCCGACGTCGTCTCCGGGCGGCCCGGTGCCGTTCGCGCTGCTCGACCCGGCCGGACCGGCCGCGAGGCTCGCAGCGGTGCTGGACGAGGAACGAGCGGACGTGCTGACGGTGTACGACGAGCACGGTGGCTACGGCCATGCCGACCACGTCCAGGTGCACCGAGTCGGAGTGCTTGCCGCCGAGCTCGCCGGGACACCGGTGGTGCTGGAGGCGACAGTCGATCGCGACCTGCTCGGCAGGATCGCCCGGCTGATGGAGGTGATCCCGGGGCTGGCGCGGCTGGTGCCACCCGGCCGGTTCGCGAACTGCTACACGGCGCGGTCGGATCTGACGCACCGGGTCGACGTACGTCGGCACCTCGGCGCGAAGCGTGCGGCGCTCGCGGCGCACCACAGCCAGACCGGCGGCGGCCGGTCGATCCGGACGGTCGCTCTGCTGCTGCGACTGCCGCGTCCGCTGCTGGGTCCGGTGCTGGGACACGAGTGGTTCCGCGAGCGCGGTCGCCCGAGGGCCGGTGCACTGCTCGACGACGTGTTCGAGACCCTGCGCTGACCCGCATCGGCTGCCTCCCATGGACCTTTCGCACCCAGATTCCCACATCCAACCTGACGGAAGCATGAATGGGGGGCGACACCGCGAACCGGGTCCCGTGGTGCGCACCGTGGTGGCCACCGCGAACATCCGCGACGGGTTGGGCCGGCGGGCCGCTCGGGAGGCCCTCGCCGGTGTTCTCGCGGCCGGTCCGGACCTGGTCGGGCTGCAGGAGTGGGGACCGGGTCGGCTCGGGCTGCTGCGCGAGCACGGCAGGGTCGGGACCGCTCCATCGATTCCCGGCCTCTGGGCGCCCGGCACCGGGTCGTCGTACCTCTGGAGCGTGCCGGTCGTGGGCGACTGCGTCGTCGGTGCGCGGGCCGATCGCTACGACCTCGTGGACAGTCGCCTGGTGCCGCTGAGTGCCCCGGGCCGCGGCGAGAATCCCGACCGGTGGCGCGGGATCGAGCCGGGGCGGCTGTTGACCAGCGCTGTCTACCGTGACCGTGCGAGTGGCCGGACGGTGTGCCTGCTCTGCTTCCACCTGGTGCCCGGGGTACAACGCGGGGGGAGGTACCGCTGCGACCGGCCGCTGCTCGTGGCGCGGCACCGAGCGGAGGTACGCCGGCTGCAGACCGTCATCGACCGGGAGCTGGCCCGCGGTCGGGTCGTGCACGCCGTCGGTGACTCGAACTTCGACGGTCTGCGGCTGCGGGGCCTCACCTCTGCATGGCAGGGCCGCGAGGACGGGCCGGGGACCCTGGGACCGCGCCGGCAGGTGGACGATGTGCACGGCCCGGGCCCCGCCGCGGCGGTGAGGATCCTGGAGAATGCGTCCGATCATCGTGCGGTGGTGGCGACCCGCGAGGTCGGTTGAGGCGCCGGCCGTCGGGTGAGGCACCGGCGGCGGTGACGATCGCGTCGGTGGGGGGTCAGGCGCCGGCGGCGGTGACGATCGCGTCGGTGACGAACCCGGCGACCATTCCCAGCAGGATGCCGTAGGAGAGCAGGTCGGCTCGCTTGGCGCGGCTGGCGACGCCGATCAGCTGGATGATCACGTAGAGGATCGAGCCGGCGGCCAGGGAGAGGAACACCACGCTGAGTGGCTCGCTGGTGAAGCCGTGCCCGATCACGGTGCCGACGAAGGTCGGGCCGCCGCCGATCAGGCCGAGGGCGAGCAGGAAGCCCCAGCTCGGGCGCCGGGCGACGCCGTCGTCGTCGAGGTCGCCGGCGAGCGGCGCGACGATGCCGAAGCCCTCGGTGGCGTTGTGCAGGCCGAAGCCGATCACCAGCATCAGCGCGAGGGCGATCTCGCCGCTGGCGGCGGACTGGCCGATCGCGAGGCCCTCGGCGAAGTTGTGCAGACCGATGCCGACGGCGATCAGCAGGGCGAGCCGACGGGCCTTCGGCCAGGCGGCCAGGCCGCGTGGGGGGACGACGGCTACCGGCATCGCGCCGGGGCCCTGCCCGGTGGTCGCGGGCACACCGACCTGGCTGGCCATCCAGCGCTCGTACCAGACCAGCGCGAGCAGCCCGACGGCCACGCCGGCGAGCATCAGCAGGCCGTAGCCGACGGCGGTGCCGAGCTCGCGGTGACCCGCGTGGGTCTCGGCCAGGGCGCCGTCGATCGGCTCCCAAGCGGCGGAGAGGACGTCCCAGACCAGGAAGATCAGCACGCCGATGGCGATCGCGTTGAGGAACAGCCTCAGTCCGGCCGCGGGGCTGCGCAGCCGGCCGACGGGCAGTCCGAGGACGATCGTGCTGCCCGCGATGAGGCCGAGCAGCAGCGTCGTGGACAGGCTCACGGAGGTCTCCTTGGAAGGAAGGGCGATGGGGGCGGGCAACGCCGGGCTAACCCGCAGGTAAGCCTAACCTCACCTCGTTCGCGAGGATCGCCGGGTCCACGAGCCGGTCCGGACCGGATTGACTTGGTCGAACATGTGTTCGATCATCGACGGATGACCGCCAGCCCGCTCCCGACCCGCCCTCGCGAGGGTGCCGACGGGACCGTCGAGGCGTTGCGAGCGCGGATGCAGGGCATGCAGGACGGCGTCCGCCGGCTCCCGGTGCCGACCCCTCCCGAGCTCGCCGGGCTGGTGCAGCTGCGCACCGGCGGCAGCTATCAGGTCGACAGCGCCGCGCTGGCGCTGCTGCTGCTCGCCGCGTCCTCGCGGGCCGGGTCGTGGACCGCGATCGTGGGCGTCGACGACCTCGGCATCGAGGCCGCCGAGGAGATGGGGGTCGACCTGGGTCGCACTGTGGTGGTGCCCGACCCCGGAGACCACTGGCTGGAGGCGGCCGCCGCCCTGGTCGACGCGCTGCCCGTCGTACTGCTCCGGCCGCCGACGGGAGTCACCGCCCGCACCGCGAGCCGGCTGGGCGCCCGGCTGCGCCGACGCACCTCGACATTGCTGGTGCAGGGCGCCTGGCCGGGCTGTGAGGCCAGCCTGTGGGTGGCCGGGTCGCGCTGGGACGGCGTCGGGGAGGGCAGCGGCCGGCTGCGGTCCCGTCAGGTCGTGGTCGCCTGTCGTCGTGGGCAGGCGCCGGTGCGGCACGCCGAGCTGTGGCTCCCCACACCCCCCGAGCACGCCGAGACGTCCCCGATGTCACCCCGACACGTCTCCGATGTCACCCCGACACGTCAGGAACGGCGGACCGGATGAGCCCGCGGGTGCTGGTGGTCTGGTGCCCGGACTGGCCGGTGGTCGCCGCCCTCGCCGAGGAGGAGCTCTCCCGGCAGCTCCCGGCGGCGGTGTTCGCGCGCAACCGGGTGGTGGCCGGCAACGCCGCCGCCCGTGCGGAAGGGGTACGACGAGGCATGCGGCGCCGGGACGCTCAGGCCCGCTGCCCGGGGCTGGTGGTGTGCGACGCCGACCCGGCCCGGGACCTGCGTGCCTTCGAGCCGGTGCTGGCCGCGGTGGAGCGGCTCCGGCCCGGCGTCGCCCCGCTGCGACCGGGGCTGCTGGCGGTCCGCTCGCCGGGCCGGTTCTACGGCGGCGACGAGCATGCTGCCGCCGTCCTCACCCAGGAGCTGGTGGAGCAGGGGGTCTGGGACGTGCGCACCGGCGTCGCCGACGATCTCTTCACCGCCGAGCAGGCGGCCCGGCAGGCCGGGGTGCAGGACTGCGTGGTGGTGCCCGAGGGGGGCGCGGCCGACTTCCTGCGCGGGCTGCCCCTCGAGGTGCTCGCCGACGGGCCCGAGGGCGCCGAGATGGTCGGGTTGCTGCGCCGGCTCGGCCTGGGGGTGCTGGGCGACCTCGCGGCGTTGCCGGCCGGAGACGTGCTCAACCGCTTCGGCCGTCACGGTGCCCGGCTGCACCGGCTCGTCCGCGGAGACGCCCCGGCACCGCTGCCGACCAGGACGCCGCCCCCTGAGCTCGCCTGCGAGATCGCCTTCGAGCCGCCGCTGGAGTCCGCCGAGGCGGTCTGCTTCAGCGTCCGGCGGACCGCCGAGCGATTCGTCGCCCAGCTCGGGGAGCGCGATCTGGTCTGCACCGTCGTCGACCTCGCCGTGGAGACCGACCGGGGCACGGTCACGTCCCGACGATGGGCGCACGCACGCTGGTTCGGGGCCGCTGACCTGGTCGACCGGGTGCACTGGCAGCTGCAGGCGGTCGGGCCGGCGCGAACGTCCCCACCCGGACACTCCGACGTGCTCGACGGGCCGGTCGCTCGGGTGCGGTTCGCGCCCGAGACGGTCGAGCCGGCCGGGGACCACGCAGACGCGCTGTGGGGCGGCGGCACCGACGACCGGGTCGAGCGGGGGATCGCGCGGGTGCAGGCGATGATCGGGTACGACGCCGCCTGCCGACCGGTCCGGCAGGGTGGCCGGGCACCCGCCGACCGGCAGGCCCTGGTGCCGTGGGGGAGTCGGCCGACCGGGCTGCGGTCCGCACTGCTTCCCTGGCCGGGCAGCGTGCCGCCACCGGCCCCCACGCGGGTCTTCGCGGAGCCGGCCCCAGCAGCGGTGGTCGACCTCACCGGCCGACCGGTCCGGGTCAGCGACCGCGGCGTGGTGAGCAGCCCGCCGGCACGGTTCACCCCCGGCACGCCGTACTCCCGTGAGGAGCCGGTCGCGGCCTGGGCCGGTCCGTGGCCGGTCGAGGAGCTGTGGTGGGAGTCCGGCGGTCCGGCCCAGCTGGTCGCCCGCTTCCAGCTGGTCGGCGCCGACGGCCGGGCATGGCTGCTGCGCGTCGACGCCGGCGGTTGGTGGACCGAGGCCAGCTATGACTGAGTGGGGCGCCTGATGGGGTGGCAGAACCCCCCGATGCCGTGGAGCCAGTTGGAGCGCACCCTCTCGGCCCGGCCGCACTCGACGCCCCCGCCCGACGGTCCGGTCAGCCGCAAGCGGAGGCGCTACCGCCCCAGGGAGGTGCGTCCGCCCGAGGGCCCGGTGACGCCGTACGCCGAGCTGCACTGCCACAGCAACTTCAGCTTCCTGGACGGTGCCAGTGGGCCCGACCGGCTGGTCGAGGAGGCGGTCCGGCTCGGCCTCGACGCGTTGGCGCTGACCGACCACGACGGGTTCGCCGGCGCCCCGCTCTTCGCCGAGACCGCCCGTCACCACCGTGGGCAGGGCTCCCGGCTGCGCACGATCTACGGCGCCGAGCTGTCGCTGGGGCTGACCCGGCCGCAGAACGGCGTACCCGATCCGGAGGGTGACCATCTGCTCGCGCTGGGCATCGGTGTCGAGGGCTACCACCGGCTGGCCGCGGCTCTCACCGACGCCCACCTGCGCGGCGACGAGAAGGGCCGTCCGGCGTACGACCTCGAGGAGCTGGGATCGCGAGGCCGCGGGCACTGGCTGGTGCTGACCGGCTGTCGCAAGGGCGCCGTACGCCGGGCGCTGGCGACCGAGGGCCGGGAGGCCGCCGCCCTCGAGCTCGACCGGCTGACCGCGCTGTTCGGCCACGACCACGTGGTGGTCGAGCTGATCGACCACGGGCTGCCCACCGACTCCGACGCCAACGCCGCGCTGGCCGGGCTGGCCGCGGACCACGGGCTGCCGGTGGTCGCGACCAACAACGTGCACTACGCGACCCCGGCCGACCACCGACTGGCCGGCGCGATGGCCGCCGTCCGCGCGCGCCGGTCGCTCGCGGAGATGGACGGTTGGCTGCCGGCCTGGGGCGCCGCCTGCGTCCGGTCCGGGGAGGAGATGGCGCGGCGGTTCGCGGCGTACCCCGGTGCGGTGGCCCGCACGGTCGCCCTGGCCGACCAGCTCGCCTTCGACCTGCAGAAGGCACAGCCCCGACTTCCCAAGCTGGGCATCCCGGAGGGTCACACCCCGGCGACCTGGCTGCGGGTGCTGGTCGAGGAGGGGTTCACGACGTACTACGCCGACCAGCCGCACGCGGCCGAGGCGCGCGCGAGGATCGAGCGGGAGCTGGAGATCATCGAGGAGAAGGACTTCGCCGGCTACTTCGTGATCGTGCACGACATCGTCGCGTTCGCGCGCGGCCGGGGAATCCTCTGCCAGGGCAGGGGATCGGCGGCCAGCTCGGCGGTCTGCTACGCCCTGGGCATCACCGCGATCGACTCGGTTGCCTACCGGCTGCCGTTCGAGCGGTTCATCTCCGCGCACCGCGACGACGAGCCGGACATCGACGTGGACTTCGACGCCGACCGTCGCGAGGAGGTGATCCAGTGGGTCTACGACCGCTACGGCAGGCACAACGCCGCGCAGGTCGCCAACGTGATCAGCTACCGGCCGAAGATGGCGGTGCGCGACGCCGCCAAGGCACTCGGCCACTCACCGGGACAGCAGGACGCCTGGTCGAAGCAGGTGGACAGCTGGAGCCGGGCGGTCGGTGTCGACGGTGCCGGGATCCCGGAGCCGGTGGTGGCGCTGGCCGACCAGCTGCTCCGGGCGCCGCGGCACCTGGGCATCCACTCCGGCGGGATGGTGCTCACCGAGCGACCGATCGGCGAGGTCTGCCCGATCGAGCGGGCCCGGATGGATCGGCGCACCGTGCTGCAGTGGGACAAGGACGCCTGTGCGTCCATGGGCCTGGTCAAGTTCGACCTGCTCGGCCTGGGCATGCTCGGCGCGCTCGACCACATGATCAACCTGGCCGGCGAGCACCTCGGTGAACGCTGGACCCTGCAGTCGCTGCCCAAGGAGGAGCCGGCGGTCTACGACATGCTCTGCCGGGCCGACTCGGTCGGGGTGTTCCAGGTGGAGAGCCGCGCCCAGATCGGCACCCTGCCGCGGTTGCGGCCGCGCTGCTTCTACGACCTGGCGATCGAGATCGCGCTGATCCGACCCGGTCCGATCCAGGGTGGCGCCGTACACCCCTACATCCGGCGGGCGATGGGTCGCGAACCGGTCAGCTACGCCCACCCCGACCTCGAGCCGGTGCTCCGCCGCACTCTCGGCGTACCCCTGTTCCAGGAGCAGCTGATGCAGATGGCGATCGCGATCGGTGACTGCACCCCCGACGACGCCGACCTGCTCCGTCGGGCGATGGGCTCCAAGCGCGGCATCGAGCGGATCGAGGCGATCGAGGGGAAGCTGTACGCCGGGATGGCGCAACGCGGTCTGGTCGGTGAGGTCGCGGACCGGATCTACGCGCAGATCCAGTCGTTCGCGAACTTCGGCTTCGCCGAGAGCCATGCGCTGTCCTTCGCGCTGCTCGTCTACGCCAGCTCGTGGTTCAAGCTGCACTACCCGGTGGCGTTCCTGGCCGGGCTGCTGCGCGCCCAGCCGATGGGGTTCTACTCCCCGCAGTCACTGGTCGGCGACGCCCGGCGGCACGGCGTCGACGTGCTGCGGCCCGACGTGCTCCGCTCGGACGCGAGCGCGGGGCTGGAGCCGACCGGCCAGACCGGGCCGACCGGCCCGACCGGGCTGGCCGCGTGCGTGGCCGGGCACTTCGCGCCGACGCCGTACGACGAGTCCGCGCCGGACCCGACCCCCACCCACCGCAGGGACGGCGGCTATGCCTGTCGGCTCGGGCTGGACTCCGTGCGGGGGATGGGCAAGGACGCCGCCGCGCGGGTCGTGGCCGCGCGGGAGGAACGGCCCTTCACCGACATGGTCGACCTGTCGCGTCGGGCCGGTCTCACCCCGACGCAGCTCGAGGCGCTGGCGACCGCCGGTGCATGCGCGTCCTTCGGGCACTCCCGCCGGGAGGCGCTGTGGCATGCCGGGTTCACCGAGCGGGCCGACCAGCTCGAGGGCGCAGCCCCGGTCGCTGCGGCGCCGTACCTCCCCGGCATGGACGAAGTCGAGGAGACCCTCGCCGACCTGTGGGCGACCGGCGTCTCACCCGACGACCACCCGCTCACCCACCTGCGCGGCCTGCTGGGCGCCGGCGGAGTCCGCTCGGTGGCGGAGCTGGTCGCGGTGGACTCGCGGCGCCGAGTCCACGTCGCTGGGCTGGTCACCCACCGGCAGCGCCCCGGCACCGCCGGCGGGGTCACCTTCCTCAATCTCGAGGACGAGACCGGGATGCTCAACGTGGTCTGCTCCGCGGGGGTGTGGCAGCGGCACCGACGGGTGGCCCGCAACGTCTCGGCGCTGGTGGTGCGCGGGATCCTCGAGCGATCCGACGGCGTCACCAACCTGGTCGCCGACCGGATCACCCCGATCGAGCAGCTCTTCCCTGCCGCCGCCCCCGTCCTCCGTGGCCGGCACCGCTCCCGCGACTTCCAGTGACCCCTCTCGGCCGAGAGGGAGACGGTCAGTTCACCAGGGGGGAGAGGTAGCGCTTGGCGAAGTCGCGCACGGCGTGCGCGTCGGTCAGGTCGAGGTGGCCGGCGGGGTCGAGGAGGTACGTCGTGGCGATGCGGAGCAGCAGCTCGGCGGCCATCCGCAGCTCGTCATCGGGCATGGTGGCCCCGGAGCGGCGCAGGGTGTGCGCGACCCGGTCGCTCTGGGCGAGCAGCATGTGGCCGCGGTCGGGCATCCCGGAGATCACCTCGGGCTCGGTCTGGGCGAGTCGACCCAGCACCGGGATGTCGCGCATGATGGCCAACCCCCGGGCGAAGCACTCGATCACCGCCTCCTGTGGCGGCAGGTCGGCGGCCATCCGGTCGAGCTCGTCGAAGAAGGCGTCGAGCTCGGCGGTGACCACCGCAGCCAACAGCTCCTCCTTGTTCGGATAGCGCCGGTAGAGGGTGCTCCGGCTGATCCCGGCCGCGGCGGCGACGTCGTCCATGTTGGCGCGGCGGGCGCCGTACTGCTCGAAGACGCCGCGCGCCGCGTCGAGCACCGGGTCAGGCATCGGATCAGGCATCGAGGCGCTCCAACCGCACCGGCAGACCGTCGCGGGCCACCGGCAGGGCGACGAGGTCGATCGGCATCTCATAGCCGTCGGGGACCGACCACCGGTAGTGGGTGAGCAACTCGTGGAAGACGGCGCGCACCTGGACGCCGGCGAAGTACATCCCGATGCACTTGTGCACCCCCGCCCCGAACGGCACGAACGCAGTCCGGTGCACCTTGTCCTCGGCCCGGTCGGGGGCGAACCGCTCCGGATCGAAGCGGGTCGGGTCCCGCCACACCTCGGCCAGGTAGTGGTTCTGGTACGGCGAGTTGGTGACGATCGCGCCGGCCGGGATCCGATAGCCGTCGATCGTGGTCTCCCGGGTCGCCATCCGCGGGATCGACGGCACCGGCGCGCACAGCCGCAGCGACTCCTTCATCACCAGGTCGAGCGCGGTGAGCCCCAGCGCGTCGTCGTACGACGGGTCCGGGAGCGCCAGACACTCCTCGCGGCACCGCTGTTGCCACTCCTGTGAGCGGGCCAGCTGGTAGGCCATCGAGGTCATCGTCGTGGTGGTGGTGTCGTGCGCGGCCATCAGCAGGAAGATCATGTGGTTCACCACGTCCGCGTCGGTGAACTCGTTGCCCTCATCATCGCGGGCGTGGCACAACTGGGCGAAGAGGTCGTCACCGCCGTGGCGGCGCTTGTCCGGCAGCGCCGCGAAGAAGAACTCCTCGAGCGTGCGGCGGGCCGCCAGCCCCTGCGACCACGGCCCGATGCCGCCCGGCAACGGCCGGCGCACGATCGAGGTCCCCGCCCGCACGGCCGCGATGAACGCCTTGTTGATCCGGGCGCGCTCGGCATCGGTGAGGTCGACGCCGACGAACACCTCGAGTGCGAGGTCGAGGGTCAGGTCCTTGAGCATCCGCTGGAGTCTCGGCTGCGACACGTTGCCCCAGCCGGCGAGGCGGCGGGCGATGTGCGGGCGCTCGATGGCGTGGTACCGGCGCAGCGCGTCCGCGCCGAACGCCTGCTGCATGATCCGTCGGTGGTGCAGGTGCTCCTCGAAGTCGAGCAGCATCAGGCCGCGCGGGAAGAACGGTCCGATGAAGTGCGACCAGGCCGGACCGCTGGCGAAGACCTTGTCCCGGTTGACGAAGACCTGCTCGAACGCGTCCGGTCCGCTGACGACGTACATCTCGGTGCCGAAGACGTGCATCCGGTAGACGTCGCCGTAGTTCTCGCGCAGCCAGGTGGAATGGGCGACCGGCTCGCGTCGCAGTCGGAGCAGGTGGACCAGTCCCAGCGCCGGGCCGGTGACCTCGCGGGCCGGGGCAGGGATCGCGACGTCGGCCATGGGGTGTCCTCCAGCGGCGGCGAGATGATGACACAAATCCATTTCAATGTATCATGCGGGCATGACGACGGTCACCGTTGATGCCGAGGTCGCGCCCCCTGCCGGAGGCCTCCCGCTCGGGCCGGAGTCGCTGACCTGGCAGCTCTTCGGTGACCTGCGGCTGCCGCTGATCGGTCCGCGCGCGGCGGTGCTGCAGAACATGCTGCCCGCGCTCGGGCAGGGGGTCGAGGAGCACTCGGTCTGGTTCGCCGACACCGCGGCCAGGCTGGCGCGCAGCATCCCGCCGATCATGGGCACGCTGTATGGCGACGACGGCACCGGAGCCGCCACGGGTCACCGGGTCCGCGACTTCCACACCGCGATCAAGGGCAGGCTGCCGGACGGTACGCCGTACAGCGCGCTCAACCCGTACACCTACTACTGGGCGCACGCCTGCTTCGTCGAGAGCATGGTGGTGGCGACCGAGACCTTCATCCGGCCGCTGAGCCGGGACGAGAAGGATCAGATCATCGGCGAGCACGTGACCTGGTACCACCGCTACGGCGTGAGCGAGCCACGTGACCTGCCGCGCTGTGCCGGTCGGATCCCGCGCACCTGGGCGGAGTTCGAGGCCTACTTCGACGCCATGCTCGACGAGCAGCTGGTGCGGCACCGGACCGCGGCGTACGGCATGGGCTACACCACCAAGGGCTGGCCGCGGCCCCGGCGGGTGCGCCCATGGGTGTGGGCCGTCGTCCGAGGACCGATCAACGCGATGAGCTCGTCGCTGTCGATCGGCGGGATGCCTCCCCGCGGCCGGGAGATCCTCGGTCTTCCCTGGGACGCGGATCGCGAGCGTCGCTACCGACGCGTGGCTGCGGTCGCCCGACGGATGCAGCCGGCGGTACGCCGACTGCCGGCCCGGCTGCGGATGCATCCGATCGCCGCACGCGCGTTCGCCCGGGAGGCGGCGCGATGACCGCGATCGCCTCCGGGGTGGACGTCCCGCCGCGGGTCGACGCTCGCTACGTCGACTCCCTGCTGCGATGGGTGCGGTCGTCGGGGGGCGCGACGGCCCGCGCCACGGCGCCGTTCACCGGCTGCCCGCTGCCCGACGTGCCGCAGTCGACCGCCGTCGACGTCGCCGAGGCCGCCGTCCGCGCCCGGGTCGCCCAGACCGAGTGGGCCGCGCGTCCCGTCAGCGACCGGGTCCGCACGATGGTGCGCTTCGCCCAGCTGGTGCTCCACGGCAAGGACCGACTGCTCGACGTGGTGCAGTGGGAGACCGGCAAGTCGCGGGTGCACGCGGCCATCGAGCTGCTCGGCCTTCCAGCGGTCACCGCGCAGTACGCCGGCACAGCGGACGAGCTGCTCGCCGACAGGCGCGTCCGGTCCGGGACACCGGGACTGGTGCGCACGGTCGTCGGTCACCGGCCCAAGGGCCTGGTCGGGGTGATCGCGCCGTGGAACTACCCGCTCTTCCTGGCGGTCGGGGACGTCGTCCCGGCACTGCTGGCCGGCAACGCGGTGATCAGCAAGGCGGACTCCCAGGCACCGTTGTCACTGCTGGCCGCTCGGGCGCTTGCCGACGAAGCCGGTCTGCCGCACGACCTGTGGCAGGTGGTCGCCGGCCCCGGGCCGGTGATCGGCCCCGCGCTGATCGACGAGGTCGACCACCTGGCGTTCACCGGGTCGACCGCGACGGGTCGTCGACTCGCGGCCGCGTGCGGCGAGCGGCTGGTGTCCACCTCGATGGAGCTGGGCGGCAAGAACCCGATGATCGTGCGCGCCGATGCCGACCTGGCCGCTGCCGTCACCGGGGCGGTGCAGGCGTGCTTCTCCAACGCCGGTCAGATCTGCATCGGGATCGAACGGATCTACGTCCACGAGGCGCGCTTCGACGAGTTCGTCGCAGCCTTCGCGCGGGCGACAGACGCGGTCCGTGTCGGCGCCGCCTACGACTACACCTACGAGATGGGATCGCTGACCTCTGCGGCCCAGCTCGCCACCACCCGCGCACACGTCGACGACGCGATCGCCAAGGGGGCCCACGTGGTCGCCGGCGGACACGCCCGTCCCGACCTCGGTCCGCTCTTCCACGAGCCCACCGTCCTCGTCGACGTCGATCCCTCGATGACGGTGCACGAGGAGGAGACCTTCGGGCCGGTCGTGGCGGTCCACCCGGTGGTCGACGACGAGGATGCACTCACCCGCGCCAACGACAGCGAGTACGGCCTGTCTGCGAGCATCTGGTCGACCGACCTGCCCGCCGCGCGCCGACTCGCGGCGCGCATCCAGGCCGGCTCGGTCAACATCAACGACGGGTACGTCTCGGCGATCGCCTCGGTCGCGGCGCCGATGGGCGGCATGAAGTCGAGCGGGGTCGGGCGCCGCCACGGACCCGACGGCCTGCTCCGCTACACCGAGGCGCAGACGATCGCTGCGCAGCGCCGGGCCACGCCGTACCCTGCGAAGCCGAAGGCCTTCCTCGCCGCCGGCGCTGCAGGCCTGAGCGCGCGGCTGGCCGCCGTACGCTTCCGCAACCGAAGGAGTCGCTCGTGAAGCCACTGTCGGGCAAGGTCATCGCGGTCACCGGAGGCGCCCGCGGCATCGGCGCGGCGACCGCGACGGCACTCACCGCCGCGGGAGCGTCCGTCGTCGTGGGCGACCTCGACCTCGAGCTGGCCGGTCGCCGTGCCCAGGAGTACGGCGGGCTCGCCCTGCGCCTGGACGTGTCCTCCCAGGAGTCCTTCGCCGGCTTCCTGGACTCCGTCGTCAGTGAGTACGGCGGCCTCGACGGGCTGGTCAACAATGCGGGCTTCATGGTGATCGGCCGGATGCACGACGTACCCCTCGAGCGGCAGCTCGCTCAGGTCGACGTCAACCTGCGCGGCGTCGTGTACGGCTGCTACGAGGCGTCCGCCCGGATGGGGCGCGGCGGCACGATCGTCAACATCGCCTCGCTGGCCGGACGGATCCCGACGCCCGGCACGGCCGTCTACTCCGCGACCAAGGCGGCGGTGCTGGCGTTCAGCGAGTCCCTGGACGGCGAGCTCGCCGAGCAGGGGATCCGGGTGACCGCGGTGCTGCCGACATTCACCAACACTGAGCTGATCGCAGGGACCACCCCGGGCACGATGATGAAGCCGGTCGAGCCGGAGGACGTCGCTGCAGCGGTGGTGGAGATGTTCGTCGCCCCGAAGGCGCTTCGGGTGGTGCCGCGCGCGCTGACGTTCAGTGCCGCGAACTGGACGATGACGCCCGCACGGGCCAAGCCGTGGCTGCGCGCGAAGTTCGGGCTCGACAAGGTGTTCACCGAGCCGGACCTGGCGGCGCGTGCCAACTACGACAAGCGCACCGGCGGCTGAGCCGGCACAGGCTCAGTCCGCCTGCTCCTCGCCCTCCGGCACCGGGTCAGGGTCAGCGAGCAGGTAGTGGGTCAGCAGCCCGTCGTGGGTGTGGTCGCGCGGCCGGACCGGTTCGGGCACCATCCGGCCCTCGGTCGTGTCCCAGAAGTGGTCGACCGTGGTCAGGACGCGACGTGCCACCCTGCCGGTGAGCCCGACGTGCGGGGCGTAGGGGTGTGGACGGGTCGGCGCATGCAGCTCGGCGTGGTAGAGCCGTCCGGCGAGCTCGTCCGCGTGGTCGTCGTCGAGCCGGGCGAGCAGGTCGTCGACGAGCCGGCGCTCCAGCTCCAAGGTGCGCTCGAGCTCGTCGCGCGCGTCGGTCCACAGCTCGCCCCAGGTGATCTGGGCGACGTGGGCCTCGCCGTACAGCCGGGCCTTGAGCTTGGCCATGGCCAGCTCGAGGTGCCGCGACTGCTGCACGAGCTCCTTCGCGCGCTCGGCACCGTCATCGAGCTGCTTGCGTGCGGCCGGGACGATCGCGGCGCTCACCGCGGCCAGGTGCCGCGAGGTGCTGGACAGGAAGTCGTCGGTGGCGGGGTACTCGCCGCGGGAGTGTTGGGCCACCGAGTGTCCGGCGATCGCCTTGCGCAGCCGGCGTCGCAGGACGTCGTGGGTGGCGTCGGTGGAGATGTCGAGCGTCGCGTGCATGTCAGCCTCCCGGGTGGCAGAGCCCCGTACCTCGAGTGTGCGCCCGCCGCCGACTCGGTTCAAGACCGGCGGTGGCCTCGCCGGACGGTCGTCGACCGGCGCGCAGGCGCAGCGCGCTGGTGGCAGACTCCACCGTCATGGAGATCCTGAGCCCCCGTGACGTGCCGCTGGGTGGGCCGCGGGCGATGACGGTGCGGCGCACCCTGCCGCAGCGCCAGCGCAGCCTCATCGGGGCGTGGTGCTTCGTGGACCACTACGGGCCCGACGACCTCGCCGAGGCGGAGCCGATGGTGCTCCCGCCGCACCCCCACACCGGGCTGAGCACGGTCAGCTGGCTCTTCGCCGGGACGATCGAGCACCGTGACTCCGCCGGGCACCGGGCCACGGTCAGTCCCGGCGCCCTGAACCTGATGACGGCCGGCCGCGGGATCAGCCACTCGGAGTACTCCACGCCCGACGCTGCGGTGCTGCACGGCTGCCAGCTCTGGATCGCGCTGCCCGAGCACAGTCGCGACACCGAGCCCGACTTCGAGCACCATCGGCCCGAGCCGGTCCGGGGCGAGGGGTGGACGGCCCGGGTGTTCATCGGCGCGCTGCTCGGCTGTACCTCCCCGGTGCGCGTGCACAGTCCGCTCGTCGGCGCCGAGCTCGCCCTCGAGGACGGTGCGCGCCTGTCCCTGCCGGTGGATCCGGCACACGAGCACGGCTTCCTCGTGGACCGCGGCCGCTTGCTGGTCGACGGCGGGCCGGTCGCCGCGAACGAGCTCGGGTACGTCGGCACGGGCAGCTCGGCCCTCGCGCTCGAGGCCGTCGGCGCCACCCGGCTGATGGTGATCGGCGGGGAGCCGCTCGGCGAGGAGATCGTCATGTGGTGGAACTTCATCGGACGCGACCACGACGACATCGCCGGCTACCGCGCGGACTGGCAGCGGCTGCTCGACGGCGGCTCGTCGGAGCGCTTCACGCTCCCGGTCGACGATCCGCTCCCGCCGTTGCCCGCACCGGCACTCCCGAACGCGCGACTGCGGCCTCGGAGCTGACGATGGCGATCCGGGTGCCGAGCGCGGCCGTCGTCGGCGAGGACGGGCTGGCCCGCTGCCCCTGGGCGGCGGCGCCGGGACCGATGCGGGACTACCACGACCAGGAGTGGGGCCGTCCGGTGCGTGGCGAGAGCGCGCTCTTCGAGCGGCTCACCCTGGAGGCCTTCCAATCCGGTCTCTCCTGGTCCACGATCCTGGCCAAGCGACCCGCGTTCCGCGAGGTGTTCGCCGGCTTCGACGTCGACGTGGTCTCGACGTACGACGACAGCGATGCGGCCCGTCTGATGGCCGACCCTCGCATCGTGCGCAACCGGGCCAAGATCGCGGCGACGCTGGTCAACGCTCGGGCCGCCGTGGCGCTGCGCGAGGAGGGCGGCCTCGAGGCATTCGTCTCCGGCTACGCGCCCAAGGTCCAGCCGCAGCCGGTGACGACGGCTGACCTGCCCACGCTCAGCGCCGGGTCGACGGCGCTGTCCCGCGACCTGAAGAAGCGTGGGTTCACCTTCGTCGGCCCCACCACGATGCACGCGCTGATGGAGGCCACCGGCCTGATCGACACCCACCTCCTGGGCTGTCACCGGCGGGCGAGCGGCTGAGGCGCTGTCGACCGCACGTGCGGCGCCCCCCCACGCGATCACTGGCCGGTCAGCGAGCTCAGGTCCACCTGTTGCTTGGCCGTCGGAGCGATGGGCGCGCTGACCTTCGCGTAGCTGAAGTCGGCGGCGCCGCTGCCCGACTTCCCGGTTCCGGCGACGCGCACCGGCAGCGCCGTGCTCGCGTTCAGATACAGCGTGCCGGCCTTGAGCCGGAGCGGGATGCAGTCGGTGCCGGCGATTGTGGTCACCGACCCCTTGGCGGCGGGGATCTTCGGGTCGAGCACCTGCTTGGCGATGAAGTCGCGGCTGGCCAGCTGCAGCACCTGGCCGAAGTTCGCGTTGTCGGGGTTGGCCAGGATCCACCGTCCCGCGATCACCCTGAGGATCGCCGCGGCATCCTTGCCCATCTGCGCCCGCCAGAACGCGGCGTTGGGCTTGAACCAGGTCTTGCCACCGACGCTCTCGATCCGCAGCTGGGCACCGTTGCCCAGGGTGATCTCGCCGTACGAGTCGCCGTCGACGTAGTGCAGGTCGAGGCCGGTGCCGGCCAGGCCGTTGCTCGATGCGATGCGTCCGCTCAGCGAGATGTACTTCTTCTTGGCCACCGCGGCCGAGGCCTTGTGGAACAGCGCCGGCACCGAGAGCTTCGTCAGGTCGGGCTTCGAGGAGCCGCAGCCGGCGAGCAGCACGGCGAGGAGCGCCCCGAGCACGACCAGGCACAGGGCGGTGACGGTCCGCTGAGGCTTCTTCATCGGGGCTCCCGGGTCATCACTGGCGAGGTCTGGCCGCATTGTGTCAGGCGCGTCGGCCGGGCGCGCGCGGCCGATAGGTTGACCCGCATGTCACGCAGCCCCGACCTGGCCCGGACCCGCCTGCACGCCTTCGGCGACGATGCCCTCGGCGACCATGACGCGGTCGGCCTGGTCGCGGAGCTGCGCAGCGGCCGGGTGTCGCCCTCGGAACTGGTGGAGGCAGCGATCGCCCGAGCCGAGCGGGTCGCCGGACCTCTCGGTGCGATCGCCTGTCCCGACTTCGACCGGGCCCGGCAGCGCGCCCGCCTGCTCGACGCGTCCGCCGGTGCGGCGACCGGGTACTTCGCGGGCCTGCCCACCTTCGTCAAGGACAACAGTGACGTCGCCGGCCTGCCGACCCAGCACGGCACCACAGCCTTCCGCGCCACGCCCGCCGCCGCGGACGGCGACTTCGCGGCCACGTTCTTCCGACTCGGCCCGGTCAACCTCGGCAAGTCCCAGCTCTCGGAGTTCGGCATCTCGGCCAGCGCGGAGTCGCCGGGGCGGACCGTGCGGAACCCGTGGAGTCCCGAGCATTCCTCCGGGGCGAGCTCGGCCGGATCTGCCGCGCTGGTCGCCTCCGGGGTGGTGCCCCTGGCGCACGCGAACGACGGCGGTGGGTCGATCCGGATCCCGGCCGCGGCCACCGGCCTGGTCGGGCTCAAGCCGAGCCGTGGCCGGGTCCCGCAGGATGCGATGACCCGCCAGATGCCGGTCCGGGTGGTGGCCGACGGAGTGGTGACACGTTCGGTCCGCGACACCGCGGCCTACCTCCGTGAGACCGAGCGGCTCTTCCGCAACCTCCGGCTGCCTCCGGTCGGGGACGTCGTCGGGCCGGGCCGCAAGCGGCGCCGGATCGCGCTCGTGGTGGACTCCGTCTTCACCCGGAGCGACGCCGAGACCGCCGAGGCGGTCCGATCCGCGGCAGCGTTGCTGGAGTCGATGGGCCATCACGTCGAGGAGATCGACGTACCGGTCCCGGACTACTTCGTCGGCGACTTCAAGGTCTACTACGGATTGCTGTTCCTCGTCCTCAACGCCACCGGACGGCACACCTTCGGTCCGTCGTTCGACTGGCGCCGGACCGAGCCGCTGACGCGGGGCTTCTGTGCCTACGTCCTGCGACACCTGCCCCGGGTGCCTCTCGCGATCGCCCGTCTGCGTGCCTCGACGATCAGCTCGCGTCGCCTCTACCGGCAGTACGACGCGGTGCTGACCCCGACGCTGAGCCACGTCACGCCCCGGATCGGCTACCTCGACCCGACGCTGCCGTACGACGTCGTGATGGATCGTCTCCTGGGCTGGGTCGGGTTCACGCCGATGCAGAACGCCACCGGTGACCCGGCCATCTCGCTCCCGTTCGCGACCAGCGCCGAGGGCACTCCGATCGGGATCCAGCTGGCGGCCGGGATGGGGCGTGAGCGCCGGCTGCTCCAGCTGGCCTATGAGGTCGAGCAGGCGCGACCGTTCGCGCGGATCCAGGACGCGGTCAGCGCCTGATCTCGGTCACCAGCAGCTGCTGGGCCGACCGGCCGACGAGATCGGCAGTGCTGTCGTCGTGGATCGTCGCGGTGGCGAGCCGGAGGTTGCCGGAGATCTCGGTGACCGCGTCGAGGCAGATCCAGTCGGTGCGTGGCGGCCGGACCAGGTGCACGGTCAGCTCGGTGTTCAGGAACGCCCACTCGGCCGGGTCGAGTCGTGCCGATGCCCCGGAGGCGGAGTCGGCGCAGCACAGCAGTCGCTGCCACGGGCTCATCTCCTCGCCGGGCAGCAGCGGGAGCCGCGGACGCATCCACACCACCGCGGGCCCGGGCTCGCCGATCGACCCGGTGATCCAGCGCCACTCGATCGCGTCGAGATAGCCCCGTGACCAGGACGCCGGTGGCTCGATCTCCCGGCCTGGTCGGGACCGTGGGTGAGGCCCGGAAGCCGGTGGGGGAGTGGCTCGGCGCGGGGGAGGGCCCACGCCCGGCCGATCGCCACCGGACGACCGGCCACGTCGTCGTACAGGACCGCCTCGCGCAGCGAGACCGATCGCCCCGGGCGCAGCACGCGCGCCTCGACGGACACCGGGCCGACCGGGACGGGGCCGAGGAGGTCCATGCTGAACCGGCCCAGGACGCGGTCCAGCTGGGGCTCCAGCCGCTCCAGCGCGCGCCCCAGAAGAGCGGCCGGCGGACCGCCGTGCTGGGCCTTCCTGCTCCACGGTCCGGCCGTCGCGGAGGTCGACTCGAAGTGCTCCCGGGCGCCCTCGCCGCCCTCGCGCGGGAGGTAGAACCCTGCCGGCAGTTCCGATTTCATGTATCCCCTCGCGGCTGTGTATCCTTCACGTCGGCCCGTGGGACTCCCGTGGGCCGCGCCCCTTTAGCTCAGTCGGCAGAGCGTCTCCATGGTAAGGAGAAGGTCTACGGTTCGATTCCGTAAAGGGGCTCTGGGAATGACGCCACGCCCGGCGATGTTCCTGTGGCGGGGTAGCTCAGGTGGTTAGAGCACACGGCTCATAATCGTGGTGTCGCGGGTTCGAGTCCCGCCCCCGCTACGCAGCAACGACCGCCAGACGGACCCCGAAACCCAGGGTCCACCTCGGGCCAGCACCGGCCCGGCAGCAAGCAGGAAGAAGGCAGCACCGTGGCCAGCAAGAGCTCCGACGTCCGCCCCAAGATCACCTTGGCGTGCGTTGACTGCAAGGAACGCAACTACATCACCAAGAAGAACCGCCGCAACGACCCGGACCGCATGGAGCTGAAGAAGTTCTGCCCGCGTTGCCGCAAGCACACCGAGCACCGCGAGACCCGCTGAGTCCTCGCACCGAGCACGGCGGTCGTCCCCAGGGGCGGCCGCCGTGCTTTTGCGCGCGCCACCGGGGTGCGACCAGTTCCGGCATTTCGGAGACAGGTAGGGCTGGTATGAACTAGCGTCCGAATCCGTCGGGAGCGCCGCGGCGGGGACGGCGGGTGCATGGGTCGCGAGACGCCCTCGGGAAAGCGAACTGAACATGCGCTCGTGGCGCTTGATGTTGGTGGCTGTCGTCTCGGTCCTCTCGGTCGGCATCGTTCTGATGCCCACTGCTGCCCATGCCGACCCGCCACCGGCCGAGATCGGCTCCCTGCTCGCGCTGCCCGACCAGGGCACGCCCACGACCTCGACCGATCCCGACTCCCTCGCTGCCGAGCAGTCGGCCGACCCGGGCGCGCAGATCTCGCTCATCGACCCACCGGTTCCCAACGAGCAGGGGGCCGCACGGCTCGCCTACCCGATCCAGGTCCCCCCGGGGCGCAATGACAGCCAGCCCAACCTCTCGATCACCTACGACTCGAGCGGTGCCGACGGGTGGCTGGGCGTCGGCTGGGACCTCTCGACGCAGGCAATCGCGGTCGACACCCGCTGGGGCGTTCCGCGCTATGACAGGAGCGGCGAGAGCGAGAGCTACGACTTCGACGGCAATGAGCTGACGCCGCTCGCGCACCGCCACGTTCTGCTGCCCCGCACGGCGGAGCGGACCTTCCACGAGCGGGTCGAAGGCGACTTCTACACGATCACTCGTCATGGCGACAGTCCGACGAACTACTGGTGGGAGGTGGTCGACCAGGACGCGACGCACTTCTACTTCGGTGCTCAGCTCAGGTACGTCGGCGGCAAGCTGACCGCGAGCCTGGACCGTTCGCAGGTGCTGGAGTCTCCGAACGGGATCTACAAGTGGCCGCTGACCGTGGTCGAGGACTTCGACGGCAACGTCACCAACTACCAGTACACCTCGATCAACGATCCGGTGACAGCCGAGAGCAGCACCACCGGTTCCCAGCTGTACCTCACCCGGATCGACTACGACCTCCACGACACGGGCGATGCGATCGAGCCGGGCGCGTACTCGGTCGAGCTCGCACTCACCCGCTACGTGTCCGGGACGACGCCGCGACCCGACGTGCTCACCGATGCCCGTGGTGGCGCGCTCGAGGTCACCGGCCGCCTGCTGCACAGCATCACGGTGAACTACCAAGGGACCATGGTCCGTCGCTACCGGCTGGACTACGAACAGGGCGAGTTCGCCAAGACCTTGTTGAGCTCGATCACCGAGGACGACTCGCAGGGACATGTCTTCAACAGGCACGAGTTCCACTACTACGACAACGTCAAGGGCGACGACCACAGCTACAACGGGTTCGCGCGCGGCTCGACCTGGGACACCGGCTCCGACCACGTCGCGAACTCCGCCATCACCGGGCTCGAGGACCCCAGCGCCCTGAGCGGTGGCTTCTCGAACAGCTACGACGGCCACATCTACCTGGGCTTCAACCCGCTCGAGCCCGAGAAGGACGGCTCGGTGGGGGTGAACCTCGACTACAACCACGTCGACTCCACCGACACGCTCGCGATGGAGGACATCAACGGTGACGGCCTTCCCGACAAGGTCTTCGAGACCGGCGACGAGATCAAGTACCGGATCAACCAGTCCGGGCCCGACGGCGGCACGGTGTTCGGCGACGCGAAGCCGCTGGCGACCCTCGACACGCTGGGCCAGCAGTCCTCCAACGCAGTGACGGTGGGGCCGGAGGCACACATCGGCGTGTCCCTGCTCTACAACCACTCCTGGACCTTCACCGACAGCAGCGTCTACTTCATCGACGTCAACAACGACGGGCTCCCCGACCTGGTCCACGACGGCCACGTCCTCTTCGACCACCTGGTCGACGGCGTGCCGACGTTCACGTCGGACAGCAGCACGACGCGGGTTCCGATCCGCAGCAGCCAGGTCGACGCCGGCGCGCTGATGCCCGAGCTGAAGTCCATCTACCAGCACGAGTTGGCCGCCTCGCCATTGGTCGACGCGGTGCGCCGCTGGGTCGCGCCGTACGCCGGGACGATCGCGATCGCAGGCCGGGCCGCGATGGAGCAGGCCCCGCCGTCCTCCTACGACACCGCGGACGGCGTGACCGTCGCGATCCAGCACAACGGTGCCACCGTCTGGTCCCACCACCTGGCGCCGGACGACACCACCGGCATGACGCCTCCCGACTCAGCGGTCGGCGACATCCACGTCGACGCCGGTGACCGGATCTACTTCCGCACCGAGTCCGGTTACGACGGCAAGTACGACGCGGTGGCGTGGGATCCCACGATCACCTATGTCGGCCGGTCGCTCTCGACTGCCGATGCCAACGGACTGCCGGTCTACAGCTTCGACGCCGGGAGGGACTTCACCGTCGCGGGTCGCCAGGACATGCAGGTCACCATGCCCTTCACCGGCACGGTCGCGTTCGCAGGCGACCTGCACAAGCGGCCCACCAGCGACGACGTCACCCTGGAGCTGCTGGACACCGGCACGGGGGACAACCCGCTGACGACTCCCACCGTGCTGTTCAGCAAGACGCTGCTGGCGTCCCAGTCCGGCTCGATAGCGCTGCCCACCGCCGTGCACGTGGATGAGGGCGAACGGCTCGAGCTGCACGTAGCGGTGGCCTCGCGCATCGACCTGTCCAGACTGCAGTGGGAGCCCAGCCTCTACTACACCTCGGGAGTCACCAAGGACGGGGGCCCGCTCGCGGTCAAGGACACCGAGGGTCACTACCAGGTGCAGCTCAATCCGCCGTACAGCATCGACGTCTACCCGCGCTCGACCATCGCCTCGCCCGACACCGGTGAGTCCCTTGACCCGGAGAAGAAGCAACCGGTCACCCCGAAGACCCCTGCCACGATGAATGCGGACGCGGCCGTGGTGAAATCGCCTGCGCAGCCGACGCCCCTTGCCGGCCATCCATCCGGCGACATCGTCTTCACGGTCAAGACGGCGAACCGGCTGCTGGGCAAGGAGACCATGACGGTCGAGAAGGGTCTGGTCACCGGTTGTCGCGTCGAGGACGTTCTCGACGCGAGCACCCGGCCCTGCATCCACAAGGCCGCGACCGGGTGGGAGCCGATCTCGTTCGATCTTGGCAAGGATGACACGGTCTTCTACGACTTCTCGGTCGCCGATCCCCGGCTCTCTGACGACATCACGCAGGGCATGGCTGGTAGCCACGAGGTGCCCGTGCATGGCACCTACGATGCGGGCGACTCGGACCAGGACCGGATCACCGGCAAGGGGCTCTTCGCCCAGCCCTACCGCGGTTGGGCGAGCGCGACCTACAACGGCGGCGACACCAGTGCCGACGCACCCATGGACGAGACGCGCCTGGTGGTGGACACCAGCGACTACCCCAACGAGAACGACTACTACCACCCCGACCTCGGCAGCCCCGGTCAGAACAAGGACAACACGAACGACCATCCCTACCCGACCCAGAACTACAACCCCGACCAGGGCTTCGTCGGAGTCGGCAAGAGTGACCCCACCCAGGCGAAGGCCTGGCCGCTCGCGCCGAGCCCGGCGCACCTGGACACCCTGGAGGACCCGCCGGCGCAGGTGCCCGACCAGTGGCTCGGCAACAAGGACGAGACCTGGGTGCGTGCGGGAACGATGGAGAGCTCGCGGCTGGGGCAGGACTACGTCAGCGTGCCCTCGGCCGCCGACTTCGCCGGTGCCAGCGCGGTCACCCAGGTCAGCGAGGACCAGCAGGACGCGATCGCAGCCGATCTCGCGGGATTGGGCGGGTCGTTCTCATGGGGCTCCAGTGACGGCCTCATCGACGAGCTGGACCTCAACGGCGACGGCTTCCCCGACGTGGTGGGCAACGGCTCGATCCAGTACACCGACTCCACGGGGGCGCTCGACCCCTCGGGCACCACACCGCATGGGCTGACCGGGGACTCGGTCCGGCAGGGCCACTCGACCGCGTGGTCGTTCGGCCTGTCGGGCACCGCCGCAAAGTTCAGCTCCGACGCGAAGGGCAACACCAACGCGCCGCAACAGGCACAGCCGAGCTCCGGGAATGCCCGCAAGCCGGCCTCGAGCGGATCAGGGGCGGCCGAGGCGGAACCGGAGGGTGCGGGCAGGAGCAATGCACTCGCGTCCCGACCGGCGAGCTCGGGTGGCGCAGTGGGCTCGAGCGATGCCGCGGGCGAGGAGTCCGCCGCCGCGGCGCCGGGTGAGGGCTCGGCCGTGAGTCGGCGCGGCGCGGGCACCAGTGGCGCTGAGCCGGACGGGGATCCGCCGGAGGAGGAGTCCGACGGCGGCTCCAAGCTCAGCCTCGGCGTCAGCGGCAGCTATGGCCAGGGCAGCACCAACCACAGCGACGACGCGACCGGGGACCTGGTCAACACTGACTTGGTCGACGTCAACGGCGATGGCCTGCCCGACCGCGTCTCGACCGACAAGGGCGGCACGATGAAGGTGGCGTTCAACCTCGGTTACAGCTTCGCGGACCCGGTGAAGTGGAGCGACGACGCCGTGACCCAGAAGGGCTCCAGCGCCTCGGCCAGTGGCGGAGCGTCGGTGGGATTCAACGACGGCGACTTCGGCGTCAGCGGTGGGGTCAACGGCGGACTCGAGGCGGACCAGGACGACGGAGTGCTGGTCGACGTCAACGGTGATGGGCTCGCCGACTACGTCACCGACCGTGGTGGAGAGATGTACGTCGCCGTCAACACCGGCGACGGGTTCGCCTCGTCGGTCGTCTGGCACGGTGCGATGACGTCGAGCCCTGTCGACGGCGTGGATTCCCAGGTGTCCACGAGCACGAGCGCGCACATCGGCGGCGGCGGCTACTTCACGATCGGAATCCCGACCTGTGTCATCCCGCCCGACTTCGAGCCGGCCTGCTACATCATCATCAACCCCGGGTTCGACTACAGCCGGTCGATGTCGCGCCAGGAGCTGCAGATCCGCGACATCAACGGTGACGGCTACCCCGACGACCTGTCCAGCACCGCCGACGACTCCGTCGATGTCGCCTTGAACAACACCGGGACGACGAACCTCCTTCGCACGGTCGACCGCCCGCTCGGTGGATCGTTCACGATCGACTACCAGCGCAAGGGCAACACCACCTCGGCGCCCGCGTCGATCTGGGCGATGAGCAAGGTCACCGTGCACGACAACACGCCGAAGCCGAGCGCCGGCACCCAGGTCACGACGTACTCGTATCGCGACAACGTCTACGACCCGGAGGAGCGCGAGACCTACGGGTTCGGCACCGTGACGACGGACCAGGTCGACCCCCAGACGGGCAAGACCTACCGCCGGATCGTCGACACCTACGCCAACGACGACTACTACGACCACGGACTGCTGACGAGCGAGACGGTGGAGGACGGGGCGGGGGCCGACCAGATCCGCACCGAGAACGACTACACCCTGCACGATGTCGACACCGGGAACGACGTGCCCCAGGCGCAGGCGCAGAGCCTCGGGCTGGACACCATCTTCCCCGAGCTGTCCCGGACAACGCAGCAGTACTACTGGGGCCAGGACACGCCCGGCAAGACGACCTCGGCGAGCTACCGGTACGACGCGCACGGCAACCCGACGAGGATCGCCGACAGCGGCGACGGTCCGCAGAACGCGGTGACCGTCGACGTGACCTACACCGACTGTCCGGACACCAACGTCTTCGACGTCCCGACCGACATCACGGTGACCGACTCCGATGGTGCGGTGCTGCGTCGGCAGAGGGCCTCGGTGCCGTGTGATCTGGGCGCGCCGGAGTCGATCTCCCAGTACCTCGCGGACGGTTCCACCGCCGACACCGAGATCACCTACGACGACTACTACAACGTCAAGTCGATCACCTATCCGGCCGACGCCAACCATCAGTCCTACGAGGTCGACTACGCATACGACGACGCCACGCACACCTACGTCTCGGGGACCACCGACAGCTTCGGCTACGCCTCCTCGGCGACCTACGACCCCCGGTTCGGTGCGATCGCGTCGACCACCGATGCGAACGACAACACCACCCACTACGAGTACGACGATCAGGGCCGGCTCGCGTCCGTCTGGGGCCCGGACCAGCACGTCGGCGGGACGCCCACGATCTCCTTCGAGTACCACCCCTGTGGCTATCCCTGTGCGTCGCTGCCGTGGGCGGAGGCGCATGCGGTCGACCCGCTGCACGGGGGGTCCCTGGACACCGTCACCCTCGTCGACGGGCTCGACCGGACGGTGCAGACCAAGCACGACGCCACGGTCGCCACCGGCCCGCAGTCCGCGCCCGACCAGGTGATGGTGGTCTCGGGCCGCACCGTTCTGGACTTCCTCGGCCGAACGATTGCGCAGTACTACCCGACCACCGAGCCGCTCGGCGCCCCGGGCAGGTTCGACCCGACGATGGACTCCGAGCCCCCCGCGCAGAACACCTTCGACGTGCTGGACCGGCTGACCCGGCACGTCACCCCGAGCGGAACCGTGACCAGCTGGGTCTACGACTTCGGCGCGGACCACCGCGGCCAGACCGAGTTCCGCACCACCGCGACCGACCCGTTGCACCACAAGACGGTCACCTACAGCGACGTCCGACAGCAGGTCACCGGTGTCGCCCGGATGGACGGGACCACTCCGGTGTGGACCGACTACCGGTACGACCCGCTCAACCAGCTCGTCTCGGTCACCGACGACCAGGGCAACACCACGAAGCTGACCTGGGACGACCTCGGCCGCCAGACGTCGGTCGACAGCCCCGACTCCGGCTTGACCACGATGACCTACGACCTGGCCTCGCACCTCGTCGCCGAGCAGACCGCCGACGAACGGGCAGCGAAGAAGTCCCCGTCGACCCGGTTCGACTACGACTACACGCACCTGGCCAAGATCAGCTACCCCGACGACCCGGGCAACGACGTCACCTACACCTACGGTGGGCCCGGCGCGGCGCACAACGGAGCCGGTCGGGTCGTCAAGGTGGTCGACCAGGCCGGTGAGCAGGAGTACCAGTACGGACGGCTCGGCCTGGTCACCAACGAGGCCGACACGGTCAACGCGATCCACGCCCAGCCACAGGCCACCTACGCGACTGCCTTCGAGCACGACACCTGGGGAAGGCTGCACACCCTCACCTACCCCGACGGGGAGAAGCTGACCTACGACTACGGGTTCGGCGGCCTGGTCGACGCGGTGGCAGGCGCGGACGGCAACCAGACGGAGCAGTACGTCTCCGGGATCCAGTACGACAAGTTCGGTCACCAGGTGCGTCAATCCGACGGCAACCAGACGACCACCGGCTATGAGTACGGCCCTACGAACCAGCTGCTCACGCGTATCACGGCATCCGGGACCGACGGCACCTTCCAGGACCAGAGCTACACCTACGACAAGGTCGGCAACGTCGTCGGCGAGAAGAACTCCGTGCCGGTGCCGCCGGCGTCGCAGTACGGCGGCCCGAGCTCGCAGAGCTTCACCTACGACGACCTCTACCGGCTGACCGGCGCGACCGGGACCTACCACTACGCACCGGACGACACCCGCACGTACGCGCTTTCGCTGACCTACGACTCCTTGGGCGACATTCTCACCAACCACCAGACCGACACGATCACCGAGCCGGGCGGCTCCAGCCAGCTTCAGGCGGCGACCAGCCACGACTGGGCCTACGGCTACGACGGCACCCAGCCGAACGCGGTGGACCAGGTCGCCGGCGGCGGCACCCTCTCGGGCCAGAGCAACGGCAAGGGCAGTGGTCACTCCCCGTCGAGCGGCACGCACTACAGCTATGACCCCAACGGCAACCAGGTCGGCTGGACCAACGATGCCAGCCACGAGCGCCGTACCCTCGCCTGGGACGACGCGGGCCGGCTGCAGAGCGTCACCACGAACGGGCAGGCCACGCGTTACCGCTACGACGACCAGGGCAACCAGGTGGTCAGCTACGGTCCGGGGGGCGTGACCACGACGGTCAACCCCTACTACACCGTCGTCAACGGTTCGAGGATCGTGAAGACCGTGCTGGTCGGCTCGCAGAGAGTGGCCCAGCGCGACGTCGACCCCGACCTGCCGGGCGGTAGTGCGCTGTACTACTACCACGGCGACCTCAACGGGAGCACCGCATACGTCACCGACTCCCAGGGCAGACTGTTCGAGCACCTGGAGTACTTCGCGACCGGGGCGCCGTGGGTCGACGAGGTCAGCGATCCACACGTGATCGCCCACCTCTACACCTCGCACCCTTACAGCAGCGTCACCCAGCTGTCGTATTACGGCGCGCGGTACTACGACCCGACGTTGGACCAGTTCATCTCACCGGACCCCGCCATGCAGCCGTCACCGGCGGCGGCGATCGACGACCCGATGGCCCTCCAGCCCTACAGCTACGTCGACAACAACCCGGTCGGCCACGTCGATCCCGACGGGCGGGAGTTCACCAGCGCGCAACAGGAGTTCCTGCATCGGGCGTTCTCCACCCCCGAGGGGCGGCAGGCGTTCGTCGCCATGACCAACCACATCGCCCGGTCGATGCTTCTGCAGCAACCGGTGGTGCGACGGTTCGCGAACGCGCTCAGCCGAAAGTCCCTGCTCGCGGCCTACAAGAAGCTCGCGGCTCCGGAGGTGCCGCCGTTGGTCGATGTCAGCCTCAAGAAGGGGAACCTGAAGGTGAAGGTCGCGGGGGTGAAGGTGCTGCGCAAGAAGCGGCGGTAGCGTTCGGCCCATGGCCGTCGACTCCTCCTTGGCAGGGCGCAGCTTCCCGCCGACGCCGCCGTACGACGTGACCGAGGAGCGGTTGGCGGCCTTCGCCGCGGCCACGGGCACGCCGTACGCCGCCGGCGGACCGGCACCGGCGACCTTCCCGATCGTCGTTGCGTTCGCCGCCATGCAGGAGCTGATGGCGGACCCGTCCGTGGGCATCGAGCTCCACCACGTCGTGCACGGGGCGCAGCGGTTCGCGCACGAGCGGCCGGTGCGGGCTGGAGACCGGCTCTCAGCAGCGCTGACGGTGACCGGCCTGCGCCAGCTCGCCGGCACCGACATCATCACCACCTCCAGTGCGATCACCGACGGGCACGGCGCGCTGGTCTGCACGGCCGAGGCGACGCTGGTGCACAAGGCAGGTGCCTGATGGGCGCGATGGAGCAGTGGCCCACCCGCAGCTACCGGATCACCCGAGCCGACCTGGTCGCCTACGCGCAGGCCAGCGGCGACCCCAACCCGATTCACCAGGATCCGGAGGTGGCGCGCAGTGTCGGGCTGCCCGACGTGATCGCGCACGGGATGTACACCTTGGCGCTGGCGGCCCGCTACGTCGACGAGCAGCTGGGCGAGGCCGGTCGGATCGCCGAGCTCGGGGCGAAGTTCACCCGGCCGGTCGTCGTGCCCGAGGAGGGCACCGAGGTGGAGATCAGCGGCGCCTGGCGCGACGACCACACGATCGCGCTCACGGTCGTCTGCGATGGCCGGACCGTGCTGGGCAATCCGGTGGCGGTGCTGGGTGGCTGAGCGGCTCGCCGCGCACACCACGTTACGTGTCGGTGGCCCGGCCGCGGAGTTCGTCAGCGCGAGGACCGAGGCGGACCTGGTGCGCGCGGTGGCGGACGCCGATGCCGCCGGGACCCCGGTGCTGGTTCTCGGCGGCGGCAGCAACCTGGTGGTCGCCGATGCCGGCTTCCCGGGCCGCGTGGTGGAGGTCGCCACCACGGGGGTGTCGGCGGACTCCGATGATCCCGACGACCTGGCCTGTCTGGGCGCCGTCAGTGTGACGGTCGCCGCGGGCGAGGGGTGGGACGACTTCGTGGCGCGGACGGTGTCGTCCGGATGGGTCGGCGTCGAGGCGCTCTCGGGCATCCCCGGCTCGGTCGGGGCCACCCCGATCCAGAACGTCGGCGCCTACGGCCAGGAGGTCGCCCAGACCGTCGCATCCGTGCGCACCTGGGACCGTGTCGACCGTGCCCAGCGCACGTTCGCGGCCGCCGAGTGCGGCTTCGACTACCGGACCAGCCGGTTCAAGCAGCAGCCCGATCGCTACGTCGTGCTCGAGGTGACCTACCTGATGCGCCAGGGGACCCTCGGCGGGCCGATCGCCTACGCCGAGCTCGCGGGAGCCCTCGACCTCCCGGTCGGCGCGAGAGCGCCACTGGCCGCGGTCCGGGAGGCCGTGCTGGCGTTGCGCTCCCGCAAGGGCATGGTGCTCGACGCCGGCGATCACGACACCTGGAGCGCCGGGTCGTTCTTCACCAACCCGGTCCTCGCTCCCGGTCAGGTTCCCGAGGGCGCGCCGTCGTGGCCCCAGCCCGACGGCCGCGTCAAGACCAGCGCGGCCTGGCTGATCGAGCACGCCGGCTTCGGCAAGGGGTACGGCGCCGGCCCCGCTCGGCTGTCGTGCAAGCACACCTTGGCCCTGACCAACCGGGGTGGTGCCAGCACGGACGACCTGCTCGTCCTCGCCCGCGAGGTGCGTGACGGCGTACGAGGCCGCTTCGGGATCGAGCTCGTCAACGAGCCCGTGCTCGTCGGCTGCGCGCTCTGATGGTCAGGCGCTGGTGGAGGAGCTGATCCCGGCGGAGCCGACGACCAGCAGCACTCCGAAGACGATCAGCGCCAGCACGGCGAGCACGAGCAGCACGGTGCCGACGATGCCGCAGATCATCCCGGCCAGGGCCATCCCGTCACCGTCGAGCTGGCCGCCGGAGCGCTGGATGTCCTTGCGCGCCCGCTGACCGATCGCCCACGCGAACGGGCAGAGCAACAGCGGCAGCCCGCAGAGCACCAGGCTCCCCACCAGGCCGCCGATGCCGAGGCCGAGTGCGAGCCCGGCCTTGTCGTGCACGGGCCGCTGCGGCGCCATCGGGTACTGGTACTGCGCCGGCGCACCCAGCTGCCCGTGGAACTGACCCTGGGGCTGCTGGGGGTACGGCGGCGGGTACGCCGGGTAGCCGGGCCCGGCCTGGGGGGGCTGGGTCGGGTACTGCGGCGGCTGGGTCGGGTAGGCAGCCGGGGGCTGCTGCGAGGGGTACGGCGGCTCCGGCTCCTGTCGGGCGGGCGGCTCCTGGTCCAGCGGACGGGTCGGCTCGGGCTGGTCCGCCGCGGGCCGGTCCGGGTCGGGCTGCTGGCCGGGGTAGTCGCTCATGGCCCCATCCTTGCAGCCGAGCACGGGTCGTCGGCCAGCCAGTCGTCGATCTCCGAGCTCCAGCGCACCTTGTCCGCGTCCGCGGCGCATGAGGCCAGGATCGACGAGCGCGCCAGCCCGGCGAGCTGGTCGTCGGTGAGCTCGTGCGCCGCACGCATGGTGGCGTACTGGCCGGCGAGACGGGAGCCGAAGAGAAGGGGGTCATCGGCCCCGAGCGCGACCGTCGCGCCGGCAGCCAGCAGGTCGGGAAGCGGCACCGAGCCGAGGTCGGGATAGACGCCGAGGGCGACGTTGGAGACGGGGCAGACCTCGAGCGCGACCCCGCTCGCCACCACCCGGTCGAGGAGGGCCGGGTCCTCGGTGACCCGGATCCCGTGGCCCAGCCGCCCCGCGTGCAAGGAGTCGAGGCAGGCACGCACCGAGGCCGGGCCGAGCAGCTCGCCCCCGTGCGGGTCCAGGAGCAGTCCGGCGCGCTCGGCGATGCGGAACGCCGGACCGAAGTCGTCGGTGCGCCCGCGCCGCTCGTCATTGGACAGGCCGAAGCCGACCACACCGCGACCGACGTACTGCGCGGCCAGCCTGGCCAGGCTCCGGGCGTCCAGGGGATGGCGGGTGCGGTTCGCCGCGATCACCACCGCCATCCCGATCCCGACGTCGCGGGAGGTCTCGGCGACCGCATCGAGGACGAGGTCGGTGAAGGCGGTGATGCCACCGAACCGGGCGGCGTACCCGCTCGGGTCCACCTGGATCTCCAGCCAGCGTCCGCCGTCGCGGCGGTCGTCCTCGGCGGCCTCGCGCACCAGCCGGCGTACGTCGCCCTCGGTGCGCAGGACCGACCGGGCGACGTCGTAGAGCCGCTGGAAGCGGAACCAGCCCTTCTCGTCCGCCGCGGACAGCTGCGGCGGCCAGTCCTCGACGAGGGCGTCGGGGAGGGTGATCCCGTCCCGCTCGGCGAGCTCCAGCAGGGTGGCGTGCCGCATCGATCCGGTGAAGTGCAGGTGCAGGTGAGCCTTGGGGAGCTCAGCGACGGACCTGATGCCAGTCTCGCTGGCGCTGGTCATGCGGAGGCGAGCTTCTCCGCGGCAGCCAACAGCACACAGGTCGCGACCGCCTCCATGGCGGCCGACACGTCGGCCAGGTCCGGATAGGTCGGTGCGATCCGGATGTTGCGGTCGTAAGGGTCGTCCTTGTGCGGGAACGCGGAGCCCGCGGGTGTGAGGGCGACCCCGGCGTCGCGGGCCAGCTCGATCGTGCGCGACGCGGTGCCGTCGAGCACGTCGAGGCTGATGAAGTAGCCACCCGTCGGGCGGGTCCAGGACGCGACCCCGAGACCTCCCAGGCGCTCGGTGAGGACCCGGTCCACCGCCGCGAACTTCGGCGCGATGATCTCCCGATGGCGCGCCATATGGTCGCGCACCCCCTGTGCCGATCCGAAGAACTGCGCATGCCTGAGCTGGTTGACCTTGTCCGGCCCGATCGCGCCCTGGCCGAGATGGTCGAGGTACCACCCCACGTTCTCCACCGACGCCGCCATGAAGGCCACGCCGGCGCCCGCGTAGGTGATCTTCGAGGTCGAGGCGAACATGATCGGTCGGTGCGGATGGCCCGCTGCCGACGCCAGTGAGAGGACGTCGGCGCTCTTGGCCTCGTCCTCGGTGAGGTGGTGGAACGCATAGGCGTTGTCCCACAGGATCTTGAAGTCCGGCGCGGCCGTGGTCATCGAGGCCAGCCGCTCCGCGACCTCCTGGCTGGCCACCGAGCCGGTGGGGTTCGCGTAGGTGGGCACCACCCACATCCCCTTGACCGACGGGTCGCTCGCGGCGATCTCCGCGACGGCGTCAGGGTCGGGTCCGTCCTCGTTCATCGGCACGGTGACGGTGTCGATCCCGAACCACGACAGCAGCGTGAAGTGCCGGTCGTAGCCCGGCACCGGGCAGATGAACGTGACCTTCTCCTCCTGTCCCCAGGGACGCTCGCCGTCGACGGCGCCCTTGAGCCACAGGTCGGTGAGCACCTCGCGCATCAGGACCAGGCTGGAGTTGCCGCCGGCGACGACCTGCTCGGGCTCGACCCAGAGCAGCTCGGCGAACATCTCGCGCAGCTCGCGGATGCCCTGGAGCCCGCCGTAGTTGCGGGTGTCGACTCCGGCGGCGTCGGTGGTGCCGTGGGGGAGCGCGAGGAGGCCGTCGGCCAGGTCGAGCTGCGCCGTCGACGGCTTGCCGCGGGTGAGGTCGAGCTTGAGGCCGCGCGCGCGGAGCTCGTCGTACGCCGTGCGCTGGGCCTGCAGGAACGCCGCGACCTGCTCGGGGGACTGGCTGGACAGTGGCTGGGTGGAAACGGTCACGGATCCATCGTCCCATCCCGCGACCGGCCGCGGCGAGGCGGTTTGCCGGGCGTCCTGGGGCGCTCCGCGGCAGTGTGGGCGTCATCGACGTGGAGCCGGTGCCCGCTCGGTTCGACTTGGCTGGCGGGGCCCCGTAGACTCTCTTCCTGGTGTCCTCGGGCAATGTTTCGCCATGCCCGGACGACGCCGTAGGGCACTAGCTCAACTGGCAGAGCATCGGTCTCCAAAACCGAAGGTTGGGGGTTCAAGTCCCTCGTGCCCTGCGAGAGCCCATCACGGTGACGAGACCATCGAGGTGGCAGCGTGGACCAGCAGACCCCGTGGAACGGATGAGGGAAGAGTCGTGTCAGAGAGCCAGTCGGTACGCCCAGGGCGACCGAAGAAGCAGCCTCATGAGCGGACCAGCCCGGTCAAGTTCTACCGCCAGGTGGTCGCCGAGCTGCGCAAGGTCGTGTGGCCCACGCAGCCGCAGTTGGTCACCTACTTCACCGTGGTGGTGGTGTTCTGCCTGTTCCTGATCGGCCTGGTGTCGCTGTACGACCTCGCCTTCGGCAAGCTCGTCTTCGCGGTCTTCGGGTAGGCGGCCACGACATGAGCACCAGCCCTGACGAGCAGACAACCACCCACGAATGGACAGACGACGGAGTGACGGTGTCGGAGCAGAACGACCCACAGACCAACCTCGAGGTCGAGCCGACCGTTGAGGCCGAGCTGGGTGCCCCCGCCGGGGAGCCCGCGGAGGCTGCAGCGGCCGAGGACACCACGGAGGACCCCACGGAGGACACCACGGAGGACGCCGTCGAGGAGTCCACCGAGCCTGTCGACGGGGAGCCTGCCGACGACGCCGGCGAGGAGTCCACCGAGGACGTTCCGGCGGCCGAGGTCGACCCGCTCGAGGAGTTCCGCACGACCCTGCGGGAGAAGCCCGGTGAGTGGTTCGTGGTGCACACCTACTCCGGCATGGAGAACAGGGTCAAGGCCAACCTCGAGAACCGGATCTCCTCGCTGAACATGGGCGACTACATCCACGAGGTCGTGGTGCCGACCGAGGAGGTCGCCGAGATCAAGAACGGCCAGCGCAAGCTCGTCAAGCGCACCGTGCTCCCCGGCTACGTGCTGGTCCGGATGGACCTGACCGACGAGTCCTGGAGCGCCGTCCGCCACACGCCGTCGGTGACCGGGTTCGTCGGCCACAGCCACCAGCCGGTGCCGCTGGGCCTCGACGAGGTCGAGGCGATGCTCGCACCGGCAGTGCGCGCCGAGGCCGACGCGGCCGCCGCGACCGCAGAGACCGCCGCCGGTGGAGCACGCAAGGCAACGCCGCGTCAGCAGGTCACCGTTGCCGACTTCGACGTCTCCGACTCGGTGATGGTGGTCGACGGGCCGTTCGCCACGCTGCACGCGACGATCACCGAGATCAACGCCGAGGCACAGAGGGTCAAGGCCCTCGTCGAGATCTTCGGCCGGGAGACCCCGGTCGAGCTGAGCTTCAACCAGATCCAGAAGGTCTGAGCGAAGCGAGGAGGCCGAGGAGCGTCGACGTGGACCGGAGCGGAGCGACGGTTCGCGTGGCGGGCTCCCGGACCCGGTAAGTGTGGCAGGGGCATCCGCCCCGTCAGGACCACGAGAGGAAAAGAGAAGGAAATGCCCCCGAAGAAGAAGATCGCTGCCCTGGTCAAGGTGCAGCTGCAGGCCGGAGCCGCGACGCCGGCCCCGCCCGTCGGTACCGCGCTCGGTCCGCACGGCGTCAACATCATGGACTTCTGCAAGGCGTACAACGCCCAGACGGAGTCCATGCGCGGCAACGTGATCCCGGTCGAGATCACGATCTACGAGGACCGCTCGTTCGAGTTCATCACCAAGACCCCGCCGGCAGCAGAGCTGATCAAGAAGGCTGCCGGGATCGCCAAGGGGTCCGGTGTCCCGCAGTCGGACAAGGTCGGCAGGCTCACCAAGGACCAGGTGCGTGAGATCGCCCAGACCAAGCTGCCCGACCTGAACGCCAACGACATCGATGCCGCCATGAAGATCGTGGAGGGCACCGCTCGCTCGATGGGCGTCACCACCGACTGATCGCTTTCCCGGGCCGTACCTCGACCGAGGCCGGCTCGCGAGACGCAACCGAAACCGTGGCAGGGCCGCGCTGGCCCCACGACCACGACTGGAAGTAAGGAAGAACCAGACATGCAGCGCAGCAAGACCTACCGCGCGGCGGCGGAGTCGTACGACCAGGACGAGCTCCACGCCCCGCTGGCCGCGATCAAGATCGCGAAGCAGAACGCCAAGAAGAAGTTCGACGAGACCGTCGACGTCGCCATGCGCCTCGGCGTGGACCCCCGCAAGGCGGACCAGATGGTGCGCGGCACGGTGAACCTGCCGCACGGCACCGGCAAGGCCGCGCGGGTGCTGGTGTTCGCCAACGCGGACAAGGCCGAGGCCGCCCGCGAGGCCGGCGCCGACATCGTCGGTGGCGACGAGCTCATCGAGAAGGTGAACGGCGGCTGGATCGACTTCGACGCCGTCGTCGCGACTCCCGACATGATGGGCAAGGTCGGTCGGCTGGGCCGGGTCCTCGGACCGCGCGGCCTGATGCCGAACCCCAAGACCGGCACGGTCACCCCCGACGTCGCCAAGGCTGTCTCCGACATCAAGGGCGGCAAGATCGAGTTCCGTGTCGACCGGCACGCGAACCTGCACTTCATCATCGGCAAGGCGTCGTTCTCCGAGCTCCAGCTCGCCGAGAACTACGCCGCCGCGCTCGAGGAGGTGCTGCGGCTCAAGCCGAACAGCTCCAAGGGCCGGTACATCAAGAAGGTCACCGTCTCCACGACGATGGGTCCCGGGGTCCAGATCGACCCGAACCGCACCCGCAACGTCACCGGCGACGACGAGGCCTGAGCCCCGCCGTACGACGTGTCAGTCGGCCCGGTCCCCGCACGGGGGCCGGGCCGATTTGCTGCCTGGTCGCTGGGCGCCGTACTCTTCTCCTGAAGCCAAAGACCGCCGGTTCCCCGGGTCTCATCGACCGGGGCGAAGGTTCGCGAGAGCGGGCGACCTGCGCAGGTGACACAGCTGCAGCGATCCTTCGCCGTACGCCCCGTGCCCTGCGCCGGGGCGTTCTCTCGTTCCGGGCGGTGCCGGCTTCGAGGCGCCCGCACCCGCGGGTCGCAACGACCGGAAGGAGACCCATGGCGCGGCCAGACAAGGCAGCAGCCGTCGCGGAGATCGTCGAGCAGTTCAACGACTCCGCGGGTGCTGTGCTGACCGAGTACCGCGGTCTCACCGTGAAGCAGCTGCAGGAACTGCGGCGCACGCTCGGCGAGAACGCCAACTACGCCGTGGTCAAGAACACGCTCACCAAGATCGCCGCCAAGGAGGCGGGAGTCGACGGCGTCGACGACCTGCTGAACGGCCCGACCGCGATCGCCTTCATCAGCGGCGACCTGGTCGAGGCGGCGAAGGGTCTGCGTGACTTTGCCAAGGCACACCCCGCCCTCGTGATCAAGGGCGGGTACGTCGACGGTGCACCGATCGAGGCCTCGCAGATCGCCAAGCTGGCGGATCTGGAGTCCCGCGACGTGCTGCTGGGCAAGCTTGCGGGCGCGATGCTCGCCTCGCTCTCCCAGGCCGTCTACCTGCTCAACGCCCCGCTGTCGCAGGCCGCCCGTCTGGCGGGTGCCCTGCAGGCGAAGGCCGAGCAGGACCCCTCGATCCTCGCCGGTGGCGCTCCTGCCCCCGCGGAGGCCACCGAGGAAGCTGCAGCGCCCGAGGCTCCGGCCGAGGACGCTGCATCCGAGGACGCGCCCGCGTCCGAGGAGAGCGCTGAGGCCAGCGCAGAGGCCCCCGAAAGCACCGAGGCCTGACATTCACGACTGCGGACTCCGCAGCAACTACTGAAAGGAACGCCATCATGGCGAAGCTCAGCACCGACGAGCTGCTCGACGCTTTCAAGGAGATGACCCTCCTGGAGCTCAGCGAGTTCGTCAAGCAGTTCGAGGACACCTTCGGCGTCACCGCGGCCGCCCCCGTCGCGGTCGCCGCCGCCCCCGCCGCCGGCGGTGCCGGTGACGCCGGTGACGCCGCCGCCGAGCAGGACGAGTTCGACGTCGTCCTCGAGTCCGCCGGTGACAAGAAGATCAACGTCATCAAGGAGGTGCGTGCTCTCACCAGCCTGGGTCTGAAGGAGGCCAAGGACCTGGTCGAGGCCGCGCCGAAGGCGATCCTGGAGAAGGCCAACAAGGAGACCGCGGAGAAGGCCAAGGAGGCCCTCGAGGGCGCCGGGGCCACCGTCACCCTCAAGTGAGTCTCGGCCGGCCCGGCGACGGGGCGGCCACCACGAACGCCACGACCGGAGCGGTCGGCCTGGGCACCGCCCGGCCGGCCGCTCCGTCGCATTTGCGCACCGATTGGGGAGACACCGCCGGACAGGGGTGCGGATGCGGTGACCATCGCGTAACTTAGCCGTCGCAGACTCGTTTGCCACAGCATCAGGCAGCAGGGGGTAGGCCGACGCCCGTGGGCGGCGTGAGTGCACGAACTTCGCATACTCAAGGGAGCGTCATGGGCGTCGAGATCAAGGTCGACAATCTGACCAAGTCGTTCGGCAAGCAGCTGATCTGGGGTGGGGTCACTCTGACGCTGCCGGCCGGCGAGGTCTCGGTGATGCTCGGTCCCTCCGGCACCGGCAAGTCGGTGTTCCTCAAGGCGTTGATCGGTCTGCTCAAGCCCGACGAGGGCAGCATCCTGATCGAGGGCGTCGACATCGCGAGCTGTCCGGAGAAGGAGCTCTACGAGGTCCGCAAGCTCTTCGGGGTGCTGTTCCAGGACGGCGCGATGTTCGGGTCGATGAACCTCTTCGACAACGTCGCGTTCCCGCTGCGCGAGCACACTCGCAAGTCAGAGTCCGAGATCCGCAACATCGTGATGGAGAAGATGGACCTGGTGGGTCTGCTGGGGGCGGAGATGAAGCTCCCCGGTGAGATCTCCGGTGGCATGCGCAAGCGCGCCGGGCTGGCCCGGGCGCTGGTCCTCGACCCCGAGATCCTGCTGATCGACGAGCCCGACTCCGGCCTCGACCCGGTGCGCACGTCGTTCATCAACCAGCTGTTCATCGACCTCAACGCCCAGATCGACGCGACGTTCCTGATCGTCACCCACGACATCAACTCGACGCGGACGGTGCCCGACAACATCGGGCTGCTCTACCACAAGCACTTGGCGATGTTCGGTCCGCGGGAGATGCTGCTGAGCTCCGAGGAGCCGGTCGTGCGGCAGTTCCTCAACGCTCAGACGATCGGTCCGATCGGCATGAGCGAGGAGAAGGACGCCGACGAGCTGGAGGCGGAGAAGGACATGGAGATGCCGCCGCTGCCCCCGATCCCGCTGCAGCTGGAGCCCTCCAACGGCATTCCGCGTCGTGGCCAGCGTGCGCCCGGTGAGTGGTGCCGTGAGCACGGCGTGACCCCGCCCCCGGGCTCCTTCCAACCGAATATGTCGATGGCCATCGGGGGCTGACCGGCGCATGGCATCCTCGGTCGCGACCCGCGTCCTGGCTCCGATCGGGACGGCGGGCAAGCTCTTCGCCTTCGCCCTCGACGTCGGCCGTTCGCTGTTCCGGCGACCGTTCCAGACCCGCGAGTTCATCCAGCAGGCGTGGTTCATCGCCTCGGTGACGATCATTCCCACGGCCCTGATCGCGATCCCGTTCGGTGCGGTCATCGCCCTGCAGGTCGGCGGCCTGATCAAGCAGTTCGGTGCGCAGTCGTTCACCGGCTCGGCCTCCGTGCTCGCCGTGGTCCAGCAGGCGGCCCCGATCGGCACCGCTCTGCTGATCGCCGGCGCAGGCGGCTCCGCGATCGCGGCGGACCTCGGCTCGCGGAAGATCCGTGAGGAGCTCGACGCGATGATGGTGCTGGGGATCGACCCGATCCAGCGCCTCGTCGTCCCCCGCGTGCTCGGCGCGATGCTGGTCGCGGTGTTCCTCAACGGGATGGTCAGCGTCGTCGGCGTCGCCGGCGGCTACGTCTTCAACGTGATCCTCCAGCACGGCACGCCCGGCGCTTACCTCGCGAGCTTCACCGCGCTGGCGCAGCTGCCCGACCTGTGGGAGGGGATGGCCAAGGCGCTGATCTTCGGACTCATCGCCGCCATCGTGGCCAGCTACAAGGGCGTCAACGCCGGAGGCGGCCCGAAGGGCGTCGGCGACGCGGTCAACGAGTCGGTCGTCATCACGTTCATCTTCCTGTTCATCGTCAACTTCGTCATGAGCGCGATCTGGATCCAGCTCGTGCCACCGAAGACGGGTTGACGCGATGGCGGACATCAGGCAGGTGTACCAGCGGCCGCTGAAGTCGCTGGACAACCTCGGCGCAGAGCTGAGGTTCTACATCGGTGCGCTCGCGGCCGCTCCACGCAGCGTGCGGCGCTACAAGCGGGAGATCCTCCGACTGCTCGCCGAGGTCACCCTGGGCAGCGGCGCGTTGGCGGTCATCGGCGGCACGGTCGGCGTCATCCTCGCGATGACGTTCTTCACCGGCGCCCAGGTCGGGCTGTCCGGCTACGCCGCGCTCAACCAGATCGGCACGGCGGCCTTCGCCGGCTTCGTCTCGGCCTACTTCAACACCCGTGAGATCGCCCCTCTCGTCGCCGGCATCGCGTTGGCGGCGACGGTCGGTTGCGGCTTCACCGCCCAGCTCGGCGCGATGCGGATCTCCGAGGAGGTCGACGCCCTCGAGGTGATGGCCGTCCCGTCCATGCCGTTCCTGGTCACCACCCGGATCATCGCCGGCCTGGTGGCGATCATCCCGTTGTACGTCGTCGGCCTGCTGTCGTCGTACTTCGCGACCCGGCTGGTCGTGATCCAGTTCTTCCACCAGAGTCCGGGCACCTACGACCACTACTTCAACGAGTTCCTGCCCCCGGGCGATGTGCTCTGGTCCTTCGGCAAGGTGCTGGTCTTCGCCGTCGTGGTGATCCTGATCCACTGCTACCACGGGTACAACGCGAGCGGCGGCCCCGCCGGCGTGGGCGTGGCCGTGGGCCGCGCCGTGCGTACGTCCATCGTCGCCGTCAACGTCATCGACCTGTTCCTCAGCATGGCCATCTGGGGCTCGACCGTCACGGTGAGGTTGGCCGGATGAGGAAGGTCATCGGCAACCGCGTCCTCGGCGTGCTGTTCGTCGGACTTCTCGCGCTGGGGATCTGGCTGGTCTACGCCGTCTTCGCGCAGAAGTTCACCTCGTTCGACAAGCTCTCGCTGACCACCGACGCGATCGGGCTGCAGCTGCCCGAACGCGCCGACGTGAAGATCCGCGGAGTGCTCATCGGTGAGGTCCTGGACACCACGACCAACGGCAACGGCGGAGCGACCATCACCTTGGGCATCGACCCGAGCCAGCTGAAGACCATTCCGGCCAACGTCCAGGCCTCGATCATCCCCAAGACGCTCTTCGGTGAGAAGTACGTCGAGCTCGACCCCCCGAAGGGCGCGCCGACAGCGCCACCGATCGAGCCGGGCGCGCACATCGGGCAGAGCCGGCCTCCGATCGAGGTGGAGAAGGTCCTCGGCGACCTCTACCCCTTGCTCCGTACGATCCAGCCCGCCGAACTGAGCTACACGCTGAACGCGATCGCCGACGCGCTTCAGGGCCGCGGCGAGGAGGTCGGGCAGAGCCTGGTCACCCTCAACGCCTACCTCAAGCGGCTGAACCCCGAGGTTCCGCAGTTCGTCGCCGATATCAAGCTCCTCGGCCAGGACAGCAACCTCTACGCCGATGTGCTCCCGCAGGTCGCGCAGACGCTGCGCAACACCGTGAAGACCGGAAACACCCTGCTGGACAAGCAGGCTGCACTCCACCAGTTCCTCCGTGACGTGCGCGGGCTGAGCGACACCACACGTGGCTTCCTGAACGCCAATGGTGACAACCTGATCGAGCTGGGCAAGGTCAGCCGCCCCCAGCTTCAGCTGCTGAAGACCTACTCCCCGGAGTACCCCTGCCTGCTCAAGGGGCTGGTCAACCAGCTGCCGATGCTGGCCGACACCTTCCGTGGGTTCATCTTCCACATCTCGGTGCAGCTGATCCCGGGTCAGCCGCGCGGCTACAACACCGGTGACAAGGCGGTGTACGGCGCGAAGAACGCCCCCAACTGCGCCGGACTGCCCAACCCGCCCGGCAACGCAGAGCACCCCTACGGCACACCCGGATACGGACACATCCCGAACTTCCGTGATGGAGTCGACGACAACGGAGGCAGCCTCGGTCGTGGTGGCTACGACAACCAGCGGCCGGCGACCGGGTTCGCCAACAGCGCGTCCCCGACGGCGGTCGGCACCCCCGCGCAGCGCCGCATGATCGCTGCACTCACCGCTCCGGCTCTGGGCGTGCCCGTCGATCAGGTTGCCGGCATCACCTCGCTCCTCTTCGCACCTGTCGCCGCAGGTACGGAGGTGAGTGCACGATGAAGATGCTCGACAAGAAGACCAGCGCGGACCTCGTGAAGCTGCTGATCTTCCTCGTGGTCACCGCGATGCTCACCGGCGTCCTGGTGGTGCTCATCGGCAACCTCACCTTCCAGAGCAGCCGCACCTACCATGCGGTCTTCAGTGACGCCACCGGTCTGGTGAATGGCGACGACATCCGCATCGCGGGAGTCAAGGTCGGCAGCGTCAAGGACATCAAGATCGTCGACACCGACCACGCCGAGGTCACCTTCGACGTGGCGACATCGGCCAAGGTCACCCGCAGCTCGGATGCGATGATCCGCTACCGCAACCTGGTCGGCCAGCGCTACATCTCGATCGACGAGGGCGTGGGCAACACCTCGATGCTGCCGGCGAACTCCACGATCCCACTCTCGCGCACCCAACCGGCCCTCGACCTGACCACGCTGTTCAACGGATTCAAGCCACTGTTCGCGGCGCTGACGCCGTCGGACATCAACCAGCTCAGCTACGAGATCATCCAGGTGTTCCAGGGTGAGGGCGGCAACCTCCAAGGTCTGCTCCAGACCACCGCATCGGTGACCAACTCGCTGGCCAGCCGCGACCAGGTGATCGGAAGCCTGATCACCAACCTGAGCAGCGTGTTGAAGACCATCGGCGACCGAAACGGCGAGCTCGGCAACCTCATCGTGCAGCTGCGCTCGTTCATGCAGGGCCTGGCACAGGACCGGCATGCCCTCCTCGACCCACTGAACAAGATCTCCGTGCTCGCCCAGCAGACCGCCGCGCTGACCAAGGGCATCCGACCGTCGTTCGCCAAGGACGTCAAGGGTCTGCGCAAGGTCGCGGGCAACCTCGACCGGGGCCGCGGTGAGGTCGATCGCGCCCTCCAGGTCCTCCCGATCAAGCTCAACCGGATCGGGCGCACGGGCAGCTACGGGTCGTTCTTCAACTTCTACCTGTGTCAGTTCAAGGGACAGATCACCCTGCTGGGTCAGACCATCGCCCTGCCCACCTTCAACGTCGGCAACGACAGCGGGAGGTGCAACCTGTCATGAGCACCCCCTTCCGGGAGCGCAACCCGGTGATCATCGGCGCGGTGGGCATCGCCGTGCTGCTGCTGCTGTTGCTGGCAGCGTTCCGCGCCGGCGACCTGCCTCTGATCGGCGGCGGGGACACTTACTACGCCAACTTCTCCGACGCCTCCGGCCTGAAGCCCAATGACGAGGTCCGGATCGCAGGAGTGCGGGTCGGCAAGGTGAGCTCCATCGATCTCGAGGGCGACCACGTCAGGGTTGCCTTCAAGATCAAGACCGACTCCCGCTTCGGGGACGACACCGGCGCCCAGATCAAGGTGAAGACGCTCCTCGGCCAGATGTTCCTCGCGCTCGAGCCGTCCGGTTCGGGCCAGCTGGCTCAGGGTGCCACGATCCCGACCTCGCGCACGGAGTCGGCGTACAACGTGGTCCAGGCGTTCAGCGGACTCGCCTCCCGGGTGCAGAAGATCAACGTCGGTCGGCTGCGCAAGTCCCTGAACACGCTGGCCGACGCCACCAGCACCACCCCGGCGGCGTTCAAGAGCGCGCTGCACGGAGTCAGCGCGCTGTCGCAGACGGTGGCCTCGCGTGACGAACAGATCAACGTGCTGCTCAAGCGGTTGAAGTCGGTGTCGGGCACCCTGAGCACCCACGACCAGGACGTCGTGGACCTGATGAAGAGCAGCAACACGCTGCTGCACGCGCTGGTGCTGCGCCGAGACGCCATCCACCGGCTGCTGGTCTCCACAAGCACCTTGTCCAAGCAGCTCACCGGCCTGGTCGCGGACTCGCGGGCCGACCTGAAGCCGGCTCTGCAGAACCTGCAGGGTGTCGTCGACGTGCTCCTGAAGAACCAGAGCAACATCGACGAGAGCCTCCGGGTGATGGCTCCGTTCTACCGGGTCTTCGCCAGCGTCCTGGGCGACGGTCCCTGGTTCGACACCTGGATCGAGAACCTCCCACCCGTCGGAACTGTGGGGGTCAGCTGACATGGCGAGACTGAAGTCCCTGGCCGGGATCATCGCCGGTCTCGTGGTGATCGCGATCGTGGTCGCCGTCGCGATGGTGGTCACCGGAGGTGGCGGGCGCAAGTACGTCGTCGCCGACTTCCCGCGTGCGATCGCGCTCTACAAGGGCTCCGACGTGCGGATCCTCGGACTCAAGGTCGGCCAGGTCGACAGCGTGACCCCGATGGGTACCAAGGTCCGGGTCAAGTTCGAGTACGACGACAAGTACAAGGTGCCGGCGAACGCCAAGGCGGTGGTGATCTCGCCGTCGATCGTGGGCGACCGCTTCGTGCAGCTCACGCCGGCCTACCAGGGCGGACCGGTGCTGCCGAACAACGCCCACCTCGGCCTCGACAGGACCGCGACGCCACTCGAGCTCGACGAGATCTTCGGCAGCCTCAATCAGCTCAATCTCGCGCTCGGCCCCAAGGGTGCCAACCGGCCGGACCAGAGCGGTACCGGTGCGCTGACCCGGTTGCTGGACTCGACGGCCCGCAACTTCGGGGGCCAGGGCGTGGAGTTCAACAAGACGCTGAAGAACCTCGGTCGGCTGACCCAGACGCTCTCGGACAACAAGGACGAGCTCTTCGGATCGGCGTCGGAGGTGGAGAAGTTCGTCAACGCGCTGGCGAGGAACGACAAGACGGTCCGCCAGTTCGCGGACTCGCTGGCCAGCGGCTCGCAGCTGCTGGCCAACGACCGACACGACCTCGGCCGCGCGGTCGACAACCTCTCGGTGGCCCTCAAGGCGGTGCGTGGCTTCGTGCACGACAACCGCAAGGCGCTGCACACCAACGTCGACGGTCTCACCCGCATCTCCAACACCTTGGTCAAGCGCCGGAGCCAGCTCGACGAGATCCTGCACGTCGGACCGCTCGCGTTGAACAACCTCGCGCTGACCTACGACCCGAACTCCGGCACCGAGGACACCCGCGACAACATCGGCGAGATCCTGAGCCAGATCCAGGACGACCCTGCTGGCACGCTGTGCAAGCTGCTCAACCTCAGTGGGCTGACCAAGGGCGGCATCACCTGTCCGTCGACGGCCAGCCCGCGCACGGCGCCCTTCGGAGCATCGAAGCGGAGTGCGGACCCCACCGCCAACCGGTTCGATCCGACCCTGGCCGGACTCGTGGGGGTGGCCCGGTGAGCATCCTCCGATCACGCGAACTCGGGCGACCTGCGTCGCGACGCAGCCGGCGTACGGCGGCCTGGACGGCGCTGCTGGCGTCCGGGGCCCTCGCCCTGAGCGGGTGTGGCATCTACGACGTCCCGCTTCCCGGAGGGGCGAACGCCGGCAGCAACCCGATGAAGGTGCATGTCCTGTTCCGCGACGTGCTCGACCTGGTCCCGCAGTCCACGGTGAAGCTCGACGACGTCACCGTCGGCAAGATCACTGCGATCAAGCTCGACGGCTACACCGCCGACGTCACCATCGAGATCCCGCGGAACCTGAAGATCCCGAGCAACGAGCGTGCGGAGATCCGGCAGACCAGCCTGCTCGGTGAGAAGTTCGTATCGCTGGAGAAGCCTCCCCAGCCCAGCGCCCAGCCGCTCGCGAACGGTGACGTCATTCCGCTGGCGCACACCGGCCGCAACCCCGAGATCGAAGAGGTCTTCAAGGCGCTGTCGGCCGTGCTCACCGGTGGCGGGGTCGCGCAGCTGAAGTCGATCGCTCACGAGCTCAACCAGGCGACCACCGGCCGCGAGCAGGACATCCGGTCGGTCCTCGACCAGATCCACTACTTCATGGGTCAGCTCGACCAGAACAAGAACTCGGTGCTCGCCGCGATCGACAGCGTCGACCGCCTGGCGCGGGGTCTGCACTCCCAGGAGGGCACGATCAAGCAGACGCTTGACGACCTCCCCGCTGCAGTGAAGTCGGTGAACGCCCAGCGCGCCGACCTGATCCGGATGCTGCGGGGCCTGCAGCACCTGAGCAATGTCGGCGTCCGGGTGATCAAGGCGTCGAAGCAGGCCACCATCGACTCGCTCAGCGATCTGGCTCCGGTCCTCAACGCCTTCGCCAAGGCCGGACAGGACCTGCCGAAGGCGTTGCAGATCTTCCCGACCTACCCGTTCCTCGACGCCGCGGTGGGCAACTCGCCGACCGTTGCCCGCAACCTGCAGATGGGCGACTGGGTGAACCTGTCCATCCTGCTGGGCCTCGACATCAACAAGCTCACCGTGCCGGGGCTTCCCGACCTGAAGGGCGCCATCGCTGCGATCTGCAAGCAGCTCCCTGGCCAGCTCTCGGGGAGCCTCGCCCCGGTCTGCGGTGCGGTGGCGGGGTTGGCAGGTGCGCTGCCCAGCTCGAACTCCTTGACCGACCAGCTGAACAACCTCCTCGGCAGCGGCGCGACGGCCGGCTCCAAGTCGGCGACCAAGGGAGGCTCGGTCGGCGGGCTCCTGGGTGGCGGCGGCGGGCTCCTGGGCTCGGGCTCCACGACGGGCGGCGGCTCCACGTCGGGCTCCGGCTCAGGGTCGGGGACCGGCTCCGGCGGTGGCCTCGGCGGCCTGCTGAGTGGGTTGGGACTCGGACGGGCCGCACCCGGGGCGGCCTTCCGCAGCAGTGCTGATGACGATCCCTTCGGGCTCCTTTCGCGTGCAGACGGTTCGGGGATCGGCAGCCTGCTCCTCCAGGGGGTGACCGGATGATCACGTCCAGGGTGCGCAAGCAGCTGCTGGTGTTCGTGCTGATCACGCTGGTGGGCGTGTCCTACGTGGGGGCGCGGTACGCCCGCCTCGGTCGGCTCTTCTACGACTCCAACTACCAGGTGCACGCCCAGTTCGCCCAGTCCGGCGGGATCTTCAAGGGAGCAGAGGTCGCCTACCGCGGGGTGCAGGTGGGACAGGTCAGCGCCATGAAGCTGACCAACGACGGCGTCGACGTGGTGCTGGGCATCGACAAGGGATACGACAAGATCCCCTCCGACACGATCGCGCGGGTGAGCAACCTGTCGGCCGTCGGCGAGCAGTACGTCGATCTCGAGCCGAAGACCGACTCCGCGCCGTACCTCAAGAACGGCTCGCAGATCGCGACTCCTGACACGCGGACACCGGTGTCGACCACGGCACTGCTGACCAACCTCGATGAGTTGGTCCAGTCCGTGCCGAAGGACAAGCTGCGCACGGTGATCTCGTCCCTCGGCGCAGCGTTCAAGGGCACCGGCCCGGACCTGACCAAGATCATCGACAGCTCGACCTCCTTCATCGACACGGCCAACCAGAACTTCGACACCACGACTGCGCTGATCCGGGACTCCAACACGGTGCTGAAGAGCCAGGCGGACAAGGCGTCGGCGATCCGGTCCTTCTCCCGGGACCTGTCCCTGTTCACCCACACCTTGGTCAACAAGGACGCCGCCATCCGGTCGCTGATCGACAACGGATCGGCGACCTCGGTGGAGCTGCGCACCTTCCTCGAGCAGAACGAGGTCAATCTGGGCCGGCTGATCGCGAACCTGGTCACCACCGGCAAGGTCGTGGTCAAGCACCTCGCCGGAGTGCGGCAGATCCTTGTGCTCTACCCCTACATGGTCGCCGGCGCCTATACGGTCGTGCAGAAGATCGGCTCCGGAGCCGACGCCGGGCACTACGACGCGCGGTTCGGACTGGTGCTCCAGCAGGACCCGCCGGTGTGCACCAAGGGCTACATCCCGCCCAAGCAGCAGCAGGATCCGAACGGTCCGGCACGCCTGAAGTACCACACGATGGACACCTCGGTGCACTGCGCCGAGCCGGCCAGCCGGACCAACGCCCGCGGCGCGCAGAACGCCCCGCGGGTCGCTGCCCGCTACCGCGCTCCGGTGGCGTCGTACGATGCCAGCACCGGCAGGTTGACCTGGCAGGACCAGCAACCGCGTCAGGAGAGGGTCATCGACAACGCCGGTTCCGACGACGTCTTCGGGAAGGACGCCTGGAAGTGGATGCTGCTGCAGCCCGCCCTGCCCACGCAGAAGTGAGCCGCCTGTCGACCGGCGAGCAGCAATCGGGAGTGGTCCGTTGAGGCCCATCTCCAACGCGCGTCCGCGCGGCTGGTTGCTGCGGGTCGTTGCGGGCCTGCTGGCCGTCGTCCTCGTCGCGAGCATCGTGATCATCGTGCTGATGGCACGGGACCTTCGCGCCCAGGACCGGCTCGACGCCGACCGTCGCGACGCGCTCAGCGTGGCGGAGCAGTTCGCGCTGCGGATGGACAACTTCGCGGCGCCGAGCGCGGACGCCTATGAGTCCGGCATCGAGGCGCTGCTGACCACCAAGGGCCAGGCGGACTTCGCGCAGGTCAAGCCGCTGATCGCGCAGGTGTACGCCGGCGCCCAGCCGCAGAAGGGTCAGCAGGGGAAGGCAGCGACCGGCTCGATCGCGCTCGCCGGGGTCACCGACCTGGACAGCGACTCGGCCACGGTGCTGGTCGCGCACGACTCGAGTGTCACCGGGACCGGCAAGGCGCTGCACTTCCGGTGGACGGTGTCGCTGCGCAAGGTTGAGGGCAGTTGGCTGGTGGACGGCCTGCCGCCGGAAGTGGCGGGCTCCCAGTGAGCGGCCCGGACGACGAGTCCCTGGAGGCGCGCGTGCCCGACGACGGCCCGACGTACTACGAGACCCTCGGAGTGGACCGCGAGGCCTCGGCGGGGGAGATCCGCAAGGCGTGGCAGCGGCGGATCCGCAAGGAGGGTCCCGGCTCACCCGGCTTCGGCCGGCTCAACGAGGCGGCCGAGACGCTGCTCGACCCCAAGCGGCGCCTGGTCTACGACGCCGGCCTGCCCGAGCCCGAACCGGAGCCTGAGCGCCTCGCGGAGCCCGCGGGGGCCGGGACGCCTGCGGAGGCGGCCGGCACCAGCTGGCGCCACCTCGTCGGGCTCGGCGCGCTGACGGCGTTGACCGTGGCGGCCGCGGCGGCCGCCGGGGTCCTCACCTATCAGCACCGCCAAGACGTTGCCACGGAGTCGGCGCGCGTCCAGGCGAGCAGCGCTGCCCAGCAGGCGCTGAGCGCGATCCTCTCCTACGACTACCGGCACATGGCCGTGGACGAGAAGCAGGCATTGGCCTACCTGACCCCGAGCTATGGCAAGGAGTACGCCAAGAACTTCGCGCTGCTCACCGACGCCAGTGGCGGCAAGCCGTCGCCGGTGGCCCAGACCAAGACGGTGGTCTCTGCGACCGTGCTCGGCACCGGCGTGATGGACGCGCAGCCGGACCAGGTGCACGTGATGGCGTTCGTCAACCAGCAGACCCGGCATCGGGCCGGCCCGAAGGGGCAGCAGTGCTCGCCGTCCTGTCTATTGACCAACCGCGTCGAGGTGACCATGGTCAAGCGGGGCGGGGACTGGCTGGTCGCGGGGCTGAACCCGAAGTGAGCCGCGCCGCGACGGGCGCGGTGTCGCGTGGCCGGTGGGCGGGGGTGCTTGACCTGTCCGGGCACGTTGGTTCATAGTTCACTGCAACCTGCAGCAGCCGGTGGCCCTCCGGTTCCGGAGCGTGCCGAAGTTGACTGTTGTGTTTCGTCGTGCCCTTGGGGTACTATCAATCTTTGCGTCCGCCCTCAAATGCTTCCTGCCTGCCCGGTGGCTGGTTTGTGGTGGGCCGACGCCGCCCACCCAGGACTTAGTCCAATTGTGAGCCTCGGAAGGACCCCTCTTGGCCGCCTCGCGCAGCAAGAACGTCAGCACCACCCCCCGCCGGATCTCCTTCGCCAAGATCGCCGAACCCCTCGAGGTTCCGCAGCTCCTCGCTCTCCAGACCGACAGCTTCGACTGGCTGGTCGGCAACGAGCTCTGGAAGGCACGCGTCGAAGAGCGCCGTGCGGCGGGCGAAGAGCTCTCGCAGAAGTCCGGTCTGCACGAGATCTTCGAGGAGATCTCTCCGATCGAGGACTTCTCCAAGACGATGGAGCTCCGCTTCGAGAACCCGGTGTTCCTCGACCCGAAGTACACCGAGGAGGAGTGCAAGGAGAAGGACTTCACCTACTCCCGCCCGCTCTACGTCTCTGCGGAGTTCACCAACACCGAGACCGGTGAGATCAAGGGCCAGACGGTCTTCATGGGTGACTTCCCGATGATGACCCGCAAGGGCACCTTCATCATCAACGGCACCGAGCGCGTGGTCGTCTCTCAGCTGGTCCGTTCGCCGGGCGTCTACTTCGAGCGCTCCGCCGACAAGACCTCCGACAAGGACATCTTCACTGCCAAGGTGATCCCGTCCCGGGGTGCCTGGCTGGAGTTCGAGGTCGACAAGCGCGACATGGTGGGTGTCCGCCTGGACCGCAAGCGCAAGCAGAGCGTCACCGTGCTGCTCAAGGCGCTGCAGGCCGTCGCCGATGACGAGGACTACCAGGGCGCGCCGTACGACTACGAGGCCGTGATGGCCGAGCTGCGTCAGTACGAGTCGGTCCAGCTCACCGAGGAGAAGGACCACACCACGGGTCCCGACGACGCGCTGCTCGACATCTACCGCAAGCTCCGTCCGGGCGAGCCGCCGACCCGCGAGGCCGCGCTGACGCTGCTGAAGAACTACTACTTCAACCCCAAGCGCTACGACCTGGCCAAGGTCGGTCGCTACAAGATCAACAAGAAGCTCGGCCTGCACGAGGCCTTCGACCAGCAGACGCTGACGATCGACGACATCGTGGCCAGCATCCGCTTCATCATCCAGCTGCATGACGCACCGCAGGGCGAGGTCGACCTGGGCAACGTGATCCTTCACGACGCCGGCGGCAAGGCGGTCGTGGACGTTCACGGCGACAAGATCGTGGTACGTCCCGACGACATCGACCACTTCGGCAACCGCCGGATGCGCACGGTCGGTGAGCTGATCCAGAACCAGCTGCGCACCGGGCTCGCCCGGATGGAGCGCGTGGTCCGCGAGCGGATGACGACCCAGGACGTCGAGGCGATCACGCCGCAGTCGCTGATCAACATCCGCCCCGTGGTTGCTGCGCTGAAGGAGTTCTTCGGGACCTCCCAGCTCTCGCAGTTCATGGACCAGACCAATCCGATCGCGGGGTTGACCCACAAGCGGCGCCTGTCCGCGCTCGGTCCGGGCGGCATCTCCCGTGACCGTGCGCAGATGGACGTCCGTGACGTGCACCCCTCGCACTACGGCCGGATGTGCCCGATCGAGACCCCGGAAGGGCCGAACATCGGCCTGATCGGCTCGCTCGCCTCCTACGGACGGATCAACCCGTACGGGTTCGTCGAGACTCCCTACCGCGTCGTCAAGAAGGGCCGGGTCACCGACGTGATCCAGCACCTCACCGCCGACGAGGAGGACTCGAAGGTCATCGCGCAGGCCAACGCCGTGCTCGACGACAAGGGGAACTTCGTCGACGACCGAGTCCTGTGCCGCACCCGTGGCGGTGAGACCGTCGACATCCCGCGCGAGGACGTCGAGTACATGGACGTCTCGCCGCGTCAGATGGTGTCGGTCGCGACCGCGCTGATCCCGTTCCTCGAGCACGACGACGCCAACCGTGCCCTGATGGGCGCGAACATGCAGCGCCAGGCCGTGCCGCTGATCAAGAGCGATGCGCCGCTGGTCGGCACCGGCATGGAGTACCGTGCGGCGGTCGACGCCGGCGACGTGGTCACCGCCGAGGCTCCGGGCGTGGTCCAGTCGGTCTCGGCCGACCTCGTCGAGATCATGAACGACGACGGCACCTACCGCACCCACCGGCTGCAGAAGTTCACCCGGTCCAACCAGGGCACCTGCATCAACCAGCGTCCGCTGGTGAGCGAGGGTGACCGGGTCGAGGTCGGTACGCCGATCGCAGACGGTCCGTGCACCGACGAGGGCGAGATGGCACTCGGCACCAACCTGCTGGTGGCGTTCATGCCCTGGCAGGGCCACAACTACGAGGACGCCATCATCCTGAGCCAGCGACTGGTCCAGGAGGACGTGCTCACGTCGATCCACATCGAGGAGCACGAGGTCGACGCCCGGGACACCAAGCTCGGGCCGGAGGAGATCACCCGGGACATCCCGAACGTCTCCGACGAGCTGCTCGCCGACCTCGACGAGCGCGGCATCATCCGAGTGGGCGCCGAGGTGACCACCGGAGACATCCTGGTCGGCAAGGTGACGCCCAAGGGCGAGACCGAGCTGACCCCGGAGGAGCGGCTGCTGCGGGCGATCTTCGGAGAGAAGGCGCGTGAGGTCCGCGACACCTCGATGAAGGTGCCGCACGGCGAGTCCGGCACGGTCATCGGCGTCCGCGAGTTCAACCGCGAGGACGGCGACGAGCTGCCCCCGGGCGTCAACCAGCTGGTGCGCGTCTATGTCGCCCAGAAGCGGAAGATATCGGTGGGCGACAAGCTCGCCGGCCGGCACGGCAACAAGGGCGTCATCGCCAAGATCCTGCCGATCGAGGACATGCCGTTCATGGAGGACGGCACCCCGGTCGACGTGATCCTGAACCCGCTCGGTGTGCCGCGACGGATGAACATCGGCCAGATCCTGGAGATCCACCTCGGGTGGCTCGCCAAGAACGGCTGGGACCTGGCGCTGACGGAGTCCGACGACGAGTGGCGCGAGCGGCTGATGAAGATCCACGCGGACAAGGCCGCGCCGGACACCAACGTGGCCACGCCGGTCTTCGACGGTGCCCGTGAGGACGAGATCGTCGGTCTGCTCGGTACGTCGCTGCCCAACCGCGACGGCGTCCGGATGGTCGGCGAGAACGGCAAGGCCAGCCTGTTCGACGGCCGCTCCGGCGAGCCGTTCCCGGACCCGGTCTCGGTGGGCTACATGTACATCCTCAAGCTCCACCACCTGGTCGACGACAAGATCCACGCGCGCTCGACCGGACCGTACTCGATGATCACCCAGCAGCCGCTCGGCGGTAAGGCCCAGTTCGGTGGCCAGCGCTTCGGTGAGATGGAGGTCTGGGCGATGGAGGCGTACGGCGCGGCCTACGCCCTTCAGGAGCTGCTCACCATCAAGTCCGACGACGTGCCCGGTCGCGTCAAGGTCTACGAGGCGATCGTCAAGGGCGAGAACATCCCCGACTCCGGCATTCCCGAGTCGTTCAAGGTGCTCGTCAAGGAGATGCAGTCGCTCTGCCTCAATGTGGAGGTGCTGTCCCAGGACGGCTCCAACATCGAGCTGCGCGACGCGGAGGAGGACGTCTTCCGCGCCGCCGAGGAGCTCGGCATCGACCTGTCCCGCCGCGAGCCGAGCTCGGTCGAAGAGGTGTGAGGTCGGGCGGCGCGTCCGGCACCGCTGCGGATGCGCCGCCTCCTCCGCCCCCCACCAAGAGATTTAAGAACACTAACGAAGGACAGCAGCCATCGTGCTCGACGTGAATTTCTTCGACCAGCTCAAGATCGGCCTGGCCACTGCGGAGGACATCCGCACCTGGAGCCACGGCGAGGTCAAGAAGCCGGAGACCATCAACTACCGGACGCTCAAGCCCGAGCGTGACGGACTCTTCTGCGAGAAGATCTTCGGTCCCACCCGGGACTGGGAGTGCTACTGCGGCAAGTACAAGCGCGTGCGCTTCAAGGGCATCATCTGCGAGCGCTGCGGCGTCGAGGTGACCCGGTCCAAGGTCCGCCGCGAGCGGATGGGCCACATCGAGCTGGCCGCCCCGGTCACCCACATCTGGTACTTCAAGGGCGTTCCCAGCCGGCTCGGCTACCTGCTCGACCTGGCGCCGAAGGACCTCGAGAAGGTCATCTACTTCGCCGCCTACATGATCACCCACGTCGACGAGGAGGCGCGTCACCGCGACCTCTCCGACCTCGAGGGCAAGATCGGCCTGCAGCGCAAGAGCCTCGAGGGTCGTCGCGACAACCAGATCGAGGAGCGGACCAAGAAGCTCGAGGCCGACCTGGCCGAGCTCGAGGCCGCCGAGGCCAAGGCGGACGCCAAGCGCAAGGTGCGTGACGGTGCCGAGCGCGAGATGGCGCAGATTCGCAAGCGCTCCGACGCCGAGCTCGCCCGCCTCGACGAGGTGTGGAACACGTTCAAGAGCCTGAAGGTCCAGGACCTGATGGGCGACGAGCTGCTCTACCGCGAGATGAAGAACTGGTTCGGCAAGTACTTCGAGGGCCACATGGGCGCTGCTGCGATCCAGAAGCGCCTTCAGGGCTTCGACATCGAGGCCGAGGTCGAGTCGCTGCGGGATGTGATCGCGAACGGGAAGGGCCAGAAGAAGGTCCGTGCCCTCAAGCGGCTCAAGGTCGTTGACGCGTTCCGCAAGACCGGCAACAGCCCCGAGGGCATGGTGCTGGACGCCGTACCCGTCATCCCGCCGGACCTGCGCCCGATGGTGCAGCTCGACGGTGGCCGGTTCGCCACCTCCGACCTCAACGACCTCTACCGCCGGGTGATCAACCGGAACAACCGCCTCAAGCGGCTGCTCGACCTCGGTGCGCCGGAGATCATCGTCAACAACGAGAAGCGGATGCTCCAGGAGGCCGTGGACTCGCTGTTCGACAACGGCCGTCGTGGTCGTCCGGTCACCGGCCCGGGCAACCGGCCGCTGAAGTCGCTGTCGGACATGCTCAAGGGCAAGCAGGGTCGGTTCCGTCAGAACCTGCTCGGCAAGCGCGTCGACTACTCGGGTCGTTCGGTGATCGTGTCCGGTCCGCAGCTGAAGCTGCACCAGTGCGGGCTGCCGAAGTACATGGCGATCGAGCTGTTCAAGCCGTTCGTGATGAAGAGGCTCGTCGACCTGTCCCACGCACAGAACATCAAGTCCGCCAAGCGGATGGTGGAGCGCGCCGTACGCCCCGAGGTCTGGGACGTGCTGGAAGAGGTCATCGCCGAGCACCCAGTGCTGCTCAACCGGGCACCGACGCTGCACCGCCTCGGCATCCAGGCCTTCGAGCCGCAGTTGATCGAGGGCAAGGCCATTCAGATCCACCCGCTCGTGTGCACCGCGTTCAACGCGGACTTCGACGGTGACCAGATGGCCGTGCACCTGCCGCTCTCGGCGGAGGCACAGGCCGAGGCGCGGATCCTGATGCTGTCGACGAACAACATCCTCAAGCCGTCCGACGGTCGCCCGGTGACGATGCCGACCCAGGACATGATCATCGGCATCTTCTTCCTCACCCGGGACACCGACGGTGCCATCGGCGAGGGTCGTGCCTTCTCCTCGATGGGCGAGGCCGTCATGGCGCTCGACCGCGGCCAGATCACCCTGCACTCCAAGGTGAAGATCCGGCTGTCCGGGATCGTGCCGCCGGCCGGCACCGTGCTGCCCGACGGATGGCAGGAGGGCGACCCCGTCACCCTGGACACCACCCTGGGTCGGGCGCTGTTCAACGAGACGCTGCCGGCCAACTATGAGTACGTCGAGTACTCCGTGGGCAAGCGTGAGCTCGGCCGGATCGTCAACAACCTCGCCGAGCGCTACACCAAGGTCGAGGTGGCGAACTCGCTGGACGCCCTGAAGGACACCGGCTTCGCTTGGGCCACGCGCTCGGGTGTCACGGTGTCGATCGAGGACGTCGTCACGCCGCCGGACAAGGCGGAGATCATCGCCAAGTACGACGACACCGCAGCCAAGGTGCAGAAGCAGTTCGAGCGTGGCCTGATCACCGACGACGAGCGCCGTCAGGAGCTCATCGAGATCTGGACCCAGGCATCGAACGAGGTCGCCAAGTCGATGGAGCGGACGTTCGACAAGAACAACCCGATCTTCATGATGGTCGACTCGGGCGCATCCGGGAACATGACGCAGATGCGTCAGGTCGCCGCGATGCGTGGACTGGTGGCGAACCCGAAGGGCGACATCATCCCGCGTCCGATCAAGTCGAACTTCCGCGAGGGCCTATCCGTGCTGGAGTACTTCATCTCCACGCACGGTGCCCGCAAGGGTCTGGCCGACACCGCGCTGCGCACCGCCGACTCGGGTTACCTGACCCGGCGCCTGGTGGACGTGTCGCAGGACGTGATCATCCGTGAGGACGACTGCGGCACCGAGCGCGGCATGCCCAAGGTCATCGGTGTCCGCGGCGAGGACGGCGTGGTGCGTCGCGACGAGAACGTCGAGACCTCGGCGTACGCCCGTACGGCGGCCGTCGACATCGCGCACCCCGAGACGGGTGAGGTGCTGGCGGCTGCCGGTACCGACCTCGGTGACGTCAAGATCGAGGAGCTGATCGCGGCCGGCATCGAGGAGGTCAAGGTCCGCTCCGTGCTGACCTGCGACGCCCAGACCGGCACCTGCGCGAAGTGCTACGGCCGATCGCTGGCCACCGGCAAGCTCGTCGACATCGGCGAGGCCGTCGGCATCATCGCGGCCCAGTCGATCGGCGAGCCCGGCACGCAGCTCACGATGCGTACGTTCCACACCGGTGGCGTGGCGTCCGCGGACGACATCACCCAGGGTCTGCCCCGCGTGGTCGAGCTGTTCGAGGCGCGTCAGCCGAAGGGCAAGGCGCCGATCGCTGAGGCGGCCGGCCGGGTCGAGATCGAGGAGACGGACAAGGCTCGCAAGATCCTGGTCACTCCCGACGACGGCTCGGAGGTCCAGGAGTACCCCGTCAGCAAGCGTCAGCGCCTGCAGGTCGAGGACGGCGATCACGTCGAGGTGGGCCAGAAGCTCACGATCGGCACCGAGGACCCCCAGGACGTCCTGCGCGTGCTCGGCGTCCGCAAGGCCCAGGAGCACCTGGTCGACGAGGTTCAGCAGGTCTACCGCAGCCAGGGCGTGTCGATCCACGACAAGCACATCGAGATCATCGTGCGGCAGATGCTGCGCCGGATCACGGTGATCGAGTCGGGCGACACCAAGCTGCTCCCCTCCGACCTGGTCGACCGGGGACGTTTCGAGGCGGAGAACCGCCAGGCGGTGTCCGAGGGTGTCCGTCCGGCTTCGGGCCGTCCGGTGCTGATGGGCATCACGAAGGCCTCGCTGGCCACCGACTCGTGGCTGTCGGCGGCCTCCTTCCAGGAGACCACCCGGGTCCTGACCGACGCGGCGATCAACGGCAAGTCCGACTCGCTGCTCGGCCTGAAGGAGAACGTGATCATCGGCAAGCTGATCCCGGCGGGAACCGGTCTCGAGCGGTACCGCAACATCCGGGTGGAGCCGACCGAGGAAGCACGTGCCGCGGCGTACTCCGTGACCGGGTACGACTCCTACGGGGACGACTACTTCGGCGCCGGCGGCCAGGCCGTCGCGCTGGACGACTTCGACTTCGGGTCCTACCAGAACAACTGACCGCAGGCGACAGCCCCCACCCGTGCAGGGTGGGGGCTGTCGGCATTTCGTGGCAAGGTGGGGGCGTGAGCGAAACCAAGCTGACCGGAGACCACATCGCCACGCTCGGACTCGCCGACTGGCGCACCCTGCAGTCGAAGCTGCACGCCAGGTTCCGCACCGGTGACTTCGCCACCGGACTGGACCTCGTCAACGCGATCGGGGCGGTGGCCGAGGAGATGAACCACCACCCGGACCTCGACCTGCGCTACACCCACCTGCAGGTGGCCCTCTTCAGCCACGACGTCGGGGCGAAGACGCAGCGCGACGTCGACCTGGCCCGGCGGATCAGCGAGCTCGCCGCCGAGCGCGGTGTGGTCGCCGAGCCACAGGGGCTCACGCTCGTCGAGGCCGGCCTGGACACCTGGGCGACCGCCGAGGTGCTGCCGTTCTGGCGGGCGCTGCTCGGCCTGCCGGAGACCGATGGCGAGGAGGTCGTCGACCCGCTGGGCTTCGTGTCCACGGTGTGGTTCCAAGACACCGACGCCCACGACACCCCGCGGCAGCGCTGGCACTTCGACGTGTGGGTTGCCCCCGACGAGGCCGATGCCCGGATCGCTGCTGCTCTCGAGGCCGGCGGCACCGTCGTCGACGACTCCCACGCACCGAGCTTCACCGTGCTCGCGGACCCGCAGGACAACCGGGCCTGCATCTGCACCCATGCTGGGCGATGAGCAGCTCCTGAGAGGATGGGGCGGTGACGACCATGCCCGCCGCCGCCCGCACCGACGTCCTGGTCGTCGGTGCCGGACCGGCCGGCTCCGCTGCCGCGACCTGGGCGGCGCGCGCCGGGCGCGAGGTCACCCTGGTCGACGCCGCGGTCTTCCCGCGCGACAAGACCTGCGGTGACGGACTGACTCCTCGGGCGATCGGGGAGCTGCAGCGTCTCGGCCTCGACGACTGGGTGCGTTCGCACACCGTCAACCACGGACTCCGCGCGCACGGCTTCGGGCAGACCCTGCTGCTGCCGTGGCCGGGCCAGGGCGCCGGACTGCCGGCGTACGGCTCTGCGGTCGCCCGGACCGAGCTCGACGACCACCTGCGCAGCACCGCGCTGAAGGCGGGCGCGACCGGTGTCGACGGTGCCCGCGCCGTCGATGTCCGGATGGAGGGTGATCGGGTCGCCGGCGTCGTCGTGGACACCGGAGGCGAGCAGGTCGAGATCGGCTGCCAACGTCTGGTGGTCGCCGACGGCGTCCGGTCGCCGCTGGGCAAGCGGCTGGGACGTGCTTGGCACCGCGACACCGTGTACGGCGTCGCCGCCCGCAGCTACGTCGACTCCGCGATGCACGACGATCCCTGGATCAGCTCACACCTGGAGCTGCGCGGCGAGGACGGCAAGGTGCTCTCCGGCTACGGCTGGATCTTCCCGCTCGGCGACGGCCGGGTGAACCTCGGCGTGGGCACCCTGGCGACTGCTCGACGCCCGGCGAAGCTGGCGCTGCGTCCGCTGATGCAGCACTACGCCGACCAGCGGCGCGAGGACTTCCAGCTCGACGGCGAGCTGCGCCTCCCGACCAGCGCGATGCTGCCGATGGGAGGTGCGGTGAGCAACGTGGCCGGACCCAACTGGGCTCTGGTCGGGGACGCGGCAGCCTGCGTCAACCCGTTGAACGGCGAGGGGATCGACTACGGTCTCGAGACGGGCCGGCTGCTCGCGGAGGTGCTCGACGAGGACCTCGCCACGGTGTGGCCGCAGCTGCTGCGCGACCACTACGGCGAGGCGTTCTCGATCGCGCGCAGGCTGGGCCTGGTGGCGACGAACCCGCGCATCGTGGCCGCGCTCGGCCCGGCTGGCATGCGCAGCGACTGGCTGATGACGCTGGCGCTGCGATGGATGGGCAACCTGGTCACCGACGAGGACCGGGACCGCGCCGCGCGGGTGTGGCGCTGGGCGGGGCGCCGCTCGGTCCGGCTCGACCACCGGCCCCCCTTCAGCTGATCCGTTGAGCTGAGCCGTTCAGGTCTGAGCCGTTCAGGACCGGGTCACCAGCCGGCGCCGGCCGGGAGCCTCAGTGGCGGGTCGCAGCGGATCGCGGGGACGGGCCGGACCTCGGTCCGCCCCGCCGGCCCTGCCTGACGACTGGTCGCGCTGCGCAGACGCTGCAGCGACCCGATCGGGTCCACCAGCACGTGCAGCCGTCGTGACACCGGCGGCCAGGCCAGAAGGGTGGCCACCACGACAGCGCCCGCGGTGGTCACGGCGAGCCCGAGGACCGGGTGTCCCACCGACCAGGCCGGGAACCCGGAGAACCTGACCGGCAGGACCGCGAAGCCGTGGAACAGGTACACCACGATCGTCGCCGTGCCCAGCCCGGTGAGCCAGGAGTGGCGGCGTGGCGCGAGTGCCAGGAACGCCAGCGCGCCGGCCGTGCCGACGATCAGCAGCACCATCCGGATGCTCGCCGCCTGGAGCAGGTTGGTGTCCAGGCCGGCGTACGGCGTGCGGTAGTAGAGCCACTCCGTTGGGACCCAGTCCGACGGGACTCGTGCCAGGCCGAGCAGCGTCGCCATCGTGGCCAGCGCCCAGAGCCGGGCGCGCGGTGTGTTGAGCAGCTCCCAGTGCCCGCGGTGCAGGGTCAGCCCCAGCACGAAGAACGGCAGCATGCCGACGATGCGGGACAGGTCGAGCACGTCTCCTGCCCAAAGGCCTCCGGTGAGGCTGGCCAGCACCGAGACGGTCACCGGCGCCGGGACCCGGAGCAGGACCGGGGTCAGCAGCCGCCAGACGAACAGCGCGGCGAGGTACCACATCGGCCAGTGCGGATTGATCCAGAGGTCGTGGAGGTCCCGGTGGCCGAGGTGGACCTGTACCCAGGCCAGCGCGCCCTCGAAGACGACGTACGGGATCGCCACCGTGGTCACCAGAGACCGGAGCCGTCGCGGTGACCACGTGAACGACCTGGAGAAGTGGCCCGTGATCAGGGCGAAGGCCGGCATATGCCACGCGTAGAGGAAGCGGTAGAGCCAGTCCTCGGTGGCGTTGGCCTCAAGCAGGGCCCACGAGTGGCCGACCACCACGAGGCAGATCAGCAGGAACTTGGCATTGTCGAACCAGGGGTCACGGTGCGTCGACGGCTGTTGGCGCATGGCCCCGAACGTACCGGCCCCTCTTAGACTCCCCAGCATGACGAGGCATGGCTCACACGACCTGCCCGGTCGGCAGCGGGTGGCGGCGTACGCCGTCATCATTCGCGACGCCGAGATCCTGCTCTCCCGCCTGGCCCCCTACCTGTCACCCGACGAGATCTGGACGCTGCCCGGCGGGGGCATCGAATTCGGCGAGCATCCCCGCGACGCCGTGGTCCGCGAGGTGCACGAGGAGACCGGTCTGCGTGTCACGGTGGGGGACCGGGCCTGGATCGACTCAGCGGTGCGGACCACGACGGACCCGACCGTGCCTGCCGTGGAGCTGCACTCGGTGCGGATGGTCTTCGAGGGGTGGGTGCCGCTGGACTCCCCCGATCCGCACGTCGTGGAGGAGGACGGATCCACGGTGGATGCTCGATGGCACCGGCTGGCCGACGTCCGCTCCGGGAAGGTGCCGGTGGTGAGGATGGTCACCGACGCGCTCGCCGCCCACGCCCCGACGCGACGGCAACGGCTGGCGGCCAAGGCGCTGGTACGGCGGGGCGACGCCGTGCTGCTGGCGCGACTGTCCGACCGTGCCGTGGAGACCGGCCGATGGACGCTGCCGGGCGGGGGAGTGGACCACGGAGAGGCTCCCGAGGACGCCTTGTCCCGTGAGCTGCTCGAGGAGACCGGACTGGAGGCGCACGTCGGTCGGTTGCTCGGCGTGCACGACCTGCATCTTGTGGGTAACGCACCCGACGGCCGGCACGAGGACTTCCACGCGGTGAACCTCGTCTTCGCCGTCGAGGTGGGGCGGGCGGGCGCGGCGCCGCGGGTGGTCGAGCACGATGGCACCACGGATGCCGTCGCTTGGATCGACCGCACCGACATCGACGACGGCACGGTCCCGGTCACCGAGTTGGTCCGCACAGCACTAGCGTGGCCGTCATGAGCCATCCCGGAGCCGAGACCGTCTTCACCTACGGGGCGCCGACGCTGAAGTTCGGCGCCGGCGCGTCGGACGAGATCGGGCATGACCTCAGTCGCCTCGGTGCGCGCCGAGTGCTGGTCGTCACCGATCCCGGGGTCGCCGCCACCGGGCATCCCGAGCGGGTCGCCGAGCAGATCGCGACGTACGGCATCGAGACGGCGGTGTACGACGGCGTGCACGTGGAGCCCACCGACGCCAGCCTGACCGCGGCGATCGAGCACGCCCGTGGCACCGGACCCTGGGACGCGTTCGTGGCCGTCGGCGGCGGATCGGCGATCGACACCGCGAAGGCGGTGAACCTGCTCACCAGCAACGACGGCGACCTGATGGACTATCTCAACGCCCCGGTCGGCAGGGCCCGGGAGCCGGAGCACCCGCTCAAGCCGTTGGTGGCCGTGCCCACCACGACCGGTACCGGCTCGGAGTCGACCACGGTCTGCGTGCTGGACGTGCTCTCCTTGAAGGTGAAGACCGGAATCAGCCACCCGCGGCTGCGGCCCACGCTGGCCGTGATCGACCCGACGCTCACGGTCACCCAGCCGGCCGGCGTCACGGCCGCCTCCGGGATGGACATCCTGTGCCACGCGCTCGAGAGCTACACCGCGCGGCCCTACACCTCCTACGACCGCAAGCAGCCCGAGCAGCGGGTGCCCTACTGCGGGGCCAACCCGATCTCGGACATGTGGTCGGAGAAGGCGATGACGCTGCTCGCCACATCCTTCCGCGCCGCGGTCCACCACGGTGACGACCTCGCGGCCCGTGAGCAGATGGCGATGGCTGCGACGTTCGCCGGGATGGGCTTCGGCAACGCGGGTGTGCACGTCCCGCACGCGAACGCGTACCCGATCGCGGGTCGCGTGCGGGACTTCCACCCGGCCGGCTACCCGGCCGACGAGCCGATGGTGCCGCACGGGATGGCGGTCTCGCTCACCGCGCCCGAGGCGTTCCGCTGGACCTTCGAGGCGGACCCGGGACGGCACCTCCGCGCGGCCGCCCTGCTCGCCCCCGGGCACGAGTACGACGGGCCCGACGCGCTATCCGCCGTGCTCACCGACCTGATGCGCGACATCGCTCTCCCCAACGGCCTGGCCGCGGTCGGCTACGGGGACGGCGACGTCGACGACCTCGTCGAAGGCGCGATGAAGCAGCAGCGACTGCTCGCCACTGCGCCCCGCGATGTGACCGAGGAAGCCGTCGCGTCCATCCTCAGGAGGTCCCTCCAGCTCTGGTGAGGCACGGTGGGAGGATCGTGCCCATGACGAACGGGCTCGCCGACGCGCTCCGTCGGGTGGGCGTGACCGACGTCGACGACTCGGCGCTGGCACGATCGCTCTACGCCAGCGACGCCTCGCTCTACCGGATCCCGCCCCGGGTGGTGGTGCGCCCCCGGGCCACCGATGAGATCGCCGCCGTCCTCTCCGTCGCCCGTGAGCACGCGGTTCCGCTGACCATGCGTGGCGCCGGCACGTCCATCGCCGGCAACGCGGTCGGGCCAGGCATCGTGGTCGACACCAGCAAGCACCTCAACCGGATCCTCGCCCTCGACCGCGACGCCCGCACCGCTCACGTCCAGCCCGGGGTCGTGCACGCGCGGCTGCAGCGCGAGGCCGTCGCCCTGGGGCTGCGCTTCGGCCCCGACCCCTCCACGCACACCCGCTGCACAGTCGGCGGAATGATCGGCAACAACGCCTGCGGCTCCCGGGCACTGGGCTACGGCCGCACCGTCGACAACGTCGAGAGCCTGACGGTGCTGCTCGCCGACGGTACGACGGTCACCGCCAGCGACCGCCTCGACGCCTTGGTGGACGCGAACCTGGGCCTGGTCCGCACAGAGTTCGGCCGGTTCGGCCGCCAGGTCAGCGGCTACTCGTTCGATCAGCTGCTCCCCGAGAACGGCCGCCGCTTCGACCGGTTCCTGGTCGGCACCGAGGGGACGCTGGGCATCGTGCTCGACGCGACCGTCCGGCTTGTCGAGGACGCTGCGTTCCGCGCGCTGGCGGTGCTCGGCTACGGCTCGATGGCCGAGGCCGGCGACGCCGTACCGCCGCTGCTGGCGCTCGACCTGGTGGCCTGCGAGGGCCTCGACGACCGGATCGCGTCGCTGGTCCCCGGCCACCCGGAGCTGCCGACCGGGGCGGGGTGGCTGTTCGCCGAGGTCACCGGCGGCACGGCCGAGGAGGCGCGGTCCCGGGCGGAGGCGGTCGCCGCCGCAGCCGGCGTACCGTCTCGCGTGGTCACCGATCCGGCCGAGCAGGCGGCGCTCTGGCGGATCCGGGAGGACGGCGCCGGGCTCGCCGCTCGCACGCTCAGCCGCCCGGCGCACGCCGGCTGGGAGGACGCCGCGGTGCCGCCCGAGCGGCTCGGCGCCTATCTCCGCGACTTCGAGGCCCTGCTGCACGACTCGCGCCTCGATGGCGTCCCCTATGGACACTTCGGCGACGGATGCGTGCACGTGCGCATCGACTTCGAGCTCGACGACGCCGATGGACGCAAGCGGTTCCGCCGATTCGTCGAGGACGCCGCCGACCTGGTCGCCGGCTATGGCGGATCGATGTCGGGCGAGCACGGGGACGGCCGGGCCCGCTCGGAGCTGCTCGGACGGATGTACTCAGCCGACGCCCTCGCGCTGATGAGCCGCGCCAAGCGGATACTCGACCCGGACAACCTGCTCAACCCCGGCGTGCTGGTCGAGCCGGCGCCGTTCGACGCCGACCTGCGGCTCGCCGCTCCTCGTCGGGCCGAGCGGCCGTTCCTACGCCTGACCCACGACGGCGGGTCGCTGGCCGCAGCCGTGCACCGATGCACGGGCGTCGGCAAGTGCCTGGCCGACAACACCGCCTCCGGCGGCGTGATGTGCCCGTCGTACGTCGCCACCCGCAACGAGAAGGACTCGACCCGCGGTCGGGCCCGGGTGCTGCAGGACGTGGTCACCGGCGCGCTGGAGTTCGACGATCCCGCGGTCACCGAGGCGCTCGACCTGTGTCTGTCCTGCAAGGGCTGCGCACACGACTGCCCGACCGGGATCGACATGGCGACCTACAAGTCCGAGGTGCTGCACCAGCAATACCGCCACCGGCCGCGGCCGCGCAGCCACTACGCGCTCGGTCGGCTGCCGCTGTGGGCCCGGATGACACCCCCGAGGCTCGCCAACCGGATGCTCCGCAGCCGCGGGCTCTCCCGAGTGGCGCGGTGGGCGGCCGGGGTGGACCAGCGGCGCAGCCTGCCGACGTTCTCGGAGGTGCCCTTCCGCCGCAAAACGTCCCGGGAGCGCGACCAGCACGCCGAGACCCCGGACGTCTGGATCTGGGCGGACTCCTTCACCGACGCGTTCGCGGCCGAAACCGGCAGCGCCGCCGTACGGCTGCTGGAGTCGCTGGGCCTGCGGGTCGGCGTCATCCCGGAGCCGGCGTGCTGCGGGCTCACCTGGATCACCACCGGCCAGCTCACCGCGGCCCGACGGATCGTCGCGCGGACCGTCGCGACACTGCACCCCTACGTCGCCTCCGGGGTCCCGGTCGTCGGGCTCGAGCCGAGCTGTCTGGCCGCGTTGCGCGAGGATGCCCGGCAGCTGGTCGAGGACCCGCGAGTCGAGGACGTCGCCACCGGGGTACACACGCTCGCCGAGCTGTTGACGGCCCGAGGGTGGAACCCGCCGGACCTGAGCGGCACCGAGATCCTCGTGCAACCGCACTGCCACCACTCCAGCGTGTTGGGCTGGGAGGTGGACGCCGCGCTGCTGGCGCGCACCGGCGCCACCATCACCCGACTCGGCGGCTGCTGCGGGCTGGCCGGCAACTTCGGTGTCGAGCAGGGTCACTACGAGACCAGCGTCGCGGTGGCTGAGCACCAGTTGCTGCCCGCCGTACGCCGGGCGATGCCGGGCACGATCATCCTGGCCGACGGCTTCTCCTGCCGGACCCAGCTGACAGACCTGGCCGGCGTGCACGCCGTACACCTCGCCGAGGTGCTGCTCGGCGACGCGGGGACTCGTGGTTGAGCCGCCCCGGCGCCCCGACCTGGTGCTCGACGAGCTCGAGAGCGGCTCCGAGCAGGACCTGGTGCTCGAGCGCGCGCTCGACGGCGTCAGCGTGACCGATGCCGACGTGGGCGGCGAGCGGCTGCCCGACCGCTCCCTCACCGAGTGCCACCTGGAACGGGTCCGCTTCGACGGGGCTGTCCTCGACGGCGCCCGCTGGCGCGAGTGCCGGCTGGTCGACTGTGCCGCGACCTCGTTGCGTGCCGCCTCGGCCCGGTGGCGGGAGGTGCTGCTCGAGGGTGGCCGGTACGGCGCGCTGGAGCTCTACGACGGCGACCTGCGCGTGGTCGAGCTCGTCGGGGTCCGCATCGACTACCTGAACCTGCGGGGGGCCGACGTCGCCGACCTGCGCCTGGAGCGGTGCCACCTGGGCGCGCTCGACCTCACCGACGCGGCCGTGGCGCGGGTCGCCTTCGAGGACTGCGAGGTGACCGACCTGGCGGTGCGCGGAGCGACCCTCACCGACGTCGATCTCCGCGACGCCCGGCTCACCACCGTCACCGGGCTCGCCGGCCTCCGGGGAGCCACGGTCAGCCCCGCCCAGCTGCACGACCTGGCCCCGCTGCTGGCCGACGAATGGGGTATCCGGGTCGGGTGAGCACGCCCTCGGACCCGGGGCCGTCGTCGATTTGGTCCGCACCCCGGCGACGGGTAACCTTGGCGTTCGTGTCTGGCGTGCCAGGCACTGATGCGTGCCCGGATTCCGCGGGCGCGCCGGGCACCACCGCGCGAGCGGCAGTTCCCGATCATCCACCGCCTCGACAGGTCGTCGTCGCGAGAGAGCAGCAAAGAAAGGGAACCACCCGGTGCCCACCATTCAGCAGTTGGTCCGCAAGGGTCGCCAGGACAAGGTGTCGAAGAACAAGACGCCTGCCCTGAAGGGTTCGCCCCAGCGTCGCGGCGTGTGCACGCGTGTGTACACCACGACCCCCAAGAAGCCGAACTCCGCCCTGCGCAAGGTCGCCCGCGTGCGCCTGTCCAGCGGTGTCGAGGTCACGGCGTACATCCCCGGTGTCGGCCACAACCTGCAGGAGCACTCGATCGTGCTCGTCCGCGGTGGTCGTGTGAAGGACCTGCCCGGTGTGCGCTACAAGATCATCCGCGGCACGCTCGACACCCAGGGCGTGAAGAACCGCAAGCAGGCCCGCAGCCGTTACGGCGCGAAGAAGGAGAAGTAAGGATGCCGCGCAAGGGTCCGGCCCCCAAGCGGCCGATCGACGTCGACCCGGTCTACGGGTCGCAGCTCGTCTCGCAGCTGGTCAGCAAGGTCCTCCAGGACGGCAAGAAGCAGGTCGCCCAGCGGATCGTCTATTCGGCGCTCGAGGGCGCTCGCGAGAAGACCGGCACCGACCCGGTCGTCACGCTGAAGCGTGCGCTCGACAACGTCAAGCCCGCGATCGAGGTCAAGTCCCGTCGAGTCGGCGGCGCGACGTACCAGGTCCCGATCGAGGTCAAGGGCACCCGCGGCACCACGCTCGCGCTGCGCTGGCTCGTCGGCTACGCCCAGGAGCGCCGCGAGAAGACCATGGCCGACCGGCTGATGAACGAGATCCTCGACGCCTCGAACGGCCTGGGCGCCGCGGTGAAGAAGCGCGAGGACACCCACAAGATGGCCGAGTCCAACAAGGCCTTCGCGCACTACCGCTGGTGACGGGGTCGCGGTTGCTTCCATCATCATTCGTGGTTGCGGCCGCAGGGGTACAGGTACCTCGCTCCGATCACCTCGTCGGTCACCGGTTGGTCGCCGTTACCTCGCTCCAATGACGGGCCTGCGGCCGAACCAGGATCTCAATCATCGGTTTCATCAAGACGTACTAACTAAGGAACGCTGACTCAAAGTGGCAGTCGACATCACCACGGACCTCAACAAGGTCCGGAACATCGGCATCATGGCGCACATCGACGCCGGCAAGACCACCACCACCGAGCGCATCCTGTTCTACACCGGCATCACCTACAAGATCGGTGAGGTCCACGAGGGCGCAGCCACGATGGACTGGATGGAGCAGGAGCAGGAGCGCGGCATCACGATCACGTCCGCCGCGACCACCTGCTGGTGGAAGAACCACCAGATCAACATCATCGACACTCCGGGCCACGTCGACTTCACCGCTGAGGTCGAGCGCTCGCTGCGGGTGCTCGACGGTGCGGTCGCCGTGTTCGACGGTGTCGCCGGTGTCGAGCCGCAGACGATGACGGTGTGGCGCCAGGCCAACAAGTACTCCGTTCCGCGGATGTGCTTCGTGAACAAGCTCGACCGGACCGGAGCGGACTTCTTCCGCTGCGTCGACATGATGGTCGAGCGGCTCAACTCCACTCCGCTCGTGCTGCAGCTGCCGATCGGAGCCGAGGCGGACTTCCTCGGTGTGGTCGACCTCGTCGGGATGCGCGCGCTGACCTGGCACGGCGAGACCAAGATGGGCGAGGACTACGAGGTCGAGGAGATCCCCGCCGAGCTCCAGGCCAAGGCCGACGAGTACCGCGAGAAGCTCCTCGAGACGCTCGCCGAGGCCGACGATGCCATCATGGAGAAGTACCTCGAGGGCGAGAGCTTCACCGTCGAGGAGCTCGAGGCCGCGATCCGTCGCGCCACGCTGGCCGACAAGGTCAACCCCGTGCTGTGCGGTACGGCGTTCAAGAACAAGGGCGTCCAGCCGCTCCTCGACGCGGTCGTGAAGTACCTGCCGTCGCCCCTGGACATCGAGGCCATCGTCGGCCATGCCCAAGGTGACGAGGAGAAGGCGATCGAGCGGCATCCCGCCGACGACGAGCCGTTCTCCGGACTGGCCTACAAGATCGCCACCGACCCGCACCTGGGCAAGCTGATCTACGTGCGCGTCTACTCCGGCAAGCTCGAGGCGGGCACCACGGTGCTGAACTCCGTCAACGGCCGCAAGGAGCGGATCGGCAAGGTCTACCAGATGCACGCCAACAAGCGTGAGGAGATCGCGTCGGTCGGCGCCGGCCAGATCGTGGCCGTGATGGGCTTGAAGGACACCAAGACCGGACACACCCTGTGTGACCCGCAGAACCCGGTGATCCTCGAGTCGATGACGTTCCCGGCTCCGGTGATCGAGGTCGCGATCGAGCCCAAGACCAAGGGCGACCAGGAGAAGCTCAGCACCGCGATCCAGCGGCTCTCCGACGAGGACCCGACCTTCACGGTCAAGGCCGACGAGGAGACCGGGCAGACGATCATCGCCGGCATGGGCGAGCTCCACCTGGAGATCCTGGTCGACCGGATGAAGCGCGAGTTCCGCGTCGAGGCGACGGTCGGCAAGCCGCAGGTCGCCTACCGCGAGACGATCCGTCGCAAGGTCGAGAAGCACAGCTACACGCACAAGAAGCAGACCGGAGGCTCCGGTCAGTTCGCGAAGGTGCTCATCAGCATCGAGCCCAACATCGACCCCGAGACCGGCTCCGGTGCGGGCTACGAGTTCGTGAACAACGTGTCGGGTGGCCGCGTGCCGCGTGAGTACATCCCGTCGGTCGATCAGGGCGCCCAGGAGGCGATGGAGTTCGGCGTGCTCGCCGGCTACCCGATGGTCGACGTCAAGGTCTCGTTGGAGGACGGCGCCTACCACGACGTCGACTCCTCCGAGCTGGCCTTCAAGATCGCCGGCAACCAGGCGTTCAAGGAGGCGGCGCGGATGGCCAAGCCGGTCCTGCTCGAGCCGATGTTCGCCGTCGAGGTGGTCACCCCGGAGACCTTCCTGGGTACCGTGATCGGCGACATCAACTCCCGTCGCGGTCAGATCACCGCGCAGGAGGAGCGCCATGGGGACATGGTGGTCAGCGCCGTGGTGCCCCTCTCAGAGATGTTCGGGTACGTTGGGGACCTGCGGTCGAAGACCTCAGGTCAGGCGTCGTACTCGATGGAGTTCGACTCGTACGCCGAGGTTCCGCAGAACGTCGCCGACGAGATCATCAAGAAGGTCCGGGGCGAGTAGGGCAGCGTCCCTCTCGTCCAGCGGCGTTCAGCAGTTCCCACAAAAAACGAGTCAGCAGTAACAACAACAGGAGGAGCCAGAAGTGGCTAAGGCGAAGTTCGAGCGGACCAAGCCGCACGTCAACATCGGAACGATCGGTCACATCGACCACGGCAAGACGACCTTGACCGCGGCGATCACCAAGGTGCTGCACGACAAGTACCCTGACCTGAACCCGTTCACGCCGTTCGACGAGATCGACAAGGCTCCCGAGGAGCGTCAGCGCGGTATCACCATCTCGATCGCGCACGTCGAGTACCAGACCGAGGCGCGTCACTACGCCCACGTCGACTGCCCCGGTCACGCCGACTACATCAAGAACATGATCACCGGCGCGGCCCAGATGGACGGCGCGATCCTCGTGGTCGCCGCCACCGACGGCCCGATGCCGCAGACGCGCGAGCACGTGCTGCTCGCCCGCCAGGTCGGCGTGCCGGCGATCGTGGTCGCTCTGAACAAGTGCGACATGGTCGACGACGAGGAGCTCGTCGAGCTCGTCGAGATGGAGGTGCGCGAGCTCCTCAACGAGTACGAGTTCCCCGGTGACGACGTCCCCGTCGTCAAGGTCGCTGCCTTCCCGGCGCTGAACGGCGACGAGAAGTGGGGCCAGTCGATCGCCGAGCTGATGGACGAGGTCGACAAGTACATCCCGCAGCCGGAGCGCGACACCGAGAAGCCGTTCCTGATGCCCGTCGAGGACGTGTTCACGATCACCGGTCGCGGCACCGTCATCACCGGTCGTATCGAGCGCGGTGTGGTGAAGGTGAACGAGGAGGTCGAGATCATCGGCATCCGCGACGTCTCGCAGAAGTCGACCGTCACCGGCATCGAGATGTTCCGCAAGCTCCTCGACGAGGGCCAGGCCGGCGAGAACGTCGGGCTGCTGCTCCGCGGCACGAAGCGCGAGGACGTCGAGCGCGGCATGGTGGTCATCAAGCCGGGCTCGAACACCCCGCACACCAACTTCGACGCCTCGGTCTACATCCTGTCCAAGGACGAGGGCGGCCGGCACACGCCGTTCTTCAACAACTACCGTCCGCAGTTCTACTTCCGGACCACGGACGTGACCGGCGTGGTGACCCTCCCCGAGGGTCGCGAGATGGTCATGCCGGGCGACAACACCGACATGTCGGTCGAGCTGATCCAGCCCGTCGCCATGGAGGACGGCCTCCGCTTCGCGATCCGCGAAGGTGGCCGGACCGTCGGCGCAGGTCGCGTCACCAAGATCACCAAGTGATCTAACGCTTCATCTGGTTGGGCCCGGTCCGTACGGACCGGGCCCAACTGCTCTCAGCGGCATCGTGGGGCCGGCCGGCAGCCGGCCACGGTCGACTACTAGCATCGGTCGACGTGACCGGAGCCGACCTGTCCGCCAACGGCGTCGAGCGGGCGGCAGAGCGGATCGCCCGCGTCGTCCGGCGTACTCCTCTCGAGCGCAGCGAGCGCCTCAGTGCCGCCGCGGGCGCCGGGGTCCTGCTCAAGCGGGAGGACCTCCAGCAGGTCCGGTCCTACAAGATCCGCGGCGCCTACCACCTGATCTCGTCGCTGACCGAGGACGAGCGCGGCCGCGGCGTGGTCTGCGCGAGCGCCGGCAACCACGGCCAGGGCGTGGCCGCGAGCTGCGCCGCGCTCGGGATCGACGCCCGGGTCTACGTGCCCGGCAACACGCCACGGCAGAAGCGGCAGCGGATCATGGCGCTGGGCCGCGGCCGCGCCGAGCTGATCGTCACCGGCAGCTCGTACGACGAGGCGGGCGCTGCCGCCCTGGCCGACGCCGAGACGACCGGTGCGGTGCACGTCCACCCCTTCGACGACCCTCGAACCATCCTCGGTCAGGGCACCGTCGCCGTGGAGATCGCGTCCCAGGCCCCAGGGCCGCTCCACACCGTGCTGGTGCCGGTCGGCGGCGGCGGGCTGGTCTCCGGGATGGCGCTGTGGCTGCGCGAGCGGTCGCCGGGCGTCCGGATCGTCGGGGTCGAGCCGGCGGGTGCCCCGTCGATGACGGCCGCGCTGGCCGCAGGGGAGCCGGTGGACATCGCAGGCGTCGACGGGTTCGTCGACGGCGCCGCGGTGGCGCGGGTCGGCCGGCTCACGTTCCCGTTGGTGCGCGACCTGGTCGACGAGGTCGTCACGGTGCCGGAGGGCGCGATCTGCACCGAGATGCTCGAGCTCTACCAGGTGGACGGGATCATCGCCGAGCCGGCCGGCGCCCTCGCCGGCACTGCGGCGCACATCCTCGCCGGCACCGTGCCGGCCGACCAGTCGCTGGTGTGTGTGGTCTCCGGCGGCAACAACGACGTCAGCCGCTACTCGGAGATCCTCGAGCGGTCGCTGATCCACGAGGGCCTGCGCCACTACTTCCTGGTCACCTTCCCCCAGGAGCCGGGCGCGCTGCGTCACTTCCTCGACGACGTGCTGAGCCCGAGCGACGACATCGTGGTCTTCGAGTACGTCAAGAAGAACAACCGCGAAACCGGCCCAGCCCTGGTGGGCATCGAGTTGGACCGGGCCGAGGACCTGACCGGACTACTCGCCCGGATGGACGACAGCCGGCTGCAGATCGAGCGGGTCCCGCCCGGGTCGCCGATCTTCAGCTTCTTGACGTGACCCTAGACTCGTACGGCCATGGAACCGCACCTGCCGCCCGCCCGGCCGCACCAGAGGTTCACTGACGACGGCCGCCGGATCCGCGAGGTGCTCACCTACTCCCGCCGGGGCAGCCGGTTCACTCCGCGGCAACAACAGGCCTGGGACGCGCACGCGGACGCCTGGGTGATCCCCGACGATGCCGTCGACGACCCGGCCTTCCGGCTCGCGGACTGGTTCGGCCGGCGACCGGCCGACGTGAGCGCCCCGCTGATCGTGGAGATCGGCTGCGGAGTGGGGGAGGCCACCGGACCGCTCGCAGCGGCGCGGCCCGACCACGACGTCCTCGCGTTGGAGGTCTGGCGCCCCGGGGTGGCCGACTCGCTGGGCAACGTCGCCGCGGCCGGGGCGCAGAACGTACGGTTCCTCGGTGTCGACGCGGTGTGGTCCCTTGAGCACCTGGTCGGTCCGGAGGGGCTCGCGGAGCTGTGGACCTTCTTCCCCGACCCATGGCCCAAGACGAGGCATCACAAGCGCCGGCTGGTCACGCCGGACTTCGCACGCCTGGTGGCGGACCGGCTCGCCCGCGGCGGAGTGTGGCGGCTGGCGACCGACTGGCCGGCGTACGCCGATCGGATGCGTGCGGTCCTCGACGCCGAGCCGGGCCTCGAAGGAGGGGTGACGCCGCGATGGGCGGAGCGTCCCTCGACCCGCTTCGAGCGTCGTGGCCTGGAGGCGGGGCGGCCCATCACCGACCTGACCTACCGGCGGCGGTGAGCCAGACCCGGCTCGATTTGGCGGACCGCGGGTGCGTCTGACAAGATAGTTCGGTTGCTCCGGCGGGATTGCCGGGGCGCGGACATTGACTACTGAACAGGCTCTCCTGGCGCGACTGGTTCAAGTCGCGCGTGCCGACGCCCGATCAGTTGCAGGTCCGCGCCGCACCTGGAGATCCCGTTCCGTCCGGTCCTGAAAGTGAGGGACTGGGCACCAATCCCAGACAACGACCCGTTGCAGTCGAGCGGACTCGTGTGCGAAATGCCCACGACACGCCCGACCGCGGGGGTCGGCGAGATATGAAGGACGAAGCTGGATGGCAGGACAGAAGATCCGCATCAGGCTCAAGGCCTATGACCACGAGGTGATCGACACCTCGGCGCGGAAGATTGTGGACACCGTGACCCGGACGGGCGCCAAGGTTGCCGGCCCGGTGCCGTTGCCCACGGAGAAGAACGTCTACTGCGTGATCCGCTCGCCCCACAAGTACAAGGACTCTCGCGAGCACTTCGAGATGCGCACCCACAAGCGTCTCATCGACATCATTGACCCCACGCCGAAGACCGTCGACTCGCTGATGCGGCTCGATCTTCCCGCTGGCGTCGACATCGAGATCAAGCTCTGAGGCCCCAGGAGACGACTGCGCCATGAGCACTACAGAACGCAACGTGAAGGGCCTGCTGGGCACGAAGCTCGGCATGACCCAGACCTGGGACGAGAACAACCGCGTCGTCCCGGTGACCGTCGTCGCCGCGAACACCAACGTGGTCACCCAGGTCCGCACCCCGGAGAGCGACGGCTACAACGCCATCCAGGTCGGCTTCGGTGAGATCGACGGCAAGGCGGTCACCAAGCCCGCCGCCGGCCACTTCGGCAAGGCCGGGGTCACCCCGCGTCGCCACCTGGTGGAGATCCGGACCGCCGACGCTGCCTCCTACGAGGTCGGCCAGGAGCTCGGTCTGGACACCTTCGCCGCCGGGGACGACGTCGACGTGACCGGCACCAGCAAGGGCAAGGGCTTCGCCGGAACGATGAAGCGTCACGGCTTCTCCGGCGTCGGCGCCTCCCACGGTGCTCACCGCAACCACCGCAAGCCCGGCTCCATCGGGGCCTGTGCGACGCCCGGCCGTGTCTTCAAGGGCACCCGGATGTCCGGCCGGATGGGCACCGACACCGTCACCACCCAGAACATCACCGTGCACGCGGTCGACGCCGACAAGGGCCTGATCCTGCTCAAGGGTGCCGTCCCCGGGCCGAAGGGTGGCCTGCTGGTCATCCGGACCGCCGCGAAGAAGATCGAGAACGGAGGCGCGTGAGCATGGCTGACAGCGCTGTGAAGACCGTCGAGGTCCAGCTTCCCGCCGAGATCTTCGGCGTGGAGCCCAACATCCCGCTGATGCACCAGGTCGTGGTGGCCCAGCAGGCCGCTGCCCGTCAGGGCACGCACGCGACCAAGACCCGCGGCGAAGTCCGCGGCGGTGGTCGCAAGCCCTACAAGCAGAAGGGCACCGGCCGCGCTCGTCAGGGCTCGACCCGCGCGCCTCAGTTCGCCGGTGGTGGCGTCGTGCACGGCCCCAGGCCGCGCAGCTACGACCAGCGGACCCCGAAGAAGATGAAGGCTGCCGCCCTGCGCGGTGCGCTCTCCGACCGCGCCGGTGCGGGTCGTATCCACGTGCTGGAGGCGCTGGTCCCGGGCGGCAAGCCCTCGACCAAGGCCGCCGTGGAGACCCTCAACGCGCTCACCCAGAACCGCCGCCAGCTCGTCGTGCTCGAGCGTGACGACGCGGTGACCTGGTTGTCGCTGCGCAACGTCGCCTCGGTGCACCTGCTGGCCGTCGACCAGCTCAACACCTACGACGTGCTGCTCTGCGACGACGTGGTCTTCACCAAGGGCGCCTACGACGCGTTCGTGTCGGGCGGCTCCGGTGCGCAGGCATCCGAGACCCCCGCCCCTGCCGCGGCCCCCGTGGTCGAGGCCGTCGAGGCGGAAGCCGACGCCGAGGCCGTCGACCTGCCGGCGGGCGCCAAGGCGCCGCTGAAGAGCGGGAACGCACCCAAGGGCTACGAGATCAAGGGCAACCGCGACTCGATGAAGTTCCACGAGCCCGGCGGTCAGTGGTACGACGCCACCGTCGCCGAGCTCTGGTTCAAGACCGCCGAGGACGCCGAGGCAGCCGGGTTCACCCGCGCCGGCGGCGCTGCTGAGGAGAAGAGCCAGTGAGCGAGCGCGCGAGCGAACAGACAAGCACAGCAGCCCGGCTCTTCGAGCCGACGAAGGAGGCACGATGAGCACCCTGCACAAGGACCACCGCGACGTGCTGATCGCGCCGGTCGTGAGCGAGAAGAGCTACGGCCTGCTCGACGCGAACAAGTACACCTTCGTGGTCCGGCCGGACGCCAACAAGACCGAGATCAAGATCGCGGTCGAGAAGGTGTTCAACGTCAAGGTCACCTCCGTGAACACGCTGAACCGCAAGGGCAAGACCCGCCGTACCCGCACCGGGATCGGCCGGCGCGCGAACTCCAAGCGCGCCGTGGTCAGCCTCGCCGAGGGCCACCGCATCGACATCTTCGGAGGCAACTGATCATGGCTATCCGCAAGTACAAGCCGACCACGCCGGGCCGCCGTGGCTCGTCGGTGGCCGACTTCGTGGAGATCACCCGCACGACGCCGGAGAAGTCGCTGGTCAAGCCGCTGCCCAAGAAGGGCGGCCGCAACAACCAGGGTCGGATCACCACCCGCCACCAGGGTGGCGGCCACAAGCGTGCCTACCGGGTCATCGACTTCCGCCGCTACGACAAGGACGGCGTGCCCGCCACGGTCGCGCACATCGAGTACGACCCCAACCGCACCGCGCGGATCGCGCTGCTGCACTACGCCGACGGCGAGAAGCGCTACATCATCGCGCCGGTCGGGGTCAGCCAGGGCACCGCGATCGAGGCCGGTGTGGGTGCCGACATCAAGCCGGGCAACAACCTGCCGCTGCGCAACATCCCGGTCGGTACGACGATCCACTGCATCGAGCTGCGACCCGGTGGCGGCGCCAAGATCGCCCGCTCCGCCGGCATCTCCGCACAGCTGGTCGCCAAGGAGGGCTCCCGCGCACAGCTGCGGATGCCGTCCGGCGAGATGCGCTACGTCGACGTCCGCTGCCGCGCCACCATCGGTGAGGTCGGCAACGCCGAGCAGTCCAACATCAACTGGGGCAAGGCCGGCCGGATGCGCTGGAAGGGCAAGCGCCCGACCGTCCGCGGTGTCGTGATGAACCCGGTCGACCACCCGCATGGCGGTGGCGAGGGCAAGACCTCCGGTGGTCGCCACCCGGTCTCGCCCTGGGGCAAGCCCGAGGGCCGTACGCGCAAGCGCAAGGCCAGCGACGCCATGATCGTCCGCCGCCGCAAGTCCGGCAAGAAGCGCTGAGTAGGGAAGTAGAGACATGCCTCGCAGCCTGAAGAAGGGCCCGTTCGTCGACGACCACCTGATGAAGAAGGTGGACACGCAGAACGAGGCCGGCACCCACACCGTGATCAAGACGTGGTCGCGTCGCTCGATGATCGTGCCGGCCATGATCGGCCACACGCTCGCCGTACACGACGGACACAAGCACGTGCCCGTGTTCGTGACCGACTCGATGGTCGGCCACAAGCTCGGCGAGTTCGCGCCGACCCGCACCTACCGCGGGCACGTCAAGGACGACCGGAAGAGCCGCCGCCGCTGATTCGCGGCGTCAAGGAGAGATTGAGCCAATGAGCACAGTTGAGCGTAGGCGCACCAGCGCCCGCCGCGACACGCTGCTGGGCGACCAGCCCGGCGCGTTCGCGAGCGCCCGCTTCACCCGGATCGCCCCGATGAAGGCCCGCCGCGTGGTCGACATGGTCCGCGGCCTGCCCGTCGACGACGCGCTGGCGCTGCTCCAGTTCGCGCCGCAGGCGGCCAGCGAGACCGTCTACAAGGTCCTGGAGTCCGCGATCGCGAACGCAGAGACCACCGAAGACCTCGACCGGGGCACCCTCGTGGTGACCAAGGCGATGGTCGACGAGGGGCCGACGATGAAGCGGTGGCGGCCGCGCGCACAGGGCCGGGCCACCCGGATCAACAAGCGCACCAGCCACATCACGCTCGTCGTACAGCCCGCGGAGGCCAAGGAGGCCGGCAAGTAATGGGTCAGAAGATCAACCCGAACGGGTTCCGCCTCGGCGTTTCCATCGACCACAAGAGCCGGTGGTACGCCGACAAGCTCTACAAGTCGTACGTCGGCGAGGACGTCGCGATCCGCAAGCTGCTCTCCAAGGGCATGGAGCGGGCCGGCATCTCGAAGGTGGAGATCGAGCGCACCCGTGACCGGGTCCGCGTCGACATCCACACCGCACGGCCGGGCATCGTCATCGGTCGCCGTGGCGCCGAGGCCGACCGCATCCGTGGCGAGCTCGAGAAGCTCACCGGCAAGCAGGTGCAGCTGAACATCCTCGAGGTCAAGAGCCCCGAGATCGACGCACAGCTGGTCGCCCAGGGCGTCGCCGAGCAGCTCTCCGGTCGCGTGCAGTTCCGTCGCGCGATGAAGAAGGCCATGCAGACCTCGATGCGCTCCGGTGCCAAGGGCATCCGGATCCAGTGCTCGGGTCGGCTCAACGGCGCTGAGATGTCGCGCTCGGAGTTCTACCGCGAGGGCCGGGTGCCGCTGCACACGCTGCGCGCGGACATCGACTACGGCTTCTACGAGGCCCGCACCACCTTCGGCCGGATCGGCGTGAAGGTCTGGATCTACAAGGGCGAGGTCGCCGGCACGCGTGCCGAGCGCGAGGCGCAGGCAGCTGCTCGCGCCGCTGCTCCCGGCCGTGGCCGGGGCGCGCGCACCGACCGTCCCAACCGCGGCACCCGCGGCGCGGCGGGCGACCGTCCGACCCGCGCGGACCGCGGCGCACAGGCCCCGGCGACCGCCGAGGCTCCGACCACCGAGGCCGCGGCCCCCGCTGCCGCCGAGGCCACCGCAACCAACGGGGAGGGCTGAGCACCATGTTGATGCCCCGCAGGGTCAAGCACCGCAAGCAGCACCACCCGAAGCGGACCGGTGCGGCCAAGGGCGGCACGAAGCTCGCCTTCGGTGACTACGGGATCCAGGCGACTGAGAGCGCCTACGTCACCAACCGGCAGATCGAGTCCGCTCGTATCGCCATGACGCGCCACATCAAGCGTGGCGGCAAGGTGTGGATCAACATCTACCCCGACCGCCCGCTGACCAAGAAGCCCGCCGAGACCCGGATGGGCTCGGGCAAGGGCTCGCCGGAGTGGTGGGTCGCCAACGTCAAGCCCGGACGGATCATGTTCGAGCTCTCGGGTGTGCCCGAGGACGTTGCCCGCGAGGCGATGCGTCGTGCGATCCACAAGCTCCCGATGAAGTGCCGGTTCGTCACTCGTGAGGCAGGTGAATTCTGATGGCAGGGTCCAACACCACCGAGATGGACGAGCTGAACAACGTCGATCTCGAGACGAAGCTGCGCGAGGCCAAGGAGGAGCTGTTCAACCTCCGGTTCCAGGCCGCCACCGGTCAGCTTGAGAGCCATGGCCGGCTTCGGTCGGTCAAGAAGGACATCGCCCGGATCTACACCGTGGTGCGCGAGCGCGAGCTCGGCATCCGCACGGCCCCGGGCAGCAAGGCCGAGTCTGAGGAGATTGGCGCATGAGCGAGAACGCAGTCGACAGCGCGGTGAGCGACACCGAGGCGCGCTCGGCCCGCAAGGTCCGCGAGGGCCTGGTGGTCAGCGACAAGATGGACAAGACCGTGGTCGTGTCCGTCGAGGACCACGTCAAGCACGCCCTGTACGGCAAGGTGATGCGGCGTACGTCGCGCCTGAAGGCGCACGACGAGCAGAACGCCTGCGGTGCCGGTGACCGGGTGCTGATCATGGAGACCCGCCCGCTGAGCGCGACCAAGCGCTGGCGTGTCGTGGAGATCCTCGAGAAGGCGAAGTAGGCCCGGCGAGAGCCGAGGAGACAAGGAAAAGACAGTGATCCAGCAGGAATCGCGACTGAAGGTCGCCGACAACACCGGTGCCAAGGAGATCTTGTGCATCCGCGTGTTGGGTGGGTCGGGCCGTCGCTACGCCGGCATCGGTGACGTCATCGTCGCCACCGTCAAGGACGCCATCCCCGGAGGCGGTGTGAAGAAGGGTGACGTGGTCAAGGCCGTCGTCGTCCGCACCGTCAAGGAGCGTCGGCGTCCCGACGGGTCCTACATCCGCTTCGACGAGAACGCGGCAGTGATCCTCAAGTCCGACGGCGAGCCCCGTGGCACGCGCATCTTCGGCCCCGTGGGTCGAGAGCTGCGCGACAAGAAGTTCATGAAGATCATTTCGCTCGCACCGGAGGTGCTCTGATGAGCGTTCACGGCCCCGCCATCAAGAAGGGCGACACCGTCAAGGTCATCGCCGGCAAGGACAAGGGCGCTGAAGGCAAGGTCATCGCGGTGCTCCGTGAGGAGCAGAGGGTGATCGTCGAAGGCGTGAACCGCGTCAAGAAGCACACCAAGCAGGTCAACCAGGGCGGCAACGCCGGCACCACGGGCGGCATCATCACCACCGAGGCGCCGATCCACGTCTCCAACGTGATGCTGGTCGACGGCAAGGGCACGACCCGGGTCGGCTACAAGCGCGTCGAGGCGACCAAGCGGCGCCCCGACGGATCGACCTACCAGGTGGAGCGCAGCGTCCGTGTCTCCCGCAAGACCGGTGAAGAGATCTAGTGAGCAATCTGATGACTGAGACAACGACAGCAGCCGAGCGGGTCACCCCTCGGCTCAAGACGAAGTACCGCGAGGAGATCGTCCCGGCGCTCCGCGAGCAGTTCGGCCACGCCAACGTGATGCAGGTGCCCGCGCTGACCAAGATCGTGGTCAACATGGGTGTCGGCGAGGCGGCGCGTGACTCGAAGCTGATCGAGGGCGCGGTCAACGACCTCACCCAGATCACCGGTCAGAAGCCGCAGGTGACCCGGGCCCGCAAGTCCATCGCGCAGTTCAAGCTGCGTGAGGGCATGCCGATCGGTGCGCACGTCACGCTGCGCGGCGACCGGATGTGGGAGTTCCTCGACCGCCTGCTGGCGCTCGCACTGCCCCGGATCCGTGACTTCCGCGGTCTCTCCGACCGCCAGTTCGACGGTCGCGGCAACTACACCTTCGGCCTGACCGAGCAGGTGATGTTCCACGAGATCAACCAGGACCGCATCGACCGCTCGCGCGGGATGGACATCACGGTGGTGACCACCGCGACGAACGACGACGAGGGCCGCGCGCTGCTCAAGCAGCTCGGGTTCCCCTTCAAGGAGGCCAACTGACATGGCGAAGACCGGACTGAAGGTCAAGGCGGCGAAGCAGCCGAAGTTCAAGGTGCGCGGCTACACCCGCTGCCAGCGCTGCGGTCGTCCCAAGGCGGTCTACCGCAAGTTCGGCCTGTGCCGGATCTGCCTGCGGGAGATGGCCCACCGCGGTGAGCTCCCGGGCGTGACCAAGAGCTCTTGGTGACGGCGACTGACCGCGTCGGCCGCCAGCCAGACCGGGGCCCCGCCCCGACCCCCATTCGTGGTCGCGGTGCAGAAGGCCGAGACCACACAACAGAAGACGTAGCAGGTCCACGGCGCCGCCGGGGAAACCACTTCGAGAAAGTACACACACCATGACGATGACTGACCCGATCGCAGACATGCTGACGCGTCTGCGCAACGCCAACCAGGCGTACCACGACTCGGTGTCGATGCCCTACAGCAAGCTGAAGGAGGGCGTCGCCGCCATCCTGAAGCAGGAGGGGTACATCACCTCCTACTCGGTGCGCGACAACGTCGACGCGAACGGCGGACCCGCGGTGGGTCGCACGCTCGACGTCACCTTGAAGTACGGCCGCAACCGAGAGCGCTCGATCGCAGGCGTGCGCCGGATCAGCAAGCCCGGCCTGCGCGTCTACGCCAAGCACACCGCGCTGCCCAAGGTCCTCGGTGGCCTCGGCGTCGCGATCATCTCGACCAGCCAGGGTCTGCTCACGGACCGCCAGGCCAACAGCAAGGGCGTAGGTGGGGAAGTCCTCGCCTACGTCTGGTAGCCCGAGACCAGGAGGAGGAACGCACGATGTCGCGTATTGGCAAGCTCCCCGTCCCGGTTCCTGCCGGCGTGGACGTGACCGTCGATGACCAGCTGGTCACCGTGAAGGGGCCCAAGGGCACCCTGAGCCACTCCGTGGCCGCGCCCATCACCGTGGACCGCGCCGAGGACGGAACCCTGCAGGTCAAGCGCCCCGACGACGAGCGGCAGAGCCGCTCGCTGCACGGGCTGACCCGCACGCTGATCAACAACATGGTCCTCGGGGTCACCGAGGGCTACGAGAAGAAGCTCGAGATCGTCGGCGTGGGTTACCGCGTGCTCTCCAAGGGCCCGACCCAGCTCGAGTTCCAGCTCGGCTACTCCCACTCGATCACCTTCAACGCCCCCGAAGGCATCACCTTCACGGTGGAGGGCCCGACCAAGCTGGGGGTCCAGGGGATCGACAAGCAGCTCGTCGGCGAGGTGGCCGCCAACATCCGCAAGCTGCGCAAGCCAGAGCCCTACAAGGGCAAGGGCGTGCGCTACGCGGGAGAACACATTCGCCGCAAGGTCGGAAAGGCCGGCAAGTGATGGCGAACGCGCAGAGAGCCGGCATGACGCCGGGCGAAGCAGCGCTCAACTGCAAGGTCGGAAAGGCTGGTAAGTGACGATGGCCATCGCGCTGAAGTCAGGCAAGCACACCTCGTCCCGCACCGCATCGCGGCTGCGGCGCCAGGTCCGCGGCCGCAAGAAGGTCAGTGGCACGTCGGAGCGCCCGCGCCTCGTCGTGACCCGTTCGTCGCGGCACATCACCGTGCAGGTCGTCGACGACCTGGTGGGCAGGACGCTCGCGTCGGCGTCCACCATGGAGGCGGACCTGCGCATGCTGGGCGGGGACAAGACCGCCAAGGCCCGTCGGGTCGGCGAGCTGGTGGCCGAGCGGGCGAAGGCCCAGGGTGTGACCGCGGCCGTGTTCGACCGAGCCGGCAACAAGTACCACGGTCGCGTTGCGGCCCTTGCTGAGGGCGCCCGCGAGGGCGGCCTGACCTTCTAAGGTCTCTGAGGAAAGAGGTAGATCTCATGAGCGGACCGCAGCGCGGACAGCGCGGCGATCGACGCGGAGGTCGTGACGACCGTCGCGGCCAGGGCGCCGACAAGAACCAGTACATCGAGCGCGTCGTCGCGATCAACCGCGTCGCCAAGGTCGTCAAGGGTGGTCGTCGCTTCAGCTTCACCGCCTTGGTGATCGTCGGCGACGGTGACGGCATGGTCGGCGTCGGCTACGGCAAGGCCCGCGAGGTGCCGGCCGCGATCGCCAAGGGCGTGGAGGAGGCGAAGAAGCACTTCTTCCGCGTCCCCCGCATCCAGGGCACCATCCCGCACCCGGTCCAGGGTGAGAAGGCTGCGGGCGTCGTACTGCTGCGTCCGGCGTCCCCCGGTACCGGTGTGATCGCCGGTGGGCCGGTGCGTGCGGTGCTCGAGTGCGCAGGCATCCACGACGTGCTCAGCAAGTCGCTGGGGTCGTCGAACCAGATCAACATCGTGCACGCGACCGTCGAGGCGCTGAAGATGCTCGAGGAGCCCGAGGCAGTGGCTGCTCGTCGCGGCCTCTCCGTGGAGGAGGTCGCCCCGGCGGCGCTGCTCAGGGCACGTCAGGAGCCCGCCGCCACGGTTCCGGCTGGGGTGAGCGAGTGATGGCGATCCGGGTCGAGCAGAAGAAGTCGACGATCGGCTGCAAGAAGAACCAGCGCGACACCCTGCGCTCGCTGGGTCTCAAGCGCATCGGCGACGTCGTCGTCAAGGAGGACCGCCCGGAGATCCGGGGCATGGTCGACACCGTCCGCCACCTGGTGACGGTCGAGGAAGTTAGTGGAGAAGCACAGCGATGACTCTCAAACTCCATCACCTGCGCCCGGCTCCGGGCGCGAAGACTGCGAAGACGCGCGTCGGTCGTGGTGAGGGCTCGAAGGGCAAGACCGCGGGTCGCGGCACCAAGGGCACCAAGGCGCGCTACCAGGTTCCGGCCGCCTTCGAGGGTGGCCAGATGCCGATCCACATGCGGCTCCCCAAGCTCAAGGGCTTCAAGAACCCGTTCAAGGTCGAGTTCCAGGTCGTGAACCTCGACCGCATCGCAACGCTCTTCCCCGAGGGCGGCTCGGTGTCGGTCGACGATCTGGTGGCCAAGGGCGCGGTCCGCAAGGGCCAGCCCGTCAAGGTCCTCGGCCAGGGTGATCTCTCCGTCGCCGTCCAGGTGAGCGCTCACAAGTTCTCGTCCAGCGCCAAGGAGAAGATCTCCGCGGCGGGTGGCACCACCACCGAGCTTTGAGCTTTCGTTAGGCTGCCACGGCGCGGCACCGCACGTCGGTCGACCGCGCCGCGGGGCACACGACGAGGGACGCATAAGAAAGAGGCCACGAATTGCTTCGTGCATTCGCCAACGCTTTCCGGACACCGGACCTGCGACGCAAGTTGCTGTTCGTGCTGTTCATCGTGGCCGTCTTCCGCCTGGGCTCGCAGGTCCCGACGCCGGGCGTGCACATGGCCAACGTCCAGGAGTGCTTCAAGGCCAACGGCAACAACGGCATCTACGGCCTGATCAACCTGTTCTCCGGTGGCGCGCTGCTCCAGTTGACCGTGTTCGCGCTGGGGATCATGCCCTACATCACCGCGAGCATCATCCTGCAGCTGCTCACCGTGGTGATCCCGAGGCTGGAGACCCTCAAGAAGGAGGGGCAGGCCGGGCAGAGCAAGATCACCCAGTACACGCGCTACCTCACGCTGGCCCTCGCCGTGCTCCAAGCGACCGGCATCGTGGCGCTGGCCCGGACCGGCAACCTGATCCAGGGCTGCAACAAGGACCTGCTGTACCACAACGACACCAAGACGGCGCTGATCATGGTGGTCACCATGACCGCCGGCACCGGCATCATCATGTGGCTCGGTGAGCTGATCACCGACCGTGGCATCGGCAACGGCATGTCAATCCTGATCTTCACCCAGATCATCTCGCGGTTCCCGCTGAGCCTCTGGGAGGTCAAGAAGTCGAACGGCTGGTACGTCTTCGGCGGCGTGCTGATCATGGGCTTCGCGATCATCGCCGCGGTGGTGTTCATCGAGCAGGCGCAGCGCCGAATACCGGTGCAGTACGCCCGGCGAATGGTCGGGCGGAAGATGTTCGGCGGCAGCTCGACGTACATCCCGCTGAAGGTCAACCAAGCCGGCGTCATCCCGGTGATCTTCGCCTCCAGCCTCCTCTACCTCCCGGCGATGGCGGTGAGCTTCAACCAGAACTCCACCTCGCCGATCATCACCTGGATCTCGACCTACCTCGTCAAGGGCGATCATCCGATCTACATGGCGTTGTACTTCATCATGATCGTCTTCTTCACCTACTTCTACGTCGCGATCACCTTCGACCCAGAGGAAGTCGCGGACAACATGAAGAAGTACGGAGGCTTCATCCCCGGGATCCGGGCGGGCAAGCCGACGCAGGAATACCTCAGCTACGTCCTGTCCCGCATCACGCTGCCCGGCTCGCTCTATCTCGGAATCATCTCGTTGATCCCGCTGATCGCACTGGTTCTGGTCAACGCGAACCAGAACTTCCCCTTCGGTGGCACCTCGATCCTCATCATGGTCGGTGTGGCACTCGATACGATCAAGCAGATCGAGAGCCAGTTGCAGCAGCGCAACTACGAAGGGTTCCTGAGATAAATGCGCATGATCCTGATGGGCCCTCCGGGGGCCGGCAAGGGCACCCAGGCCAAGTTCGTCGCCGATCACTTCGGCATTCCGGCCATCTCGACCGGTGACATCTTCCGGTTCAACGTCTCCGAAGGCACCCCGCTGGGTGTCGAGGCGAAGAAGTACATGGACGCCGGTGAGTACGTGCCGGACGAGGTCACCAACCTGATGGTGCGCAACCGGATCGACGAGGACGACGCCAAGCCCGGCTTCCTGCTCGACGGCTACCCGCGGACCCTGGCCCAGGTCGAGGAGCTCGACGGGATGGTCAAGTTCACCGGCCACGAGCTCGACGCGGTCGTGGTGCTCACCGCGGACGCCGACGAGCTGGTGGCCCGGCTGCTGCAGCGCGCGCAGGTCGAAGGGCGTGCCGATGACACCGAGGACGTCATCCGGCGCCGCCAGGAGGTGTACGCCGAGCAGACCGAGCCGCTGATCGAGGTCTACCGGGACCGGGGCCTTCTCGTCGAGATCGACGGCATGGGCGACGTCGATGACGTGACCGGCCGCATCTTCGCCGCGCTCGACGCGGTCAGGCAGAGCTGAGCGGGCTCCGCGCAGCGCAGCCGCTCCGATGAACGGGTAGTCGATGTCCTTCCGGGACCGTGGCGTCGAGATCAAGACGCCGGACCAGATCGCGAAGATGCGTGTGGCCGGCCTCCTGGTCGGACAGACCCTGGAGCTGCTGCGCGGCGCGGTGGCACCTGGGGTCACCACTGGTGAGCTCGACGCGCTGGCCGAACAGAACATCCGTGACGGCGGGGGCGTGCCGTCGTTCCTGGGCTACGGCGAGCCGCCGTTCCCGGCGACGATCTGCGCGTCTGTCAATGACGAGGTCGTGCACGGGATCCCCGGTGCTCGCCGGCTCGAGGACGGCGACATCGTGTCCATCGACTGCGGGGCGATCGTCGCGGGCTGGCACGGCGACGCCGCCCTCACCGTGCCGGTCGGTGAGGTGAGTGCGGCCGCCCGGTCGCTGATGCGCGTCACCGAGGAGGCGATGTGGCGTGGCTTCGCCGCCGCCCGGCTCGGTGGTCGAGTCACCGACATCTCGCACGCGGTCGAGAGCTACGTCCGCTCGCAGCCCCACCCCGACGGCGGCAGCTTCGGGATCGTCGAGGACTACACCGGCCACGGCATCGGCACCGCGATGCACCAGCCGCCCAACGTGCCCAACTTCGGCCGTCCCGGCCGGGGACCGAGGCTCGAGCGGGGGCTCGCCCTGGCCGTCGAGCCTATGATCACCTTGGGCAGCAAGCGGACCCTGGTCGAGGACGACGACTGGACGATCACCAGCGAGGACGGCAGCTGGGCAGCGCACTTCGAGCACACCTTCACGCTCACCCCCAACGGGGTGTGGGTCCTGACCGCGATCGACGGCGGCCGGGCGAAGCTGGAGGAGCTCGGGGTGCCGTACGGCGGCGACTGAGCGGGCGACGGCCGGCAGCGGCGCCACCCCGATTAACGGTTTGGAGCAGTCTTCGCCTAGACTGGTGCGTCGGCCCAACGTGGGTCCGTTTTGTGGTGCCTCGCGGCTGCCCGAAATCCGTGTGCGTGACGTGCTCCGTCACGCCCGCGGGCGAGGGAAGAGGTGCTTCGGACGGCCCGACGAGGTCCACCGGAACTGCCGGTCCCTGAGCGTGTCGAAGGGCCCGGTCCCGGGCGGTTCGCGGGCCAACGGTAGACGACGAGACAACAGATTGTGGAGGACATGCCGAAGAAAGAAGGCGTGATCGAGATGGAGGGCTCCGTCGTGGAGGCCCTTCCCAATGCCATGTTCCGGGTCGAGCTGACCAACGGACACAAGGTTCTCGCCCACATCAGCGGCAAGATGCGCCAGCACTACATCCGGATCCTCCCCGAGGACCGGGTCGTGGTGGAGCTCTCGCCGTACGACCTCACGCGGGGTCGCATCGTCTACCGCTACAAGTAACAGCCGAACTAGCAAGAAAGGGCTGACATGAAGGTCAACCCGAGCGTGAAGCCGATCTGTGACAAGTGCAAGGTGATCCGTCGCCATGGCCGCGTCATGGTGATCTGCGAGAACCCGCGCCACAAGCAGCGCCAGGGCTGAGAGCCCGACCACACAACTGAACAAGCCATCGACGTGATCGCTACGTCCTGCCCACCGGTGACCAGTCGCCGGGCCAGGACCGAAATACCTCCGGAGCGGATGGCCGGAGCCCACAGCAGCGAGTGCCGTGGGGCGCATCACGACCAGACCACCGTGAAAGTCGAAGGGGAGACCCTTCAGGAAAGGGCCATACATGGCACGCCTCGTTGGTGTGGACCTCCCGCGCGACAAGCGCATCGAGGTCGCACTCACCTACATCTACGGCATTGGCCGTACCCGCGCCCAGCAGGTGCTCGCCGCGACCGGGGTCGACCCGAACGCCCGAGTGCACACCCTGGGTGACGAGGAGCTCGTGAAGCTCCGTGACGAGATCGAGGGCAACTTCAAGATCGAGGGCGACCTCCGTCGTGAGGTCCAGGCCGACATCCGACGCAAGGTCGAGATCGGCAGCTACCAGGGTCGCCGCCACCGTCAGGGCCTCCCGGTCCGCGGTCAGCGCACCAAGACCAACGCCCGCACCCGGAAGGGTCCCAAGCGGACCGTCGCCGGCAAGAAGAAGGCCAAGTGATCGGCGCTCCCGTGCGCCGCCACGATCACGTCACCGAACTTTCGAGAACCTCAAGGAGTATCTGAATGCCTCCCAAGAGCCGCACCGCGAAGGTGCGCCGCAAGGAGAAGAAGAACGTCGCGCAGGGCGAAGCCCACATCAAGAGCACGTTCAACAACACGATCGTCACGATCACCGACCCGACCGGTGCGGTGATCTCCTGGGCCTCGGCCGGAACCGTCGGCTTCAAGGGCTCGCGCAAGTCCACCCCGTTCGCCGCGCAGATGGCCGCCGAGGCCGCCGGGCGCCGGGCGATGGACCACGGCATGAAGAAGATCGATGTCTTCGTCAAGGGCCCGGGCTCGGGCCGTGAGACCGCGATCAGGTCCTTGGGAGCGATCGGCCTCGAGGTCGGCACCATCCAGGACGTCACGCCCACCCCGCACAACGGTTGCCGCCCGCCCAAGCGCCGGCGCGTCTGACCGGCGACGACGAGAGAGTCTAAGGAGAAGTTCCATGGCCCGCTACACCGGCCCCATGACCAAGAAGTCGCGCCGTCTCGGTGTCGACCTCGTCGGCGGCGACGCCGCGTTCGAGAAGCGTCCCTACGCTCCCGGCCAGCACGGTCGCGCGCGTATCAAGGAGAGCGAGTACCGCAACCAGCTGCAGGAGAAGCAGAAGGCCCGCTTCACCTACGGCGTGATGGAGAAGCAGTTCCACCGCTACTACGACGAGGCATCGCGTCGTGCCGGCAAGACCGGTGACAACCTGCTCCAGCTGCTGGAGTGCCGCCTGGACAACGTCGTCTACCGCGCCGGCTTCGCCCGGACCCGTCGCCACGCTCGCCAGCTGGTGGTGCACGGCCACTTCCGGGTGAACGGCCACAAGGTCGACATCCCGTCGTACCAGGTAGCGGCGCACGACATCATCGACGTGCGCGAGAAGAGCCTGGAGATGACCCCGTTCATCGTCGCGCGCGAGACGCACGGCGAGCGGATCGTGCCGGCCTGGCTCGAGGCGCTTCCGAACCGGATGAGGATCCTGGTGCACTCGCTGCCCGTCCGCGCCCAGATCGACATGCCGATCCAGGAACAGCTCATCGTCGAGTACTACTCCAAGAAGTAACCACCCCAAACACCGTTCGAGCCCGTCAAATAGCGGGTGGGCTCGGAAAGGAAGACACCAGTGCTCATCGCTCAGCGCCCGACCCTGTCGGAAGATGTCGTCGACGAGTTCCGCTCGCGGTTCGTGATCGAACCGCTGGAGCCCGGCTTCGGCTACACGCTCGGCAACTCGCTGCGTCGCACCCTGCTGTCCTCGATCCCGGGGGCCTCGGTGACCAGCATCAAGGTGGACACGGCTCTGCACGAGTTCTCCACCATCGAGGGCGTCAAGGAAGACGTCACCGAGATCATCCTCAACCTCAAGGGTCTCGTCGTCTCCTCCGAGCACGACGAGCCGGTCACGATGTACCTGCGCAAGCAGGGCTCTGGTGACGTCACCGCAGCGGACATCGCGCCGCCGGCGGGGGTCGAGGTGCACAACCCCGACCTGAAGATCGCCACCCTGAACGACAAGGGCAAGCTCGAGATGGAGCTCGTCGTCGAGCGCGGCCGTGGCTACGTCAGCTCTGCGCAGAACAAGGGTGCCGACAACGAGATCGGGCGGATTCCGGTCGACTCGATCTACTCGCCCGTGCTGAAGGTGACCTACAAGGTCGAGGCCACCCGTGTCGAGCAGCGCACCGACTTCGACAGGCTGGTCATCGACGTCGAGACCAAGCAGTCGATCCGTCCCCGCGACGCGATCGCGTCGGCCGGCAAGACCCTGGTCGAGCTGTTCGGCCTGGCGCGCGAGCTGAACGTCGAGGCCGAGGGCATCGACATCGGTCCGTCCCCGGTCGACGAGCAGCTTGCCCAGGACCTCGCCCTCCCGGTCGAGGACCTGGCGCTGACCGTCCGGTCGTACAACTGCCTCAAGCGCGAGGGCATCCACACCGTGGGTGAGCTCATCGCCCGCTCGGAGCAGGACCTTCTCGACATCCGCAACTTCGGGGCCAAGTCGATCGACGAGGTCAAGGCGAAGCTCGTCGAGATGGGCCTGTCGCTGAAGGACAGCGCTCCTGGCTTCGACCCGGCTGCGGCGCTTGCGGCGTACGACGAGGACTACGACGACCAGAGCTACCAGGAGGACGAGCAGCTCTGAGCTGCTCGGGCCCTCTGCGGGACCATCGAAGAACCATCTATCCCGGTACCTGACACGGCCGGGGAGAAACGAGAGAAGCAATGCCCACTCCCAAGAAGGGCGCCCGCCTCGGCGGCAGCCCGGCGCACCAGCGGCTGATCCTCTCGAACCTCGCCACGGCGCTGTTCGAGCACGGCCGGATCACCACCACCGAGGCCAAGGCACGCGTGCTGCGTCCGGTGGCGGAGAAGCTGATCACCAGGGCCAAGAAGGCCGAGCTCGGCACCGTGCAGAGCCTGCACAACCGTCGCGAGGTCCTCAAGACGATCCGCGACAAGTCGGTCGTGCACACCCTGTTCACCGAGATCGCCCCGACCTTTGCGGAGCGTCCCGGCGGCTACACCCGGATCACCAAGATCGGTCCGCGCAAGGGCGACAACGCCCCGATGGCGGTCATCGAGCTGGTGACCGAGTCCTACACCCCGTCGGCGCCGAAGGCCAAGCCGGTCAAGGCTGGTCCGGTCGAGGCTGCTCCGGTCGAGGCTGCTCCGGTCGAGGAGACTCCTACCGAGGCAGCGTCCGAGGAGCTTCCCGCAGGGGCGCACGCGCCCCTGGAGGACGCCGAGGAGGCACCCGAGGGCTTCCCGATCAAGGGCAACAGGGACTCGATGAAGTACCACGAGCCCGACGGCCAGTGGTTCGCCCAGACGGTGGCCGAGGTGTGGTTCGACACCGCCGAGTCTGCCGAGGCCGCTGGGTTCACCAAGGCCGGCGAGTAAGACCGCTCTGATCCCTGCGAGGGGCCCGTCACCGATGGTGGCGGGCCCTTTCGCATGCCCTCCGACACCCCACCAGGCGGCAACGGCCCACCCAAGAGGCCGGTTTCCTTGTCCCGTCGAGACGTGACTTGTCTCCAATAGACGAAAACTGGCCACAAATTCGCCCTCTGTGGGCCTTGCTTCGTCCAAATGGGCCGTTCAGATAATGGTGAGCCGCATCACAGCGGCGTCCTTGCAGCCCACACCGCCAGAAGGGGTCCGGATGGATCCGTCGTCGCACCCGCCTGCCACGGGACCCGCTCCCGAGCCGGTCATCGAACGGATGCTGGCGACCTACGCCGCGATGCCCACGGCAGCGCAGAAGGCGCTGACGGTCATCGCCGGCACCCTGGAGTCGTCGAGCAACGAGATCGCCCGGGTGATGGTCGCGGGCTATGTCGAGGAGATCCCCGAGTACGCCGCGATCACCGACCAGGGACTGCTGGCCGACGTTCAGGCAGTCTCAGCGGCGCTGGTCCGATGCTGGCTGCGGATGCTGCGCACCGGTGACCCTGCTGACCCCGAGCTGATGCAGCAGATCCAGGAGGGAGCGCGGCGGCGCGCCGCTCAGGGGATGGACCTGAGCGCACTGCTGCGCGCCTACCGGCTCGGCGTCCGTTCGATGTGGACCCAGCTCACCCAGGCTCCCGACTGGCGTACGTCGGCGAGCCTGCGGAAGTCGAGTGCTCTGATCACCGGCTGGGTCCTGGACTACTCCGACCTGCTGTGCACCCAGGTCGAGTCGTGCTTCCTGGAGGAGGCCACTCGTACGGCGCAGCAGAAGGAGTACCGCCGATCCGCTCTGCTCAACGTGATCCTCGCGTCATCGAGCGCGGAGTCGGCGAACCGGCTCGTCGAGCTTGGTCGCCCACACCTGATCGTCGTGGTCGACACGGCCACCGATCGCACCATGACGCAGCTCGAGGAGCTCGGCCACGCGCTCGAGAAGTCCATCTCCGCACTGTTATGGACGGTCCGCCACTCGAGCCTGGTCGCCGCCGTTCCTGCGGGATCGAGCGACCAACGGGCCCTGGTGCGCGGCCAGCTCGAGGTGCTGGCGTCCCGGAGCGAGGAGCTGCGGATCGGGCTCGGCGGTGCGGCGTACCACGCGCACGACTCGCGCGAGAGCTACCTCGAGGCGACCGACGCTCTGCGGGTCGGTCCCCTGGTCGGGCCGCGCGGCGACGTCTACGACTACCTCGACCTGGCTCCCCTCGTCGAGATGCTCCGCCGCCCCGAACGCGCGCAGCGGTTCGTCACCGCCACCCTGGAGCCGTTCTCGCGGGTGGCTGCGCGCACCTGGGCGCTGCCCACGCTCGAGGCCTACCTGGAGCACCGCGGCAGCCAGCGCGACGTCGCGGCACACCTCGACATCCACGTCAACACCTTGAAGTACCGGCTCAACGAGCTGCGCAGCTGCGGGCAGGAGTACCTCGACAGCGGCGCAGCCGCGGAGAACGTGCTGCTGGCGCTGCGTCTGCGGCACGCACTCGGGACGACCGACGCCCCCCGCCGGCGAGCCGTTGCCGAACCCCCACGGGCCCAGGTCATTCCAGGTCGGCAGAAGCAATCCACGAAGGAGCGCACCACATGATGAAGAAACGACCAGTCCTCACGATCGCCTCCGCGGCCGTCCTGGCCACGACGCTGAGTGCCTGCGGAGCCGCGGGCGGCTCCACGAGTGGTGGCGGCGGCGGCACGGTCACGGTCGGCGAGTCGACCTCGCTGAGCGGATCGATCGCGAACCTCGGCCAGACCGGACTGCAGGGCCTGCAGATGGCGATCAGCGACATCAACGCCAAGGGTGGCCTGCTCGGGAAGAAGGTGAAGGTCGTCAGTGCCGATGACAACATCACCCCCGCCACGGGAGCCTCGAACGCCCGCTCGATGATCACCAAGGATCACGCCGTGGCACTCTTCGGCCCGGTCGCGAGCTCGATCGCGTCGGCCGAGGAGCAGGTGGCGGCGCAGTACAAGATCCCGATCTTCTTCCACACCTCCAACGACGTCAGCCTGATGACCAAGACGTTCACGCCGTACGCGTTCCAGAACGTGCCGAACACGATGATGGAACCGCGGGCCGTTGCCGACTATCTCGCCCAGAAGGTGGGCAGCAAGCAGATCACCATCGCCACCTTCGCGCCCGACTACAGCTTCGGCCACGACACGGTCGACGGGTTCCTGCAGGCGCTCAAGGACCTCCATGTGCACTTCAAGCTGGTGAAGCAGGAGTTCCCACCGCTCGGCGCGAGCAACATCAGCTCGTACCTGTCGGCGCTGGTCTCCGCGCACCCGCAGTACGTGTTCAACGCTCAGTACGGCGGGGACCTGGTCGCGTTCACCAAGCAGGCCTCGTCCTACGGGTTCTTCAAGGACACCAAGGTGATTGCGATGTACGCCTACGCGCCGCTGGCTGCGCTCGGCGACACTGCGCCCGTCGGAGCGATCGGCTTCGACCGCGCGCCCTTCTGGGCGATCGACACCCCTGCGATGAAGACGTTCGTCAAGGACTACCAGGCCAAGTACGGCAAGTACCCCACCGAGTGGGCGATCCTCGCCTACGCCTCCGCGCAGGAGTGGGCCTACGGGGTGACCAAGTCCGGCAGCTTCGACGCTGCCAAGGTCAGCAAGGCGCTGCCGGGCGCGACAGTGCCGAGCATCATCGGGCCCATGACGATCCGGGCGTGCGACCACCAGGCGGAGGTCCCGGAGTACGTAGGCACGATCAGCTCGAGCGGGGACTCGTCGTACGGCGGTATGCACCTGTATGACAAGCCGGTCTTCGTGGCGCCGTTCGACAAGATCGCGCTCACCTGCAGCGAGGCCACCGCCCAGCAGCCCTGATCGCGGGCAGATCGACAGGTCCGGGTGGCCGCCCGACGCGGCGGCCGCCCGGTCGACGCGGACTCGGTCGAGGAGGACTGAATGGACACGGTCGTCACGGACACCGTCGGTGTGCTGACCACTGCCTCGTCGCTGTTCATCGTGGCCACGGGGCTGACCCTGGTCTTCGGCGCACTGCGGCTGATCAACATCGCGCACGGCAGCTTCTACATGTACGGGGCCTTCCTGGCCACCACCCTGGTCGCGCACGTCCCCCACGTCGGCTTCTGGGTGGCTCTCGTGGTCAGCCCGCTGGTCGTGGCGGTCATGGGCGTGGTGGTCGAGGTCGCGGTTCTTCGTCGGCTCTATCGGCGCGAGCACCTGACCCAGCTGCTGGCCACCTTCGCGCTGCTGCTGATCTTCGCCGACCTCGCCCTGCGGCTGTGGGGGAAGGACGTCCGCGGGATCGACCCGCCCGCAGTGGTCAGCAGCAACTTCCGCGTGGCCGGTGCCGTGGTGCCGACGTACGACATGGTGATCGTGGGGGTCGCGGGGGTCGTCGGGCTCGGGTTGTGGGTCCTGCTGGCGCGGACCCGCCTGGGTTGGCGGATCCGGGCCGTGGTCGACGACCCCGAGGTGCTGTCCGCGTCGGGCACGAACGTCCCGCTGCTCCTCACGGGAGTGTTCGCCCTCGGCGCGCTGTTGGCCGGGCTCAGCGGTGTGGTGATCGCGCCTCAGCAGGCGGTGCAGCCGGGTATGGACGCGCAGATCATCGTCGCCGCGTTCATCGTCGCCGTCATCGGTGGCCTGGGCTCGATCGTGGGCGCCGCGGTGGGGTCATTGGTGATCGGGATCGTGCAGACGCTCGGCGCGGTGTGGGCCCCTTCGTGGGCCTCCACCTTCATGTACGCGCTGATGATCATCGTGCTCGCGGTCCGGCCGTGGGGACTGTTCGGGACCCCGGAGAGATAGGCCGGAGAGGGAGATGACAGTGAGCAATGACCTGCCCGGCGGCACCTCGACCGTGGACCGGGCCCCCGACCTGGCCAGCACTCGGCCGGCGATGCGCCGGCGACCGTGGCTGCAGGCCCTGCTGCCGGTGGTGCTCGTCGCGATCATGGCCGTGCTCGGGCTGGTTCTGCAGGCCAGCCCACTGCTGACCCTGCAGGAGGTGCTCGCGCTCGTGGTCCTCGCGACGGCGACCAACCTCCTGCTCGGCGGAGGAGGCGTGGTCAGCTTCGGTCAGGGCGTCTTCTACGGTGTCGGCGCCTACACGGTGGCTCTCGGGTGGCTGCACTGGCAGCTCTCGTTCTGGCTGACCTTCTTCCTCGCGCCTTTCGTCGGTGCGGCCCTCGCCGTTCCGATCGGGCTGGTCGCACTGCGTGCCCGCAGGTTGTACTTCGCGCTGTCGACCCTGGCATTCTCCGAGCTGGCCTACCAGCTGGCCGAGTCCCGGTACAGCTTCACCAAGGGCGCGAACGGCGTGTTCGGCCCGTTCGTGCCCGCCAGCCTGACCAACCCCGTGACCGGGTACTTCTTCCTGCTCGCGGTGACCGTGGTGAGTCTGCTGCTGCTCTGGAAGGTGAACCACTCGCCCTTCGGCCTGGTGCTGCGGGCGATCAGGGAGAACCGGGAGCGGATGCAGGCGCTCGGCGTCAACGTCTACCGCCATCAACTGGCTGCCTTCGTGATCTCCGGCTTCTTCTGCTCCCTGGCAGGAGCGATGTTCGTGGTGTACAGCCAATCGGCCTATCCGGAGCTGCTCGACTGGACGACGTCGGGAGCGCCGGTCTTCATGGCGGTGATCGGCGGGATGGGGGTCTTCCTCGGCCCGGCGGCGGGCGCGTTCATCTACCAGTTCGGGCACGACGAGCTGGTGCGTTACGTCGACGACTGGCAGCTGGTCCTCGGCGGGGTGCTGCTGCTGATCGTGATGTTCTGGCCGGACGGGCTTCTGGGCACCTACGCCCGGGTCCGCTGGGGGGCCATCCGACGCCGACGGAGCTCCGGAGGGGAGGAGGACAGCGATGGCTGAGCACGATGAGGTGCTGCTGCGCGCCCAGGGGCTGACCCGCGACTTCGGGGCGTTCCGTGCCGTCGACGATGTCGATCTGGTGGTTCACGCGGGCAGCATCCACTCGGTGATCGGCCCGAACGGTGCCGGCAAGACCACCTTGTTCCGACTGCTCACGGGGATCCTGCGTCCGACCTCGGGGTCACTGGAGCTCGACGGGCGGCAGATCGGGGGCCGGCCACCACACGTGATCGCGCGTCTGGGCCTGGCCCAGGCCTTCCAGACCACGAACATCTTTCCCCGGCTGAGCGTGCTGGAGTCGGTCCGCGCTGCGTTGGTCAGCCGGCACCGCCGTACCGCTGACGTGGCCAGCTGGTTCCATCTCCGGGTCGAGGACGAGGCTCGCGACGTACTGGAGACAGTGGGCCTGAGCGACTCAGCGGACGTGGAGTCGCAGACGCTGTCGCACGGCGACCAACGAGCGCTGGAGGTGGCGCTGGCCCTGGCGATGAGGCCGAGGCTGCTGCTGCTGGATGAGCCGACTGCCGGGATGTCGCCATTCGAGTCCGAACGGATGGTGCAGCTGGTGCAGGGCCTCGCGCGCGACAACGGGCTGACGGTCATCCTGTCCGAGCACGACATGGACACCGTCTTCGGGATCTCCGATCGGGTGACCGTGATGCACCAGGGCCAGGTCCTTGCTGACGGCCCGGCGCCCGAGGTCCGGGCCGACGACGACGTGATGGCCATCTATCTGGGGAGCCAGGCATGACGCTGGAAGTCGAGGACGTGCACGCCTACTACGGGCGCAGCCACGTCCTGCAGGGGATCACCCTGACGGTGGACGACGGTGAGACCGTGGCGCTGCTGGGACGCAACGGCGCGGGGAAGACCACGACGATGCGCAGCATCGTCGGACTCACGCCCCCGCGGCGAGGGTCGGTCACCCTGGACGGCGACCGGATCACCGGCCGACCGACGTACCGGATCGCGCGTCGCGGCGTCGCGTTCGTTCCCAGCGGTCGTCGGGCCTACGGCTCGTTGACCGTGCGGCAGAACCTCGCGCTCTCGGTCCGCAAGGGACGCGGAAGCGGTGCCTGGCCGATGGAACGGGTGCTGGGGATGTTCCCGAAGCTCGCCGAGATCGCCGATCGACGGGCGGGCTTCCTGTCCGGCGGCGAGCAGCAGATGCTCAAGCTCGCCCGCGCCCTGCTGTCGGGTCCCCGGATCCTGCTGCTGGACGAGCCGACCGAGGGCCTGTCGCCCGCGATCGTCGGGGACCTGGGGCGCTGGCTGGCGATCCTGAGGGAGGAGAAGGTGACGGTCCTCATCACCGAGCAGAACGCCTTGTTCGCGCTGCAGTACGCCGACCGCGGCTACATCATCGAGAAGGGGGCGGTGCGCCACCATGCACCAGCCGACGAGCTTCGCGACAGCGCGGAGATCCGGACCTACCTCGGCGTCGGTGCCGATGCCTGAGCGTCGCCGGGTCCTGGTCACCGGAGGTGCCTCGGGCATCGGCCTGGCCGTGGCCCGACGCCTGGCGGACGACGGCGACCGGGTGGTGGTGGCCGATGTCGACGGAGCTGCGCTCCACCGCCTCGAGCAGACGCTGCCCGGTTGTGTGACCGTCGTGGCCGACCTGGCCCGGGCCGAGGACGTGCACCGTCTCGCGGCCGAGGTCGGCGCCGTCGATGTGTTGGTCAACAATGCCGGACTGCAACGCGTCCACCCGATCGAGCGATTCCCCGAGGAGGAGTGGAACACCATGCTCGCGGTGATGCTCACTGCTCCGTTCCTGCTGACGAAGGCCGTGTTGCCCGGGATGTACGACCGCGGTTGGGGCCGGGTGGTCAACATCGCCTCGGTGCACGGTCTGGTCGCCTCGCCGTACAAGGCGTGCTACGTGGCTGCCAAGCATGCGATCGTCGGGCTGACCAAGGTGGTGGCGCTCGAGGCCGGGGCGCGGTGCGCGGACGTGACGGCCCACGCCATCTGTCCCAGCTACGTGCGCACTCCGCTGGTGGAGGCGCAGATCGCAGACCAGGCACGTGCCCACGGCCTGGCCGAGGACGATGTGCTCACCGACGTGCTCCTCGCCTCCAACAGCGTGAAGCGGCTGATCGAACCCGAGGAGGTCGCCGAAGCGGTGGCCTTCGTCTGTCGGCCGGGAGCGTGGTCCATGTCCGGCTCCGTGCTCACTCTTGATGCCGGCTGGCTCGCCCACTGAGTCGCCTGGGCCGATCAGGGGTGCATCTCGGCGTGTTCCGGCGTCCCGAACGAACCGCCCCACGGCGTGATGGGTAGGTTCACCTGCGTGCGGTTGCGGATCGACCTGGCGTACGACGGCGCCGGCTTCCACGGGTGGGCCACCCAGCCCGGTCTTCGCACCGTGCAGGAGACCGTGGAGCTTGCTCTCGCCACCGTGCTGCGCGTGCCGTCGGTCGCGATGACCTGTGCCGGTCGCACCGACGCTGGTGTCCACGCCCGCGGCCAGGTCGCCCATGTCGACGTACCCGAACTCCCTACTCAACAGGCACGAACACCCAACTCAACGGGCACGGGGTCCCAACTCAACGGGCTTGAACGGCGGTTGAATGGGGTCCTGCCCGCGGACGTGCGGGTGCGCCGGGTGGTGGCGGCGCCGGCGGGGTTCGATGCACGCTTCTCCGCCGTGTGGCGCCGCTACGCCTACCGGATCGCGGACCGGGCGGAGACCGTCGACCCGCTCACCCGCGGTCACGTGCTGGGGTGGCCGCGACCGCTCGACGATCTGGCGATGAACGACGCCGCCGTCGCGCTGCTCGGCGAGCACGACTTCGCCGCCTTCTGCAAGCGTCGCGAGGGCGCCACCACGATCCGCACCCTCCACGTGCTGTCCTGGACCCGGGACGAGGCCGGGCTGCTCGTCGGCACCGTCCGCGCGGATGCGTTCTGCCACCACATGGTGCGGTCGCTGGTCGGCGGCCTGGTGGCGGTCGGCGAGGGCAGGCGCGAACCCGGGTGGATCGGCGAGGTGCTGCGCGCGGGTGTCCGCGATCCGGCGGTCAACGTCGTTGCGGCGCACGGCCTGACTCTCGAGGAGGTCGGCTATCCGCCCGACGCGGAGCTCGCCGCCCGGGCGGAGGCGTCCCGCACCCTGCGGGTGCTGCCCTCGTCGTCGCCCGGTCAGGACTGACGCGTGCCGAGGTGCGCGTGCACCAGCGCGACCACCGAGGCGCCCTCTCCGGTCGCTGCGGCCACCCGCTTCATCGAGCCGGCCCGGATGTCACCGGCGGCGAAGACACCCGGCACCGAGGTCTCCAGGTCGGCAGGCGGGACGCCGCCCGACCACAGTGCCTTGGGCACGTCGCGGCCGGTGAGCACGAACCCGCGATCGTCGCGGCAGATCTCCTCGGGCAGCCACTCGCACTGCGGCTCGGCGCCGATGAGCAGGAACAGGCCGGAGGCGGTCAGTCGTTCGGCCTCGCCACTGGCGACGTCGCGGAGAACCAACCACTCGAGGCGCTGGTCGCCGCCGCCGTCGATGACCTCGCGACCGGTCAGCACGCTGATCCGGCTGTTGAAGGCGATCTCGCGGATGAGGTACGCCGACATGGTGGCGGCCAGGTCGGGGCGTCGCGCCACCAGCCGCACGGAGCGGGCGAACCGGGCCAGGTGGATCGCGGCCTGACCTGCCGAGTTGCCGCCGCCGACGACCACCACGTCGGCGCCCTCGAACTCGCGCGCGCTCCCGGCCGCAGCACCGTAGGACACGCCAGAGCCGACCAGCTCCTCGAGCGGAGCGACACCGAGGCGGCGGTAGGCGACGCCGGAGGCCACCACCACCGCGCGTGCGCGGATGGTGCCGCCCTCGGTCACCACCTCGTGTGGCTCGCCGTCGCCGCCGGGAGCGAGCGACTCGACCGGCCAGCCGGTGAAGAAGCGGGTGCCGAACCGGATCGCCTGGTTGCGGGCCCGCTGGGCCAGCCGCATCCCGGAGATGCCTCGCGGGAAGCCGAGGTAGTTGCGGATCATCGAGCTGGTCCCGGCCTGCCCGCCCACCGCCTCGGCCTCCACGGCCACGGTGTCGAGTCCCTCGGAGGCTCCGTAGACGGCCGCCGCCAGCCCCGCGGGACCCGCACCGACGATCGCCAGGTCGACCACTTCGTCGACCACGATGTCGGCGGGCCGGCCGTAGAAGGACGCGGCCACGTCGCGCACGCTGCGGGCGACGACGGTCTCCCGCCCGTAGGCGGCCACCACCGGGTAGGCCACGTTGCCCGAGAGGTCGGCCAGGATCGCGCGCGCGGCCTCGCTGTCGGGGTGCAGCAGCTCGTGCGGCATGCCCATCCGGTCGAGGAAGTCGCGGACGGCCACGGTCACCGGGTCGAGTGACGGGGCGACGACCTGGACGGACGCGACCTCGGGCCGGGGCACGGTCGAGCCCCAGTCGGAGAGCAGCTCGGTCACCGCTGTGTGGAACTCCTCGTCGCGCCTTCCCCGGGGCATCAGGAGGTAGGCGTCGTACTTCCCCTTGGCGAGACCGGGGCGCAGCCCGGCAGCGTCGGCGCCGAAGTGCTCCCAGTGCGCCGCGACCAGCCGGCGGGCGGTCGGGATCGCCTCGCGCCAGGCGGCGAAGGCCTCGTAGACCCCGCTGTCGGGCAGCCGAGACTCGGTGACCACCAGCGGAACGGGTACGCCGGCCGCCCGCAACCGACTCATCAACGCCGTCGTCTCCGCCGCGGAGCGGGTCGTGCGCAGGTCGTAGTCACGGGCGTAGCGGCCGAACTCGTCCACGAGGACCTCCGCGTGCGCCGGCGCACACACCACGATCACCGGCCGGCCGGCGGCCGGGTCGCTCATCCGGGCACGGCCTCGAGGTGCGTCCCGGTCGGCGCCCACAGGTGCACCGGCAGCGCATCGATCCCGTGCACGGCGGACAGCTCCCGGAAGGCCAGCTCCTCGACCGGCACAGCCAGGGCCAGGTCGGGAAAGCGGCGGGCCAGGCCCCGCAGCGCCACCCGCAGCTCCATCCGCGCGAGCTCGGCGCCGACGCAGCGGTGCAGGCCGTGCCCGAAGGCGAGATGGGCGGCCGTCGCGGTGGCCGGGTCGAACTCCTCAGGCGTGTCGAACCTGCGGGGGTCGCGGTTCGCGCCGGACAGCGACACCGCCACCAGATCGCCCCGGTTGACCCGGGCACCGAACAGGTCCATGCCGTCGCGGGCGAAGCGCGGGAACGCGACCTGCACGGGGCAGAGGAACCGGAGCAGCTCCTCGACCACCGCGTCGACCTCGGCAGCCTCCCCGCGGCGCAGCGCCTCGTAGGCGTCGGGGTTCTGGCTGAGCACGTAGGCCCCCATCGACAGCATGCTGGCGCTGGTCTCGTAGCCACCGAGGAAGACGCCGTCGGCAAGGCCACCGAGCTCGACGTCATCGAACTCCGAGCCGTGCTCGGTCAGCAGCGCGCCGATCAGTCCGTCACCCGGATCGCTGCGCTGCCGGCGCACGGCGTTGATGAGGAACTCACGCGACTCCGTGGCGGCGTTGAACACCCCGAACCCGCCCTCGCTGAGATCGAACCGGGCAGCGCCGAGCCGATGGAAGGCCTGTCGGTCCGCGACCGAGAGGCCGAGGAGGTCGCAGATCACCCGGAACGGGATCGCGAACCCGAAGTCCGCGACCAGGTCGGCGCGCGGGCCGGTCCGCGCCAGTGCGTCGAGCGTCTCGGCCACGATCGCGTCGATCCGTCCGTCGAGTCGGGCGAGGCGCCGGCGGGTGAACTCGGGCGTCAGCAGCCGGCGCAGCCGGGTGTGGTCCGGTGGGTCGGTCATGCCCAGTCCGCCGACCCCCTGCGCGTCGGTGCGCTCCCTGGTGCCGAGCAGGTGGCGCAGGTCGTTGCTGAACCGGGTCGAGTCGGCGAGCACGGCCTGCGCCGCGTCGTACCCGCTCACCAGCCAGATGTTCATCCCGAAGACCCGTCCGAGCCGGGTCACCGGCGCGCTGTCGCGAGCGCGGGAGAGCTCGGGCACCGGGTCGACGCCCACCCGGCGCAGCGGGTAGGTCGTGGACGCGGGGATCTTCCGCACCATGCTGATGTCCAGGCCACCGCGGCGGCCCATCGTCCAGCGCAGCACCTGGCGCCGCAACGGCGCGGCGATCCGGGAAACGGTCATGCGCACATCCCATCGCGGCTCGATCCCTCGCACCATAGGGGAACACCCCGGTCGGCGCTCGGGGTTTATGGGGACGCGGCGGGTCTCCACCGGTGCGGCAGGATGAGTCGCATGGGCTATCAAGCAGCGCACGACCGGTACGACGGCCGCGACTACCGCTTCTGCGGACGGAGCGGGCTCAAGCTGCCCCCGCTCTCCCTGGGGCTGTGGCAGAACTTCGGCGATGACCGTCCGGAGGACACACAGCGGGCGATCCTGCGCCGCGCGTTCGACCGCGGCGTGACGCACTTCGACCTGGCCAACAACTACGGGCCGCCCTACGGTCGCGCTGAGGAGAACTTCGGTCGCTACCTGCGCGAGGACTTCGGGACCCACCGCGACGAGCTGGTCATCTCCACCAAGGCCGGCTGGGACATGTGGCCCGGCCCCTACGGCCAGGGCGGCGGCTCGCGGAAGTACGTCCTCGCCTCGCTCGACCAGTCCCTGGCACGGATGGGGCTGGACTACGTCGACATCTTCTACAGCCACCGCTTCGACCCCGAGACGCCGGTCGAGGAGACGATGATGGCGCTGGACACCGCGGTGCGCTCCGGCCGGGCCCTGTACGCCGGCATCTCGTCGTACTCACCGGGTCGGACGGCCGAGGCGGCCAGGATCGCCCGCGAGCTGGGCACGCCGCTGCTGATCCACCAGCCGTCGTACTCCCTGCTGAACCGCTGGATCGAGGATGGGCTCCTCGACGAGCTGGAGCGGCAGGGGATGGGCTGCATCGTGTTCACCGCGCTAGCCCAGGGACTGCTCACCGACCGCTACCTCCACGGTGTCCCGGCCGACTCGCGAGCGGCACGTGCGGACAGCACGATCTCCGGGCTGGACGAGAGCGTGCTGCGTCGGATCCGGGCGCTCGACGAGATCGCACAGGGACGTGGCCAGAAGCTGGCGCAGCTCGCGCTCCAGTGGGCGCTGCGCGATCGCCGGGTGACCAGCGCGGTGATCGGGGCGTCATCGGTCGAGCAGCTGGACACCAACCTCGACGCCCTCGACGCGGCGCCGCTGACCGAGGAGGAGCTGGCCGCCATCGACGGGCACGCGGTGGAGTCGGGCGTGAACCTCTGGGCCCGCCAGACCGAGGACTGAGCCATGGACGACGAGCAGGACCACTACTTCAGCGCCGACCCGGCCAGCCCCTTCCAGCGGGTGCCGATGCGCGCCGACGTCTGGGGGCACTGGCTGGAGCTGACCACCGGGTCGGGAGTCTTCGCGCGCGGCCGGCTCGACATCGGCACCGGTGTGCTGCTGCGCGAGGTGGGCCCGCCGGTCACCGCCGGCTCGGTGCTCGACCTCGGGTGCGGCTACGGCGTGATCGGGCTGGCTGTCGCCGTGGCCTGCCCGGACGCCGTGGTGACGGCGGTGGACGTCAACGAGCGGGCGCTGCTGCTGGCCAACGAGAACGCCGCGGCGCTCGGCGTCGCCGACCGGTTCCAGGCAGTGCTCCCGGACGCGGTCGACGCGGACACGTCGTACGACGAGATCTGGTCCAACCCACCGATCCGGGTCGGCAAGTCCGCCCTGCACGAGCTGCTGCTGCATTGGCTCCCGCACCTGGTGCCCGGAGGCTCGGCGACGATGGTCGTTGGCAAGAACCTCGGCGCGGACTCGCTGACCCGGTGGCTCACCGAGCAGGGCTACCCGACCGACCGGATCGCCAGCGCCAAGGGGTTCCGAGTGCTGCAGGCCCGCCGCCCCTGACCCGTCGCCCATGAAGATCTGCCGATCGGGCATAGTCAGGTCATGGGAACCAAGTTCGTCTACGACTTCGCCGAGGGCGACAAGGACCACAAGGAGCTGCTCGGCGGCAAGGGCGCGAACCTCGCCGAGATGACCAACATCGGGCTGCCGGTGCCTCCCGGGTTCATCATCAGCACCGATGCCTGTCGCGCGTTCCTCGTCGACGGCACCCTCCCTGACGGCCTGCGCGCCGAGGTCGACGAGCACCTGGCCAGGCTCGAGCAGACCATGGGCAAGCGGCTCGGGCAGTCCGACGACCCGCTCCTGGTCGCCGTGCGCTCGGGTGCGGCGGTGTCGATGCCGGGGATGATGGAGACCGTCCTCAACGTCGGTCTCAACGACGAGTCCGTGGTCGGGCTGGCCCGTACAGCCGACGACGAGAGGTTCGCCTGGGACTCCTACCGCCGGCTGGTGCAGATGTTCGGCGTCACGGTGCTGGGCATCGAGGGTGACGTGTTCTCCGGGGCGTTCGACGCGCTGAAGCAGGAGCGCGGCGTCACCGAGGACCCCGAGCTGTCCGCGGACGACCTGCGTGCGCTGGTCGCGACGTACAAGGCACTCGTCGAGCAGCACGCCGGCAGGCCTTTCCCGCAGGAGCCCCGCGAGCAGCTCGACCTCGCCGTCGACGCCGTCTTCCAGTCCTGGAACACCGACCGGGCCCGGCTCTACCGTCGCCAGGAGCGGATCTCCGACGATCTGGGCACTGCCGTGAACGTCGTCGCGATGGTCTTCGGCAACCGTGGTGCCGGCTCGGGCACCGGCGTGGCCTTCACCCGGGACCCCGCGAGTGGCAACCAAGGCGTCTACGGCGACTACCTCGAGAACGCGCAGGGTGAGGACGTGGTCGCCGGCATCCGCAACACCCTGACGATCGCCGACCTCGAGCGCATCGACAAGACGTCGTACGACGAGCTGCTCCGGATCATGGCGATCCTCGAGAAGCACTACCGCGACATGTGCGACATCGAGTTCACCATCGAGCGCGGCAAGCTCTGGATGCTGCAGACCCGGGTCGGCAAACGGACACCGGAGGCGGCGTTCCGGATCGCCCGGCACATGATCAGCGAGGGGCTGATCGATGAGGACGAGGGTCTGCGCCGGGTGACCGGCGCCCAGCTCGCCCAGCTGATGTTCCCCCGCTTCGACGAGGCCGCCGAGCGCACGCTGCTCGCCACCGGCATGGGGGCGTCTCCCGGCGCCGCGGTCGGCAAGGTGGTCTTCGACTCGGCGACCGCGGTCGAGTGGGCCGCGCGGGGCGAGGACGTCATCTTGGTGCGTAAGGAGACCAACCCCGACGACCTGCAGGGGATGGTGGTCGCACGCGGCATCCTCACCAGCCGGGGTGGCAAGACGTCCCACGCAGCCGTGGTGGCACGCGGGATGGGCCGCACCTGCGTGTGCGGCGCCGAGGCGCTCGACGTCGACGTGTCCGCCCGGTCGGTCCAGGTCCGTGACGGCGGGGTCGTCAACGAGGGCGACGTGATCTCCATCGACGGCACCACCGGCGAGGTCTTCGCGGGCGAGGTGCCGGTGAGCGACTCGTTGATCGTGCAGCATTTCGAGGGCGAGGTGCCGGCCGCTTCGAACGACCTGGTCTCCGCCGTCGCCCGAGTGATGGAGCGCGCCGACTCCGGACGCCGATTGCGGGTGCGGGCGAACGCGGACACCCCGGAGGACGCGGCCCGGGCCCGGAGGTTCGGTGCCGAGGGGATCGGACTGTGTCGCACCGAGCACATGTTCCTCGGTGAGCGACGCCAGCTCGTCGAGGACCTCATCGTCGCCGACAACGAGACCGAGCAGCAGGCGGCACTGGATGCCCTGCTGCCGCTGCAGCGACAGGACTTCACCGAGATCTTCGAGGCGATGGACGGCCTGCCGGTGACGATCAGGCTGATCGACCCGCCCCTGCACGAGTTCCTCCCCGACCTCACCGAGCTGTCGGTCGCGGTCGCGCTGCAGGAGCAACGTCAGCAGCAGGGGGGTGACCCCGTCGACGACCGCGACCGGGTGCTGCTCGAGCACGTCCGCCGGCTGCACGAGCAGAACCCGATGCTCGGGCTCCGCGGCGTCCGCCTGGGCATCCTGATCCCGGGGCTCTTCGTGATGCAGGCACGGGCGATCCTCGAGGCCGCGGCGGACCGCAAGGCCGTGGGTGGTGACCCACGGCCGGAGATCATGATCCCGCTGGTGGCTAGCGTGCGCGAGTTCGACGTCATCCGCCTCAAGATCGCCCAGGTCGCCGCCGAGGTGGCGGAGGAGCGCGGAGCGGTCGACCACCTCGTCGGCACCATGATCGAGCTGCCCAGGGCGGCGATCCTCGCCGACCACATCGCCGAGTCGGCCGACTTCTTCTCCTTCGGCACCAACGACCTCACCCAGATGACCTGGGGCTTCTCTCGTGACGACGTGGAGTCGTCGTTCTTCTCCACCTACCTCGACAACGGCATCTTCGACATCTCGCCGTTCGAGTCCCTGGACACCCAGGGCGTCGGCGAGCTGGTGCGGATCGGGACCGAGAAGGGACGGTCCGCACGTCCCGGCCTGCACGTCGGGGTGTGCGGCGAGCACGGCGGCGACCCGCGATCGATCCACTTCTTCCACGGCGTCGGACTGGACTACGTCTCCTGCTCGCCGTTCCGGGTGCCGGTGGCGCGCCTGGAGGCGGGACGAGCGGTGGTCTCCGAGCAGCGATGACCGCGGCGACCTCGGAGCGGACGCGGGCGGCTGCCGCGAGGTGGCTGGGCCTGCTCGACGACGACCAGCGGGCGAGCGCGACGTACTCGTTCGACGACGTCGAGCGGATGCGCTGGCAGTACACCCCCGGGCCTCGTGGCGGGCTGATCCTCGGCGGAATGACCGACCCGCAGCGCGCCGCGGCGCTCGACCTGGTGGCGACCGGGCTGAGCGACTCGGGGTGGGCCCGGGCCCGGGCGGTGATGGACCTCGAGACCGTCCTGCGTGCGGTCGAGCAGCAGGCCGGCCGACCTGGCTGGGAGCGGCGCGACCCGGGCCACTACTGGCTCTCGGTGTTCGCCGATCCGGCCGACGAGGTCTGGGGCTGGCGGCTGGGCGGCCACCACGTCTGCGTGCACGTGAGCGTCGTGGGGGACTCGGTGGCCGCGCTGCCGTTGTTCCTCGGCGCCAACCCGGCGACCGCCCCGGATGGCACTCGGCCGCTGGCCGCCGAGGAGGACGCCGGCCGGGCACTGCTGGAGAGCCTGGACGCCGACCAGCGGGCGGTGGCGGTCGTCGCGGACCACGCTCCCGCCGACATCATCACCGGCAACGCCGTACGGGCCGAGGTGACCGCGGTGCCGCGCGGCATCGGGTACGCCGACCTCGACCCCTCCCAGCGCGACCTGCTGTCGAGGTTGGTCGGGGTCTACACGGGGCGGCCGGCGCAGACCGTCACGTCCACACTTGATCGGTCGACCTTCGCCTGGCTGGGCTCGGTCGAGCCGGGGGAGGGGCACTACTACGCCGTCCGCGCCGACAGCCTGCTGATCGAGTTGGACAACACCCAGACCGGAGCCAACCACGTGCACACGGTGGTCCGTGACCTGCGCCGTGACTGGGGAGCCGACCTGCTCGCGCAGCACTATCGGGACCAGCACCGCTGAGGGGAGTCGAGCCGGCTCCAGGGCTGTGCGCATGTGCGATCTGACATCCGGATGACCCCGATGGCTCTGGGACGCCTGCCTTGAGGCCGCCCTGCAATCCGACCCCTATATCTCTCTTGAAATCGAACAGATGTTCGAGTATCATGAGTTCATGACACTGGCTCCGCATCGTGACGACCCGGCGTGGCCCGGTGAGTCGGCGCTGCCGATGGAGGACTGCTCGCCGGTAGGGCTGGCACACCGGATCCGCGACGCTCGCGCCCGGGTCGCGGCAGCGGAGACCGAAGTGGTGGTGCTGGCGTTGGCGTGGGCCGATGCGCATCCTGAGCTGGGCGATGACGGTCAGCCGGTCTCGCCGACCCGGGTCGATGACGACGCGTTGGCCGCCCATTTCGTCGGGATCGACCCTGAGCAGTCGCTGGACTCTCCCGCGTGGGCCGGCCTGCCACCGGTGGCCTGGGACGCGCCGGCCGGGCTGGCTGCAGCATGCGGGTTGTCCACGGCCGCTGGGCGGGGGTTGCTTCGGGACGTGCTGGTGCTGGCCCACCGACTGCCGGCGATCTGGGCCCGCACCCGGGCCGGGCAGGTGCCGGCCTGGCGGGCCCGGATGATCGCGACCGAGGTCGCCGGCGCGCCCGACGACGTGGTCGCCGCCATCGATGCCGCCCTCGCCCCGGTCGCCGACCGAGCCGGGCAGATCACCGTACGGCGCCTGGTCGGCGAGGTGATGCTGAGGCTGTATCCAGAGCAGGTGGAGGCAGCCAGCCTCGAGGCCTTGGACCGTCGATACGTGCGCTTTGACAAGGAGGCGGTCGGCCACACCGGAGTGAGCGGGATGGACATCCGCGCGGACTACGCCGACCTCGACGACCTCGACACCACCCTGACCGCGCTGGCCGAAGTGCTCGACCGGGTGCACCCCGACGCCGCCCACGACACCCTGGCGGTCCGCCGAGCCCGCGCCCTGGGCGTGCTCGCCGACCCTGCCCTGGCCCACCAGCTACTGACCGACGTTGAGACCAGCGCACCGGCTCGCATCCCGGGCCGGTCGCGCACCGTGCTGGAGCTACGGATCAGTGACCTGGCCCTGCTCGGCCTGGACCCCGTCGGCCACTGTCGGCCCGAGACCACCAACGGGTTCGTCACTCTGGCCGAGCGCATCGCCGCCTGGTGCGGCCGCCCAGCCACCGATCTGACCGTGCTCCCGGTCCTGGATCCCGACGCCCACCGGGCCAGCGACGCCTATCAGGTGGTCGGTCGGCTCCGCGAGATCGTCGACCGCCGCGACCGGCACTGCCTGTTCCCCTACTGCACCCATCCCGCGACCGCCTGCGACCACGACCACGTCCACCCCTACGCCACCGGCGGATCCACCTGCACCTGCAATCTCATCCCGCTATGCCGACACCACCACCGCCTCAAGACCCACGCCGGCTACCACGCGGCCGTCGTCGAACCAGGCGTCGTCACCTGGACGACGCCCCACGGTCACCGGTTCGTCGTCAATCGCACCGGCACCCTCCCTTCGGACCGTCCACCACCCCTGGGGGCACGCACCAGCTGCTTCCAGGAATCGGGCCGCGCCGGTGGTCGGACAGGCTCACGACCGTTCGCTGCTCCCGGCCACACGCTCTGCCAACAGGCCGAGCCCCGGTCCACTCAGGTCTGAGAGCGCCTCCGAGCGGCCGGCGACCGCGACGAGCAGGGCCTCCCCGGGGCCGGCGACCTCCGGACCGCTGCCGCTGCTCCAGTCGAGGTCGGTGGCCACCAGCCGGAGGCCGCGGACGTTGCCCGGTGCCGGCAGCGCACGCGCACGGGGCGCGAACTCGAGCGCCGCGACCAGCCGACCAGCCGGCACGCTGCGAGGGTGACCGAGGGCCCGTCGGATGTCCTGGTGGTGGATCAGGGTGTCGGTGAGCGCGATCCGGCCCCCGAACATGGCGGTGATGCCCCGGGGTACGGCGTGCTGGCGCAGGCGTGCGACCAGATCGTCGGTGCTCCGTCGGCGGGTCTGCTCGACGAGGCGCTGGTTGCTGCGCTCCAGCGACAGCCTGGACCGGGCGAGGAGCGCGAGCAGGCCAGGCCAGCCGAGCTCGTCGTAGCTCGGCACGTGGCCGGCCACGTCGCGCACCGACCAGCGCGGGCACAGGGAGGGCTGCGACCAATCCTCGTCGGTGAGGGTCGCGAGGTAGTCGGCAAGGTCCCGGCGCTCTTCCGTGGCCAGTGCCATCACGTCCGCCATCGGCCCAGCGTAGGACGAGACGCCCGAATCAGATATCCGTTCGCGCTCGGCGTGCGCGACCGAGAGAATCCATCCCATGGGTCACGTCGACGTCGCCGGAGTGCGCTACCAGCTCCCCGACGGCCGGGTGCTGCTCGACGATGTGTCCTTCCGGGTCGGCGAGGGCGCGAAGGTGGCCCTGGTCGGCGCCAACGGTGCCGGCAAGACCACGCTGCTGCGGATCGTCACCGGCGAGCTGACGCCGCATGCCGGCGCGGTCACGCGGTCCGGTGGCCTCGGCGTGATGCGTCAGCACGTCGGTGAGGGCGCGACCACGGTCGCCGAGCTGCTGCTGTCCGTGGCACCACCCCGGGTCCGGGCGGCGGCCGCGGAGGTGGAGCGGCTCGAGCTCAGGCTGATGGACACCGACGACGAGGCCACCCAGCTGAAGTACGCCTCCGCACTCGCCGAGTACGCCGACGCAGGTGGCTACGACCTCGAGGTGGCCTGGGACAGCTGCTGCACGACCGCGCTCGGCCTCTCCTTCGACCGCGCCAAGTACCGTTCCCTGGGCACTCTCTCCGGCGGCGAGCAGAAGCGCCTGGTGCTGGAATACCTGCTCGCCGGCCCCGACCAGGTACTGCTGCTCGACGAGCCGGACAACTACCTCGACGTCCCGGGCAAGATGTGGCTCGAGGAGCGGATCCGTGAGTCCAGCAAGACGATCCTGTTCATCAGCCACGACCGCGAGCTGTTGAGCAACACCGCCACCCGGATCGTGACGGTCGAGCTCTCGAGCGGTGGCTCGGGTGCCGGCAACTCCACCTGGACCCACCCGGCCGGGTTCGGCTCCTACCACCAGGCCAGGCGGGAGCGGTTCGCCCGCTTCGAGGAGCTGACCAAGCGCTGGGACGAGGAGCACGCGAAGCTGCGCGCACAGATGCTGATGTACAAGCAGAAGTCGGCGTACAACTCCGACATGGCCTCGCGCTACCGCGCTGCACAGACCAGGCTGCACAAGTTCGAGGAGGCCGGCCCACCCATCGAGCAGCCCCGCGAGCAGCAGGTCACGATGCGGCTGCGCGGTGGGCGCACGGGCAAGAGGGCAGTGGTCTGCGAGGATCTCGAGCTCGACGGTCTGATGAGGCCCTTCGACCTCGAGGTCTGGTACGGCGAACGGGTGGCCGTGCTCGGCTCCAACGGCTCGGGCAAGTCCCACTTCCTGCGGCTGCTGGCCGCGGGAGGGACCCGTCCGGAGGCCGAGCACCTGCCCGTCGAGGACATCGAGATCGCTCCCGTGGCGCACGCCGGGACGGCGAAGCTGGGGGCCCGGGTGCGCCCCGGCTGGTTCGTCCAGACGCACGCGCACCCCGAGCTGGTGGGCCGCACCCTGCTGGAGATCCTGCATCGCGGTGACGCCGGCGTCGACGGGAGGGGCCGCACGGGGATGGGGCGCGAGCAGGCGAGCCGGGTGCTGGACCGCTACGAGCTCGCGCACGCCGCCGAGCAGACCTTCGACTCGCTGTCCGGCGGTCAGCAGGCGCGGTTCCAGATCCTGCTGCTCGAGCTCTCAGGGGCGACCCTGCTGCTGCTCGACGAGCCGACCGACAACCTCGACGTGGAGTCGGCCGAGGCACTCGAGGCCGGACTGGCGACGTACGACGGCACCGTGCTCGCGGTGACCCACGACCGTTGGTTCGCAGCGTCCTTCGACCGCTTCGTGGTCTTCGGGGCCGACGGGGCGGTCTACGAGTCACCCGAGCCGGTCTGGGATGAGACGAGGGTCGAGCGGGCGCGGTGAGCCGCCTGCCCGACTACCCTCGCCGGGTGTCTGCCGACCGGGTTCCCGCGCCTGTGCTGGTGTTCGGCGGGATCGTCTCGGTGCAGTTCGGCGGCGCCCTGGCCGCCACCCTGGTCCCGCAGATCGGAGCAGGCGGGTCGGTCCTGCTCCGGGTCGGCTTCGCGGCGCTGATCCTGCTGGCGGTCAGCCGGCCGACCCTCCGCGGGCACACCCGTGCCGACTGGGCGACGGTGGTCGCCTTCGGGTTCGCGCTGGGGCTGATGAACTGGAGCTTCTACGGCTCGCTCGCCCACCTGCCGCTCGGCGTGGCGGTCACGGTCGAGTTCCTCGGCCCGCTGGTGCTGACCACGGCGCTGTCGCGCCGGCCGCTGGACTTCGTCGCGGTGGCCGCTGCCGCCGGGGGCGTGCTGCTGATCTCGCGGGCGCTGAGCATCCCCCTGGGCGACCTCAGTTGGGTCGGCCTGCTGCTGGCGTTGACGGCCGGCGCCTGCTGGGCGGCGTACATCCTGCTCAGTGCCCGCACCGGCGCGGCCTTCGCCGAGCTTGACGGCCTCTCCCTCGCGTTGTGCGTGGCTGCCGTCGTGGTGCTGCCGGCCGGCCTGGCCGGCCACGACGTGTGGACCGCGGACCACGTGGCCAAGGGCCTGGGGCTCGCCGTGCTGTCCTCCCTGCTGCCGTACTCCCTGGAGCTGCTGGCGCTGCGCCGGCTCAAGGCTGCGGTGTTCGGCATCCTGCTCAGCGTCGAGCCGGCGGTCGCGGCGCTCGCCGGGCTGCTGGTGCTCGGGCAGACGCTGACCGGGACCCAGGTGGCCGGATTGGCCTTGGTGGTGCTCGCCAGTGTGATCGTGATGGGGGTGGGCAAGGGCCCCGAGGAGCCCGGCCGGATCGAGGCGACGTGATCCGGCTCGACCCCCGTCAGTCGGGCAGCAGCCCTGCAGCCACCAGGTCGCGACGGAGCTGCTCCGGCGATGCGAACACCACGGCCGTCATCCCCAGCGCCCGCGCCGTCGTCACGTGTCGCGGGCTGTCGTCGGTGTAGAAGAGTTGATCAAGGGGGACACCGGAGCGCCGCGACAGCAGCTCGAAGATCGCTGGATCCGGCTTCGCGACCCGTTCCTGCCCGGACACCACGATGTCTGCGAAGAGATCGAGCCAGGCGAACCGTTCTCGGGCGTGGTGGAACGTCTCCGCCGACCAGTTCGTCAGGGCGAAGACGGGGACGCCGCGCCTGTGCAGCTCTCGGACCAGGTCGACCGCACCGTCGATGGGCCCGACCAGCGAGGCGACGAAGTTGCGACGGTAGGCCAGCAGGTGCTCGGCCCACTCCGGGTGTGCGGCGATCGCCTGCCGCTCGCTCTCCTCGAACGGCATGCCCTGGTCCTGGAGGTGGTTCCAGGCACGGAAGTCGTACGACGCCAGGAATCGCCGCGCCTCGTCCATCCCGACGGCTCGGGCGATCGCGTGCTCGGGCTGCCAGTCGATCAGCACGTTGCCGAGGTCGAAGGCCGCTGCGGTGATCACCCGGCGGACCCTACCCGCGGTCTGGAACCGGTGGAGACGACCCGGACCGGCCGCACGACGCTTGTGTCATGTGTCACAGTTCCGCCATGGAGCCCACCGCGTCCGGCACCGATCCCACCCAGCCCGATCCGACGCCGCCTGATCCGACCCACCTCGACGACCGGCTGGCCCACTGGGCAGCGGTCGACCCTGACGGCGAGGCGCTCAGCTACCTCGGCCGGACGTGGACCTGGCGCGAGTGGGACGACCGGGTACGCCGGCTCGCGGGCGCGCTGCGGTCGTGGGGGATCGGTCGTGGCGACGTCGTGGGGAGCCTGGACAAGAACCATCCGGCCACCGTCGAGCTCACCTTCGCCGCCGCGTCGCTCGGCGCGGCGACGGCCATCTTCAACTGGCGGCTCGCCGGCGAGGAGGTCGACTACGTCGTCAACGACTCCGGCGCCCGGCTGCTCCTGGTCGGCACCGAGCTGATGCCCCTGGTGGAGAGCCTGAGTGACCGGCTGACCGCGGTGGAGCGGATTGTCACCGTGACGCCCGAGGGCGGGGAGGACGACCAGTACGAGTCGGCCCTTGCCGCTGCCGCTCCGGCCCCTCGTGGTCGGGACGTCACTCCTGACGACGTGTGCCTGGTGATGTACAGCTCGGGCACCACCGGGCATCCCAAGGGAGTGATGCTCACCCAGCGCAATGTCCTCGAGCACACCCGGCACGCCCACGACGGTTGGTCGTTCGAGCCCGGCGACAAGAACATGGTTTCGATGCCGCTGTTCCACGTCGGCGGCTCGTCGTACGTCCAGTTCGGCGTCCACGACGGCGTCCCGACGGTGATGACCAGGGAGCCCGACGGCGCCTCGCTGGCCGGCGCGATCATGGCCGGCGCCAACCGCACGTTCCTGGTTCCGGCGGTCCTCGCGCAGGTGCTCCAGTCCGGCCCGGACGCGATCGCCCTCTTCGGCCGGCTCAAGACCTACTGCTACGGCGCCTCGCCGATGCCGCTGCCGCTGCTCCGGGCGGCGATGGACGCCTGGCCGGAGACCGACTTCATCCAGGTCTACGGGCTCACCGAGGTGTGCGGGGTGATCACCCACCTGATGCCCGACGAGCACCGAGAGGCGCTGGCGACCGGGCGCGAGGAACGGCTGACCAGTGCCGGCCGGCTGCTGCCGGAGGCGGAGCTGCGGGTCGTCGACCCGGCCACGCTGGCCGACGTACCGACGGGCGAGCACGGCGAGCTGTGGTTCCGGACCCCGCAGACGATGAAGGGCTACCTCAACCGGCCGGAGGCGACCGCCGAGGTGATCACCGAGGACGGTTGGCTGCGCACCGGCGACATGGGGAAGGTGGACGCGGACGGCTACGTGTACGTCGAGGATCGGCTCAAGGACATGATCATCTCGGGTGGGGAGAACATCTACTCCCCCGAGGTCGAGCGGGTGCTCGCCGAGCACCCGGGCGTGGCCGAGGTCGCGGTCATCGGCGTTCCCGACGACCGGTGGGGCGAGGTGGTGAAGGCGGTGGTGACCCGGGCGCCGGGCGCTGAGGTGACCGAAGACGAGCTGGTGACCCACGCCCGCGAGCACCTGGCCCACTTCAAGTGCCCACGCTCGGTCGACTTCGTCACAGAGATGCCGCGCAACCCGACCGGCAAGATCCTCAAGCGCGACCTGCGCCGGCAGTACTGGGAGGGGCACGACCGCAGCGTCATCTAGACGAGCGACCGCCGTCCTCAGCGGCGGACCCGGATGATCCCGTGGGCGCCTCGGCCGGCGTCGACCATCAGGTGTGACATGAACGGGTAGTGCCCGGGTTGGCGGAACGAGATCTCGACGAAGCCGCCCTGCGCGGGGCCGAGGCTCAGCACCTGGGCCGCACCGTGCTCGGGGTTGCCCCGTCGCAGCAGGTAGGCGCCCTCGGAGAACACCGTGTCGAACTGCCCGCCGACCACGTGGAACGAGGTGGGGCGGTCGGGGCCGGCGTCGAGCACCCAGATCCGGATCCGCTGGCCCACCCGGGCGGTCAGCGGATCGGCGTCGTACTGGTCGGCGTACCCGTTGAAGACGACGGCGTCGGGCCTCTCGGCCAGCACCTTGGCGACATCGACCGAGCCACCCTGCGCGCCGAGGTAGAGCTCGGACTGCAGCAGCACATAGCTGTGCGCCACCGGCGGGAGGTGCGGCGGGTCGATCACCACCGCGCCGAACATGCCGTTGGCGACGTGGACCGCCATCGGCATGGTCGAGCAGTGGTAGAGCCAGATCCCGGAATGGTGGGCGGTGAAGCGGTAGGTCAGCGCCTGTCCGGGTGCCAGGGTGCGCATCGGACGATCCGGTGCGACCTGGCCGGCGTGGAAGTCGATCGAATGGCCCATCGGGGTGTCGTTGACCAGCCGGATCACGAACCGGTCGCCGATCCGTCCGTGCAGGGTCGGGCCGGGCATCGTGCCGTTGTAGGTCCACAGGTCCTGCCGGACGCCCGGCGCCACGGCCGACTCGACGTCGCTGACGGTGAAGGTACGGCGGATCACGCGGCCGTGCGGGAGCGCCGGCAGCACCGGGTCATGCGCCCGGAACCCGGCCGGAGGACTCTTGGAGAGGTCGACGGGTGCCGCGGCCCGATGGTCGGCGCTCGTCGTGCCGCCCATGTCCATCCCCGGCATGTCGTGCCCGGTGCCGGAGTGCCGCACGGCCGCCAGCCCGGTCACCCGGACGTGGAACACCATCCCCAACTGTCGGTGCCCGGGCATCGAGCACCAGCCCTCGATGTCGCGACCCACGACTCCGGCGTTCACCGTGGCGGACTCCCCGGGTCCCAGCCGCGGGCTGTGCGCGCCGGAGTCGAGCACCAGGTCGTGCACGTCGTGGGCATCGGTGTTGCGCAGGTCGATCACCAGCCGGTTGCCGGCCGGGACACTCACCGTCGACGGGGTGAACCGCATGTTCGCGGCGCGCACGACGACGTGGGTGGTGTGGCCGGTCGCGACCACCCCATCGGCGGAGGAGCGGTGCTCGGTGCCGGCAAGCGCGGCCGGGTCCAGAGCAACTCCGACGGCCACGGCGAGCACCACGACCGCGAACCCTGCTGCGGCCAGGCCGGTGATCTGACCGCGGGGCCTCTCGCCGGCAACCGGCGCCGGACCGGTACGCCGGGCAGCGGGCACCTCTCGGGCGGCCATGGACGCGGCCCCGTCACGAGCCTGGCGGGCAGCCCGCATCGCGGCGAACATCAGCGGGAGGAACGAGGCGAGTGAGACGAGGACCGTCACCGACACCAGCAGCCGCACCATCGCCGGGACCGGCAGCAGGCACACCACGAGTCCGGCGTTGACGACCATGACCCGGAGGGCGCTGCCGCGGTCCAGCACGGTGTTCGCAGCGCGGGCGCCGGCCGGGCCTCCGCCGACCGCGACCGGGATCAGGTAGGACAGGGCGCCGAGCAGCACCTGCGCCCCGAAGCCGGCGGCGAGCGCGGGCGTGAGAGCCTCCAGGAGCTCGTGGGCGGCCATCCAGCCGGGCGCCACACCGACACCCACGGCCAGGGCGACCACGACGCCGGTGAGCCAGCTGACCGCGGCCAGCACCGACCAGGTCGGGAAGTGCAGCGGTGGCTTGCTGCGCATCGCCAGCGCGAAGGGCCGCGCGAGCACGACCAGCCCGGCGGCGTACCCCAGCAGTCCGAGGGTCACCAGCAGGCGTTGCCCGACCAGGCAGCCGCCGACCGCCACCACGATGCCGCCCAGCAGCACCCACAGGGCGCGCGCGGCGATCGTCTCCGCCCCGACGACGATCCGGGTGCGCAGCATCGTCGGCCAGAGGGTCACCATGGTGCCCATCACGGTCAGGCCCATCCAGCCGAGGACGTTGACCACCACGTGCGCGGTCATCAGCCGGGCATGCCAAGGCATCCCCGCGCCGCGCACCATCAGTACGCCGAAGAGCACCCCGACCGGCAGCAGTGCCGCCGAGGCGACGTAGAACCGCACGGTCACTGCGAACCGGGAGCCCAGAGCGCGGCGTAGCTGCAGCACCAGCGAGACCCCGTGCCATCCGACCGCGGCCACGACCGCGGTCCCGCCGGCCGCGGCGACCTCCCAGTGGACGCCGGTGACGCCGAGCACCACGACCAGGGCACCCAGGTTCAGCAGCACCAGTCGGACGGTCCGGTTGCGGTACGCCGACGAGGTGGGCGCGGTGTGCAGCAGTGCGTCGGCGAAGTGCTGGCTCCAGACCAGGATCGAGTGGGTCACCGCACCGAGCAGCAGCAGGTGGAACATCAGCCATCGTGGCGCGGCGAGCTCGCGGTGCACGAGCGCGACCACCACGACGGCGAGCAGCCACAGCACCGCGGGGATGTCCCGCATCGGGTTGAAGCGCCTGCGCGCACCGACCTCGACCGGTCCGTTCGCGATCCTCATCGGACCCCCGTCCGGCGGGCACGAGCCAGGGACCAGACGACCAGGCCCGCGAAGGACAGCAGCGCGGCCTCGTTGAGGACACCACCGAGCTGCCAGCACTGCTGCTGCCCGAGGGCGTCACCGATCCAGAGCCGGAGCAGCAGCGACACGTGCAGCAGCGCCAGAGGCGCCCACATCAGCGGGTGATAGGGGAGTGGCCGGCGCAGCACCGCCGGGAGGATCACCGGGGCGTGGGCCATGATCATCGAGATGGTGAAGCCGAGGAACACCGCATGGATCACCGCGTCGTACGCCGGGCCTCCGTACGACGATCCGCTGACCAGCCACACCGCGCCGGCGACGAGGAGCCATAGGTACCCGCCGAGCATCCCGGCGGCGGTGTAGCGCGGCAGCCCGGTGGACCTGATCGTCCGCCACGCCACGTCGTGCACCGCCAGCCAGCCGGTGAGCACCAGCAGGGTCAGCCCGAGCAGGGGGTGACCCGCGGACGGCCACAGCAGCGCCGCCACCACCCCGCAGGTCAGCAGCCCGGAGAGCAGCACCAGGGTCGGCCCGGCGCCGGGGCCCATCGCCAGCCGGGCGAGCTCGAGCCGTTCGCCGGCGATGGTCAGCACCAGGAAGGCGGCCAGCCACGGCAGCAGCGTCGCCATCGGCGTCCCGCCGAGCCACATCAGGGCCGCGCCGGTGCCCAGCACGGCGCCGTGCGCCTGCACGAGCACCGCATCGTCGCGCTGTCGTCGCCACAGCGGCACGTAGATGGACGTCATCGCCGCCATCCCGGCGACCAGGGCTGTTCGACCGACCACCAGGGGAAGCGGCGTGACCAGCAGCAGGCTGCCGACGCCGAGGAGGGCCGGTGCCGCCAGGGCACGTCGCTCGCCCAATGCGATCGCGCGCTCGAGGCACACGACGGTGCCGACGAACCCCAGCGCCATCACCATGCCGTGGACGTCGGGCAGCCGACGGGCGCTCACCGGCGCCGGCACGCCCAGCAGGATCAGCCCGGCGTCGAGCCCGGCGAGCAGCGCGACGGCTGCCGGCAGGAGCAGCCAGGCGCGGGATCCCGTGGGTCGCTTGGCACCACCGGCCTCGGCCGGGGCCGGGTGCAGCAGCGTCACGGCTGGTCTCGCAGGTCGAGCAGGCAGGCTCCCGGCTCGGCGAACGGCCGCAGCTCGGCGTCGAGGTCGGTGGCGCCGTACTCCTCCAGCGCGCCGCCGACCAGACCGAGGTGGACGTTGCAGACGATGCCCGGCTGCTCGCGCGCCAGCTCCAGCAGCGGGCACCGGGTCAACCGCATTCCGCTCGCCGAGCGACCCGGCTCGGGCGCGAAGCCCAGGTCCGCGAGCAGGCGCCGGACCCGTTGCCGGGGCGGGGTTCCCTCGGACGTCGCGGTCGAGGCGCTGGCCAGCTCGCGGCCCCACACCTGACCTGCTTCGACGGCGTCGTCCTCGGGATGGGCGCTGGTGCGCAGCAGGGTGCGGGCCAGGGCGGTGGCGAGGCCGGCGTACTCCGGGTGGTCGGTGCCGGCCCCGCTCGCGCTCCACAGCCAGGCAGGTCGGCCCCGACCCTCGGGCTCGGCGCGGACCCGAGTCACGAGGCCGTCGTCGGCGAGCGCGTCGAGGTGTCCGCGGACGGTGTTCTCGTGCAGCCCGGCCAGCTCGGCCAGGTCGGCGAGCGTGGTGGGCTCCGGTCGGGCGCCCAGCAGGTCGAGCACGGTGCGCCGCCCCCGGCTCAGTCCGGTGACCGTGGGCGTCGCCGGCAGCGGGCCCAGATCGGGGGTTCGATTTTCCACGGGAAATAGTGTAGTAAATTACCCAGCGGATCGCACATCCCGGTGCGGTCGCCGAGCCGGTCCCGGATCCGGGACCGAAGGAGGATCAATGAACGACGTGGCGATCTCGAGCACCGCGGCCGACGCAGCCGCGGTCCAGGCGATCGAGCAGCACCACGCAGAGCTGGCCGGTGCGCTGAGCGCGCGGGTGTCCGCGCTGCAGCTGGCCGCTCGCGGCGGCGACGGCGTCGACGCCGCGCGTGCCGACCTGGTCGGCTGGTGCGAGAGCGACCTGCTGCCGCACGCGGCCGCCGAGGAGTCGGCCCTCTATCCTGCGGGCCTGGCGATCGCTCCGGCCCGGATCCTTGTGGAGGCGATGCTCGCCGAGCACGTCGTGCTCGCGTCCCTGGTCGCCGACCTGCGCACCGCGACCGACGCGGTTCGTGCCGTCGGCGCGGCCCGGGCACTGCAGGTCCTCTTCGACAGCCACCTGGCCAAGGAGAACGACCAGCTCCTGCCCGCGCTGGCTGGTGCTCCCGGGGTGAGCCTGCCCGACCTGCTCTCGGCGATGCACGCGGAGCTGGCCGGCGCAGCCGATCACGGCCACGAGCAGGAGGCCGAGGCAGCGCCCGCGGGGCACAACTGCTCCTGTGGCGAGCACGACGGGCCCGGCTACCCCGAGCTCGACGCGAGGATGGTCCCGCACGCGATCCGGCACGCCACCATCTTCGGGGCCCTCGACGCGGTGCACCCCGGCGGCGGCCTGGTGCTGGTGGCCCCGCACGACCCGCTCCCCTTGCTGGCCCAGATCGAGCAGCGTCAGCCCTCAGTGTTCGAGGTCAGCTATCTCGAGCGCGGTCCGGAGGCCTGGCGGTTGCAGCTGGTCCGCCGCACTGCCTGAGGTCGGTGCAGCAGGTGACGACGTGCCTCAGCGCGCCAGCAGGCGCCAGATCTCCAGCACCACGGGCAGGCCGACCACCACGAGCAGCAGCCACGCGATGATCCGGTGGGACGACTTCGCCGGGTCCAGCGCAGACGCGACCGCGAGGAGTGCGGCGTTGTCGCCGGTGAAGCGGTCGAAGCCCATCCGCTGGGCGTCGGTGGGGAAGGGGCTCGGCGGCAGGAAGTCCTCGGGCTGGATCAGCTCGGGGTCGGGTGCGTCGTCCGCCAGCATGAGGCAAATCTAGCGCGACGGCGCCCCGCTGACGTCACTTCCAGCGCTCGGCCGCCGGGGTGAAGGTGAGGCCGCGGTCGCCGGTGTAGATCTGCTTGGGACGGGCGATCTTCTGCTCCTTGTCCTGGACCAGCTCGTGCCACTGCGCCAGCCAGCCCGGCGTACGACCGATCGCGAACAGCACGGTGAACATCTCCGGCGGGAACTGGAAGGCCTCGTAGATCAGCCCGGAGTAGAAGTCGACGTTGGGGTAGAGCTTGCGCTTGACGAAGTACTCGTCCTCGAGCGCGATCTTCTCCAGCTCCATCGCGATCTCGAGCAGCGGGTTCACCCCGGTGACCTCGAAGACGTCGTCGCAGGCCTTCTTGATGATCTTCGCCCGCGGGTCGTAGTTCTTGTAGACCCGGTGGCCGAAGCCCATCAGCCGCTCGTTGCCGTCCTTCACGCCCTTGATGAAGTCGGGGATGTTCTCCTTGCCCCCGATCCGGCGCAGCATCCGCAGCACCGCCTCGTTCGCGCCGCCGTGCAGTGGACCGTAGAGGGCGCCGACGCCCGCCGCCACCGAGGAGTACGGGTCGACCTGGGACGAGCCCACCGAGCGAACCGCATTGGCCGAGCAGTTCTGCTCGTGGTCGGCGTGGAGGATGAAGAGCACATCGAGGGCCTTGACCAGCCGCTCGTCGGCGTCGAACTTGCGCTCGCTCATCTTGAACAGCATCGAGAGGAAGTTCGCGGTGTAGCCGAGCTCGTTGTCCGGGTAGACGAACGGCTTGCCCTGCGCGTGCCGGAAGGCCCAGGCGCCGAGGGTCGGCATCTTCGCGATCATCCGGACGATCTGCATGTGCCGGTTGTCCGCGTCGTGGATGTTGGAGGACTCCGGGTAGAACGTCGACAGCGCCCCGACCGATGCCATCAGCATCCCCATCGGGTGTGCGTCGTACCGGAAGCCCTGCATGAACTCCTTGACGTTCTCGTGCACGAACGTGTGGAAGGTGATCTCGTGCACCCACTGGTCGTACTCCACCTTGGAGGGCAGCTCGCCGTGGATCAGGAGATAGGCGACCTCCAGGAAGGACGAGCCCTCCGCGAGCTGCTCGATCGGGTAGCCGCGGTACTCCAGGATGCCCCTCTCGCCGTCGATGAACGTCACGGCGCTCTTGCACGACGCTGTGTTGACGAAGCCCGGGTCGTAGGTGGCCAGTCCGGGGCCCTCTTCGTTGGTCTCAGGGTCGGTTGTCCTGATCTGACCCAGATCGGCGGCGCGGATGGTGCCGTCGTTGATCGGGATCTCATACTCCTTGCCAGTCCGGTTGTCGCGGACGGTGAGGGTGTCGTTCCCCGCGGAACTGCCGTTGTCAGCCACGTCGGCTCCTGTCACTTTGATCGTGCCATTTCCGCCTCCGAACCTACGCCCACCACTGTTGCCGCCGCCAACCGCCGTCTCGCGGTCGGCTCGTTTTGACCGGTACGGCGCGGCACCGGTAGCCTTGCTGGTAGCGACTCCTGCCGCTCCACGGCTCGTTCACGACGACCTGGGGCAGACCCGGCCACTGAGGCCGGGCAGTGTTCGTCAGAAGCCGCGGCACCACCGCCGTTCGGGACCAGCCCGAGCGGATCACGAACGAGAAAGTGGCAACGCACGTGCGCACTTACAGCCCCAAGCCTGGTGACATCCAGCGCGAATGGCACGTCATCGACGCGACCGACGTCCGGCTCGGCCGGCTCGCCGTCCAGGTCGCCAACCTCCTGCGCGGCAAGCACAAGCCGATGTTCGCGCCCCACGTCGACACCGGTGACTTCGTCATCGTGGTGAACGCGTCGAAGCTGTCGCTGTCCGGCGACAAGGCGACCAAGAAGCTGTCCTACCAGCACTCCGGATACCCCGGCGGGCTGTCGTCGACCCCGATGGGCCAGCTGCTCGAGAAGGACGCCCGCAAGGCTGTCGAGCGCGCCGTCTGGGGGATGCTGCCGAAGAACCGTCTCGGCCGCCAGATGATCAAGAAGCTCAAGGTGTACTCCGGCCCGGAGCACCCCCACGCGGCCCAGAAGGCCAAGCCGTTCGAGATCACGCAGATCTCCCAGTAAGACTTCAACTTCCAGCTCCGAGGTAAACACGTGTCTGAGAACGCATCCACCGAGGTCGAGGAGACCTACCAGGTCGACGAGCAGGGCATCGCCTACTCGTCCGAGAGCGCCCCGTCCGCCGACGCGCCGCTGAAGCCCGCCACCATCGCCCCGGCGGCGGCCACCGGTCGTCGCAAGGAGGCCGTCGCGCGGGTCCGCATCGTCCCCGGCACCGGTCAGTGGTCGGTCAACGGCCGCACGCTCGACTCCTACTTCCCCAACAAGCTGCACCAGCAGGTCGTCAACGAGCCGTTCGCGACCACCCAGCTCGAGGGCCGCTTCGACGTGATCGCCCGCATCCACGGCGGCGGGATCACCGGTCAGGCCGGTGCGCTGCGCCTGGGCGTGGCCCGCGCGCTGAACGCCGTCGACATCGAGGCCAACCGTCCGTCGCTGAAGAAGGCCGGACTGCTGACCCGTGACGCCCGCGTGATCGAGCGCAAGAAGGCTGGTCTGAAGAAGGCACGGAAGGCTCCTCAGTTCAGCAAGCGCTGATGGGACGCCTCTTCGGCACCGACGGAGTCCGGGGGCTGGCCAACGGTCGCCTGACCGCGGAGCTCGCCCTGGACCTCTCGGTCTCGGCAGCCCATGTGCTCGGCGAACGGGGGACCTTCGCCGGTCACCGGCCCGTGGCCGTGGTGGGCACCGACACTCGCGTGTCCGGGGAGTTCCTGTCCGCAGCCGTCGTGGCCGGGCTCACCTCAGCCGGCGTCGACGTACTGATCCTCGGTGACCTGCCCACTCCGGGAGTGGCGTACCTGACCGGCGCGCTGGGCGCCGATCTCGGTGTGATGCTCTCGGCGTCGCACAACCCGATGCCCGACAACGGCATCAAGTTCCTGGCCCGTGGGGGGGTCAAGCTCGACGACGCCATCGAGGACGCCATCGAGAAGCGGATGCAGGAGCCGTGGGAGCGGCCGATCGGCGGTGACGTCGGACGGATCCGTCGGCACCCGACCGCCATCGAGGAGTACGCCGCGCACCTGGTCGGCACCGTCAGTCACGACCTGAGCGGGCTCAGAGTCGTGCTCGACTGCGCGAACGGGGCGGCCTCGGTCGTCGGGCCCAAGGCGCTCCGCGACGCCGGTGCGGAGGTCATCGCGATCGCGGCCGAGCCCGACGGGCTGAACATCAACGACGGCTGCGGATCCACCCACCTCGATGGCCTGCAGCGGGCCGTGGTCGAGCACGGCGCCGACGTCGGCTTCGCTCTCGACGGCGACGCCGACCGCTGCCTGGCCGTGGACGCTCGCGGGGAGGTCGTCGACGGCGACCAGATCCTCGCCGTCCTCGCGCTCGCCCTGCGCGAGCGCGGCGAGCTGCACGCGGACACCGTCGTGGCGACCGTGATGTCGAACCTGGGCTTCGTGCAGGCGATGCGCGGCGCCGGGATCGGTGTGCTGCAGACCAAGGTGGGCGACCGCTACGTCCTGGAGGCGATGAAGACCCTCGGCCACACGCTGGGCGGCGAGCAGTCCGGCCACGTCATCATGAGCCGACACGCCACCACGGGAGACGGCGTGCTGACCGCCCTGCAGGTGCTGGACCGGATGGCCGCGACGAGCGCGTCGATCGACGAGCTCGCGGGCGTGATGAACCGCCTTCCGCAGGTGCTGCTCAACGTTCCCGGCGTCGACAAGTCGCGTGCCGACGACGACTTCGTCGTCGCCGCCGCGGTCGCCGAGGCAGAGGCCGAGCTCGGTGACAGTGGTCGGGTGCTGCTGCGCCAGTCCGGCACCGAGCCGCTGGTCCGGGTGATGGTCGAGGCGTCGAGCCACGCCCAGGCCGCGAGCATCGCGGCCCGGCTCGCCGACGTGGTGCGCGCCCAGCTCGCCCTCTAGCGAGGCGCGTTAGGCGGCTGGTCGAGCGTCTGGGGCAGCTCGAGCTGGGGCTGCGCGACGGCTCCGTGACCCACGCGCGCCTCGTGCTCGGCCTCGGTCTCGTCGCCGTGCCCGGGCCACCAGGCGGCGTGCCCGATCAGCGCGGTCAGTGAGGGCGTGAAGAACATCGCCATCACGAAGGCGGCCACGAAGATGCCGAACGACAGCGCGAAGCCCATCGACACGATCAGCGACTGACCGCCGAGCATCAGCGAGCCGAAGGTGCCGGCCAGGATGAGCCCGGCCGCGGCGATGGTCGGCCCGGCGTGCTTGACCGCCTCGGCAGCGGCCGCGCGAGCATCCTTGCCGGCACGTGCCTCCTCGCGCAGCCGGGCGATCATCAAGATGTTGTAGTCGGTGCCGAGCGCCACCACGAACAGGTAGATGTAGATCGGCAACATGAAGATCAGCCCGCTGTCGCCCTTGATGTGCTGGAAGAGGATCACGCTGGCCCCCAGGGTCGCGCCGAACCCGAGGCCCACCGAGACCATCAGGTAGACCGGTGCGACCAGGCTGCGCAGCAGGAGGGCGAGGATCAGCATGATGATCACGGCCGCGACCGGGAACACCACCGAGTAGTCGCGGGCCATCGCCTGCTGGAGATCGGCGAAGACGGACGTGGTGCCGCCGACGTACGCCGTCGTGCCGGGCGGGGCCGACCGGTGGGCGATGTCCCGGATCGGTCCCTTGATGTCGCTCAACGCCGCGTCCGAGCTGGGATCGTGGTCGAGCACGACCGCGACCGAGGCGGTGGTGCCGTCCTTCGAGATCTGCGGCGGCAGCACCTTCGCGACCCCGGTGGCCCCGGACATGGCCGTGCCGAAGCCGGCGAGGGCCGACTTGTCGATGGGCCCTCCGTCGTCGCTGCGGACCAGCACGGTCGCGGGGTCGCTCTGGCCGGCCGGGAAGCTCTTCTGCAGGGTGTGGGTGGCCTGGGTGGACTCGAGGTTGGACGGCAGGCTGGAGTTGAAGTCGAAGGTCGGGTTGAAGCTCAGCGCGAAGATAGCGAGCACCGCCAAGACGGCTCCGGAGGCCAGTGCGAACCTGCCCGGGTGTGCGCCGAGAGCCTTGCTGATCGCAGCGAAGCGCGTGCCCTGCGGCTCGTCGCGCCAGCTCTTCGACGGCCAGAACAGCGCCCGGCCGAGCAGCGTCATCACGGCGGGGACCAGGGTGAGCGCCGCCACCAGGGTGACCGCCACCGCGATCGCCAGGGCGGGGCCGATCGAGCGGAAGATGCTCAGCGAGGAGAGCACCAGGGCCATGAAGGCGACGATCACCGCGCCGCCGGCCGAGGCGATCGCCTCACCGGCCCGCTCCATCGCCTGCACGATCGCCTCCCTGGGGGCGACCCCAGCGCGAAGACGCTCCCGATAGCGGAAGAGCAGGAACAGGATGTAGTCGGTCCCGATGCCGTAGAGGACCACGATCAGGATCACCTGGATCGAGCTGTCCGCCTTCAGGTCGAAGGCCTGGTTCGCCCACGCGATCAACCCGGTGGCGACCTGCGAGGCGATGCCCACCACGACGATCGGCAGCAGGCAGATGATCACGCTGCGGAAGATCAGCGCCAGGAGCACGACGATGAGCAGGACCGTTGCGGCGCCGACGATCTCCATCGTCTTCGCGCTGGAGTCCTGCGAGTCGAGGCTCTGCGGCGCCGGTCCCGTCATCTGCAGCCGCAGGTCGGTGCCCTTGACCAGCGGCTTGGCGTCGGCGCGCAGGGTCTTGGCGTCGTTGATCGCGCTGGTGTCGTAGCCGGTGGCGCCCTTGGCCAGGCCGATCACTCCGATCAGCACCTGGTGGTCCTGGGAGACGGCTCCGACGGCACCATGGGAGAAGGTGCGGCTCATCGGGCCGGTCAGCCTGGTGTTCAGCGCATCGACGATCCCACTCGCCTTCGCGGTGTCTGCAGCGGACAGCGCCCGGCCGTCGGTGCGGTCGAAGACGAGGATCGCGCCGGGCTGGCTCGCAGCCGGGAACTCCTTGGCCTGGATCTCTGCGGCCTTGATCGACTCGTAGTGGTCGGGCAGGAACGCCGACTCGTCCGTGGTCGAGGTCAGCTTCGGCGCCATGCTGATGACCACCACGGCGAGAATGATCCAGCCTGCGACGACGAACCAGGGACGACGGGAGGCCAGCCGGCCCAGGGCTTCGAACATGGGCGCAAAGGTATCCGCTGGAAGCGGCCGAACCGGCATCATTTCTCCAGCAGGGCCGCCCGGTCCCGTCGGTGGGGCCGGCACGGCGGTGGTTTGGCCGCATGGTCAGCGGGCACCGGCTCGGGATGACACACGTCGAGGAGCCGGCGTCGCCGACAGACCTCACCGGGTCGTCCTGGAGGTATGTCGCCCGCAAGACGCTGCGTGAGTTCTCCCGTGACCAGTGCACAGACCTCGCCGCGTCGTTGACCTACTACTCGGTGCTCTCGCTGTTCCCTGCACTGATCGCGCTGCTCTCCCTGGTGGGATTGGTCGGTCAGGGACCGTCGACCGTGCACACCCTGGTCGGTGTGCTGAGCACCGTCGGGGTCGGTGGGATCGCGCGGAGCATCGAGCCGACCCTGCTCCAGCTCGGCCGCTCCACCGGGGCTGCCGGCTTGGGCTTCGTGCTGGGCGTGCTGTCGGCGCTCTGGTCTGCATCGGGGTACGTCGGCTCGTTCGGACGGGCGATGAACCGCATCTACGAGATCCGCGAGGGCCGACCGTTCTGGAAGCTCCGCCCGATGATGCTGCTGGTCACGCTGGTGGCGATCGTGCTGGCCGCGGCAGTGGCGCTCGCGCTGGTGCTGACCGGCAGCGCGGCACAGTCGGTGGGCAACGCGATCGGGCTCGGGTCGACCGCCGTCACGATCTGGAGCATCGCGAAGTGGCCGGTCATCCTGTTCGCGGTCGTCGTCATCGTCGCGGTGCTCTACTACGCGACGCCGAACATCGCGCAGCCGAAGTTCCGTTGGGTGAGCGTGGGTGCGGTCCTGGCCATCGTGCTCTGGATCGTCGCGTCGGTGGCATTCGGCTTCTACATCGGCAACTTCAGCAGCTACGACAAGACCTACGGTGCCCTCGCCGGAGCCGTGGTCTTCCTGCTCTGGTTGTGGATCACCAACCTGGCACTGCTTCTGGGCGCCGAGCTCGACAGCGAGCTCGAGCGCGGACGTGAGCTGCAGGCGGGCGTGGCGGCCGAGCGCTCCGTGCAGCTCCCCGTCCGCGACGATCGCAACATCGAGAAGGACGAGGCCAAGCTGCGCGAAGAGGTGGCCCTGGGGCGCGCACTGCGGGAGAGCCGCGGGCACACCGACGAGGGCCGATGACGCCGCTGGTCAGCCCCGGGTGAGCACCGCAACGACGTAGTCGTCGTCCGGCGGCCGCAGGTCGTAGCTGCCGAAATGCTGCTCGACCGAGAGGCCCGCCGCGGTGACGTCGGCGGCGAAGTCATCCCAGGGGTACTCGCGGGCATGGGCCGGACCGCCGTGGTGGTGGAAGCCGACCAGCATTCGGCCGCCCTCGACCAGCAGTGCGCCCAGGGTGCGCAGCATCCGCACCTCGGTGTCCTCCGCGGCCAGCACGATCACGTTGCCGACCAGCACGACCACGTCGTACGACGAGGGTGCGCCGTGCGCCTCGAGCAGCTCCGGTGTCAGCGCCAGCACGTCGGACTCGATGACTGGCAGCTCGGGGAACAGCTCGTGCGCGCGACCGATGAGATGCCCGTCCTTCTCGACGGCCGTGACCCTGTGCCCGCGGCGCTGCAGGGCCGCGCCGACCCGGCCCAGGCCGGCACCGGCATCGAGCATCCGAGCGCCCCGCGGCGCCAGCACGTCGGCCAGCCGGGCCTCGCCGTCGATGTCGTCGCCGGCGGCGATCAGCGCGGTGAACCGCTGGTCGTAGCCGTGGTTGCGTTCGCCCGCGCGCTCCCAGCGGGTCAGCGGTGGCTGTTCGTCCATGCTCGTCCTCCTTGCTGGCGCAAGCTGTGCGTGACGCCCGCTCTCACAGCTTGCGCAGACGCACCCAGCGCACCGAATGGTCCGCGTCCTTGCGCAGCACCAGGGTGGCCCGTGACCGGGTCGGTGCGATGTTCCCATTGAGGTTCGGTCCGTTGATGGTGTCCCAGATTCGGTTCGCCTCGGTGACGGCCTCGTCGTGCGAGAGGCCGGCGTACTTCGCGAAGTACGACGCCGGGTCGCGGAATGCGGTCTCCCGCAGCCGCAGGAACCGGTCGGTGTACCAGCGTCGGATGTCGGCCTGTGCGGCGTCGACGTACACGGTGAAGTCGAAGAAGTCGCTCACTGCCAGGCCCGTGCGGCCGTCGCCACGGATGCCCGCCGGCTGCAGCACGTTGAGCCCCTCCACGATCACGATGTCGGGGCTCTGCACCACGACCCTCTCGTCGGTGACGTCATAGGTCAGGTGGGAGTAGACCGGCGCCTCGACCTCCTCCTTGCCCGACTTGATGTCGATGACGAAGCGGAGCAGCGCCTTGCGGTCGTAGGACTCCGGAAAGCCCTTGCGACCCAGCAGCCCGCGTCGCTCGAGCTCGGCGTTGGGGTGCAGGAAGCCGTCGGTGGTCACCAGTGACACGCGAGGGTGCGCCGGCCAGTGCGCGAGCATCTGCTGCAGCACGCGTGCGGTGGTGGACTTGCCCACCGCGACGGAGCCGGCCAGGCCGATCACGAAGGGTGTGCGGGGCGGCACGGTCCGGTGCAGGAAGTCCTCCTGGGCTCGGTGCAGGGCGCCCGCGGCCTCGACGTACATGCTCAGCAGCCGCGACAGCGGCAGGTAGATCTGCTGCACCTCACCGATGTCGAGCTGGTCACCGAGGCCGCGGACCCGGTCGATCTCCTCGGCCGACAGTGGCTGATCGGTGTGTGCGCCCAACTCGGCCCAGGCGTCGCGCTCGAGCTCGACGTACGGCGAGGACTCGCCGGCGTGCGTGCCGTTGGCCATGGGGCGATCCTGTCAGGCCGGGCTCGGTCGGGCTCAGGCAGCGTGCTCGACGACGGCCTTGATGCGCTCGAGCGTGGTGCGCATGCCGTTGCGGTTCGTCCGCCCACGCAGTCGCCCGAGCACACCCCAGTAGGCCTTCAGCAGGGGATTGCCGGCGAGCTGGAAGAACTCGGTGACGTCGACGCCGTTGCCGGCCGGGGCGATCCGGTAGCCCCACGTGTTCACCTCGCGATTCCCGGCGAGCACGGTGAAGGTGAACTCCTCGCCGGGCTCGCAGGTGACCACCCGGCACAGCGTCCAGTAGACCGGGCCGATCCCGTTGCGCCGCACGTGCCCCTTGAAGTACGCGCCGGCCGCCGGTCCGGTCGCGCCACGGGTCCACTTCGCCTCGAAGGTCTCCGGGCTGAACTCGCCGATCCGGGTGACGTCGCTGAGCAGGTCCCAGACCCGGTCTGCGGAGGCGTCCATGTGCACCGTGACGGAGTCGGTCATCTGCATGGCGATCAGCCTAGGCCCCTCGGCGCGGTCCGCACCGATGCGGTCTCGTGCCGAGAGGAAGGCAACTAGACTGCGGCCCATGTGCGGGATCGTGGGGTACGTCGGCGACAAGCTGGCCCGGGACGTGGTGATCAACGGTCTGCGTCGGCTCGAGTACCGCGGCTACGACTCTGCGGGGATCGCGGTGATCGCCGGCGGACGGATCGCCGGCGCCAAGCGAGCCGGCAAGCTGGCCAACCTCGAGAAGGCCCTCGAGGAGGACCCGCTGCCGCCAGCCACCACCGGTATCGGACACACCCGGTGGGCCACCCACGGCGCGCCGACCGACGAGAACGCCCACCCGCACTCGGGGCAGAGCGGCCGGGTGGCCGTCGTACACAACGGCATCATCGAGAACTTCGCCCGGCTGCGCGACGAGCTCGAGGCCGCCGGGCACAACCTGCGCTCGGAGACCGACACCGAGGTGGCCGCCCACCTCCTCGAGGACGCGGTCTCGGGCGGAGCCGACCTGACCACCGCGATGCAGCAGGTGTGTCGGCGGCTCGAAGGCGCCTTCACGCTGGTCGCTCTCGACGGCGAGGACCCGTCCCGAGTCGTTGCCGCGCGCCGGAACTCGCCGCTCGTGGTCGGCCTCGGCGAGCGGGAGAACTTCGTCGGCTCCGACGTGGCGGCGTTCATCGAGCACACCCGTGAGGCGCTCGAGCTCGGCCAGGACCAGGTCGTCACGATCACCCGGGACGACGTCCGGGTCTCCGACTTCGACGGCCGCCCCGCCGAGGGCAAGCGCTACCACGTCGACTGGGACCTCTCCGCGGCGGAGAAGGACGGCTTCGACTGGTTCATGCGCAAGGAGATCTTCGAGCAGCCGCGCGCCGTCGCCGACGCGATGCTCGGCCGGCATGACGAGCAGGGCCGGCTGGAGCTCGACGAGGTGCGGGTCAGCGATGACGAGCTGCGCGAGGTCGACAAGATCATCATCGTCGGCTGCGGCACCGCGGAGTACGCCGGCCTGGTGGCGAAGTACGCCATCGAGCACTGGACCCGGATCCCCTGCGAGGTCGAGCTGGCCCACGAGTTCCGCTACCGGGACCCGATCCTGACCCGCAACACCCTCGTCGTGGCGATCAGCCAGTCGGGCGAGACCGCCGACACCCTGATGGCGATCCGGCACGCCCGCACCCAGCGGGCGAAGGTGCTCGCGATCTGCAACACCAACGGATCGACGATCCCGCGTGAGTCCGACGCGGTGATCTACACGCACGCCGGCCCTGAGGTGGCCGTCGCCTCCACCAAGGGATTCCTCACCCAGCTGATCGCCTGCTATCTGCTCGGCCTCTACCTCGCCCAGGTGCGGGGGATGAAGTACGGCGACGAGATCCGCTCGATCGTCGGCGAGCTGGAGAAGATGCCCGCCCACGTGCAGCGGATGCTCGACGACGCCGAGTCCGTCTACGAGCTCGCTGCCGAGCTGCAGTCGGTCCGATCGGTGCTCTTCCTCGGTCGCCACGTCGGCTTCCCGATCGCTCTGGAGGGTGCGCTGAAGCTCAAGGAGCTGGCCTACCTGCACGCCGAGGGGTTCGCGGCGGGCGAGCTCAAGCACGGCCCGATCGCCCTGATCGAGCAGGGCCTGCCCGTGTTCTGCGTGGTGCCTCCGCGCGGACGCGACCAGCTGCACGCCAAGATGGTCAGCGCGATCCAGGAGATCCGCGCTCGGGGTGCACGCACGATCGTGCTGGCCGAGGAGGGCGACGACGAGGTGACGCCGTACTCCGACGTACGGATCACGCTGCCCGTCGTACCCACTCTGCTGCAGCCGCTTGTCGCGGCCGTCCCGCTGCAGCTGTTCGCCTGCGAACTGGCGACACTGCTCGGCCACGACGTCGACCAGCCCCGGAACCTCGCCAAGTCCGTCACCGTCGAATGACCGTCCCGGGGGCCCGTCCGTGATCGTCGGCGTCGGCATCGACGTGGTCGACCTCGGCCGCTTCGAGGAGTCCCTGGCGCGCACGCCGCGACTGCGGGACAAGCTGTTCACCGAGGCCGAGGCGGCGCTGCCGATGCAGTCGCTGGCGGCCCGCTTCGCTGCCAAGGAGGCACTGGCCAAGGCACTCGGCGCCCCGGCCGGTCTGGAGTGGCACGACGCGGAGGTGGTCTCGCTGCCCGACGGCCGGCCGACGTTCGCGCTGCGCGGCACCGTCCGGGCGCGTGCCGAGTCCCTGTCCGCTGCCGCCGTACACCTCTCGCTCTCGCACGACGCCGGCATCGCCTCGGCCGTCGTCGTCCTCGAGTCCGCCACCTGATCCCCTCCCGCCCCCCCGATCCGCCGAGTGGTCGCCAATGGCGCGCGAGTGGTCCCAAATGGCCGTCCGCTGTCGTCCGGGACCGCGCTTTCTGACCACTCGCGGGCAGGATCGGACCACTCGGCGGGGGGCCGATAATGGCGGGATGCGACGAGCACATCGGGTGGAGCAGGTGCGGGCGGCCGAGGCGGAGCTGATGGGGAGGCTGCCGGAGGGGACGCTGATGCAGCGGGCGGCGGCCGGACTGGCAACCGCGGTGGCGGACCTCCTCGGCACCGTGTACGGCGCCCGGGTGCTGCTCCTGGTCGGGTCGGGTGACAACGGCGGCGACACGCTGTACGCCGGCGCGCGGTTGGCCGCCCGCGGGGCCGGCGTCCAGGCGGTGCTGCTCTCCGAACGGGTCCACCCGGCCGGGCTCGCCGAGCTGCGCCGGCGCGGTGGCCGGGTCGTCGACCCCGCCCACGTACGTCGACCCGACGTGCTCGTCGACGGGATCGTCGGCATCGGCGGCTGTCCGGGGCTGCGTCCGGACGCGGCGGCAGTGCTCGCCCGGCACGAGGGCGTGCCCGTGGTGGCGGTCGACGTGCCGAGCGGCGTCGACGTGGACACCGGCCGGCTCGACGGCGACCACGTACGCGCCGACCTGACCGTCACCTTCGGGACGCACAAGGTCTGCCACCTGGTGGATCCGGCGGCCGAGGCCTGCGGCACCGTCCACCTCGTCGACATCGGCCTCGACCTGCCCGAGCCGGTCGTCGAGGCGCTCGGCCCGGACGACGTGGCCGGCCTGCTGCGGCTGCCACGCGCCTTCGACCACAAGTACACCCGCGGGGTGTTGGGCATCCGCACCGGCTCGCCCGGCTATCCCGGCGCAGCCGTGCTGGGCACGGCGGCTGCGAACGGTGGGCTGTGCGGCATGGTCCGCTATTCCGGCGCTGCTCCCGAGGCGGTGCGCGCGGCGCATCCGGAGGTGGTGGTCGGCGAGGGCCGGGTCCAGGCCTGGCTAGTCGGGTCGGGTAGTGGGGACGACGCGGGCCCGGGGCTCGAGCGGGCGCTGCAGGACGACGTCCCGGTCCTGGTGGACGCGGACGCGCTGCTGCATCTCGACCCGGCCGCGGGGACGGAGCGCGCCGGACTGGTGCTCACCCCGCACGCGGGGGAGCTCGCATCCCTCCTGGGAGTGGATCGCGGCAGGGTCGAGGCCGACCAGCTGCGCTACGCCCGCGAGGCCGCACAGAGGTACGACGCCGTGGTGCTGCTCAAGGGCAGGCACACCCTGACCGTGGCACCCGATGGTCGGGCGCGAGCGACCACCACCGGCAATGCCTGGCTCGCGGTGGCTGGCTCCGGCGACGTGCTCGGCGGACTGGTCGGTGCCCTGCTCGCCTCAGGGCTGGGGCCGTTCGACGCGGCCTCGGTCGGGTCGTGGTTGCACGGCGCGGCCGCGACGTACGCCGGTGGCCCGCTGAACGCCTCTCAGGTGGCACGAGCGATCCCGAGTGTGGTTCGCGCGCTGGTCCGCTGACGTCGGCCGGCCCGCCCGGTGGAAGGATGGCGTGACATGACCAGCCCTGCCGCACCGCGCCCGCGCGCCGAGATCGTCGTCGACCTCGACGCGATCCGGCACAACGTCCGGCGGCTGCGCGAGCAGGTGGTGCCGGCAGCGGTGATGGTCGTGGTCAAGGCCGACGGCTACGGACACGGCATGGTCCCGGTCGCCCGGGCCGCGCGCGAGGCCGGCGCGGACTGGCTGGGCGCGGCGACCCTGCCCGAGGCAGTGGCGCTGCGGGAGGCCGGAGACGAGGGCAGGCTGATGTGTTGGCTGGCCGCACCAGGGGAGGACTACGACCCGGCGCTGCGCCACGACATCGACGTCTCGGCCTCCACCGTCGAGCAGTTGGCGGAGATCGCCGAGGCCGCCGCCCGCATCGGTACGACGGCCCGGGTGCACCTGAAGTTCGACACCGGGCTCACCCGTGGCGGATCCGCCCGCGCCGACTGGCAGCGCTTCATCGCGGCCGCGGTCGAGCTGCCGCACCTCGACCCGGTCGGGGTCTGGTCGCACCTGGCCTGTGCCGACGAGCCCGACCACCCCGCCAACGACGCCCAGGAACGGGCCTTCCGTGAGGTCTTGGCGATGGTTGAGGAGGCCGGCCTGCACCCAGAGGTCCGACACCTGGCGAACTCCGCAGGGGGCCTGCTGCGCCCGAGCATCCGCTTCGACCTGGTCCGGTTCGGCATCGCCAGCTACGGGCTGACCCCGGCTCCGGCGGTGGCCTCGTCCGCCGCGCTAGGCCTGGCTCCCGCGATGACCGTTCGTGGCAGCATCGTGCTCGGCAAGGACGTCGCGGCCGGCGACGGCATCTCCTACGGGCACACCTACGTCGCGCCGGCTCCGATGCACGTCGGCCTGGTCCCGATGGGGTACGGCGACGGCATCCCCCGGCACGCCTCGTCCACAGCCCAGGTGCAGGTGAACGGCCGACGCGCCGACGTCTTGGGCCGAATCTGCATGGACCAGTTCGTCGTCGACGCGCCGGATGCGCAGGCGGGCGACGAGGTGGTGCTGTTCGGCCCCGGGGATGACGGCGAGCCGACGGCCCAGGAGTGGGCGGACTGGTGCGACACGATCAGCTACGAGATCGTCACCCGGATGGGCGGCCGCCAGCAGCGCGTGTGGGTGGGTCGGTGACCACGATCGCGATCCGCCGCGCCGGCAGCGAGGACGCGGCGACCGTGCTGGAGCTGATCCACAGCACGTTCGCCGGCCGGCCGGTGCTGGACCCGCCCTCGAACGCACTGGAGGACGACCTCGAGGCGGTGACCGCGGAGCTCGCCCTCCACGGGGGGCTGGTCGCCGAGGTGGATGGGCACCCGGCCGGGTCGCTGCTGTTCCGCCCGCACGGACGCTGGCTGGGGCTGCGCCGCGTCGGCGTGCTCGTCGAGGCGCGGCACCACGGTGTTGCCCACCACCTGGCCGAGCGGGCGGCGGAGATCGCCCAGGCCGAGCACTTCGACGGGCTGGTCCTGGAGGCCCGCGAGGAGCTTCCGGACACGGTGCGCTTCTGGGTGCGCAACGGGTACGCCGAGGTGGGCCGGGACGGGCCGCGACTGCGGATGGCCCGCCAGCTGCCCCGGATCTCGACGCTTCCCGGTGCCGATGACACCCGAGCCTTCGGCGTACGGCTCGGGGAGGCCCTCGGCGCTGGCGACCTGGTGGTGCTCACCGGCGAGCTCGGGGCCGGCAAGACCACGCTGGCCCAGGGCCTGGGCGCAGGACTGCGCGTGCGCGGACCCATCACCTCGCCCACCTTCGTCATCGCCCGCGTGCATCCGTCCCTGGTCGACGGCCCGGCACTGGTACACGTGGACGCCTACCGGCTCGGCGACCGGGCGGAGCTCGACGACCTCGATCTCGACACGGACCTCGACGACGCGGTGACCATCGTCGAATGGGGCTCGGGACTGGCCGAGGCGTTGGCCGGCAGCCGGCTCGAGATCGATCTGGAGCGCGCTCCCGACGACGTCCGGACCGCGCGCGTGACCGCGGTCGGGCCGCGCTGGTTCGAGGAGCCGCCCCCGGTCTGAGCCCGGCTCGGCGACCTCGCGCCACACGGATACCCTCGGGAGCGTGCTGCTGGCCTTCGACACCGCCACCCCCCACGTCACCGTCGCGCTGCACGACGGCGATCGGGTGGTGGCGTCGTACTCCTCCGCCGAGACGATGCGGCACGGCGAGATGCTGGCGCCCGGCATCGCGGACGTGCTCGGCACGGCCGGTGCGACCAACCGGGACGTGACCGCCGTCGCCGTCGGCGTGGGCCCGGGCCCGTTCACCGGCCTGCGGGTCGGGCTGGTCACCGCCCGCACGATGGCGCTGGCGCTCGGCATCCCGGTCTACGGCGTCTGCAGCCTCGACATCCTGGCGGCGGAGGCCGTCGATGCGGGCCACGAAGAATTCCTGGTCGCCACCGATGCACGCCGCAAGGAGGTCTACCTGGCGTCGTACGACGATGCCGCGCGCGTCGACGGCCCGCAGGTGATTCGGCCCGCGGACGCCGCGACGGAGCGGCTGGTCGTCGGCCGCGGCGCGGTGCTCTACCCGGAGGCGTTCCCGCACACTGCCGCGCCGGAGCACCCGAGCGCGGCGGTCCTGTGCGACGTGGTCGTGCACGAGCGCTTCGAGCTCCTGGATCCGGAGCCGCTCTACTTGCGCAGGCCTGATGCGATGGAGCCGCACCGGCCCAAGCGCGTCTCGTGAGTGACGTGGTGGCCGTGCGGGCGGCGACCCCCGCCGACGGCGACGCCGTCGTCGGCCTCGAGGACGGCTGCCTGGGCGCCGACGCCTGGCCGCGCGGGCTGGTCGAGGAGGGACTTGCCGGGACGCTGCCGACGGTGCGCTACCTGGTCGCCGACGATGCGGTCGACGGCGTGGTGGGCCACGCCGTGGTGTCTGTGGCCGGCGACATCGCCGAGCTGCAGCGGATCGCGGTCGCGCCGTCGTGGCGTCGTCGCGGCGTCGCCACCTCCTTGCTCGCCGCGGTCCAGGACGCCGGACGCGGTGGGGGCGCGGATCGGCTGCTGCTCGAGGTCCGTGCGGAGAACGCCGGCGCACTTGGCTTCTACGCACGCAGCGGCTTCGTGGAGATCGATCGGCGGCCGCGCTACTACCGCGACGGGTCGACGGCCGTGGTGATGCGGCTGCCCCTGATCAAGGGCTGCGGCTGAGCGAGCCGCCGTACCCCCGCGCCCAGGTGGTGCGGTGCTGAGCGACAATCGGCGGCATGGCCGACGAACCGCTGGTGCTGGGCATCGAGACCTCGTGCGACGAGACCGGGGTGGGGATCGTCAGCGGGCACACGCTGCTGGCGGACGCGGTGGCCAGCTCGGTGGCGGAGCACGCCAGGTTCGGCGGAGTCGTGCCCGAGGTCGCGGCCCGCGCGCACCTGGAGGCGATGACTCCGACGCTCGAGCGGGCTTGCGAGACCGCGGGCGTGGCCCTGGGCGACGTCGACGCGATCGCGGTGACCGCCGGGCCGGGGCTGGCTGGTGCCCTGCTGGTCGGGGTCGCGGCCGCCAAGGCGCTCGCGCTGTCGCTCGACAAGCCGCTGTACGGCGTCAACCACCTGGCAGCGCACGTCGCCGTCGACCAGCTCGAGCACGGCGCACTGCCCGACCCCTGCCTGGCGCTGCTCGTCTCCGGCGGACACTCCTCGCTGCTGCGGGTCGGAGACGTCACCGGCGACGTTCACTCACTCGGCGCCACGATCGACGACGCGGCCGGCGAGGCCTTCGACAAGGTCGCCCGGCTGCTCGGGCTGCCCTTCCCCGGCGGTCCGCACATCGACCGCGCCGCCCGTGAGGGCAGCAGTGTGTACGTCGACTTCCCGCGCGGGCTGACCTCACGGCGGGACCTCGAGCGGCACCGGTTCGACTTCTCGTTCTCGGGGCTGAAGACCGCGGTCGCGCGCTGGGTCGAGGCCTGCGAGGCGGCCGGTGAGCCGGTGCCGGTGGCCGACGTGGCCGCGTCCTTCCAGGAAGCGGTCTGTGACGTGCTCACCCGCAAGGCCGTCGATGCCGCAGCCACCGAGGGCATCGACACGATCCTGATCGGCGGCGGCGTCGCGGCCAACTCCCGGCTGCGGGTGCTCGCCGAGGAGCGGGCGGCCGGGCACGGCATCCGGGTCCGGGTGCCACGACCAGGGCTGTGCACGGACAACGGCGCGATGGTCGCCGCGCTCGGATCGGAGATGGTGGCCCGCGGGCGCACCCCGTCGGCGATCGACCTGCCCGCCGACTCCTCGATGCCGGTCGAGCTGGTCCTCGCCTAGGCGACGCGTCCGCAGCCCGCAGCCAGGCTCACGGCTGCGCCTCGAAGACGAAGGGGCTCTTCGTGTACTTGGTCGGGACGATGTCGCTGGCCCGGGAGAACGTCCCGTCGGTCTTCAGCGTCAGCAAGGCGCTCTGCGTGAGAGTGGCACCGGTGAACGTCAGCGTGTCGTCGTCCTGCCAGGCCGGCGTGTAGCCCAGATAGACCTTCCTCAGCTTCGGGGTGCGGGCTATCACCTTGCCGGTGCGAGCATCGAGGATCGCCCAGGTGCCGACGTCGCCGTTGTGGGCGACCGGGAAGGCCGCGACGTACTTGCCGTCGTCGCTGAACGACACCGGCCGCCACGGGCCGCTCCACAGAAGTGTGTGGGCGGCCATGTCGTAGACCCCCCCGGCGAGGGTCGACTTCGCGACGCTCCCGGTCAGGCCGCCGACCAGGTTCGCGGACTGAGAGGTGGTCGTGGCGATGAGCCCGACCGTCTGTGTCACGAACCGCCCGGCGTTGTCCATCGTGGTGATCTTGTTGCCGTCCCCGGCGAGCGCCGGCCCGTAGGGCAGGAAGCCGATGATGGACTCGCCGGCGGGGGCGGTGGCCTGAGTCGGCCCGCCGTTGCCCATGGTGTTGTCCGGCCCGTAGAAGACCGTGCGACCGGACTGCCACGCCACCGTTACGCGGTCGGACGAGACCTTGATCCCGTTGTTGGCGCCGGTGCGGACCACGTTGCCGTTCTGGTCGTACTGGGTGATCTTGAGATCGCGGGCGACGACCCAGCCGCCCCGGAAGTCGTGGAACTGGGTCACGGTGGCAGGGTCGCCCGGAAGTCGACCGGTCTGGCCCTGGTAGTGGACGACGCCGTTCTGGTCGAGGTACCCCACCGTCGCATCGGCACCGCGGGGGATCGCGGCGAGGTCGTGGATCGCTGGCGACGATCCCTGCGTCCGGTGCGGGGCGTGCGTCGGGCTCGGGCTCGGGCTCGGCGACGGCAGCGGGGTGCCGTGGTGGGACGGCGTGGGCACGGTGGTGCCTCCGGGGTGCAGCAGTACCGCGGTCGGCACGGTGACGACCACGACGGCGGCGGCGACCAGTCCGGCCGCGCGCTGGCGACGGCGACGACGGATGCCACGGGCCCGGGCACGGACCTGGCCGAAGTCGGAGCCGGCCCCCGGCAGGTCGTCGAAGCGGTCCGCCTGGCGGCGCAGCATCTGCTGCAGCTGGTCCTCGGTGTTCATCATCGGTCCTCCTCCCGGCGGTCGAGCTCGGGATGGTCGGGAAGTCGGTCTCGGAGCGCGGCCAACGCACGGCTGGCCTGTGACTTGACGGTGCCGACCGAGATCCCGAGTGCCTCGGCCGTCTCCGCTTCGCTGAGCTCCTCGTAGTAGCGCAGCACGATCACTGCGCGCTGCTTGGGTGGCAGGGTGCCCACGAACGACCACAGCGCGGTGTGGGTCCCGTCGTCCGGGCTGTCGTGGTGCCCGCGCTCGGGCAACTGCTCGCTGAGGACCTCGCGCCGGCGGAACGGACGCCGCCAGCCGGAACGGTGCTCGTTGACCAGCGCGCGCCGCGCGTAGGCGTCGACGTGCTCGTGGTCGCTGATCCGGTCCCACGCGAGGTAGAGCTTGGCCAGGGTCGTCTGGACGAGGTCCTCGGCGGTGTGGGTGTCCCCGGAGAGCAGGTACGCCGTGCGCAGCAGCGCCGGCTGGCGAGCTGTCATCCAGGCCTCGAAGTCAGCCTCCCGAGCCGCGCGCGCGCTGCGCATCGACACCCCGCTCCTGGTCGCCGTCGTGGTCTGTCCCATCATCACCTCACCCCGTCTGGTCTGCTGCCCTACACACGCATCACGGCGCGCCGAGGTTGCATCTCGACAAGAGCCGCTTCACCGGCGAGGCTCGGGGCATGCAGCAGGTCAGAGGAGTGGTGGCCCGTGCGAAGGGCGCCCCGGTCAGCATCGAGCTCGTGAACGTTCCTGATCCCGGCCCCGGCGAGGCCGTCGTACGCGTGCAGGCGTGCGGGGTCTGTCACACCGACCTGCACTACCGCGAGGGCGGCATCAACGACGACTTCCCGTTCCTGCTCGGGCACGAGGCGGCCGGCGTCGTCGAGCAGGTGGGCCCGGACGTCACCACGGTCGCGCCCGGCGACTTCGTGATCCTCAACTGGCGTGCGGTGTGCGGCAGCTGCCGCGCCTGCGAGCGCGGCGAGCCGTGGTACTGCTTCGCCACCCACAACGCCACCCAGCAGATGACGCTCGCCGAGGGCCCGGAGGCGGGCACCCCGCTGACGCCCGCGCTCGGCATCGGCGCCTTCATCGAGAAGACCCTGGTCGCCGCCGGCCAGTGCACGAAGGTCGACCCGTCCGCCCGACCCGCTGCTGCGGGCCTGCTCGGGTGCGGGGTGATGGCCGGCCTCGGGGCGGCGATCAACACGGGCCGGGTCAGCCGAGGCACGTCGGTCGCGGTGATCGGCTGCGGAGGGGTCGGCGTCGCCGCCATCGCCGGCTCGGTGCTGGCCGGTGGCTCGCCGGTGATCGCGGTCGACGTCGATGACCGCAAGCTGGAGATCGCCCGCCGGATGGGCGCCACCCACGCCGTCAACTCCACCCGGAGCGACCCGGTCGAGGAGATCCGGGCGCTGACCGGGGGCAACGGGTGTGACGTCGTCATCGACGCGGTCGGGCGCCCGGAGACGTGGAAGCAGGCCTTCTATGCCCGGGACCTCGCGGGGACGGTCGTGCTGGTCGGCGTACCCACGCCGGACATGAAGCTGCCGGACATCCCGCTGATCGACGTCTTCGGGCGGGGTGGCGCGCTCAAGTCCAGCTGGTACGGCGACTGCCTGCCCAGCAGGGACTTCCCGATGCTCATCGACCTCTACCGGCAGGGCCGGCTGGACCTCGACGCGTTCGTCTCCGAGGAGATCGGGCTGGGCGACGTCGAGGCCGCCTTCGCCACGATGCAGCACTCCTCCGACGACGGGCCGAGCGTGCTGCGCTCCGTCGTGCTCTTCGACTGATCCGGGCAAGCCTGACAGCAGAACTGTCACGGTCGGCTAGGCTCGCGTCCATGGCGGACGGATACTTCCCCGAGGGGTCGATGCTCCGGTTCGTGCAGTCCCACCGCGCCGTGGGGCACACCTACGGCCAGCGGGCCCTGATCATCGGTGCTACCCATCCGGTGCCCTACGTCGGCACCTCCGACTCCACCCATGCCAAGGAGCGGCCGTTCGGCCGGCTGGCGAGCACGGCGAAGGTGTTCGAGACGGTCTTCTTCGGCAGCACGGCTGAGGCTGACCGGGTGCTTGCCCAGGTGGCGGCGATGCACCGGAAGGTGCGGGGGCGGCTGGAGCGCGACGAGGGCAGCTTCGCGGCCGGCACGCCGTACGACGCCTATGACCCGACGCTGATGTTCTGGACGATGGCGATGCTTGCGGACTCGTCCCGGGTGGCGTTCGAGACGTTGGTGCGGCCGCTGAGCCGGGGTGAACGCGAGGACCTATGGGCAGACTGGGTGCGGTTCGGGCAGCTGTTCGGGATGCCACGCTCGGCGGCGCCGGCCACCGGCCTGGACTTCGAGGAGTGGATGGCCGCCTGGTTCCGCAGCGACCGGATGCACCTGACTGACGAGGCACGGGTGGTCGGTCGGGCGATCGCCCGCGACATGCCGGTGCCGATCACCCTGCGGGTCGGGATCCGGGCGACCAACCTTGTAGTCCAGGGGATGCTGCCGGCCTCGGTGCGGCGCCTCTATGGCCTTCGTTGGACCCCGGCTCACGAGCGCGCGTTCCGGGCCGCTGCCGCCGGCGTACGGCGGTCGCAGGCGGTCGTGCCCGACCGCCTGCGTCTGGGCGACAACCGTGGGCTGCACGACCTCGTCATCGCCACCGAGCGGCGCCGGGTGGCCGCCGGGCGACCGACGATGCACCTTCCCGTGGCCGGCTGAGGTCCGACCTGCACCGTGGGCCAGCGCTGGGAGGTCTATCCGTTCGGGGGCGTGCTCTTGTTGTCCCTGCTCGCGTTCTTCACCCCGGGCCCGGACCTGCCCGCGGGGCCGGACATCTCCGACAAGGCCGAGCACGCCGCGATCTTCGTGGTGCTCGCGCTGACCGGCCGGCTGGCCGGCCTCGGCGCCGGCCGCCTCGGCGCCGGCCTGGTCGGCTACGCGGTGGTCAGTGAGGTGCTGCAGGCGGTGCTGCCGATCCACCGCGACGGTGACTGGCACGACGTGGTCGCCGACGTGGTCGGCGTCGGGGTGGGGCTGGCCCTGGTTGCCCTGGTGGGCCGGTCGCTCACCGGGCGGCCGCGGTGATGCCGCTTCACCGCGCCTCGCGGCGCCGGGCCTGGACGAGGTCGGCCGTCCCCACGGCCACCGCAGCGACCACGAAGCCGAGGGCCGCCAGCACGGCCATCGCCACCGCGTGGCCGTAGGCCTGCGGGCCGGTGCCGGCGACCGATGCGAAGAAGACGGCGCCGATGACGCCCTGGCCGATCGCCAGGCCGATCCGCTGGGAGGTCTGCAGCACGCCGCCCGCCGTACTCCCGACGACGGGGTCCACGTGCATCAGCGTCAGCGTCTGGTTGGGGGTGATCAGGGCGCCGCTGCCGCAGCCCATCACGAACAGCGGACCGGCCATCTCCCAGGCGGCGAGGCTGTCCGGGCCACTGCGGGCCACTGCGGGCGACCAGCGCGAGAGCCACCGCCCCGAGACCGAAGGTCAGCGCAGCGCCGACCACGAGCGGTCGACCGACCCGGGTGACCACCCGACCGGCGAGCGGCGCCGCGACGGCGTTGCCGAGGGCGTAGGCGGTCACCCCGAGCGCGGAGTGGATCGCGCTGAACCCGAGCCCGTACTGGTAGTACAGCGCCATCACCAGGGGCAGCCCTGCCATGGCGGGGAAGTAGGCCAGCGCCAGCACCACGCCCGCGGTGTACGACGGCTGCCGGAACAACCGGAGGTCGACCAGCGGATCGGCCCGGTCGCGGGTCAGCCGACGCTCGCGGCGCCAGAACAGACCGAGCAGCACGACGGCGGGCACGCCCAGCCAGGCGAGCCGGGCGTCGTGCAAGGAGTCGTACTCGACCGCGGCGAAGAGCACGCAGAACGTGGCCGTACCGAGCACCAGCGAGCCGAGCACGTCGAGCCGGTGCTTGCCTCGCGCCGGGTCCTCGGGGAGCAGCCGCCGGCTCAGCGCGAGGATCGTCAGCCCGATCGGCACGTTGATGAAGAACACCAGGCGCCAGCCGAGATGTGGGCCACCGAGCTCGATCAGACCGCCGCCGACGATCGGCCCCAGCGCGGTGCCGACGCCCACCGTGGTGCCGAGCACGCCGAAGGCCCGACCGCGCTCGGAGCCGCGGAACAGCTGCTGGACCAGGCCGGACACCTGCGGGTTGATCAGCCCACCGAAGAGCCCCTGCAGTACCCGCGCGACGATCAGCAGGGTGCTCGTCGGTGTCAGCCCGGCGCATGCGCTGGTGAGCAGGAACCCGGCGACGCCCACCCGGAACATCCGGCGCCGGCCGTGGTCGTCGCCGAGCCGTCCGGCCAGCACCGGCACCAGGCCGAAGGCGAGGGTGTAGCCACTGATCACCCACTGCAGCTGGGACGGTCCGGCGCCGGTCGCTCGTCCGATCGACGGCAGCGCGACGTTGGTGACGCTGACGTCGAGGAGGGTCATGAACAGCGCCGAGCAGCACAGCAACAGCGCCACCCAGCGCCCCGGCATCGGTGCGAAGCCGACCTCGGAGCCGGAGGCGGGCTCGCTCACCTCGCCGCGCCGAAGGGCCGCACCAGCCAGCAGACGCCTCGGCCCTCGGCGCGGGTCAGCACGATCGTGGCCTCCTCGTCGCCGCTCAGGTCCAGCCGTCGGCGCAGCTCGTCGGGCACGACGGAGACCCCACGCTTCTTGATGGTCAGCCTGCCGATGTGGCGCTCCCGCAGCGCCGTACGCAGTTGCTTCTCGCGGTGGGGCAGCTCCTCAAGGACTTCGTAGGAGCGGGCCAGTGGCGTCACGAACGCGTGGTCCGCGGTCACGTAGGCGATCTTCGGGTCGATGAGGCCGCCGTTCACCCCGGCTGCGACAGCACCGACGAGCCCCGCTCGGATGACTGCCCCGTCGGGCTCGTAGAGGCAGCGTCCCACCGGCCGGACCTCGTTGGTGGTGGGGTCGGAGTCGGTCACGGTGACCAGGCCACCATCGCCGATCACCGTGGCCCGGCGGGCATCGGTGGCCAACCGGCCGGACCAGAGTGCGGCCTCCTTGACCTCGCCGTGGTCGCTGACCCACTCGGCCTCGACACCGGCGGGGACGAGCGCGTGGGGGATGCCGGGAGCGACCTTGACGCAGGCGTCCCGGGCGAACAGCTGCTCGACGAACGACCACGGCGGGGTCCACTCGTCGACGCGGAAGCTCCGGCCGCGGGCCGAGCGTCGCGCCGGATCGGCGTACGCGACCTCGAACGGTGCTGTGTCGACCAGGGTGGCATCGGCGACCTCGACCGCGCCGCCGAGCCCCAGCGCGGCGAGGTTCGCGCGGGCCACGGCAACTCTCACCGGGTCCAGGTCGACGCCTGCGACGGTCAGCCCGGCTCGGGCCAGCGCGACGAGATCGCCGCCGATCCCGCAGCCGAGGTCGACCGCGGTCGCCACCGAGGCGGCCTGCAGCCGTGCTGCCCGGTGCTCGGCGACACGCAGCCGGGTGGCCTGCTCGAGCCCGTCGGTGGTGAAGAACATCTGAGCGGCGAGTGGGCCGAACTTCGACGCGGCCCGGCGGCGCAGCTCCACCTGGGTGAGCGCGGCGGCGACCCGGTCGCCATCGTGCTCTCGGCGCAGGGTCGCCCCCACCGTCAGGGCGTCGCCCTCGGCCCGCCCGGCTGCGTCGAGCAGCGCCCGTCCCTCGTCGGTGAGCAGCCACTCGAAGGTCGCGACGTCCACCGGGTCATCTTGTCAGTGGGGGCGGAACCCGGGGTGCTCTGGCACTCGTTTGCGTTGAGTGCTAGTTTTCTCATTGGCACTCTCCCCGTGAGTTTGCCAGCGAACTTCGCAAATCCCAACGACATCACTGGAAAGTGGAGGTTGATCAAGCGTGTCGGTCAACATCAAGCCCCTCGAGGACCGGATCGTGGTCAAGCCGCTCGACGCGGAGCAGACCACCGCGTCCGGCCTGGTGATCCCGGACACGGCCAAGGAGAAGCCCCAGGAGGGCGAGGTCCTGGCGATCGGCCCCGGCCGCATCGACGACAACGGCAACCGTGTCCCGCTCGACGTCAATGTCGGCGACAAGGTCATCTACAGCAAGTACGGCGGCACCGAGGTCAAGTACGCCGGTGACGAGTTCCTGATCCTCTCGGCCCGCGACGTCCTCGCTGTCGTTTCCTGATCCACCCCGAATCGCCCGGGACGTCCTGCGACCTGGTCTCCCTGACGACCGCGCCGCAGGACGTTTCCCGGGCGATCGCCGTTTTCCCCGAAGGAGTTTGAAGCAATGCCGAAGATCCTGGAGTTCGACGAGAGCGCCCGCCGCGCGCTCGAGCGGGGCGTCGACGCCCTGGCCAACGCGGTCAAGGTGACGCTCGGCCCCAAGGGCCGCTACGTCGTGCTGGACAAGAAGTGGGGCGCCCCGACCATCACCAACGACGGCGTGACCGTCGCGCGCGAGATCGAGCTGGACGACCCGTTCGAGAACCTCGGTGCCCAGCTCACCAAGGAGGTCGCCACCAAGACGAACGACGTCGCCGGTGACGGCACCACCACCGCGACCGTGCTCGCCCAGGCCATGGTGCACGAGGGCCTGCGGGCCGTCGCTGCCGGCGTCAACCCGATGGGCCTCAAGCGCGGCATGGATGCGGCTTGCGCCGCCGTCGTCGCCGCCTTGGGTGACGCGTCGCGCGACGTGGACTCCGTCGAGGACATGGCCGCGGTGGCCACCGTCTCCAGCCGTGACGAGACCATCGGCTCACTGCTCGCGCAGGCCTTCGACAAGGTCGGCAAGGACGGTGTGATCACCGTCGAGGAGTCCAACACGATGGGCACCGAGCTCGACTTCACCGAGGGGATGCAGTTCGACAAGGGCTACCTGTCGCCGTACTTCGTCACCGACCCCGAGTCGATGGAGGCGGTGCTCGACGACCCCTACATCCTGCTGCACCAGGGCAAGATCTCCGCGGTGGCCGACCTGCTGCCGTTGCTGGAGAAGGTCATCCAGTCGGGCAAGCCGCTGTTCATCCTCGCCGAGGACGTCGAGGGCGAGGCGCTCTCGACGCTGGTGGTCAACAAGATCCGCGGCACCTTCAACGCCGTCGCGGTGAAGTCGCCGGCCTTCGGTGACCGCCGCAAGGCGATGATGCAGGACATCGCGATCCTGACCGGTGGCCAGGTCGTCGCGCCCGAGGTGGGCCTCAAGCTCGACCAGGTCGGTCTCGACGTGCTCGGCACCGCCCGCCGCGTCGTGGTCACCAAGGACAACACCACGATCATCGAGGGTGGCGGCGACACCGCCGAGGTCGCCGGCCGGGTCAACCAGATCAAGGCCGAGGTGGAGAAGTCCGACTCCGACTGGGACCGCGAGAAGCTGCAGGAGCGGCTGGCCAAGCTGGCCGGCGGAGTCTGCGTGGTCAAGGTCGGCGCCGCCACCGAGGTGGAGCTGAAGGAGAAGAAGCACCGCATCGAGGACGCCGTCTCCGCGACCCGCGCCGCCATCGAGGAGGGCATCGTCCCCGGCGGTGGCTCCGCGCTGATCCACGCCGTCTCGGTCCTCTCCGACGACCTAGGCCTCACCGGAGACGAGTCGATCGGTGTGCGGGTGGTCCGCAAGGCAGCCGACGAGCCGCTGCGCTGGATCGCCGAGAACGGTGGTGACAACGGCTACGTGATCACCGCCAAGGTGCGCGAGGCCGGGCCCGGCACGGGCTACAACGCCGCCACCGGCGAGTACGGCGACCTGGTCGCCCAGGGCGTCCTCGACCCGGTCAAGGTCACCAAGGCCGCGCTGACCAACGCCGTCTCGATCGCCGGCATGCTGCTCACCACGGAGACCCTGGTGGTCGACAAGCCCGAGGACGAGGAGCCCGACGCCGGCCACGGCCACGGCCACGGTCACTGACGCTCCTGGACTTTTCCCAGGTTAGGAACCCAAGGTCCCTGTTCACACATGAGAGTTGGTGTGTGAACAGGGACCTTCCTGTGTCCAGCCGTGACCGATGGGTTCTGAACCTGGGAAAAGTCCGGCGACCCGGCGGTTCGGGCTCCAGGGTCAGCCCACCAGGGGCACGAATCGATAGCCGCCGTGCTGGCTGAGCTCGTCGCGCCCGTCGTGGCGGCGTACCAGCGTCATGGTCGAGCGCACCGGAAGCACCATCCGGCCGGGTTCCGCCAGCTGGTCGAGGAGTACGCCGGGAACCGCGGGGGCATCGGCGGAGACCAGGATCCGGTCGTACGGCGCCTCCGCGGGCAGCCCGAGCACACCCTCAGCGGCCTCGACCACCGTGGCGTGGGGGTACCCGGCAGCGCGGACGTTCGACGCACCCCACTGCGCCAGCGCGGGCACTCGCTCCACGCCGACGACCCTTCCGCCGGGACCGGTCAGCTCCGCGAGGAGCGCCGTGGTCCAGCCCGAGCCGGCACCCACGTCGAGCACCCGCATGCCGATCCCGACCTCCAGCAGCCGGAGCATCGCCGCGACCGTGCGTGGCTGGGAGTTGGTCTGCCCGTGACCGATCAGGACCGGGCCGTCGAAGTCGGCTCGGTCGCGGTCTGCGGGCGGCAGGAACCCCGAGCGCGGGACGGCGGCGAACGCCGTGTCCACGGCATCCATGGCTCCAGTCAAGCACGCAGGGCGCTCGGTGCGGAGACGACGCGGGCACGATCCCGTCCGCGGCCTCGACCCGGCGGCTGATTAGACTGGAGCATGACCTCCGGCGCGCCCCTTGACCCCGACGTCCACGCCCCCGAAGTCCCCGCGAAGTTCGCCTCGCTCGGCCTGACCTACGACGACGTGCTGCTGCTTCCTGGCGAGTCCGATCTGGCGCCGAGCGACATCGACACCACCACCCGGCTCACTCGGGAGATCGAGATCAGGGTGCCGTTGATCAGCGCCGCGATGGACACGGTGACCGAGTCGCGGATGGCGATAGCGATGGCCCGCCAGGGCGGCCTGGGCGTGCTGCACCGCAACCTGTCGATCGAGGACCAGGCCTACCAGGTCGACCTGGTCAAGCGGACCCAGACCGGACTGATCCCGAACCCGGTCACGATCGGGCCCGACGCCACCCTCGAGGAGCTCGATCACCTGGCGGGGGAGTACCGGATCTCCGGCTTCCCGGTGGTCGACCCGGACAACCGGCTGATCGGGATCATCACCAACCGCGACCTGCGATTCACCCCGGTCGCGGAGTGGGCCACCACCAAGGTCGACGAGGTGATGACGCCGATGCCGCTGATCACCGCACCCGTGGGCATCTCGCACGAGGACGCGACCGTGCTGCTGCGCCAGCACAAGCGTGAACGCCTGCCGATCATCGACGGCGATGGCCGCCTCGCTGGGCTCATCACCGTCAAGGACTTCGTGAAGTCCGAGCAGTTCCCGCTGGCCAGCAAGGACGAGAACGGCCGCCTGATGGTGGGCGCCGCGATCGGCTACTTCGGTGACGCCTGGCAGCGGGCCACCACCCTGATCGACGCCGGCGTCGACGTCCTGGTCGCAGACACCGCTCACGGCCACGTCCGGATGCTGCTCGACATGGTGCAGCGCCTCAAGACCGACCCGGCGACCCGGCACGTCCAGGTGATCGGCGGCAACGTGGCGACCCGCGCCGGCGCCCAGGCCTTCATCGACGTGGGGGCCGACGCGATCAAGGTCGGCGTCGGGCCCGGTTCGATCTGCACCACCCGGGTGGTCACGGGGGTGGGTGCACCGCAGGTGACCGCGGTCTACGAGGCATCGCTGGCGGCCAGGCCGGCCGGGGTGCCGGTGATCGCCGACGGCGGGCTGAAGTACTCCGGCGAGATCGCCAAGGCGATCGTCGCCGGGGCCGATTCGGTGATGATCGGCTCGCTGCTGGCCGGCTGCGAGGAGAGCCCCGGCGAGCTGGTCTTCGTCAACGGCAAGCAGTACAAGTCCTACCGCGGGATGGGCTCGCTCGGCGCGATGTCGAGCCGCGGCAAGAAGTCGTACTCCAAGGACCGCTACTTCCAGGCGGAGGTCACCAGCGACGACAAGATCGTCCCGGAGGGCATCGAGGGCCAGGTCGCCTACCGCGGGCCCCTCGCCGCGGTCGCACACCAGCTCATCGGCGGGCTCAACCAGTCGATGTTCTATGTCGGGGCACGCACCGTGCCCGAGTTGCAGGACAAGGGCCGCTTCGTGCGGATCACCTCGGCCTCACTGGCCGAGTCGCACCCGCACGACGTGCAGATGACGGTCGAGGCGCCGAACTACTCGGCCAGATGACGCCGGCGCCGGTGCGGGTGCGGGTCTACTGCGAGCACGACTGGCCGGCCGTGGGCGCGTTGCTGCGTGCCGTCCTGACCGAGGGCGAGACCTACACCGGTGACCCGGCGATGCCGGACGCCGCGCTGCGGGCGTACTGGCTCTCCGATCGGCACACGGTGGTCGCCGAGGCGGACGACGTCTTCCTCGGCACCGCGCACATGGGTCCGAACCGGCCGTTCAACGGCGCCCACGTCGGCACCGCGTCGTTCCTGGTCACCTCCTCGGCCCGCGGTCGCGGGGTCGGCCGCACCCTCGGTGAGTACGCCGTGGACTGGCACCGCACGGAGGGCTTCCGCGCCATCCAGTTCAACGCGGTCGTGGAGACGAACGCCGCCGCCGTACGCCTGTGGCGGTCGCTCGGTTTCACGATCGTCGGCACGGTGCCCGGCGCGTTCCGTCGGCCCACGGGCGAGTACGTCGGCCTGCACGTGATGCATCTCGACCTGACCGACTGAAGGCAGTCAGCGGCTCTGCGACCTCACGCCTGCCGGTGCACCAGCAGCGGCAGCACCGCGGTGGCGCCGGCCTCGCGGAGCTTGGCCGCCGCGACGGTGACCGGCCACTGGCTCCAACTCCGGTCGACCACCAGCAGCACCACCCGGTCGGCGACGTCGGCCGGATCGGCCACGGACAGCGCCGTCCGCCAGTACGCCGCCTCGCGATCGCTGGGGACGTCGCGATCGGGCGGGGAGCCGCCGGCGATGGCGAGCCTGCCCCGGTCGAGGTGGCCGACCTCGGCGAGGTGACCGGCCACCCGGTCGGCGAGCGCGTCGCCGCCGGCGGTGAGGGCGACCGTCACCTCCGGCCGGGCCGACCACTCCCCGCGCCACCGGCGGAGCACGCCGACGCAGGCGGACGTGATCTCCTCGATCGCCGCCTCCTCACCCCGACGGGCGGCGGCCAGGGTGTCGGCCCACTCGGGCGCGTCGGCATGGACCAACACGCGTCCGGACTCGGCCAGCAGGTTCGCTGGGATGCGCCCGCGGGTGCCGAACTCGCCTCCGGGCCACATCTTGCGTGGCTCCAGCAGATGCGCGCTGGTGCGCAGGCCGGTGGCGACCGTGCGGGCGGTCTCCGCGCGGGGCTCCGGTTCGAGGGGGTCGGGCAGCCCACTGCGGCACACCGAGCAGCGTCCGCACGGGGCAGCCGTCTGGTCGTCCAGCGACTCCTGGAGCAACTGCATCAGGCAGCCCTCGCCGCGGACGTACGCGCGCATGATGTCGGCCTCGCGGCGACGCACCGCGAGCACCCCGTCGTAGTGCTCGGCGTCGTGCTCCCAGGTGGCCCCCGTGGCCGACCAACCGTCGGCGGTGCGCTCGGTCACGCCGGTGACCGCGAGCTGTTTGAGGTAGAGCTCGACCTTGGTGCGACGCAGCCCGGTCTCGGCCTCCAGGGCGGGCACCGTCATCGGCTCGGTCGCCGCCGCCAGGATGGTGAGGAGGGACCGGACCTCGGCCTCGACCGGGATGGTGGCGGTCGCAAAGTAGTCCCACACCCCCTCGTCGGCGTCCGAGGGCAGCAGCACCACCGAGGCGTGCTCGATCGCGCGGCCCGCGCGGCCGACCTGCTGGTAGTAGGAGACCGGCGACGGCGGCGACCCGACGTGGACGACGAAGCCGAGGTCGGGCTTGTCGTATCCCATCCCGAGGGCGGAGGTGGCGATCAGCGCCTTCACCTCGTTGGCGCGCAGCGCATCCTCGAGGCGGTGTCGTGTGTCGGCGTCGAGCTGTCCGGTGTAGGCCGCGACCGGTACGGCGTCACCGTGCACCAGCCGGACCGCCTCCGCCAGCCGCTGGGCATCGGCCACGGTCAGCACGTAGACGATGCCCGAGCCGGGCAGCCGCGGCAGATGGTCGACCACCCAGGCGTAGCGCTGGATCGGGGTGAGTCGGTCCACCACGGCCAGCTCCAGCGATGCCCGCGCCAACGGGCCACGCAGCACCAGCGTCGCCTCCCCGAGCTGGGCGGCGACGTCGGCGGTGACCCGCTCGTTGGCGGTCGCCGTCGTCGCCAGCACCGGCGTCTCGGGGTTGAGCCGTTGCAGCACGTCGGAGACGCGGCGGTAGTCGGGCCTGAAGTCGTGGCCCCAGTCGGAGACGGCATGCGCCTCGTCGACGACCAGCAGCCCGAGCCGGCCGGCGAGCGCGTCCAGCACCCGGGCGCCGAAGCCGGGGTTCGCCAACCGCTCCGGCGAGACCAGGACGACGTCGAGCTCGTCGGCGGCCAGCCGGCCCTCGATCTGGGACCACTCGCCGATGTTCGCACTGTTGATCGTGGCGGCCCGCAGGCCGGCACGGGCGGCGGCAGCGACCTGGTCGCGCATCAGGGAGAGCAGCGGGCTCACCACCAGGGCCGGCCCGCGGCCGACCGCCCGGTGCAGCGCGGTGGCGCACCAGTAGACCGCCGACTTGCCCCAACCGGTGCGCTGCACCACGAGGACCCGGGAGCCCGGCGCGACCAGCGCCTCGACGGCACGCTGTTGGTCCTCGCGCAGCCGGGCGCCCGGCCCGGCCAGGGCCTCGATCACCCGGGTGACGACGGCCTGGTCGAGGAGCGTGGGAGCGGCGGGACTGGTCGGCATGCACCCACCGTACGGAGCACCACCCCCGGATCCGGATAGCCTTGGACGGTGAGCACGCCACCACGCCCTTCGGCTCCGCCGCTCCGCTCCACTGACGATCAACATCCTGGGGACACCGCATGAGCGAGATCGAGATCGGCCGCGCCAAGCGCGGTCGCCGGGCCTACGCCTTCGACGACATCGCGATCGTGCCGAGCCGGCGCACCCGCGACCCCGAGGAGGTCAACGTCTCCTGGCAGATCGATGCCTACCGGTTCGAGCTGCCCATCCTCGCGGCACCGATGGACTCGGTGGTCTCCCCGGCCACCGCCATCGCGCTCGGGCAGTACGGCGGCCTCGGGGTGCTCAACCTCGAGGGGCTGTGGACCCGGTACGACGACCCCACGGACCTGCTCGACGAGGTGGCCGGGCTGGAGGGTGTGGCGGCGGTGTCGCGGCTGCAGGAGATCTACAGCGAGCCGATCAAGCCCGAGCTGATCACCCAGTGCGTCCGCCAGGTGCGCGACGCGGGCGTGACCGTGGCCGCCGCGCTGAGTCCCCAGCGCACCAAGGAGTTCGCGAAGACGGTCGTCGACGCCGGCGTCGACATGTTCGTGATCCGGGGCACGACCGTCAGCGCGGAGCACGTCTCCGGCCAGGCCGAGCCGCTGAACCTCAAGGAGTTCATCTACGAGCTCGACGTGCCGGTGATCGTCGGCGGCTGCGCGACGTACCAGGCGGCGCTGCACCTGATGCGCACCGGAGCCGCGGGCGTACTGGTCGGCTTCGGCGGCGGCGCCGCGCACACCACCCGGTCGGTGCTGGGCGTGGCAGTGCCGATGGCGAGCGCGGTCGCCGACGTGGCTGCGGCCCGCCGGGACTACCTCGACGAGTCCGGTGGCCGCTACGTGCACGTGATCGCCGACGGGTCGATCGGCCGCAGCGGGGACATCGCCAAGGCGATCGCCTGCGGTGCCGACGCGGTGATGGTCGGCTCGCCGCTGGCCCGGGCGACCGAGGCGCCGGGCAAGGGCTTCCACTGGGGAGCCGAGGCGCACCATGCGCAGCTGCCCCGTGGCCAGCGCGTGGAGTTCGGCACGATCGGCTCGCTGGAGGAGATCCTCTTCGGCCCGTCGCGAGTCGCGGACGGGACGATGAACCTCGTCGGCGCGCTGCGTCGCGCCATGGCCACCACCGGCTACACCGAGCTCAAGGAGTTCCAGCGGATCGAGGTCGTCGTCCAGTAGCGCTCGGCCGCCCCCCTATGTTGGGGGCATGGTCCGCACCATCCAGCTCGGCCCCGGCGCCCGCGCAGCCGCGATCGCGGCAATGAGCGCGACCACGCCGGCCGAACCGCTGGACGTCCTCGTCGTGGGTGGCGGAGTCGTCGGCACCGGTACCGCCCTGGACGCCGTCAGCCGCGGCCTGTCGACGGCCCTGGTCGAGCAGCGCGACCTGGCCAGCGGCACCAGCAGCCGGAGCAGCAAGCTGGTGCACGGCGGTCTGCGCTACCTGGAGATGCTCGACTTCGCTCTCGTCAAGGAGGCGCTCGAGGAGCGCGGGTTGCTGCAGACCCGGCTCGCCCCGCACCTGGTCCGTCCGGTGCCGTTCCTCTACCCCCTGAAGGCGGCCTGGGAGCGGCCGTACGTCGGTGCGGGGCTGCTGCTCTACGACGCGATGGCGCAGCTCGGAGCTCGCGCCGGCCACCACGAGACGGGCGTTCCCAAGCACAGCCACGTCTTCCGCAAGCAGCTCGCCCGGTTGGCGCCCGACCTGCGCACCGACGAGCTGCACGGGGCGATCCGCTACTACGACTGTCAGGTCGACGACGCCCGGCTGGTCTCCACGATCGCCCGCACCGCTGCGTCGTACGGCGGCCACGTCGCGACCCGCGCCAAGGTGACCGGGTTCCTGCGCGACCCTTCGAGCGGCTCGGGGTCCGGGGGGCGGGTCGTCGGCGTCACGGTGCGCGACCTCGAGGACGACGTCGACTTCGAGGTCCGAGCCCGGGTGGTGATCAACGCGGCCGGGGTGTGGACCGACGCGATCCAGGAGCTGGTCGGTGGAGCCGGTGCGCTCGATGTCGAGGCGAGCAAGGGGATCCATCTGGTCGTGCCGCGGGCCAGGATCCGCTCGGAGTGCGGCTTCATCACCCGCACCGAGAAGTCGGTGCTGTTCGTCATCCCGTGGGGCGCGCACTGGATCATCGGCACCACCGACACCCCGTGGCAGTTCGACCTCGCGCACCCGGCGGCCTCCCGGGCGGACATCGACTACCTGCTCGGTCACGTCAACAAGATCCTGCGAGACCCGCTGGACCACGGTGACGTCCAAGGTGTGTACGCCGGGCTGCGACCGCTGCTGCGCGGCACGGTGCCGCACGACGAGGACCGTGGCGACGTCGCCGCCGCGACCACCAGGATCTCCCGAGAGCACACCGTGGTCAGTCCGACACCGGGCCTGGTCCTGATCGCCGGCGGCAAGCTGACGACATACCGGGTGATGGCCGCCGACGCCGTCGACATGGCCGTGCGCGAGCGCGACGACGTCGGCCCGTCGATCACCGAGCGAGTGCTGCTCGCGGGCGCCAGCCGGTTCGAGACCCGCACCAACCAACGCGTGTCCCTTGCCCGCGGATCGGGGTTGGACGTCGGCCGCATCGACCACCTGCTCGGCCGGTACGGCGGCCTGGTCGACGAGGTCCTTGACCTGGTCGCCGAGCGACCCACGCTGGGACGGCCGATCGACGGGGCCCAGGGCTACCTGGCGGCCGAGGTCGTCTACGCGGTCACCCACGAGGGGGCCCGCCACCTCGACGACGTGCTGGCCCGCCGCACCCGGATCTCCATCGAGACCTTCGACCGCGGCATCGAGGCCGCCCTACCCGTCGCCACGCTGATGGGCGGCGAGCTGGGCTGGGACGAGGCGCGGATCGCCGAGGAGGTCGACCACTACCTCCGACGGGTCGAGGCCGAGCGGCAGAGCCAGGAGCAGCTCACGGACCGGGAGGCCGACGAGGCCCGGGTCAGCGCGCCAGAAGGGCCCTGGAACACCTGACCGGCCGCGGCGCCGTCCGAGCGACGATCAGGAGGGAGCCGGTGCGCGGCGAGCAGCCCCCGGACAGCGGCCCGCGGCGCTCGCGATCCGGATAGGCTTGGATGATGCGGCAGTTGCGTTACGGCACGTGGATGAAGGTGACCGTCGCCGCCGTACTCTCCGCCGCCGTCATCGTGGTCGGGTGGGAGCAACGGGACGCACTGTTCGTCCCCCAGGACTCGCAGCCAGGAGCGCAGGGGACGCCGAGCCCGTCGGCGACGCCCTCCGGACGCACGTCGAGCCCGTCGAGCATGCGCGCTGGCCGCGCCGGCAACCGGGCCGACGCCACGCTCCGCAAGGCCCAGAGGAGGCACAGTCGGGCCGCCCGGGCGCTGGCGGCGAAGGTGATGGCGCACAGCCGGCTGCTCGGCAGCTCCACCCAGTTCACCATGGTGTCCTTCAACGCTCTGGGTGCGTCGCACACCGGCGGCCACGGCGACCGGGCCCGGATGGCGCCGGGCGCGGTCCGGGCCCACTGGGTCGGCCAGATCCTGCAGGCGCACCACGCCGATGTGGTCTCGCTGCAGGAGTGGCAGGCACCGCAGTCGGCGGCGTTCAGCCGTGCCTTCGGAGGCACGTTCAGTCTCTGGCCGGGCACGTCACGGCGAGGCTGGGACGGCCAGAACTCGGTGGCCTGGCGACGCAGCCGCTTCGAGCTGGTGAAGGCCGAGACGAGGTCCTACCCCTACTTCCACGGTCACCGTCGGCCCTACCCGCAGGTGCTGCTGCGGGACCGCGCCAACGGCGTGGAGTTCTGGGTGACCAGCTATCACAACCCGGCGTTCCCGCAGAACGTCGGCTGGCGGCATCGCGCGGTGGCTGAGGAGGTCGCCAACGCCAACGCGTTGCTGCGCCAGCCTGGACACGCGCCGCTGATCATCGCCGGGGACATGAACGACCACGCCGGCTTCTGGTGCCCGTTCGCCACCGGCAGCGCGATGCACGCGGCGAACGGCGGCTCCGGCGCCGGCGGGTGCCGGATGCCCGCGGTCCAGCCGCGGCCCTACGGCTTCGACTGGATCCTCGGCTCCCCGGGGGTTCAGTTCAGCGGCTACACCTGGGACGCCGGTCCGCTGGTACGACGCACCACCGACCACCCCGTGGTGATCGCCCACGCGAAGGTCTGGCGCACCGACAGGGTGCCCACCCGCTGACCGCGGCCGACTAGACTCGGCCATCGCGGGCCGTCCCGGTTCCGCCACACCCCCTCGTCGACCCGACAGGGGGCCGTCGTGTTGCCTGTGTCCAGGAGCCCCCGTTGCGCCTCTCCGGCCTCTCCGCCGCCGTCCTCGCCGAGCCCGTCCTCGCCGAGGCCATGGCCGACGCCCGCAGCAACCTGCGTCCCACCCTCGGGCTGACCGGGCCGGTGGCGCTGCGCCCGCACCTCGTCGCTGGGCTGGTGGAGGCCGGCCGGACCGTGCTCGCTGTCGCCGCGACGGTGCGCGAGGCCGAGGACCTCGTCGACCAGCTGGGCGATCTCGTCGACCCTGAGACCGTCGCGCTCTACCCCGCCTGGGAGACGCTGCCGCACGAACGGCTGAGCCCGCGCAGCGACACTGTCGGCCGCCGGCTGGCCGTGCTGCGGCGACTGCGGCACCCTTCCCTCGGACCGGCGCAAGGCCCTTCGGCAGGCTCAGGGGCTGGGGCAGGCTCAGGGACCGGGGCAGGCTCAGGGACCGGGGCAGGCTCAGGGACCGGTTCAGGCTCAGGGACCGGTTCAGGCTCAGGGACCGGGGCCGGGGCCGGGACCGGGCCGCTGCGGGTGGTCGTGGCCCCGGTGCGCAGCGTGCTGCAGCCCCAGGTCAAGGGACTCGCCGACCTGGAGCCGGTCGAGCTGACCGTCGGCCAGACGATCGAGATCGACGACGTGGTCCGCCGGCTCGCCGATGCCGCGTACTCCCGGGTGGACCTGGTGGAGAAGCGCGGCGAGTTCGCCGTACGAGGCGGCATCGTCGACGTCTTCCCACCGACCGAGGAGCACCCGCGCCGGGTGGAGTTCTTCGGCGACGAGGTCGACGAGATCCGCACCTTCGCGGTGGCCGACCAGCGCACCGTGGAGTCGGTCGACCGGGTATGGGCGCCACCGTGCCGCGAGCTGCTGCTCACCGACGAGGTGCGCAGGCGCGCGGCCGAGCTCGGCCGCGCCCACCCCGAGCTGCGCGAGATCACCGAAAAGCTCGCCGAGGGCATCGCCGCAGAGGGGATGGAGTCCCTGGCGCCGGTGCTCGTCGACGAGATGGAGATGCTCGTCGACCTCCTCCCGGAGTCCACTCACGTGCTGGTCCTCGACCCCGAGCGGGTCCGCACCCGAGCCCATGACCTCGTCGCCACCAGTGAGGAGTTCCTGGCCGCCAGCTGGGCAGCGGCCTCCTCCGGAGGCAGCTCGCCGATCGACCTCGGGGCCGCCTCGTTGCGGCAGCTGGACGACGTCGAGGCGCACACTCTGTCCCAGGGCAAGGCCTGGTGGGGGATGGGGCCGTTCGGTCTGGACGACGCCGAGGCCGAGGACGCAGTCCCCGACGAGGATCGGCCGCGCGCGGACCATCCGGTGCAGGCCATCACGCCGTACCGCGGCGAGGTCGAGCACGCGATCGCCGACATCCGCGCCGCACTGCCGGACCGATCGGTCGTCGTCGTCCACCAGGGCCACGGGCCCGCCCACCGGATCGTCGAGGTGCTCGGCGAGCATGACATTCCCGCGCGCTACGTCGAGGAGATCACCGACCCGCCGACGACCGGCGAGGGCGTCGTGCTGGTCGCGCAGGGCTGCCTGGAGTCCGGGCTCTCCACGGACCGGCTGCTGTTGCTCACCGGCGAGGACATCTCCGGACAGGCCGCCTCGACCCGCGACATGCGCAAGATGCCGGCGCGGCGCAAGAAGCAGATCGATCCGCTCGAGCTCAAGCCCGGCGACTTTGTCGTCCACGAGCAGCACGGTGTCGGCCGCTTCGTGGAGATGCGGCAGCGTGAGGTGCAGGGGGCGGTGCGCGAGTACCTCGTGCTCGAGTACGGCGGCAAGAGGGGGATGCCCAATGACACCCTGTTCGTGCCCACCGACGCGCTGGACCAGGTCACCCGGTACGTCGGCGGCGAACAGCCCAACCTGGACCGGCTGGGCGGCGCCGACTGGGCCAAGCGCAAGGGGAGGGCGCGCAAGGCGGTCCGGCAGATCGCCGCAGAGCTGATCAAGCTGTACGCCGCCCGGCAGGCGACCAAGGGCTATGCGTTCGGCCCGGACACACCCTGGCAGCGCGAGCTCGAGGACGCGTTCCCCTTCCACGAGACGCCCGACCAGCTGACCACCGTCGAAGAGGTCAAGGCCGACATGCGCCGCACGGTGCCGATGGATCGGCTGGTCTGCGGCGACGTCGGCTACGGCAAGACCGAGATCGCGGTGCGGGCGGCGTTCAAGGCGATTCAGGACGGCAAGCAGGTCGCGGTGCTGGTGCCGACGACCCTGCTGGTCACCCAGCACTCCGCCACGTTCGCCGAGCGGATGAGCGGCTTCCCGGTCGTGCTGAAGGCGTTGAGCCGCTTCCAGACGGACAAGGAGGCCGCGGACGTCGTCGCCGGGCTGGCCGACGGCTCGGTCGACATCGTGATCGGCACCCATCGGCTGCTCAACGCAGACATCCGGTTCAAGGACCTCGGTCTGATCATCGTCGACGAGGAGCAGCGCTTCGGGGTCGAGCACAAGGAGCTGATGAAGCGGCTGCGCACCAGCGTGGACGTGCTGGCGATGTCCGCGACCCCGATCCCGAGGACGCTCGAGATGGCGATCACCGGCATCCGCGAGATGTCCACGATCACCACGCCTCCCGAGGAGCGGCACCCGGTGCTGACCTACGTGGGTGCCTACGACGACAAGCAGATCGTCGCCGCCGTACGGCGTGAGCTGCTCCGCGACGGTCAGGTGTTCTACATCCACAACCGGGTCAACTCGATCGAGAAGGCCGCCGCCAGGATCAAGGAGCTGGTCCCGGAGGCGCGGGTGGCCACCGCGCACGGCCAGATGGGGGAGCACCAGCTCGAGCAGGTGATGCTGGACTTCTGGGAGAAGCGCTTCGACGTGCTCGTGTGCACCACGATCGTGGAGTCCGGCCTGGACGTCTCCAACGCCAACACGATGATCATCGAGCGGGCCGACACCCTGGGCCTGTCCCAGCTGCACCAGCTGCGCGGACGCGTGGGCCGGTCCCGCGAGCGCGCGTACGCCTACTTCCTCTATCCGGCAGAGAAGCCGCTGACCGAGACCGCCCACGAACGGCTGGCCACCCTGGCCCAGCACTCCGACCTCGGCGGCGGGATGGCCATCGCGATGAAGGATCTGGAGATCCGCGGCGCCGGCAACCTGCTCGGCGGGGAGCAGTCCGGCCACATCGCCGACGTCGGGTTCGACCTCTACGTGCGGCTCGTCGGTGAGGCGGTGAGCGAGTTCCGCAACGAGGGCGCGCCCGAGGAGCTGCAGGAGGTGCGGATCGAGATCCCGGTCGACGCGCACCTGCCGCACGGCTACGTGCCCAGCGACCGGCTGCGCCTGGAGATGTACAAGCGGCTGGCCGAGGTGCGCACCGACGAGGACGTCCAGGAGCTTCGCGAGGAACTCACCGACCGGTACGGCGCGCCGCCGGAGCCCGTCGAGCGGCTGCTCCGGGTCGCTGCGCTGCGGATCCGGATGCGTGCGGTCGGGGTGGCCGAGCTGAGTGCCCCGGGGAGCTACCTGCGACTCGCCCCGGTGACCCTCCCGGACTCGCGCGCGGTCCGGCTCAAGCGCCTCTACCCGAAGGCGATGCTCAAGCCGGCGACCAGCACCCTGCTCGTGCCCCGTCCTGGCCGGGACGCGGACCTGCTGGCGTTCGCCGGTGACGTCGTACGCCAGATCCTCGAGCCCGACGGCGCCTGAGGCGCCTCAAGCCGAGGGCGTCGCGATCGCAGGGACAGTCAGCTGCCGAGGCGCTCGCCGGTGGAGGGATGGAAGAGATGCAGGTCCTCGCCACGCAACCGCAGCCGTGCGCTCGCGCCGACCTTCACCGGCGCCCGGCGGGCGGACTTCGCGGTGACGGTGAGCGACTCGCCGTCCAGGCCGCGCACGGCGGTGTCGTCAAGGGTGCCGTAGACGAAGCTCTCACTGCCGAGGTCCTCGAGCAGGGCGACGGTGACGGCGATCCCGTCGCCGTCACCGGCGACCTCCAGCGCTTCCGGCCGGATGCCGATGGTGATCTCCTTGGTGCCGTCCCGGCCGAGCTCGTCGAGCACGGCGCGGGGAATCGGAACGGTGGTCCCTCCGACGGCGGCACCGGAGGAGGTCAGGGGCGCGGTGAAGAGGTTCATCGATGGCGACCCGATGAAGCCGGCGACGAACGCGTTCACCGGACGGTCGTAGAGCTCGGCCGGGGTGCTGAACTGCTGGAGCACGCCCAGCCTCAGCACGGCAACGCGGTCGCCCATCGTCATCGCCTCGACCTGGTCGTGGGTGACGTAGACGGTGGTGGTCTCGAGCCTGCGCTGCAGGGCCGCGATCTGGGTGCGGGTCTGCACCCGTAGCTTCGCGTCGAGGTTGGACAACGGCTCGTCCATGCAGAAGACCTGCGGCTCCCGCACGATCGCGCGCCCCATGGCGACCCGCTGGCGCTGGCCGCCGGAGAGCTTGCCCGGCTTGCGGTCGAGGTAGGACTCGAGGTCGAGAAGCTTGGCGACGTCGTTGACCTTGCGCCTGCGCTCCTCGACCGGAACGCCGCGCATCTTCAGCGCGAATCCCATGTTCTCCGCGACGGTCTTGTTGGGGTACAGCGCGTAGTTCTGGAACACCATCGCGATGTCGCGGTCCTTCGACGGCACCCCGACCATGTTGCGGGCCCCGATGCGGATGGCGCCGCGGTCGATCGGCTCGAGCCCGGCGAGCATCCGCAGGGCGGTCGACTTGCCCGAGCCGGAGGGACCGACCAGGACGACGAACTCGCCGTCGTCGATGTCGAGGCTCAGGTCGTCGACTGCGGGCCGGTCCGTGCCCGCGTAGATGCACGAGGCCTGGTCGTAGGTGATGGAAGACATGGGAGCTCCTGGGTGGGTCGGTTACTTGATGGCGCCGAAGCTGAGGCCGCGGACGAGCTTGTTCTGGGCGATCCAGCCGCACACGACGACCGGCAGGGCGGCAAGTACCGAGGCGGCGGACAGCTTGGCCCAGAACAGGCCCTCGCCCGACTCGAAGCCGACCAGCGCGACGGGAATCGTCTGCGCCTGGACCGCGGTCATGTTGACCGCCAGGAAGAACTCGTTCCAGGCGAAGATCACGCAGATCAGCGAGGTCGCGGCGATGCCCGGAGAGACCAGCGGCAAGATGACCTCGCGCACGGACCGGAAGGTGCTGGCGCCGTCGAGGCTGGCCGCCTCGAGCAGCTCGCCGGGGACCTCAAGGAAGAACGACCGCATCATCCAGACCGCGATCGGCAGGTTCATCGCCGTGTAGAGGATGACCAGTGTCCAGACGTTGTCGAGCATGCCGAGCTTCCCGACGATCACATACAGCGGGATGATCGCGGCGACGACGGGCAGCATCTTCGTGCTGATGAAGAAGAACAGCGCGTCCTTGGTCTTGCGGACCGGGCGGAGCGAGAGCGCGAACGCTGCGGGTACGCCGAGGGCGAGCACGATCACCGTGGAGACCACGGTCGCGAACAGCGAGTTGAGCAGCGCCGTGCCGATGCCGCTCTCGAGCACCGACCGGAACTCGTCGAGGGTCGGGCTGAAGAAGAACTTCGGGGTGGGGGTTGCGGCGTCGCGCTCCTGCTTGAAGGCGGTCAGGACCATCCAGAGCACCGGGAAGAAGAACCCGATGCCGAGGATCCAGGTCAGGGCGCTCAGTCCGACGCCCTTGCCGTCGACGCGCTTGCGAGCGACGTCCGGCTCCGGGGCCGGGGCGGTGACAGGTGCGGCGGGGTTGGCCGTGGCCATCAGGCTGCCTCCTCGTTTCCGGTGAAGCTCTTGAAGATCAGCCGCAGCGCCAGCGAGGAGACGATGATCGTGGCGACCACCGTGACCACGCCCATGGCGGCCGCCTGGCCGATGTCGAAGCCGAGGAAGGCGCGCTGGTAGATGTAGAAGGGCAGGTTGGAGCTGGCCACTCCGGGCCCGCCGCTGGTCATCATGTAGACGGCGTCGAAGGTGTTCACCAGGTAGATCGCCCCCAGCACCGATCCGAGCTCGATGAAGCGGCGCAGGTGCGGCAGGGTGAGCTCCTGGAAGAGCCGCCAGCTGGTCGCACCGTCGACCCGCGCTGCCTCGAGGATGTCGCGGGGCATGGACTGCAGCCCGGCGAGGATCAGCAGCATCATGAACGGCGTCCACTGCCAGACCATCTCCGCCATCACCGCGGCCAGCGGGTGCGCGCTGAGCGGATCGACGCCGTGGATGCCGATCCCGCCCAGGATCCAGTTGAGGAACCCGTTGGTGGGGCTCAGCATGCTCGTCTTCCACAGCAGCGCCGACGCAACCGGGGTCACCAGGAACGGCGTGATCAGCAAGGTGCGGACCACCGCACGGCCCCGGAAGGCGCGGTCGAGCAGCAGCGCGAAGATCAGCCCGATGACCACCGAGATGATCACCGTGCCGACGATCATCACCACCGTGTTGATCGCGACCTGGCGGAACTGGCTGTCCTCGAAGACCGCTGCGTAGTTGCTCAACCCGATGAAGCTGCGGGAGCCCGGGCGGACCAGGTTCCAGGACTGGGTCGAGTAGAACAGCGTGAACACGAACGGCACCTGGGTCACGATGATCATGAAGATGAGCGCGGGCATCAGCGGGCCGCGTCGGCGCCACGCCTCGGCCCGGCTGATCCGGTCGCGGCCGGAGTGCGAGGGTGCGATGCCGGTCGACGTGACGTCGGGCTGTGCGATCGCGGTGGCCATCGTCAGTTCCCCTTCTTGTACGCGTCACCCACGGTCTGGGCGTACTGCTGGGACTGTTGCAAGGCGCTGTGCACGGACTCGCGGCCCGCGATCGCCGCGCTGATCTGCTGGCTCACGCGGGTGCCGAGGTCCTGGAACTCAGGGATCGCGAGGAACTGGACCCCGGTGTAGGGGACCGACTGCACGGTCGGCTTGAGCTGGTTGGCGGCATTCATCGCGGTCAGCGTCGGAGTGGCGTACGCCTTCGCGGCCTTCTTGTACGACGGCAGCCGGTACGTCGAGAGCCGGCTCCCGGGCGGGACGTGCGAGGGCCCATAGCCCTTCGCCTGCGCGATGTTGCGGATGTAGGCCTTGCTGGTCATCCATGAGATGAACTTCCACGCGTCGGCACGATCCTTGCTGGCCGTCGGGATGGCGAGGGACCAGGTGTAGAGCCAGCCGTCGTCACCCTTGACCGCCGTCGGGGCGGGCACGTAGCCGACCTTGCCGGCCACGTTGCTGGTGGCCGGATCCTCGAGCACCGAGACCGCGGAGGTGGCGTCGTACCACATCGCGGTCTGGCCCTGCGACATCAGGTTGGCGCACTCCTGGAACCCGGTCGACGCCGCGCCGGGCTCGCCGTGCCGGCGGACCAGGTTGACGTAGAAGCTGACCGCCCTCTCGACCGGCTTCGAGGTGAGCTGCGCGTTCCAGTGCTGGTCGTACCAGCGTCCGCCGAAGGCATTGATCACGGTGTCGAGCGGAGCCAGCACCTCGCCCCACCCGGGATCCCCGCGCAGGCAGATGCCGTAGGTGTTGCCCTTGTCCAGCTTCGCGGCCAGCTGTGCCACCTGCGGCCAGGTCGGGTGGGCCGGCATGGTCAGCCCGGCCCGGGCGAACATCTGCTTGTTGTACATCAGGAATGACGACTCACCGTAGAACGGCGCGGAGTACATGTCTCCCTGGTACGACAGTGCTCGGCGCAGGGTCGGCAGGAAGTCCTGCGGGTCGTAGCCCGCTGTCCGCTCCATGTAGGGCTGCAGGTCGACGATCCAGCCGTTCTTCGCCCACATCGCGGTCTCGTAGTTGCTGATCATCACGACGTCGAACTCGCCGCCACCGGTCGCCACGGACGCGGTGATCTTCGCGCGCGCCTCGTTCTCCGCGAGGCTGACGAACTTCAGGTGCACGCCCGGGTCGACCTTCGAGAACTCGTGGGACAGGCTGATCGCATCCTGCATCTGGGAGTTGGACACGATCGCGATGGTCAGCGTGCGCCCGCTGCTGCCGAGCGATCCCGCACCGGCCGCACAACCCGAGGCAGCCAGCGCGAGTGCCAGCGCCCCGAGCAGCCCGGTCGCGCGCGTCCTCATCGTCGACAAGCTCATGCTCGTTCCTCCTCCTCGGGGAGCTGGGGCTGCTCGAGCAGCCACTGGGCGCAGCCGGCATCGGTGACGAGGACATTGGCGAGCCCGCCACGGACGGCGCCCAGCACCGCGGCGTACTTGGCGGTTCCACCGCTGGCGAGCACCGTCGTCGGGCAGTGGCGGATGCGGTCGAGATCGACGCCGACGGTGCGGGCCGCGAGGGGGGAGTCGACGTCGCGCCCGTGCGCGTCGTAGAAGCGGCCGGCAACCTCACCCACCGCGCCGAGTCCGGCGAGGTCCTCGAGGTCGGCCTCGCTGATGTAGGCGCCGCGGAACAGGGTGGTGTCGGTGTCGACCGGCCCGCAGCCGAAGACCATCACGTCCGCGGAGTCACCGATCTGCATCGCCTGGGAGAGCAGCGAGTCGGCACGCAGGGCGACCACGGTGGCAGCGTCGGCGTACAACGGCGCCGGGAGGCGCACCTGCTCCGCGCCGAGCTTGTCGACCAGTTGGCCGAACACATGGTCGACGCCGGTGCGGTAGTGCACGCGGCTCATCGAGCCGTCGAGCTGGACGACCCGCCGGCAGCTCGCGCTGCGGCCGGTCACGGCGTCAGCGACGGCGATCGTCTCGGGACCCCAGGTGAACCCCAGGACGTCGTCGGGCCGGAGCCTGCGGGTGAGCGCTTCGGCGGCGGCCCTGCCGAGCGATGCCAGGGCGGAGGCCGGGGCGTTGGTCGCCGAGTCCCCGAGGTCGTCGTCCACGAGCACGACCTCGTCGAGGCCGAATCGCCGCTCGACCTCCTCCTCGACGTCGGTGCGCAGCGAGGTCGCGAGGTGGGCGGGCACGTCGAACACGACGCGCACCAGTCCACGGGTGCGGGCGCGGGCGATCAGGCGACCGGCGGTGGCTCGACTCACCCCGAGGCGGCGGGCGATCTCGGCCTGGGTGGCGCCTTCGAGGTGGTACATCGAGGCCGCGCGGAGCATCAGGCGCAGGTCCTGGCCGCCCTCGGCCGGCTGCTCGGCGCCGATCCGCACCGTTCCTCGGCTCATCTGTCACGCCTCCTGTGAGCATTTGCTCAACTGGTGCTCGTTCGCTCAACACGCTAACATCGCGATGTGACGCACGCAACAGTCTCGTTGGGCCTGGATTCGCTCTCCTCGATCGGCACAGTCCCGACACCGGCGTACCGCAGCCGTCGACCTGGCTGCGGGATCGTGCACGTCGGCGTCGGTGGCTTCCACCGCGCGCACCAGGCGATGTACGTCGACCGCCTGCTCGAGGAGGCCGACGGATCGGCGGTCGACTGGGGGATCTGCGGGGTCGGGCTGATGCCCGACGACGCCAGGATGCGCGACGCGCTGGCGCCGCAGGACGGGCTCTACACCCTCACCCAGCGCCATCCGGACGGGCACGAGGAGACCAGGGTCATCGGGTCCCTGGTCGACTACCTCTTCGCCCCCGCCGACCCCGAGGCCGTGCTCGACCGGCTGGCATCGCCCGACACCCGGATCGTCTCGCTGACCATCACCGAGGGCGGCTACAACTTCGCCCCGGCCACGGGGAGGTTCGACGAGCGCGACCCCGGCGTCCGCGCCGACCTGGAACCCGGCGCCGTCCCGAGGACGGTGTTCGGCTACGTCGTCGAAGCGCTCCGTCGCCGTCGTGAGGCCGGCCTGGGATCGTTCACGGTGATGTCGTGCGACAACATCGCCGGAAACGGCGAGGTGGCCCGCGAGATGTTCACCTCTTTCGCGTGCCTCAAGGATCCCGACCTCGCCGACTGGATGTCCGAGCACACCGCGTTCCCCAGCTCGATGGTCGACCGGATCACGCCGGCGACATCTCCGGAGCTCGTCGACGACGTCGAGCGACGCACCGGCCTCGTGGACCGGTCGCCGGTGGTGACCGAGCCGTTCACGCAGTGGGTCCTGGAGGACCACTTCGTCGCCGGTCGGCCCCGGCTCGAGCGGGTGGGTGTCCAGATCGTCGACGACGTGGCGCCTTACGAGCGGATGAAGCTGCGGCTGCTCAACGGCAGCCACCAGGCGCTCGCCTACTTCGGCCACCTGCTCGGCCACCGCTTCGTCCACGACGCGACGGAGGACCCTCTGCTGCACGAGCTGGTCAGGGTCTACATGGACGAGGAGGCCGAGCCCACCCTCGGTCCGGTCCCCGGCATCGACCTCGCCGACTACAAGCGCACCCTCTTCGAGCGGTTCGGCAACCACCACATCGCCGATACCGTGCCACGCCTCGCCGCCGAGGCCTCCGACCGGATCCCCAAATGGGTGGTCCCGGTGGTCCGCGACCAGCTCCTCGCCGGGGGACCGGTGCGCGCGAGCGCGGCGGTGGTGGCCGCCTGGACGCGGTACGCCGAGGGCGTCGACGAGCACGGCCGCTCCTTCGAGGTGGTGGACCGGCTGGCCGACCGACTGGTGCCCCTGGCCAGACGAAGCCGCCAGGAGCCGCTCGCCTTCCTGCAGGACGAAGAGCTCTTCGGTGACCTCGCCCGGCAACCGGGGTTCACCGAGCCCTACCTGCACACCCTCGGGCTGCTGCGCACCGTGGGCGCCCGGGCGACGCTCGCGGCGCTGGTCGGCTGACCGCCTCAGGCCTCGGAGGAGCCGGCCACCAGGTCGGCCGCCAACCGCTCTGTGACCTCGCGGTAGCGGGCGACCACGTCCGGGCGGTGCTCGCCGTGACGGATCTCGCTGCCCCCGACCTGCCAGCGTGGCAGTACGCCGGTCAGCGTCCAGGCCGCCTGCCGGGCGGCACCGTCGGCGACGTACTCACCCGGCGCCGGCACCACGACCGGCAGCCCGAACATCGTCGGCGCGATCTCGCGGACGGCCGGTGAGCGGGCGCCGCCTCCCACCAGCAGGACCCGCTCCACCGGCACCCCCTGCGCACGGATGTAGTCGGCACCGACCACCAGGGAGCACAGCAGCCCTTCGACCGCTGCCCGAGCCAGGTGGGCAGGGGTGGTGTTGTCCACGCCGAGGCCGTGCACCGACGCTCGGGCGGTCGGCAGGTCGGGTGAGCGCTCGCCCGCGAACCACGGCGCGAGGACGAGGCCGTCCGCGCCGGCCGGCGCGCTGAGCGCGAGGTCCGACAGCGTGTCGAGGTCGACGCCGAGCAGTCGGGCGACCCGGGCCAGCACCGGGGCTCCGTTCAGCGTGCAGACCAGTGGCAGCTGCCGTCCGGTGGCGTCGGCGAATCCGGCGACGTAGCCATCCGGGTCGGCCGTGGGGACCTCGGACACCGCGCTGACCACGCCCGACGTCCCGAGCGAGACCACCAGGTCACCCGGGCCCGCGTCGAGGGCGAGAGCGGCTGCCGCGTTGTCGCCGGTGCCGGGCCCCAGCACCGCTCCGGCCGGCGTGTGCCCCGCCGTCTCGGCCGGGGCGAGGACCCGGGGGACCAGCGGAGCCCGGTTGCGGAAGGCCAGCTCGAGGAGGTCGGTGCGATAGCGCTCCTCGCGTGCCGAGAAGTAGCCCGTCCCGCTCGCATCGCCCCGGTCGGTGGTCAGTGCGGCGATCCCCGGCGCTCCCGCGAGCCGCCACGTGAGCCAGTCGTGGGGAAGGCACACCGCGGCGGTCGCGTCGGCGTGCCTCGGCTCCTCGTCGGCGACCCAGCGGAGCTTGGTCGCGGTCACCGCGGCGACCGGGATCACGCCCACCGCGTCGGCCCAGGCGTGCGCGCCACCCAGCTCGTCGACCAGCCGGGCCGCCTGGGCCGCGGAGCGTGTGTCGTTCCAGAGCAGGGCGTCGCGCACCACGTCGCCGTCCTCGTTCAGCAGCACCATGCCGTGCTGCTGGGCACCGACCGAGACGGCGGCGACGTCGTCGAAGCCGCCGGCACGCCGGGCGGCCTCCTCGAGCGCGCCCCACCAGGCTCGGGGGTCCACCTCGGTGCCGTCCGGGTGTGGTGCCGAGCCCGTGCGGACCAGTGCGCCGTCGTCCGCTTCCCGTACGACGACCTTGCACGACTGGGTCGACGAGTCGATCCCGGCCACCAACGTCATGACCCCGACCGTAGTCCCGCGGCCCCGTGACCCCGCTCACAAGGCCGCTGCGTACCATGCTGGGCGTGAAGACGAGACTGCTCCCGATGGCCGGTGCCGCGCTCGCGCTGGTCGCACTCAGCGGGTGTGCCCAGTCCAGCCAGACGGCCGCACAGGTGGGGTCCCAGACCATCTCGACCAGCGACCTCCACCTGATGACCCAGGCGCTGTGCACCGAGCAGCGGCACGCGACCGGGGCGTCCGCGCAGCCCCCCAGCGCGATCTCGACGGTCTCCAACTCCGCTCTCGGCGCGCTCATCGAGAGCGCGATCGACCGGCGGTACGGCGACCAGCACGCGGTGAGCTACGACAAGCTCACCCTCGCCCAGGAGGTGAACCGGCTCGATCCGTTGATCTCCGAGCTGCCCGCGGCCGATCAGGCCCGCACCCGTCAGCTGATCAGCGATCTCTTCCGGGGGCAGATGCAGGTCTACCAGGCAGCGACGGCGCAGGTCCGTGCGTCCGGGCAGGCGCCCACCCAGCAGCTGGTGCAGCAGCAGGTCGGTGCGATCGAGTCCGCGACCGCCAAGAAGGTCGACATCACGGTCAACCCGCAGTACGACACGTCCGGGCCCGGTCACGGCGGCGACGGCCACGGCTCCCTCTCGCGCGCCGTCTCGAGCGACGCGAAGAACTCCGTCAGCGCCCAGCCCGACGCGAGTTGGGTGGCGAACCTGCCCGCCGGCCAGAAGTGTGGCTGAGCAGCCCGCTCCCGACGAGCCCGGGACGTTCGGGGAGTGCACCACGACCCCCGCACTGCTCGAGCTGGTTCCGATCATCGCCCGACTGCGCCGTGAGTGCGCTTGGAAGGCTGCCCAGACCCATCGCAGCCTGACCCGCTATCTCCTGGAGGAGGCGCACGAGGCGGTCGACGCGATCGACGTCGGCGATCCAGCGCGGGTCCAAGACGAGCTCGGCGACGTGCTGCTGCAGGTGTATCTGCACGCGGCGATCGCCGCGGAGTCGGGCGAGTTCGACATCGAGGACGTCGCCGCGGGCCTGCGCGACAAGATGATCCGCCGCAACCCGCACGTCTTCGGCGACGAGGTCGAGGACGATCCGGCCCGGATCAACGAGCGCTGGCAGCAGATCAAGGCGAGCGAGCGGCGGCACGGCGCTGGCGGGCCGGGCCCCGATACGGACCTGGGGACGGGCATCCCGCAGGACCTGCCCGTACTGCTGCGCGCGCTGAAGATGCTCGAGCGGCTGGATCGGTCCGGCGCTCGCGCGCCCGATCCGGTCGACGACGCCGACTTCGGTGCCCGGCTGCTCGGCCTCGTCGACGAGGCCCGTCGAGCCGGTGTCGACCCCGAGCAGGCCTTGCGCGACACTTTGCGTGAGGTGACCGGTCCGACCCGCTGAGGGCGCCGGACCGCGGGAGCGAGTGGGGCGAGGCAGGACCATGCACGCGCGCAACGTGGCGGGTGACGCGGCGAGGTTCCCCGCGGCCGTCGTAGCGCTGTTCGCACTCGTGTCGGTCCTGGCTGCGGGGTGCGCCGCGTCCGCCCACGACCAGATCGAACCGCACGTCGTCGAGCGGACCACCGTGATGCGTGCTGCCGCGACGCTTCCGGTCCTCCCGCACGGGAGGTCGTCGTACCGCCATGACCGGATGGTCAGTGTCGAGGGCGGCCGAATCCACCTCGGCCGCCGCGTCATCAGCGTCGCCCCGCTCCGGGCCGACGAGGCCGTGGCCACCCGGGGCGGCACCTTCTTCCTCAATGACGGCGAGCTCTGGTTCACCGCCGCCGGAAGGGCTCGGTCAACCGGGTTCGAGCACGTCACGCACGTGGTCGCGTCGCCCGATGGGGTCTTCCTCGGCTTCGTGGACCGCAACCATGGACCCCGGCTGAGCGGCGATGACCCGGTCGCGGCCGTGGTCGTGGTCGACACCAGGACCGGGAAGGTGTTGCTCCGGTCGTACGCCGGCATGGGTACCGCGGATGGCCGGGTGCGGGAGCGCTACGCACAGACCACTCCCACCGCCCTCAGCTTCCGCGGTGACGCCCTGCTCGCGAGGACGTCGTCCGGGCGTTGGCGCTACCCCCTCGACGGGTCCCGGCCCTCGCCGACCGGCTAGGTTGCCCGCATGCACCGCCGCCCGAGACCCTGCCCGGCCCGACCCGGAGCCGTGCCAGCCAACGCGGTCGTGGTGCTGGCCGGCAGCCTGGTCGCGGTCGCCGCGCTCGCCGGCTGCGGAGGCACCCGGTCGGAGCCGACCACGATCAAGTCGCACCAGTTCTCCTGCACGGACCAGGCCCTGGCGCAACGCACGGCGCTGCGACGACTGATCGCCGGCAAGGTCGACGCGATCATCGGTCGGCCACGGCTGACCGATTACTGCTCGGGAGGCATGGACGCGGGGGTCGAGCTCCACCTCCGCGGTGTCACCGCGGACGTCGCCGATGGCGTCGCTGCGGCGTTGCACTGCGACCAGGCGACCCACGCCCGGGTGGCACTGGGCCGGCAGACGAGCTACCGCTGCCACGTCGGCGGGATGTGGCTCGAGGTCCGTCTGGTGCAGTACCTCCCGCCGAAGGACCCTCACGGCCCGCAGGTCCTCCTCGACGCAGCCCTGGTGGCGCCCCCCGGCTGAGCCCGGCCGTTCCGTCGGGCCCGGACAGGACGTCGGATGTGCCGTGCCGACGTCTCGTGCCTCCACGGGATCGGCCCCCTGCTTGGTTAGGCTGAACCGCAGCACCGCCTGCCCCGCACCGCACCCTCCGGAGGAGCCGAACTTGGCCGCCATCGAGTCCGTCCACGCCCGCGAGATCCTCGACTCCCGGGGCAACCCGACGGTCGAGGTCGAGGTCCTGCTCGAGGACGGCGCGTTCGGTCGCGCGGCGGTGCCCTCGGGCGCCTCCACCGGGGCGTTCGAGGCGGTGGAGCTGCGCGACGGCGGCGACCGCTACCAGGGCAAGGGCGTTCAGGACGCGGTCGGCGCGGTGGTCAACCGGATCGGACCGGCCGTCGAGGACGAGGATGCCGCCGACCAGCGGGCGATCGACCAGATCATGCTGGACCTCGACGGCACGCCCAACAAGGCGACGCTGGGCGCGAACGCCATCCTCGGCGTCTCGCTGGCCGTAGCCCGTGCCGCTGCCGAGTCCGCGAGCTTGCCGCTCTACCGGTACGTCGGCGGCCCCAACGCCCACCTGCTCCCGGTGCCGATGATGAACATCCTCAACGGCGGTTCGCACGCCGACTCCAACGTGGACATCCAGGAGTTCATGATCGCGCCCGTGGGCGCGGCCACCTTCGCGGAGGCGCTCCAGCAGGGCGCCGAGGTCTACCACGCGCTGAAGGCGGTGCTCAAGCAGAAGGGCCTGGGCACCGGTCTCGGCGACGAGGGCGGCTTCGCCCCGAACCTCGAGAGCAACCGGGCGGCGCTGGACCTGATCGCCGAGGCGATCACCAGTGCGGGGCTCAGGGTCGGCGACGACATCGCGCTGGCCCTCGACGTGGCCGCCAGCGAGTTCTTCTCCTCCGGGAGCTACCGGTTCGAGGGAGCCGCCCGGAGCGCGGCCGAGATGAGCGCCTACTACGCGGACCTGGTCTCGGCGTACCCCATCGTGAGCATCGAGGACCCGCTCGACGAGGACGACTGGGAGGGCTGGAAGACGATCACCGGCGAGCTCGGGGGACGGGTGCAGATCGTCGGCGACGACCTGTTCGTCACCAACGTCGAGCGGCTCCAGCGTGGGATCGACGGCGGTCAGGCGAACGCCCTGCTGGTCAAGGTCAACCAGATCGGCTCGTTGACCGAGACCCTCGACTCCGTCGAGCTCGCCCACCGCAATGGCTACCGCTGCATGATGAGCCACCGCTCCGGCGAGACCGAGGACACCACGATCGCCGACCTCGCGGTCGCGGTGAACTGTGGGCAGATCAAGACCGGTGCCCCGGCCCGCTCCGAGCGGGTCGCCAAGTACAACCAGCTGCTGCGCATCGAGGAGGAGCTCGGCGACGCCGCCAGGTACGCCGGCCGGTCCGCCTTCCCGAGGTTCGGAGGCTGAGGCGTTGCCCGCACCGCGTCGTACCCCTCCGCGCAGCAGCAGCCGGTCCCGCGCCGGTCGGATCGCTGCGCCGCGGACCCGACCCGGCGGGCGAGGCACCGCCCGGGCGCGCGTCGACGCCCCGGGGTCGCAGCGGCGGGCGCGGTTCACCAACCGGATGGCGGTGCTGGTCATCGTCTTCGCCGTGCTGGTCGTCTCCTACGCCTCGTCACTTCGTGCCTTCTGGCAGCAGCGTTCCGACATCGACGGACTGACCGCGCAGATCGCCAGCTCCCGGGCGCGCATCGGAGAGATGAAGCAGGAGGTGCGGCGCTGGCACGAGAAGTCGTACGTCGAGCAGCAGGCCCGCGCTCGCTTCGGCTGGGTCCTTCCCGGCGAGACCGCCTACCAGGTGATCGGCACTGACGGGAAGCCGCTGCGCGGAACCGACGAGCTGAGCGCCCCACTGGTCCGGCCGGCGAAGCCGACGGCCTGGTGGACCACCGCGTACGCGACCCTCGAGACCGCCGACCATCCGCCCAGGCCCGGTGACCGGCCGGGTCCGATCACCAAGATCGTGCCGCCGCGCTCGACGGGTCAGTGAGCCGACGATGACTGCGCTCGACGAGACGGACCGAGTGGCCGTGTACGCGCAGCTGGGGCGGCCGCCGCGGTCGATCCACGCCGTCGGGCACCGCTGCCCGTGCGGCAACCCCGATGTGGTGACGACCGAGCCGCGGCTCGACGACGGCACGCCGTTCCCGACGACCTTCTACCTGACCTGCCCGCGCGCGGCCTCGCTGATCGGCACGCTGGAGGCCTCCGGGCTGATGCGTGAGATGACCGAGCGGCTGGCCGAGGACGATGCGCTGGCCGCGGCGTACGCCGAGGCGCACCGCCGCTACCTCGCCGCCCGGAACGAGATTGCCGAGGTGCCGGAGATCGCCGGGGTCTCGGCAGGCGGCATGCCCGACCGGGTCAAGTGCCTGCATGCCCTGGCCGGGCAGTCGCTGGTCGAGGGGCCCGGGGTGAACCCGCTGGGCGACGAGGTGCTCGCCTCGCTGGGGAGCTGGTGGGCGAAGGGCCCATGCGTCCCCCCGCCCTCCTCCGCCGGCGATGCATCGGTGGTGGCCCGATGACTCGGGTGGCCGCGTTCGACTGCGGCACCAACTCCCTGCGGCTGCTGGTCGCGGACCTGGATCCCGCGGCCGGTCGGGCTCGGGAGCTCGCCCGCGAGATGCGGATCGTCCGGCTCGGGGAGGGTGTCGACCGCACCGGACGGATCTCCGACGTGGCGATGGGGCGGGTCCTGGCGGCCGTCGACGACTTCGTCGCGATCGCTCGCAAGCACGACGTCGAACGGGTGCGCTTCTGTGCCACGTCGGCGGCTCGTGACGCGGAGAACGCCGAGAGCTTCATGGCGGGCGTGCGCTCCCGGGTGGGGGTCGCTCCCGAGGTGCTCACCGGCGAGGAGGAGGCCCGGCTGTCCTTCACCGGCGCGGTCCGGTCGATGCCCGGCTCGCTGAAGTCGCCGTACCTCGTCGTCGACATCGGTGGTGGGTCGACCGAGCTGATCCTCGGCGAGCAGGCCGTCCAGCAGGCGGCGTCCCTGGACATCGGCTCGGTCCGGATCACCGAGCGGCACCTGCACTCCTCGCCGCCCACCCGCGAGCAGGTCGCGGCGGCGATCGCGGACATCGACGCAGTGCTGGACACCGTCGAGATCGACCTGGCCTCGGCCGGGTCGGTGATCGGGGTGGCCGGCACGGTCACCACGGTGGCCGCCGGGGCACTGCGGCTGCGCAGCTACGAGCGGGACCTGATCCACCACTCCGTGATCGACGTGGCGTCCGTGCAGGGCACCGTGACGCTGCTGCTCGCGATGGGCCAGCAGGAGCGCCGGGCCCAGGGCTACATGCACCCGGGCCGTGCCGACGTGATCGGCGGCGGCGGGCTGATCCTCGCCAGGCTGCTGCGGCGTACGTCGGTCTACTCGATCCTCGTCTCCGAGCAGGACATCCTCGACGGCATCGCATGGTCGATGTCATGACGCACCACGGAGGTACATCGCAATGACGACCACGACCGACACGACCCCATCGGAGAGCGCCACGATGCAGTCCCAGGACGACGATGCGGTGGAGGGCCAGGAGACCGACTTCGGCCAGGACGAGAGCTTCGACCGGCGCTCGGTCTGGTACGTGCTGCGCAAGACCGTCCGCGAGTTCGCCGACGACCGGTGCACCGACCTCGCCGCGGCGCTCACCTACTTCTCGGTGCTGGCGATCTTCCCGGCGACCCTCGCGCTGCTCTCACTCCTGGGTGTCTTCGGGCAGGGCGACAAGTCGCTGAACGTGGTCCTCAAGGTGATCTCGCCGCTGGTGTCCGCCTCGACGCTGCAGAACATCCAGGGGCCATTGGAGCGGCTCGCCAACTCCGAGGCCGCCGGCTGGACGCTGGTGGTCGGGCTGGTGGGTGCGCTGTGGTCCGCCTCGGCGTACGTCGGTGCCTTCGGTCGCGCGATGAACCGGATCTACGAGGTGGAGGAGGGCCGACCCTTCTGGCGGCTGCGCCCGATGAACCTGCTGGTCACGCTGGCCTCCGTCGTGCTCTGTGCCGTGGCACTGGTGATCCTGGTGGTCTCCGGCCGGCTGGCCACCGCGATCGGCGACCAGATCGGGCTCGGCGACCAGGCGGTGACCGCTTGGAGCTACGCCAAGTGGCCGGTGCTGGCGTTGGTGGTCGTCGCCGTCGTGGCGATCCTCTACCACTTCACCCCGAACGTGAGAACGCCGAAGCTCCGCGTGCTCTCGGTCGGGGCCTTCGTCGCGATCCTCGTCTGGATCGCGGCGTCGGTGGGCTTCGCGTTCTACGTCGCGAACTTCTCCTCCTACGACAAGACCTACGGCTCCGTGGCGGGTGTGGTGATCGCGCTGCTCTGGCTGTGGCTGACCAACCTGGCGCTGCTGTTCGGCGCCGAGCTGGACACCGAGCTCGAGCGTGCGCGCGAGCTGCACCGCGGGCTGGCGGCCGAGGAGCAGTTGCAGCTGCCGATGCGCAGTGAGCGTGGCATCGTCCGGGCGGCTGCTCGGCGCGAGAAGGACGCCGCCCGCGGACGGGCGATCCGCGAGGCCCGCGTGGGTGCCGGCGACCCCACGGACCGGCCCTTCTAGAGTCCCCTTGTGATCTCGTTGCGGGCACTGGCCCGACTCGCACAAGAGCATGGGCCCGACCTCGACCTGCCGGTCGCCCCGTTCCGGGTCGGCGATCGACTCGTCGACACCGACGCCGAACCCGTGCTGATGGGCACGGTGAACCTCTCACCGGACTCGACCTACCGCGAGAGTGTGGCGCTCTCCACGGAGTCGGCCATCCGCAAGGCCCGGGTCCAGATCGCGCAGGGCGCCCACCTGGTCGACATCGGCGCGGAGTCCAGCACCCTGCGCGCGGCACGGGTCGAGCCCTCGCACCAGGCCGCAGCGCTGGTCCCCGTCATCGAGGCGCTGGCCGCGGAGGGGATCGTCGTCTCGGTCGAGGCGTACGACGTCGACGTGGTCGAGGCCGGACTGAAGGCCGGTGCCCGGGTGGTGAACCTGACCGGCTCCGCCGACGACGAGGCGGTCTTCGAGACGGTCGCCCGGCACGGCGCGAGCCTGGTCCTGTGCCAGGTCACCGGCGCCAACGTCCGCGAGGTCGTCGACGCCCCCGTCGCCTCCGATCCGTTCCCGAGCATGCTCGACCACTTCGGGCCTCGGATCGAGCTCGCCCGGCGCCGCGGGGTCGAGCATCTGGCCGTCGACCCGGGGCTCGGGTTCTACTACGGAAACCTGACCGAGCCGATGGTGCGGTTGCGCTACCAGACCTCGGTCATCCTCTCCACGTTCCGGCTGCGCCGGCTCGGCCTGCCGGTCTGCCACGCCCTGCCGCACGCCTTCATGCTCTTCGAGGACGAGTTCCGCACGGCCGAGTCGTTCTTCGCGGTGCTCGCCGCGCTCGGCGGCACCGGCGTCCTGCGTACCCACGAGGTCCCTCGTGTCCGCGCGGTCATCGACGCCCTGACCCGCCTCGACGTCGTGCCGACCGCTCGGTGACCGGAGGGGGTGGACGGTCCGTGGACGAGCCCGCCGCGCCGCTGCCGCACCCGCTGACGGGACAGCAGTTCACCAGCCCGGTGCCGCCCGGGACCGGGTGGCCGGACGACCCGGCCGACGCGACCACGCCGGTGGCACGGTCCGCGGCCGACGTGGCCCGGCTGGCCCGCATCGACGACCTCGACGCGCTCGACGCCCGGGTCTCGGTCTGCGCGGCCTGTCCCCGGCTGGTGCGGTGGCGCGAGGACGTCGCACGCACCAAGCGGGCGTCGTACGCCGGCGAGCCCTACTGGGGCCGTCCGATCGCGGGCTGGGGCGCCCCGCGGCCCGGCGTACTCGTGATGGGGCTGGCTCCCGCGGCCAACGGCGGGAACCGGACCGGCCGGATCTTCACCGGCGACCGCTCCGGCGACTGGCTGTTCGCCTCGCTGCACCGGATCGGCCTGGCCAGCGGACCCACGTCCACCCACGCCGGCGACGGTCAGCGGCTGCTGGGTGCCCGGATGCTGGCTGCGGTGCGGTGCGCCCCGCCCGACAACCGTCCGACCACGGCCGAGCGCGACACCTGTGCGCCGTGGGCGAACCGGGAGGTGGAGCTGGTCGTCGACTCGGTGCGCGCCGTGGTGTGCCTCGGGGGGTTCGGTTGGGACGCCGCGCTACGGGCGTTGCGTGCGGTCGGGTTCGAGATTCCCCGGCCCAAGCCGCGCTTCGGGCACGGCGTCGAGGTGTCGCTGTCGCGAGGCTCGCAGACGCTCACCCTGCTCGGCTGCTACCACCCCTCCCAGCAGAACACCTTCACCGGCCGGCTGACCGAGGAGATGATCGACGCCGTGCTCGGCCGCGCCGCAGAGCTGGGGGGATCGACCGGATGAGCCAGCTCGCCATCACCGTCTTCGGGCACGACCTGGTGGCGACGTCACAGCGGATCTTCTGCGTCGACGTCTCGCAGCACCCGAGAGCCCGCGACCACCACGGCGCCTTCGTGCTCGGCAACGCCGAGATCGTCCGCGGCACCCGGAACGAGAAGGCCCGCGAGGGATGCATGAGCGTGCCCGACCTCACCGGCGACGTGAGGCGCTCCAGCAGGCTCGTCGTCCGTGGACAGCTGCCCGGAGGAGTCGAGACCGTCACCCTCGAGGCGGAGGCCCTCGAGGCGCGTGCACGACAGCACGAGATCGACCACTGCGACGGGTTGCTGTTCCTGGACCGGTTGGCCGGCGCGCACGCGGACTTTCCGCGCAAGACCTACCTGTGACCCAGGGCCGCGCCCCGATCGGCAAGACTGTGCCCAGCGCCCCGGTATCCCAATCGGCAGAGGAGGTCGCCTTAAAAGCGACTCAGTGTGGGTTCGACCCCCACCCGGGGCACCTCCCGACGCCCATGACCGTGGGCCGTCGCCGGCTTCGTGGCGGCGCGGGCTAGCCTCACTGCGTGACCCATGCCGACGCGCCCTTCCCCAGCAAGCCGGCCAGGGAGAAGAAGCAGAAGAAGCCGCTTCCGTTGTGGATGGAGACCATCCTGCTGCTGGTGATCGCGCTGGTGCTCGCGGTCGTGATCAAGTCGTTCTTCGTCCAGGCGTTCTACATCCCGTCGCCGTCGATGGAGCCGCAGTTCATCAAGAACGACCGGATCCTGGTGGAGAAGCCGTCGTACTGGGGGAGCGGAACGCCTCAGCGTGGCGACATCGTGGTCTTCAAGGACCCGGGTGGGTGGCTGCCGGCCGAGGAGGACGGCACGCCGTCGAACAGTCTGACCGAGGCGTTGTCCGCGATCGGTCTCTATCCCGCCGGCGGCCACCTGGTGAAGCGGGTGATCGGCATCGGTGGGGACCGGGTCGACTGCCCGGGTGCGGCCGGCCCCCTGGAGGTCAATGGCCACCCGCTGCACGAGCGCTCCTATCTCCCGAAGGGGACGCGCCCCTGCGCGCTGTACGGCGCCTTCCACATCCGGGTCCCGCAGGGCGACCTGTGGGTGATGGGCGACAACCGTGGTGACTCGGCCGACTCACGGGCGCACATGGGCGATCCCGGCGGCGGGTTCGTGCCCGACGACCTCGTCGTCGGCAAGGTCTTCGCGCTCGTGTGGCCTCCGAGTCGTGCCGAGCTCATCCATCGTCCCGCGGACTTCACGAACCTCTCCGCCCACCAGGGATAAGCCGATCAGCCTGCGCGGTCCTCGGGACCGTTGGGCAGGAACTGGGCGGCGATCTGCGGCCACGCGCCGTCGATCACCGACGCCACGTCGATGCGCTGAGCCCGACGGACATGGGGCTTCTCGAGCTCGCGCTGGACGAACCGGAGCAGGAACCGGCGCAGCTCCGAGTCCATCCCGGACACCTTCTGCAGCACCGTCGAGCGCCGGGTCTCGCCACGGATGGTGATCTCGAGGTCCTCTGCCGTCGGAGGGTCGATGTCCCACAGGATCGTCAGCGGCTCGACGGTCCGCATCACCACCCGCAGCGGCACGACGACCTCGGCGTGGAAGCGGTGGGAGTCCACCCGCAGGTCGAGGTCGAAGTCGACCTCGACCGGTACCAGCACGCGATAGCCCACCTCCGGGCCGTCGAGGGGCTCGCCGGTGCAGGGCAGGAAGGAACCGGTCGCGGTGATCTGGGCGACCTTGCGACCCGGACCCGCGCCTATCGGGCCGAGCGCGAACTCGGTGCCCAGGATCCGGTCGATCGACTCCAGCACCCGCTCGAGGTGCAGCACCCGACGGAGGAACTCCTCCCCGAAGGCCTCCACGGGGAGCACGGCGTCCGTGGGGTGCTCGTCGGCTGCGGGTCCACTCACTCGACAGATCATGCACGTACGGCGCGCGGCAGCGTGCGTCGGGCCGAAAGGTGACGGAATTGTCGGAAGCCAGTAACCAATCTGGGGGAGAACTCGTTCCCGTTCTCGTGAGGATCCGGGTGCTGGCCGTGGTCGGTGTGCTGGTCGTGGGCGCGCAGCTCGCGCGTGCCGAGGCCGGCGCCGGCACGAACCCCGCTCCTGCGCCGCCCCAGCACCCCACGCACAGCCAGCCGTACCCGTCGGGAACGAGCGTGGCCACGGATTCGTTGCACAGATGACGCCCCGATAGAGTCGGGGTGGTCAGGCGACCGCCACCGTGGGCGGATCGTTCCGGCCTCCAGAGGAGGAGACCATGCAGAGTCGCAACCCCGTCTTCGCGCGAGCAGCGGGCTTCAACGGCCGCAACGCCAACGGCAACCCGACCTACGCCGGCAACGGGCAGACCTACGCCGGCTACGGTGACCCCTCGACCTGGAGTGTCGGCGGCGGAGCTCCGACCGGCGCCGGGCACGCGGCGCCGCCCACCCACGCGCCGGCGTCCACCGGCCCGATGACCATCGACTCGGTGGTCCAGAAGACCGGCCTCACCATGCTGGTCGTCGTCCTGGCCGCCGCCGCCACCTGGCTGCTGACCGGCAACGTGGCCACCGACGCCCACGCGCAGCAGACCGTGAACATGCTCGCCATGGGCGGCGCCATCGTCGGCTTCGGCCTGGCGATGGCGAACTCCTTCAAGCGCCTGGTCAGCCCGGCACTGGTGCTCGCCTACGCCGTCTGCGAGGGCGTGTTCATCGGCGCGATGAGCAAGGTGTTCGAGGCGATGTGGCCCGGCGTCGTCGTCGGGGCGGTGCTCGGCACCGTGGCGGCGGTCGGCGGCACGCTGGCGGCGTACAAGTTCTTCAACATCCGGGTCAGCGACAAGTTCCGCAAGTGGGTCACCGCGGCGATGTTCGGCTTCGTCGCTGTCGTGGTGCTCGACTTCGTGCTCGGCTTCTTCCACGCCAGCTTCGGGTTCAACGGTCTGCACGGACTGGGCTTCGTGGCCAGCATCATCGGTCTCGGCCTGGGTGTGCTGATGCTGATCCTGGACTTCGACTACGTCGAGAAGGGCATCGCCGCGGGCCTTCCCGAACGAGAGTCGTGGCGCGCGGCCTTCGGCCTGACCGTGACCATCGTCTGGATCTACATCGAGATGCTGCGCATCCTGGCCGCGCTGCGCGGCAACTAGCGCACCGTCGCCGGGTCAGCCGGCAGAACCTTCGGGCACGCCCGGGGAGTCCTCGGACTCCTCGGGCGTCTCGCTGTCCACGTGCCGTGGCCGGCGGCGGCGCATCAGCATCACCCATCGGCCACCGGCGCCGTGCCTGGTGCCGGCGACCTCGGTGCCGCCCAGCTCGGTGCCCGGGTGCTTGCTCGCCTCGACGGCCGCGTAGCTGATCGGCAGCACGCCCTCGCCGCGCAGGGCCACGGGCTCGGCCTCGTCGTCGGGTGCCAGACCCAGCAGCGCCAGCAACGATGGCACCAGTACGGCGGCCAGCGACCGATAGCCGGCCGCGGACGGGTGGAACTGGTCGGGCCCGAACAGCAGCGCGGGTGCGGCGGCGAACTCGGGACCCAGCACGGATCCGAGCGACACCGTGCGGCCCCCCGCCTCGACGACCGCGATGGTCTGCGCCGCGGCGAGCCTGCGGGACCAGGCTCGGGCGACCGAGCGCAGTGGCTGCGGGATCGGCCGGACCGTGCCCAGGTCGGGACAGGTTCCGACCAGCACGGCGACCCCGGCGCTGTGCAGGCGCTGGACCCCCTCGCCGAGGTGCCGCACCGACACCGACGGCCGGACCCGGTGGGTGACGTCGTTGGCACCGATCAGGATCAGCGCGACGTCCGGCTCGGTGCCCAGTGCTGCCTCGACCTGAGCAGCCAGGTCGGCGGACTGGGCGCCCACCTTGCAGAACTCGTGCAGGTGCACCCGGCGGTCCGCGTGCCAGGCAATGCCGGAGGCGATCAGCGCCCCGGGCGTCTCCTCGACGCTGTGCACGCCGTACCCGGCGGCGGAGGAGTCGCCGAGGAAGGCGATCTTGATCGCCGGACCCGGGCGGCCGCGGCCGTACCAGCCGGAGGAGTCGGGCACCCGCCCGTCGAAGTAGCCGATCACTCGCCGCGCCACGGTGGCCTCGGCGCGCAGCACGCCGTACAGCGAGGCGCCCAGCACCGACAGGCCGCCCCCGCCGTACACGGCGGCAGCAGCGAGGCGACGTGCGGCGGCGGCCTTGCTCATGGGCACAGCCTACGGACGGCGCCGACTATGTTGAGGCCATGCGCTATGCCAACTCACTGCTCGACCTGATCGGCAACACCCCGCTGGTCCGGCTCGACCGGACCCTGGACAGGAGGCCGGACGCGGGTGCCGGGGCCGCCGACCGTGGCCCGCTCGTGCTCGCCAAGGTCGAGTACCTCAACCCCGGGGGGTCGGTGAAGGACCGGATCGCGGTCCGGATGATCGACGCCGCCGAAGCGTCCGGCGAGCTCAAGCCCGGCGGCACCATCGTCGAGCCGACCTCGGGGAACACCGGCGTGGGCCTGGCCCTGGTCGCCCAGCAGCGCGGCTACCGCTGCATCTTCGTGTGCCCCGACAAGGTCAGCGAGGACAAGCGCAACGTCTTGAAGGCGTACGGCGCCGAGGTGGTCGTCTGCCCGACCGCGGTGGCCCCGGAGCACCCCGACTCCTACTACAACGTCTCCGACCGGCTCGTCCGGGAGACGCCGAACGCCTGGAAGCCCGACCAGTACTCCAACCCGAACAACCCACGCTCGCACTACGAGACCACCGGGCCGGAGATCTGGGAGCAGACCGACGGCCGGATCACGCATTTCGTCACCGGCATGGGCACCGGGGGGACGATCACCGGGGTCGGTCGCTACCTCAAGGACCGCAGCGCCGAACGAGGCGGGCGCGGGGTCCAGGTGGTCGGCGCCGATCCGGCTGGATCGGTCTACTCGGGCGGCACCGGCCGGCCCTACCTGGTCGAGGGCGTGGGGGAGGACTTCTGGCCCGACACCTACGACCGGGACATCGCGGACCGGGTGATCGAGGTCTCCGACGCCGACTCCTTCGCGTTCACTCGCCGGCTCGCGCGCGAGGAGGGGCTCCTCGTCGGTGGTTCCTCGGGGATGGCCGCCTTCGCCGCGGTACAGCTGGCCAAGGAGCTCGAGGGCACCCGGGAGGGCGACGACGCGGTCATCGTGGTGCTGTTGCCGGACTCCGGTCGTGGCTACCTCACCAAGGTCTTCAACGACGAGTGGCTGGCCCAGTACGGCTTCCTCCCGGCCGCGTCCGGCCGCACCGTGGGGGAGGTGCTGCGCGGGAAGAGCGGGGAGATCCCGGCGCTGGTGCACACCCACCCCAACGAGACCATCGCCGAGGCCGTGCACATCCTGCGCGAGTACGGCGTCTCGCAGATGCCGGTCGTCCGCGCGGAGCCGCCGGTGATGGCGGCCGAGGTGGCCGGCTCGGTCTCCGAGCGGGTCCTGCTCGACGCGCTGTACGCCGGAAGCGCGAAGCTGGCCGACCAGGTGGAGGAGCACATGAGCGACCCGCTGCCGACCGTCGGCTCGGGCGTTCCCGTCGCCGAGGCGGTGGCGGCCCTGGCGAACGCCGATGCCCTGCTGGTGCAGGAGGACGGCCGTCCGATCGGTGTGCTCACCCGTCAGGACCTGCTCGGCTTCCTCGCCCGGGCCTGAGCCGATCCGGGCAAAAAGTCCGTTTCGCTGCCAAGCCCCTCGCCGCCCTCCTACGCTTGGACAGGTGCATCAGCCGGGACCTCAACCCCTTCCGGCCTGTGCCACTGCCCGCGTTGTCGGGCATCGAGCCCACACGGAGGTCCCTCCACATCTCCGGGCTGACGGGCAGGGCGGGGAGGCCCAAACTCGTGTCGGGTCTCCCCGCCGTATGCTCCGCCGAGGTCGTCGAGGCGGCGCAACTTTGCAGCCGTAGCCCGTCGAGGCGGCGCAACTTTGCCGAGCGCGGTGTGACCTCAGCGCAGCTGCTGGGCGATCGGCGAGGCCGCGACCACGCCCGGGTGCAGGATGCCGGCCAGTGCCTCGATCCCGTCGACCAGCCTCGGCCCCGGCCGGGCGTACGACGCGTTGGCATCCACCGCCCACACCGGGACATCAGGTAGCCGGTCGAGCACCCGACCGGCCAGCTCCAGCGACCCGGCCAGGTCGAAGCCGCAGGGCGCGCACACCACCAGGTCGGGCGCCGACGCGTGTACGTCGTCCCAGGTGACCCGGACCGACTTCTCCCCGGCCGTCCCCAACGTGGGTACGCCGCCGGCGAGCTCGACCATCTCCGGGACCCAATGCCCCGGCGCGTACGGCGGATCCGTCCACTCGAGCAGCATCAACCGGGGACGAGGCCGGCCGGCCACCGCCGACCGGACCGCCTCGATCCGTCGCCGCAGCCCGTCGACGAGGGCCGCGGCCGATCGCTCCCGACCGGTGACCTGCCCGAGGGTGAGCACGGAGGCGAGCACCTCGTCGAGGGTGTGGGGGTCGACGGTCAGCACCTGCGCCGTACACCCCAGGTGCGCGAGAGCGTCGTCGACCACGGACACGTCGACCGCGCAGACCGCGCACAGGTCCTGGGTGACGACGAGGTCCGCGTCCAGGCCGGACAGCGCGCCCTCGTCGAGGTGGTAGAGGTCGTCCCCTCGCCGCATCGCCTCGACCACGAAGGCATCGATCTCCTCGGGCAGCAGTCCCTCGGGCATGGCGCTGGTGGACACGATGGTGCGCCGCCGGGCCTCGGGTGGGAAGTCGCACTCGAAGGTGACGCCGACGACGTCGTCGCCGGCGCCGAGCGCGAACAGGATCTCCGTGGTCGAGGGCAGCAGGGACACGATGCGCACGAGAACGACCCTACGGGTGCTTGACTCGGTGGCATGTGGCTGACCGCGTTCCTCGACCTCCCCGCGGACGGCTTCGACGACGGTGTCGCCTTCTGGCAGGCGGTCACCGGACTCGGGCTGTCTGGCACCCGCGGCGACTCGGGCCAGTTCGCCACCCTCGTGGCGGACGACTCCGACGACTGGCTCCGGGTGCAACGCGTGGGTGCTGGCGGCCCGCGCGTCCACCTCGACGTGCACAGCGATGACCCGGCGCGGGTGCGTGACCATGCGATCCCCCTGGGTGCCCGCCTGGTCGACGAGTCCGACGTGGTCGTGATGGCCTCGCCCGGCGGCCTTCCGTTCTGCGCCGTGACCGGCGCCGAGCGCCGCCCGCCCCGGCCACGCACCTGGGACGGGCACAGCAGCCTGGCCGACCAGGTCTGCATCGACATCCCGCCGGCGCTGTTCGACCAGGAGGCGATGTTCTGGTCGAGGCTGCTCGACCGTGAACTGCAGCCCTCACCGGGGTACGACGAGTTCGCGAGCCTCGCCCGGCACTCGGGCGACTCCCTCCGGGTGCTGCTGCAGCGGCTCGAGAGCGGCGACACGACCCGGGCGCACCTCGATCTGGCCTGCGACGATCGCGACGCGGAGGTGTCCCGGTTGCGGCGGCTCGGTGCCACGGAGGTACGCCGTACGGCGGGCTGGACGACGTTGCGCGGCCCCGCTGGCATGGAGCTCTGCGTGACCGATCGCCGACCCGGGTACCCCTGAGTCAGGGAAACCCGGTGGCCGGACCTCGTCGGCAGTATCGTCACCGACAACGTGCGTCGCGGGCTCTCCAGCAGCCGGGGCCGGCGCAACAAGGCGTGGGAGGAGACCCGTGTCCTCGACCGACCCAAGCAACGATCCCGGCGGGCAGCTGCACCGTCTCGAGGCGGTCACGGACCTGGCGCTGACCCAGCTCGACCTCGACGATCTGCTGCCCGAGCTGCTCGACCGGGTCCGCGACCTGCTCCGCGCCGACACCGCCGCGGTGCTGCTGATGGACGACTCCGGCCAGCACCTCCTCGCGACGGCCGCCCGCGGGCTCGAGGAGGAGGTGTTCCAGGGGTCTCGGATCCCGGTGGGGCGCGGGTTCGCCGGGATGGTCGCGAACAGCCGCGAGCCCGTGGTCGTCACGGAGGTCAGCCCGGCGACCGTGGTCAACCCGGTGCTGCTCCACAAGGGGGTGCGCTCGATGCTGGGCGTGCCGTTGCTCGTGGGCGACGAGGTCCTCGGCGTGCTCCATGTCGGCTCGCTGCAGCCGCGGGAGTTCAGCCCCGACGAGGTGGCCCTGCTGCAGCTGGCCGCGGAGCGCGCCGCCAGCGCGGTGAGTCAGCTCCGTGCTCGGACCTCGCGTCAGGCCGCCGGCGTCCTGCAGCGCGGCCTGCTTCCCAGCGGACTGCCCCGCCAGTCGGGTCTCGAGCTGGCCGCCCGGTACGTCCCGGGCGGCCAGCTGGGCGTCGGCGGTGACTGGTACGACGTGTTCGACCTGCCAGGGGAGCGACTCGGCATCGTGGTGGGCGATGTGGCCGGGCACGGTCTCCTGGCTGCCATCGTGATGGGCCGGCTGCGCAGCGCCTTGCGGGCCTACGCGCTGGTCGAGGACGATCCCGGCCGGGTGCTGGACCGGCTCGACCAGCTGATGCGGGCGTTCGAGCCCGACCAGATGGCGACGGCGGTGTACCTCGTCTATGAGAAGCGGACCGGCCTGGCCCTGATCGCCTCCGCCGGTCATCTGCCTCCGATGGTGGGGCATCGCGAGTCGTCGCTGCTGCTGGCCCTGGGCGAGGACCCACCGCTGGGGACGGTCGACGAGGTCGAGCGGCGCACCACGGAGATGGTGGTGCTCCCGGGCACTCGGATCTGCCTCTACACCGACGGGCTCGTCGAACGTCGCGGGCAGGACATCGACACCGGCCTGTGGACCATGCGACGTGTCGTCGCGGCCGCGGCGGACGACAGCGCGGACCAGCTGGCCGCGCTGCTGATGTCGGAGCTGATCGGGCAGGAGGGCGCCGAGGACGACGTCGCGCTGCTGGTGCTCCGACGGCCCGAAGGCGGGGATGACGAGGACGCCGTCGGCGGCCCGGTCCAGGTCTAGGTCGAGGGTCGCAGCAGGGCCAGGGCCGCGCGCACCGTGTCAGCAGGGATCTTGAGCACCTCGCGGTCCCAGGTGAGCAACCCGTTGAGCTCGTCCTCGACGTCGCTGAGCTGGGTGTAGACGGTGGCCGAAAGCCCGCGTGGCACTGTCGGTGCGACGACGTCCGCGTGCAGCCTGGTGAAGCTCTCGGCCAGCTCGGCCGGCGTCCGGAACCGGCGGTAGCCGAACTCGCGGTCGCTCCAGTCGTGGCCCTCGATGCGCAGGCTGTGGCCGCCGTACTCGCTCAGTGCGATGACCCTCCCCCGACGGTCCGGGCGCGGCATCCGCCACGGCCGCACATAGCGGTGGAACGCGCGCAGGTCGCCGCCGCCCTGGTCGATCCAGCCACTCACCTGGCAGATCTGCCGGCCGGTGTCCAGGCCGACCACCTCGGCGGCGATCTCCTCGGAGTCGAACTGTCCCCAGCCCTCGTTGAACAGCACCCACACCGCGATGCAGGCCGTGTTGCGCAGCAGCGTGACGGTACGTCGGACCTCGTCGCGGAACTCCGCCCTCGCGTCGGCGTCGTCGCGGTGGAAGAGCCGGTGCCGCCGGTCGGAGAGGCGCACCGGTCGCCTCGCGGGCAGGTCCGCGACGAGACGGCGGTAGCGGCCGCCGCCGTTGACCATGTCCTGCCAGACCAGGATGCCGAGCCGGTCGCAGTGGTGGTACCAGCGCAGCGGCTCGACCTTCACGTGCTTGCGCAGCATGGTGAAGCCGAGCGACCTCATCGTGGCGATGTCGTGCACCATCGCCGCGTCTGACGGCGGCGTCAGCAGCCCGTCGGGCCAGTAGCCCTGATCGAGCACGCCGACGTGCTGGTAGGGCGCACCGTTGAGCAGCAGCCGCGGTCGGCCGTCCTCGTCCGGGCCGACGCCGAAGCTGCGCAGCGCGCCGTACGCGTGCACGGTGTCGTCACCGACGGTGAGGTCGAAGTGGTGCAGGTGAGGGTCCTCCGGCGTCCACGGGTGGGGGTGCTGAGGCACGACCCGCCGGTGGTGCTCCCTGCCGTCACTGGTGTGCGCGACGACGTCGAAGCGGCCACCGGGCAGATCGGGGGTGATGGTGAGCTCGCGGATGTACGGCGTCGGCACCGGCTCGAGCCAGACGGTCTGCCAGATGCCCGACTGCGCGGTGTACCAGATGGTGCCGCGGTCCAGGCGCTGCTTGCCGCGTGCGTGCGGGCCCGTCTCCGAGAGGTCACGCACCCGGACGACCAGCGTGTCCTCATCGTAGGTCACGGCGTCGGTGACGTCGATGGTGAACGGCAGGTAGCCACCGATATGTCGGCCCACCTCGACGTCGTTGACCCACACCGTGCAGGACTGGTCGACGGCGCCGAAGTGCAGCAGCAGCCGGCCTCCCTCCGGTGGCCGCGGCGCCGTGAACACGCGTCGCTGGAAGAGCCACTCGTCGGGCCGCAGCTGCCGACCGACACCCGAGAGCGGAGCCTCCGGCGAGAACGGCACGACGATCTCACCGTCCCACTGCTCGGGTCGGTCCGGCGCCGTCCCGAACGCGTACTCCCAGCGACCGTTGAGGTTCTGCCAGACGTCGCGGACCATTTGTGGCCGTGGGTATTCGGGCCACGGCGCGTCCGGGTCGACCTCACGCCCCCAGCGGGTCAGCAGCGGCTGCAGCGGCTGGTGCTCCGCGGACGTGGCCATGCGGCACAAGTTAGCGAGTCCCGCTGCTGGGTACCTCCCGGGAGTCCGTCAACAGGAGGCTGCATGGCCGCGCGCACCGTCGCCCACAAGCTGATCGCCGACCACCTCGTGTCAGGCGAGATGGTACCGGGTGACGAGATCGCACTGCGCATCGACCAGACCCTCACCCAGGACGCCACCGGGACCTTGGTGATGCTCGAGCTCGAGGCGCTGGGGCTCGAGCGCGCCCAGACCGACGTCTCCGTCCAGTACGTCGACCACAACCTGCTCCAGGCGGACAGCAACAACGCCGAGGACCACGCCTTCCTGCGCTCGGCGTGTCAGCGGTTCGGGCTGTGGTTCTCCAAGCCGGGCAACGGTGTCTCGCACCCGACCCACATGCAGCGGTTCGGGGTGCCGGGCAGGACGATGGTCGGCTCCGACAGCCACACGCCAGCTGCCGGATCGCTGGGGATGCTCGCGATCGGTGTCGGCGGACTCGAGGTGGCACGGGCGATCGCCGGCGAGCCTCTCTACCTCACCATGCCGCAGATCTGGGGCGTCCGGCTGACCAACGAGCTCCGGCCGTGGGTGAGCGCGAAGGACGTGATCCTCGAGATGCTGCGCCGCCACGGCGTCAAGGGTGGGGTCAACCGGATCATCGAGTACTACGGTCCCGGAGTCGACACGCTGACCGCGATGGACCGGCACGTGATCGCCAACATGGGCGCGGAGCTGGGGGCCACCACGACGGTGTTCCCGGCCGACGACCGGGTGCGCGAGTTCCTCGACGCCGAGCAGCGGTCCGACGACTTCGTCGAGGTGCTGGCCGACGACGGCGCAGAGTACGACGTACGCGAGGCGATCGACCTGGCCGCGGTCGAGCCGCTGATCGCCCTGCCCAGCTCTCCGGGCAACGTGGTGCCGGTCCGCGAGGTCGAGGGCAAGCCCGTCGAGCAGGTGGTGGTCGGGTCGTCGGCCAACCCGGGGCTGCGCGACTTCGCCATCGTCGCCGAGATCGTCAAGGGACGGCAGACGGCTCCCGGGGTCTCGCTCGACGTGAACCCGACGTCGCGGGAGAGTCTCGAGGACCTGATGCGGATGGGCAGCGCGTTCGACCTGATCGCAGCCGGGGCCAGGCTGCACCAGTCCGGCTGCATGGGCTGCATCGGCATGGGCCAGGCGCCGACCAGCACCGGCAACAGCCTGCGCACCATGCCGCGCAACTTCCCGGGCCGCTCGGGCACCGCCGACGACTCGGTCTTCCTGTGCTCGCCGGAGACCGCCGCTGCGGCCGCCCTGACCGGCAGGATCACCGACCCCCGCGAACTGCCCGACCTGCTCGGCATCGACTACCCGGCCCTGGCACTGCCGGCGGTCGCCAGCGTGAACACATCGATGCTCGAGCCGCCGTTGCCACCGGACGAAGCCAGCAGGGTGACTCTGGTCAAGGGCGCGAACATCTCCTCGCTGCCCGACTTCGACCCGCTGCCCGACCGCCTCGAGCTGCGGGTGGAGCTCGTCGTGGGCGACGACGTCTCCACCGACGAGATCCTGCCCGCCGGGGCCCGCGTGCTGCCGTTCCGCAGCAACATCCCGCGGCTCGCGGAGTTCACCTTCACCGACGTCGACCCGGAGTACGCCGGCCGGGCAGCCGCCGGCGACGGACACGCCATCGTGGGCGGCTCGAACTACGGCCAGGGCTCGTCGCGGGAGCACGCGGCGCTCGCCCCGCGCCACTTGGGGCTCAGGCTGGTGCTCGCGGCGTCGTACGCCCGGATCCACTGGCAGAACCTGGCGAACTTCGGCGTGCTCGCCTTGGAGTTCGTCGATCCCGCGGACCACGACCGGATCCAGCAGGGGGACGTTCTCGTCCTCGACGAGGTCCGCGAGGCCGTTGCCTCGGGTCCAGAGCTCACCGTGCGCAACGAGACCCGTGACGAGGTCTACGCCGTTCGGCACCGACTCTCCGAGCGGCAGATCGCGATGGTGCTCGCCGGCGGGATGATCCCGTGGCTCCGCGAGGGGTGAGTCCGGCGCGGGTGGATACGTTGTTATACTTCGTCCAAGTATCTCAACCTATCCCGTCAGGAGCCGGATGGCTGCGCTGCCCAACCCCTACACGCCCGGGCAGGTGCCGCGCGTGCTGGCCGGGCGAGCCGTCGAGCTGGACACGATTCGCAGCCAGATCGCACGCGTCGCGCAGTACGGTGAGATCGGCGGCCCGCTGCTGGTCTTCCACGCGCCTCGCGGGGTGGGCAAGACCTCGCTGCTGCGCACGGCCCAGCGCCAGGCGCAGGCGCAGGGATGCCTGACCGCCTGGATCTCCTGCTCGCGGTCGCGGACCTTCCTGCCCGAGCTGCTGCGGGCCGTGGAGCGGAGCCTGCAACGCGCCGACGTGGTGCCCCGCAACGAGGCCCGTCGGTGGCGCTCCTTCCTCGACCGGATCACGCTCGAGCTCGGCGTCCCCGGCGTCCCGGTGAAGGTGAGCGCGACCCTCGCGTCGGGCGACCGGCCGGCACCCGACCCGGGCTCGGCACCGATCGGCGCCCTTGAGGACCTCCTCCACGACACCGCGGTGCGGGTGCGCAACCGCGGCGGCGCCGGCCTGGTGCTGTTCGTCGACGAGCTCCACGCCGCGTCCGCCGACGAGATGTCGATCCTGCTCAACGCCTTCCAGAACCTCGACGGTGACCGTGAGGACAACCCGCTCGCGGTGGTGACGGCCGGGCTTCCGGTCACCCCCGAGGCGCTGACCCGCGCAGCCACCTTCGGTGAGCGCAGCTCCTTCGTGCCGCTGGACCTGCTCGCTCCCTCGGACGCCCGAGCCGCCCTGGCCGACCCGGCCGACGCGCTCGAGGTCGGATGGACGGCAGCGGCGCTGGGCGCGGTGGTCGACGAGGCGCGGGGACACCCGTACTTCCTCCAGCTGCTGGGCAGCACGACGTGGACGGCGGCGGGTCCCGAACCGGGCGGCCGGCTCACGCTGGTCGACGTACGGCGTGGCATCCCGGCCGCTCGCCGGCAGATCGAGGCGATGCACCGGGCGCGGTGGAACTCGGCGACCCGGGCCGAGCAGGCCCTGCTCCTGGCGATGGCGCAGGCCGAGGCGGCCGGCTCGGGCACCGGCAACGTGACCCGGGCGGCGATCGCCGAGGGGATGGGCATGGAGTCGCGGTCGATCAGCGTCCCGCGCGACCGGCTGATCGAGAAGGGCGTGATCGAGCCGGTCGGGCATGGCCTGGTGCGGTTCACGCTGCCTGGCTTCGGGGCCTACGTCCGTGACCGCGACGACTGATCCGGCGACCCGCCGTCAGCGGCGCACCTCGCGGAGCAGCTCGAGGCCAGCGAGCTTGTCGGGGTTGCGGACCAGGTAGACCTCGGTGATCTTGCCGTCGACGGCGTGCACCGTGCCGATCGAGTCCAGCTCGCCGTTGGCGTAGAGCAGCATCGCCGGACGCCCGTTGGCCGTGGTCCAGGCGAAGTCGAACTCCTTGCCCGCCTCCTTGCGCATCACGCCGATCAGCCACCGCGCGACCTTCTCGGCGCCGTGCAACGGTCGCAGCGCGGCCTGCTTCTTGCCGCCGCCGTCGCTGAGCAGCACGACGTCCGGGGCCAGCAGGTCCAGCAGCGGCTGGATCTCACCGGTCACGGAGGCGGCCAGGAACCGCTCGGTGACCTCGCGGACATCTTCGGCAGGAGTCACTCGGGGCCGCCGCGCCTGCACATGGTTGCGGGCGCGGCTGGCGAGCTGGCGGACCGCTGCGGGACTGCGGTCGGTCGCGGTCGCGATCTCGTCGTACTCGAAGCCGAAGACGTCGCGCAGCACGAACACCGCTCGCTCCAGGGGGGTCAGCGTCTCCAGGACGAGCAGCATCGCGAACGACACCGAGTCGGCGAGCTCGATGTCCTCCAAGACGTCCGGCGCGGTGACGAGGGGCTCGGGCAGCCACGGTCCGACATACGTCTCCCGCTGGCGCTGCAGGGTGCGCAGCCGGTTGAGGGACTGGCGGGTGACGATCCGGACCAGGTAGGCCCGCGGGTCGCGCACCTGGTCCTGGTCGACCGCGTCCCAGCGCAGCCACGAGTCCTGGAGGACGTCCTCGGCGTCGGCCGCGCTGCCGAGCATCTCGTAGGCGACGGTGAACAGCAGGCCGCGGTGCTCGGTGAACGGGTCGGTGCTCACCGCCGGAGCTCGCAGTGCTCCTTGAAGCCCTGGCTGGTCAGCCCCAGCGCGCTGTTGAACCGGGACCGCTCGTTCTCGACCGCGATCATCATGGTCAGCTCCACGAAGGCATCATTGCCCAACTCGGAGCGCAGCGACTCGGCCATCTCGTCGGTCACCGTGGGCGGGGTGGACGTCACCGCCTCGGTGTACTCCAGGACCCGGCGCTCCTGTGCGGTGAAGACGTCGGAGTCGCGCCAGCGCGGCACCTCCTCGAGCTTGCTGGTGTCCAGCCCGGCACTGTGCGCAGCGAAGTAGCCGAAGTCCATGCACCAGCTGCAGCCGATCATGGCCGCGGCGGCCATCTGGGCGAGCGTCTTGAGGTCCGGGTCGAGGCGCTTCCACTTCGCGACGCCCTTCTCGAACCTCAGCACCGACCAGAGCACCGGCCGGTTGTGCAGCATGGCCAGGCCGTTGTCGAGGACGTCGCCATAGGTACGACGCGAGTACCAGCTCATCATCTTGCCGATCAGCGAGTCACCGGTGTCGAGCGGCACCCGCACCGCGGACCGACGCGCCTGCGCGCTGTCGTAGACCTTCGCACTCATCTCGCTCCTCCTCGTGTGTCCAGGTTCTCGGGGGTTCGACATGGTGACACCGGCCGGCGTGTCTGTGTGACACGGCCGGCCGGTGCATCGTGTGCGTGGTCGTTCCTACACCTCACCAGTAGTGGCGGCGCGGACCCACTGCCCTCCCCATCGTGCCGAGGATCCAGAGCACGGCTCCGATGATCACGAGGATGATGCCGATGGTCCACAGGATCGCGATGTTGAACACCGCTCCCAGGATCAAGAGGATGACACCGAGGATGATCATGCGAGTTCCTCTCCCTTCCCAAGGCGGTCGCCGTTGACCGCGGCGTGCAGGTGCCCAAGGGGAGGCAATTCACACCGCCGCATCCCAGCGCCGACGGTTCCCTGCGATGCGCAGGCCCCGATCGGGGCCGTCAGCGGGGGACCGGGACGTCCGTGGCGGCGTGGCAGCGGTACCCGAACGGGTTCCTCGCCAGGTACTGCTGGTGCGCGGGCTCGGCGTAGTAGTACGTCGGTGCGGGGGCCACCTCGGTGGTGATTGGGCCGTATCCGCGCCGGGTCAGCTCGGGCTGGTAGCGCTCGATCACCGAGCGTGCGACCTTCTCCTGCGCCGGGTCGGTGTAGTAGATCGCCGAGCGGTACTGCGTGCCGAGGTCGTTGCCCTGACGCATCCCCTGGGTCGGGTCGTGCACCTCGAAGAAGGTCACCACCAGGTCCTCGTAGGAGACCTTCGTCGGGTCGTAGACCACCCGGACGGCCTCGGTGTGACCGGTGCGCCCGGTGCAGACCTCTTCGTAGGTCGGGTGCGGGGTGAGCCCGCCGGCGTACCCGACCGAGGTCGACCAGACGCCGGGGACCTGCCAGAAGATCTCCTCGGCGCCCCAGAAGCAGCCCAGGCCGAACAGCGCGACCTCGAGACCCGCGGGCACCTCGTCGGTCATCACCGGCGCGTCCAGCACCACGTGCCTGTCGGGCAGCGGGAAGGCGGGAGCGTCCCGGCCGGGCAGCGCGTCGTCGGCGGAGGGCAACTGGGTCTTGGAGCGGTTGAAGAGCACGGTTCCATTCTCTCCGGCCGCGCAAGCGATCGCGCCGGCGACCGGTTCGGCCGATCGTGGACGGAGCGGTCGGGCGTCGGTCCGGACCGCGGCTGACGCACTACCGGTGGGTGGCGCAGTAGGCGTCGCGCGCCTTCGAGTGGTCGGTGCTGCGGAAGATCGGCATCGCCTTGATCATCCGGGCCTGGGTGGCGGCGTACTGGTCGATGTAGTGGCCGACCATCGCCCTCTGCTGCGGCGTCCTGGCGTCCGCGAGCATCTCGGCGTTGCGCCAGACCGCCTCCCGCCACAGCCGCATGATCGTGCCGGCCGCGGTCAGTGTGAACGGAGGGACGTCGTAGGTGTTGAACGTCGGGTCGAACCGACGCGCCTCCTCGCCGAACACCGGCCCGTAGAGGGTGTCGAGGCGGTCGTTGTAGGCGTTGTGGTCCGGCTTGTGGCTGGTGCCGTCCTTCGCGGTGAGACCGTCGACCACGAGCGCCCGGGGGAAGTCGTTGTTGATGTGCGCGTTCATGTTGAGCATGAAGTCGCCCAGTCCGTTCATCTGGCGGTCGTGCGAGGCGTCGAGTGCGACCTTCCAAGCCGGCGGCACGCCCCGGCCGTCGCGATAGCGGTCCATCGTGCGGAAGTACATGTGCGCGAAGACCGCGTCGAGCCGGGTCAGCCAGCGCCGGTCGGCGAAGTAGCCGTGATCGGTGGCGTTCTTGACGTTCTGTGTGACGCGCAGGTAGGCGAGGGCGAAGATCGCGTCGTGGCTGCACGAGCGGGCCAGCGGCTGCAGGCGCCGCTGCATCGTGGTGATCACCCGATCGATGCACGCCGGCTTCGCGCTGCGGCAGATGCTGCTGCGATAGGGCCGGTACGGCGTCGGCAGCGCGGGCAGCGCCGCGATCACCGGGTCGGTCAGCTCTGGCGTGACCAGCGTCCCCAGGGGGTTGCCGGGTCCGCCGCCGGGACCCGTCGCGGTCGCGTGTGCCGGAGCGCAGGCGAGCACGATCAGCACGCTGAGGACGAGCAGGACCTTGAGCAGTCTCATGGAAGCCGCAACGAGCAGCGTCGGCTGCGGCTACGGGCCGCGCGGAGCAGGGCCTGCTTTGCTCCGCGTCGGCGCATAGGGTCGGGGTCATGAGCACCCCACGACGTCCTGCTGCTCCGTTGCGGTCCTCCGCACCAGGGAACGGCGACCCCGCGTGAGCACCCGGGAACAGGCGAACAAGGCCGGCTTCGAGACGCGTGCGATCCATGCCGGCTACGAGCCCGACCCCACCACGGGGGCGGTGATCCCGCCCATCTTCGCGACCAGCACCTATAAGCAGGACGGTGTCGGCGGCCTGCGGGGCGGCTACGAGTACAGCCGATCGGCCAACCCGACCCGCACCGCGCTGGAGGGGAACCTGGCCGCGCTCGAGGAGGGGGAGCGCGCCTTCGCCTTCGCCTCCGGGCTGGCGGCCGAGGACACCCTGATCCGCACCGTCTGCGCGCCCGGTGACCATGTGGTCATCCCCGATGACGCGTACGGCGGCACCTTCCGGCTGTTCGACAAGGTGGCCCTGCGCTGGGGCGTCGAGCACTCCTCGGCGCCGGTGTCCGACGTCGACGCGGTGCGCGCGGCGATCAGGCCCGGGACGACCCGGTTCGTCTGGCTGGAGACGCCGACGAACCCGCTGCTCAACATCGGGGACATCGAGGCCCTGGCCGCCGCCGCCCACGACGCCGGGGCGCTGCTGGTGGTCGACAACACCTTCGCCTCGCCGTACCTCCAGCAGCCGCTCACGCTCGGCGCGGACGTGGTGGTGCACTCCACCACGAAGTACTGCGGCGGCCACTCCGACGTGGTCGGCGGCGCCCTCGTGGTCCGTGATCTCGAGTTGGCCGAGAAGGTCGCCTTCCACCAGAACTCGATGGGCGCGGTGGCGGGTCCGTTCGATGCGTGGCTGGTGCTCCGTGGGCTGAAGACGCTGGGCGTGCGGATGGACCGGCACTGCGACAACGCCGAGCGGGTGGTCGACTTCCTCAGCGCCCACCCATCGGTCGGGCAGGTGATCTACCCCGGTCTCGAGACCCACCCCGGCCATCAGACCGCCGCCCGTCAGATGCGGCGCTTCGGCGGGATCGTCTCCTTCCGGGTCAACGGCGGCGAGGCCCAGGCGCTCCAGGTCTGCGAGCGCGCCGACGTCTTCACCCTCGGCGAGTCGCTCGGCGGCGTCGAGTCGCTGATCGAGCATCCGGCCCGGATGACCCATGCGTCGGTCGCCGGGACCGACCTCGAGGTGCCCGCCGACCTGATCCGGCTCAGTGTCGGCATCGAGACCGCGGACGACCTCCTCGCCGACCTCGAGCGGGCGTTGGGTGGCTGAGCTCGTCCTCTGCGTCGACTTCGGCTCGACCTTCACCAAGGCGCTTCTCGTCGACGTGGACGGCGGGGGACTGCTGGGCACGGCCACCCACCGGACCACCATCGACACCGATCTGATGGACGGGTACGACGGCTGCGTTGCCGCCCTGCGTGCCGACCACCCCGACGTGGACGCGGCCGAGCAACGGGCCTGCTCGTCGGCCGGTGGTGGGCTGCGGATCGTTGTGGTCGGTCAGGAGGAGCTGGTCACTGCGGAGGCCGGACGTCGAGTGGCGCTGTCGAGCGGGGGCATCGTCGTGGGCGTGCTCAGTCACCCGCACCCGCCCGGGTCGTGGCAGGAGCTCGCCGCCGAGGCCCGCCCGGATGTGGTCCTGCTGACCGGCGGGACCGACGGGGGCAACGCCGCCCCGCTGCTCGAGAACGCGGCCGAGCTCGCTGCGGGAAGCTGGCGCGGGCCCGTGGTGGTCGCCGGCAATGCCGCGGCGCGGGAGCAGGTCAGCGCGACGCTGACCGACGCCGGTCTGCCCGTCGTACTGACCGGCAACGTGCTGCCGCGCATCGGTGAGCTCGACCCGGAGCCTGCCCGGTCCGCCGTGCGGGAGATGTTCCTGGCGCACGTGATCGGCGGCAAGCAGCTCAGTGCCCGGCCCGAGTTCGTGTCGATGGTCCGCGGAGCGACGCCGGACGTGGTGCTCACCGGGGTCGAGGTGCTCGCCGAGGCGCTCGACCTGGGCACTGGCGTCGCGGTGGTGGACGTGGGCGGCGCGACCACCGACGTCCACTCGGTGGTCCGTCTCGATCCCGAGACCGCTGAGCTGCGCCGAGACGTCGTCGCGGTGACCCCGGTGACGCGCACGGTCGAGGGGGACCTCGGGATGAGATGGAGCGCGGTGTCGACCGTCTCCGCCGCGATCGACGCCGGGCTGGCCGATCCGATGCTGGTGCCCGCGGGGGAGCGACGTACCGCCGACCCCGGTTTCCTGCCGACCACGGAGGCCCAACGCGTCGACGAGGAGACGATCGCCCGAGCGGCGGTCGTGCTCGCGGTACGCCGGCACGTCGGCCGGTCCCGGGTGGTGATGTCCCCCGACGGCCGCGTGGTCGAGCGCAGCGGCAAGGACCTGCGTGAGATCGACCTGATGGTGGGCTCCGGCGGCGTGTTGCGCAACGCCTCGGCTGCCACGGCGTCGGCGATCCTGGCAGCGGCGACCGGCGAGTCGACGGACGGCTGGCAACAGCCCGCGCGGCCACGGGTCGTCGTCGACCGGGTCCATCTGCTCGTCGCGGTCGGCCTGCTCGCCGGGGACCATCCCGCCGCGGCGGCCGGACTGGCCCGACTGCTGGCATAGCCTGTGCACCGTGGTGAGGGAATCCCGACCGGCACTGTCCGGTGGCTGGCGCGCCCGACGCCGGCAGCGCAGTGCCCGGGCGCGCTCCGAGGCTGAGCAGCGGCTCGCCAGCTCGCGGGCACGCGAGGAGAAGCTGCGCGAGCGGCTGGCCCAGCAATGGGCCGAGGCACGCTCGACGCGGCACCAGGCCGAGCCGCGGATCGAGGGCGGCGCGTCGAACTTCACCCGGGCCGAGGTTCCGTACGGCGTCGACCTCGCGGCGGCCTGGTCATGGCGGTTCATCGTGATCACGGTGGCCCTGGTGATGATCCTGTGGGGGCTGCGGCACGCCGCCCTGGTGGTGCTGCCGCTGATCCTGGCGCTGTTCCTCGCCGCGCTGCTGGCCCCGCTGGTGCGATGGCTCGAGCGGGTCCACGTGCCCCGCAAGCTCGGCTCTCTGATCGTCGTGCTGATCAGCGTCTCCGCGGTGGCGCTGCTCCTCGCCTTCGTCGGCCAGCAGGTGAGCGCCGGCATCGGGCACCTCTCCGACCAGGTCGTCGACGGGTTGGAGAAGATCCGTGACTGGCTGCGCACCGGTCCGTTGAACGCCTCCGACTCCCAGATCAACGACTTCATCCAGAACGCCCAGGACGTGGTCTCCCGCGAGGGCAAGCACCTGGCCGGCAAGGTCACCGAGATCGGTACGGCGGTCGGGCACATCGTCGCCGGCTTCTTCATCGTGCTGTTCGCGACCTATTTCTTCCTGGCCGACGGCAAGGTGATCTGGGCCTGGATCGTGCGGCTGTTCCCGAGGGCGGCCAGGCTCCGTGCCGACGCGTCGGGCCAGGTCGCCCATCGCTCCCTCACCCAGTTCGTCCGCGCCACGGTGCTGGTTGCCGCCACTGACGCGATCGGGATCGTGATCTGGGCCCTGGTGCTCGGGTTGCCGTTCCTCGGCGCGATCGGTGTGCTGGTCTTCCTGGGCGCCTTCGTCCCGATGATCGGCGCCACCCTGTCCGGGACGGTCGCGGTCCTGGTGGCGCTGGTGGCCAAGGGCCCGATCACCGCGTTGCTGATGCTCGCTGGGGTGGTCGTCGTCCAGCAGGTCGAGGCGCACGTGCTGCAGCCGTTCCTGATGGGCCGCTTCGTCTCGGTCCACCCGCTGGGTGTGATCGTGGCGATCGCCACCGGCGTGATCATCGCGGGCATCCCGGGCGCACTGATCGCGGTGCCGTTCGTGGCGGCGGTGAACGCGGTGGTGCAGTACCTCGCCGAGGAGACCGACATCGGCGAGCAGCCGGATGAGGCGGCCGAGGGCGATCCGGGGCCGGACCCGGCGCTGGCCGACGACCGCCTGGACGCGGTCACGGTCGACAGCGCCGGGGAGGAGTCGCTCGAGGACGATCCGGAGCGCGATCCCGGCGAACGGGCCGTCGAACGTCCCGGGAGCGGGTCCGACGGCTCCGAGGAGTGATCCGGCTCTACGCTGCCCTCATGACCACGATCCCTCGGGTGACCCTCGCCGACATCGAGTCCGCCGCAACGCTTCTCGGTGGCGTCGCGATCCGCACACCGATGGAGGAGTCACGGTGGCTCTCCTCCCTCGTGAAGGGGACCGTGCAGCTCAAATGTGAGAACCTGCAGCGCACCGGGTCGTTCAAGATCCGCGGTGCCTACACGCGGATGTCGCGGCTCACCGAGGACGAGCGGGCCCGCGGTGTGGTCGCCGCCTCCGCGGGCAACCACGCCCAGGGGGTCGCGCTGGCGGCGCAGATGCTCGGCATCAGCGCGACCGTGTTCATGCCCGACGGCGCGCCGATCCCGAAGCTGAACGCGACCCGCGGGTACGGCGCCGAGGTCGTCTTCCACGGCTCCACCATCGACGAGGCGCTCGTCGAGGCGCTGGCCTTCGCCGACCGCACCGGAGCGGTGCTGATCCATCCCTTCGACCACCCGGACATCGTCGCCGGCCAGGGCACCTGCGGACTGGAGATCATCGAGCAGGCCCCGCAGGCCGCGACCGTGCTGGTCCCAACCGGCGGAGGTGGCCTGATCGCCGGGATCGCCACCGCGGTCAAGGAGCTGCGGCCAGACGTCCGCGTGGTGGGCGTCCAGGCCGAGCAGGCAGCGGCGTACCCCGCCTCACTGGCGCAGGGCCATCCGGTCGCGCTGGCCACGATGAACACCATGGCCGACGGGATCGCGGTCGGCCGGCCCGGCGAGGTGCCGTTCCGCTCGATCGCAGAGTACGTCGATGAGGTGGTGACGGTCTCGGAGGAGTCCATCTCACGGGCGCTGGTGCTGCTCCTCGAGCGTGCCAAGCTCGTGGTCGAGCCCGCGGGCGCCGTCGCCGTGGCCGCCGTACTCGACCATGCGGCCACGCTGCGACTGCCCGCCGTCGCCGTCCTCTCCGGCGGCAACGTGGACCCGCTGCTGCTGGGCAAGCTGATCCGGCACGGCATGGCCTCGGCCGGCCGCTACCTGCAGCTGCGCGTGCGCATTCCCGACCGTCCAGGTGGGCTTGCCCGGCTCCTCGTCGAGCTGGCGGACGCCGGCGCGAACGTCCTCGAGGTGGTCCACGAACGGCTCTCGACCACCCTCAGCGTCGACGAGGTCGAGGTGCTGCTGCAGCTCGAGACCCGCGGCACCGACCACGCCGAGACCGTCGTCGCCCGCCTCCGCGAGCACGGCTACCGCGTCGAGCAGCCGGGCTGACCTTTCCCAGGTTCAGAACCCAACGGTGCTGTTCACACAGGAGAGTCGGTGTGTGAAGAGTGACCTTGCTGTGGGAAGTGGGCGACGAGCCGTCGCTCAGTCGCTGTACGGCACCGCGTTGACGATCTCGACCTTGAGGGTCTTGCCATTGGGGGCCTCGTACTCGACGGTGTCGCCGACCGTGGCACCCATGATCGCCGAGCCGAGCGGGGACTGGGGAGAGAACACCTCGATGTCCTCGCCGCCCATCTCCCGGGCACCGAGCAGGAAGGTCTCCTCGTCGTCGTCGCCGGCGAAGCGGTAGGTCACCTTCATGCCGGGCTCGACCACACCGTCGTCGGGCGGCGTCTCGCCGACCTCGGCGCGGGTGAGGATGTCCTTGAGCTGCACGATCCGGCCGTCGCACTTGCCGAGCTCCTCGCGCGCGGCGTGGTAGCCGCCGTTCTCCTTCAGGTCACCCTCGTCCCGGGCATCGCTCACGCGCTGGACGATGGCCGCGCGACCAGGCCCCTGCAGGTGCTCGAGTTCGGCCTTGAGCTCGTCGTACTTCGCCTGGGTGAGCCAGATCTTCTCGGACCCGGTGTGCTGAGTCATGTGCGCAACTCCTGTGGTACGGGGGGGTTCCTTGATCCGGTGGGAGGTCTCGACCAGCCGGACGGGCAAGTGGACAAGTCTAGCAACCGGGACAGGCCGGTACCCAAATCAGCGTGGGTGACGCTGCCCGGGTGCCGTGCATCCGATCGACTCCACGGTAGTCGCCCGCCGTTCGGTTCGCAGCGTCTTGGTGACCTTGAAGTCCGTGCCTCGATCGCTCGGCACGCGGAAGTGCAGCTCGCCGACGATCGTGTGGTCGAACGCGGTCGCACGGAGCAGGCAGGTGGCCCGGACGTCACTGTTGGCGAGGTGCACGTTGATGGTCGCCCGCGCGTGATGAGCGTCAGGTACGGCGAAGGACACCGCCTCGGAGGTGACCTCCGGGGTGCTCTGCCCCCAGACCGCCCAGACCAGCCAGCCGAGCCCGGCCAGCCCCAGCACAGCCCCGAAGACGACGGGCCAACGCTTCACCCGGCCATGGCCGTACCGGTCGCTCATCAGGTCCGTCACGCTGCAACTCTAGGGCTGCGGCCCGGACCCTAGGATGGCCCCCATGCTCCGCCTGATGCACGTGCACGCGCACCCGGACGACGAGTCCAGCAAGGGAGCCGCTTCGACGGCGATGTACGTCGCCCAGGGGGTCGACGTCCACGTGGTCACCTGCACCGGCGGGGAGCGCGGCTCGATCCTCAATCCCAAGATGGACCGGCCCGACGTGCTCGCGAACATCAGCGAGATCCGGCGCCAGGAGATGGAGCGGGCCCGCGACATCCTCGGCGTGCGCCAGGACTGGCTCGGCTTCGTCGACTCGGGCTGGCCGGAGGGTGATCCGCTGCCGCCGCCACCCGAGGGCTGCTTCGCGCTGGTGCCGGTGGAGGAGGCAGCAGCGCCCCTGGTGCGGTTGATGCGGGCGTTCCGGCCGCACGTGGTGACGACGTACGACGAGAACGGCGGCTACCCGCACCCCGATCATGTGCAGTGCCATCGGGTGACCGTGGCCGCCTTCGAGGCGGCCGGCGATTCCGCCCGCTATCCCGATGCGGGCGAGCCGTGGCAGCCGCTGAAGCTCTACTACCACCACGGCTTCAACCGGCCGCGGACCCAGGCGCTGCACGACGCGATGCTCGAGCACGGCCTGGAGTCGCCGTGGGCCGAACGGCTCAAGGACTGGAAGCCCGACCCGGCCCACGACGCCCGGATCACCACGCGGGTGCCCTGTGCCGACTACTTCGGTGTCCGAGACCAGGCCCTGCTGGCCCACGCCACCCAGATCGACCCCGACGGGCACTGGTTCGCCGTACCCCGCGAGCTCCAGCAGCAGGTCTGGCCGACCGAGGACTTCGAACTCGCCCGCTCGTTGGTCGAGACCCAGATTCCCGAGAACGACCTGTTTGCGGGGATCCGGGGTCACGCCGAGCTGGAAACCTGAGACAATGGGTGACATGTACGCACAGTTCGCCCTGTTGTTGATCGGCCTGGTCGACAAGACCCCCAAGCCCAACGACGTGAAGGCTGGCTGGGGCGCGTTCGCCCTCTTCATCGGACTTGCTCTCGCGGTCGCCTTTCTCGGGTGGAGCCTGAGCAAGCAGCTCAAGAAGGCGCAGAGGGCCGAGGACGAGGGCAAGTACGACCCCTCGGACAAGAGGCCCCGCCGTACGACGATCTGAGGTCGGCCTCGTCGTTGTCGGTGCCCGGGGGCAGACTGCTGCAATGACGCAGCGCCCCGACGTCCCGGTGGAGTGGGTCCGTCGCCTCCGCGGCCTGCTCGAGGCGTTCCCGGAGGTCCATGAGGAAGACGCCTGGGTCGGTGTGCGCTGGCGCGTGGCCAGGTCCACGGTGGCGCACGCGTTCGGCGGTGAGGACCAGCTGTTCCGGATCGTGTTCCGTGCCGAGCCCGACGAGGTGATGGCGTTCCGGCACCTGGGCCCGCCGTACTTCAAGGCCGGCTGGGGCGGCAATGTGGTCGGTTTGATCCTCGACACGAGCACGGACTGGGAGGAGCTCGCCGAGCTGCTCACCGATTCTTACTGCCTGCAGGCGCCGGCGCGGTTGGTTGCGCAGGTCCGCACCGGCGGTGGTTGACCGGTGGACTGGTGGAGTCGAGTCTCCGCATGTCGCACGTGTGGCCTGAGCCTTACTTCGCCTCGCTGAGATGGACCATGGCGTCGTAGAGCTGCTCGTCCGTCATCGGCGGTTCGGGGATCTGATGTGCCCGCTCAGCCCGGTAGGCGTCGAGCATGAGGTAGAGCTGACGTCGCCAGGCCGTGGGCGCCGTGGCGCTGGTGGCGTCGATGATCCGGCCGTTGGACCAGATCAGATTGACGATGTCGGCCTGGGTGATGTCGAGGCGGGCCTCGCCGGCCTCTTGGGCTCGGGTGAGCACGTCCTCGATCTGTTGGCAGACGCGGTCGTGGATGTGTTCGGTCTCGGCGTTGCCAGGAAACCGGCGGGAGAGGAAGTCGTTGAAGCCTCGGTCACCTGCCTGCACCGCGAACAGGTTCTCCAGGTAGCAGACGAACCCTTCCCACGGATCGGCCATCTCCAGCGCCTTGTTGGCTCCGTCCAGAAACTCCTGGAGCCGCGGCTCGAAGGCGGCCATGAGCAGGTCCAAGCGTGTCGGGAAGTGGCGATACAGCGTGCCGATGGCGACGCCGGCATCACGTGCGATCTTCTCCAAGGAGGCATCCACACCGCGCGCGGCGAACTCGAGCTGGGCCGCATCGATGAGCTTGTCGCGGCGCTCCCGGGCATCGCGGCGCAGGGGCCTACGCATCTGCTCGACATCGCCCACGTCGTCAGCCTACCGACGATGATGAGGGCGGCCTCCGTTTCTGGCGCCGCTCACGGGTCGCTGCAGGCGCGGGGCTCGAGAGTTCCTCTGCCACATGAGGGGCCCCTCCGGAATAATATGAGGCTCCCCTCCGGTTATGGATGACGCCACGACCGGAGAGTGCCTCACCTAGGCCCTCACCCGGCCACCACGAAGGGACCTTCATCATGACCGCCATCAGCATCATCGGCTCGGGCAACATGGCCACTGCCATCGGCACCCGGGCGGCGAAGCACGGCCACACCGTTGAGCTCATGAGCCGTGACGCCGCGAAGGCTCAGGCCCTTGCCCAGCAGATCGGGAATGGAGCCACCGTCGGCACCTTCGGCGCAAGGCCGGCGGGTGACATCGTCATCGTCGCCGTCCTCTATGCGAGCGCGGTTGACGTGGTCACCCACTACGGCGATGCGCTCGCCGGCAAGATCCTCATCGACATCACCAACCCGTTCAACGCCGACGCCACCGGCCTCGCGACGACCCCAGGCAGCTCGGTGTCCCAACAGCTCGCCGCCGCCGCGCCGGAGGGAACACAGGTCGTGAAGGCGCTGAACTCGATCTTCGGCCACGTCCTTGCTCAAGATGTGCCCCTGGACGCACTCTTCGCAGGCGGTAGCGCCGAGGCGAGGTCACGTGTTGCGGCGTTTCTGCAGAGCTTGGACCTGCGGCCCCTCGACGCTGGTGGGCCCGAGATGACTCATGTCCTTGAGTGGGCCGGGATCCTGCTGATGGGCCTGGCCCGCAACGGCGCCGGCTTCGATCTCGCCTTGGGTGCCGAGATCCGCTGACGGTGCTCTCCTGGTCGGCCGCGCCGGTCTGTGGTCGCCGCATGCGACTGCTGCCAAGGCCGCTCGCGGGCGGCCGGCGCGGCAACCGGGAGCCAGCCATCTGTGCGGCAGACCGATCCGTACCCGATGCCGTACACCTGCTTCGCCGGTCCGCGAATGGGGCCGGGGTCAGCTTCTGGACCCAGCGCCGGCCGACGTGAGGTCTGGTCGCCGAGCGCATGCGCGGTCGATCAGAGCGTCGATGCTGAATCGACCGGCGCCGATCAGCGCTGCGGCGAGTGCCAACCCGGCGAGCGCCAGGTTCAGCTGGTACCCCGGCCCGGAGGCGACCGGGTTGAGTCCGGTCGCCCAGGTCACGGTGATCATCGCCATGACCATGTCCCCGAACAACGCCAACCCGGCAAGACGCGTGCAGAGGCCGAGCGCCATCGCGATTCCACCGCCGAACTCGATCAGTCCGGCCAGAACGGCAAAGAGCTCGCCCGGTCGAAGATGCGCCCCCTGGGACATGTAGCTCGCGGTCTGCTGGATGCCGTGCGGACCCGAGCCGGGAAACGCGCCGAACAGCTTCGCGGCACCATAGGCGATGAAGATCCAGGCGAGGACGACGCGCACCACCAGGAGCGCGAGGTCCACCGCCGGCCCGGTTGATGCGGTGCCGAGCAGCAGACGCGTCCAGTGCGTACGGCGCTGGGGCGCGGCCACGCTCACCACCGTGCCTCGGACGACTCGTTCGCCGCTCTCGGCTCCGTCGGTGTCTTCGGCGTCTTCGGCGCGGCTTCCTTGACGGACGCGAGCCTGACGGGCTCGTTCATCGGCCGGAACGGTCCGAGGAGTTGGGCGGCGAAGACCTTGAGGTGATCCGCACGAGGTCCCTGCTGTTCGACCCGGAGGGGGCGCTGCGCCAGCCCCGTGTCGGCCCCGATGGTCTCGGGGGTGGGAAACACCGCACGGTGGGTGAGCTGATCCCAGATCGTCAGCGCGAACCCGAGGTTCACGTCTTGGGGACCACTGCTCCTGTGGTGGATTCGGTGGTAGTTCGGGCTGACGAACACTCGGTCCAGCGGCCCAAAGCTCAGGTTGGTGTTGGAGTGGGCGAATGCGACCGAGCCGCCGTACACGACGAGCAGCAGAGTCGGCAGTTCCCCATTGGCCAGCAGCACCAGCGCCGGGACCACAGCAAGCACATACGAAACGTGGATGAGTGGATGTGTTCGGAAGACCGTGAGGACATTCATGTCCTCTTGCGAGTGATGAAGCTCGTGGAAGCGCCACAACATTCGCACCCGGTGATTGGCCAGGTGCACCAGCCAGTTACAGAAGTCCATCGCGATCAGGATCACCAGGATCACGACCCACCGCGGCACCACACCGAATCTGGGAAGGACCACCCAAGGCGCCAGCCGGCGTGCCACATCGGCAAACGCAAGAGTCAGCGCGGTCACCATCGGGACGACGAAGACGACGTTGAGCACGGCAAACAGCACGTCATGACGGTGGCCACGGGCCGCGAACGGTCGCGACTGGGCCGGGCGCACCCGCTCAGTGATGAGGAACAGCACGATCAGCGCTGACGCGAGCGGGCCGATCGTCTCGGCGCGGAGGCTCGTCATCGAACTGGCGAAGTCCGCCCCACCCCACCGGGTCGCCCAGCCGACCCCCACCAGGAGCAGCGCGACCGCCGGGATCAACAGGGCGGGGAGATAGACGACGGACGACACGCGAAGCCGCGCCGTCCTCGTGCCTGCTCGGACCGCTGCGTGAGGCTTCGTCACAACCTGTGTCGGCACCGCTGTGCCATAGCTCTCCTGCACCATCTTCTGCACCACCTTCCGGCCCTGGGATCCTGTCCGGCTGTCGTCAGAACGCCGGGCCGCCGCCTCCCGGGGCCGGGCTGCTGCTGGATGTGCCGCTGGGCGTGCCGCTGTGCGTGCCGCTGTGGGTACCGCTGTGCGTCGGGGGGTTGGAGGCTGAACTGGAACACCCGGTGGCGAGGGTCACGACGGCGGCGGCTGCTGCTGTGCCCAGGACCAATTTGCCTACAAAGGTCGATGACATGTGGAACCTCATATCTGGTGACGAGAACCCCGAACGGGTGCCTCATAGATGAACACGTACGTGCCCCGGCAACGGTTCAGTAGGCAGTTCGCAGCCCAGCGCCACCGGTGCGTCCGACCCCGTTGGGCACCCGACCTGGCGAGGCGAGGGAGTGGCCACGGCGGTGGGACAATCGACCCGATGACACTTGCGACGGATGGGCTGGAGCCGCGGGGACCGAGGCGGGTGCCCGCGCCGTGGGGTGGCACCGCAAGACGGGCAGACATCGTGATCGCGCTGCTGATCGGCCTGTCCCTCGCGTACTCGCTCGCATTGTGGCCGCTCGTCCCCGCGCTGATCGGGTCGCACCCACTGCTGCTCGAGATCATCAGCGGGTCGACCTTGGCCGAAGTGACGGTCGGGGCGCACAGCCGGCTGGGCGAACTGCCGCTGTGGTTCGCGGTGGTCGCCGGAGTGCCCGCCTCGATGATGTTCGACTGGGTCTTCTGGTGGGCAGGACGGCGGTGGGGTGACCGCGCGCTGCACATCTTCCTGGGCCGCGCGTCGTCGCCGAGTGGTGTCGCGAGACGCAAGGCGCGTTCGGCCCGGCTCGAGCGGACGGCCGAACGGTTCGGGCCGGCGGCGGTCGTGCTGGCCTACTACCTACCGGTGCCGACGGTGCTGATCTACGCCGCCTCGGGCCTGTCTGGGATGCGCTTGCGGACCTTCCTGGCGCTGGATGTGGTCGGCACGCTGCTCTGGATCGGCCCAAGCGTCGGACTGGGCTACGCCATCGGCCAGCCCGCCGTGGACGTGGTCCACCGGATCAACCACTACTCCACGCTCCTGACGATCGTGGTGGTCCTGGTGGTGATCGGCGTTCAGGCTCGGAGACGTCGCCCGCATTCACATGACGGGGTCGGCCGCAGGCATCGGTGACCCGTTACGCCGCGACAGCGGGGCAGTGTCACTTCACCGCCTGTCAATGCTGCGCCGGCGGGGACTACCGAAACTGCTCTACGCGGCCTAGGGAGTACTCGCGCAATCGCGCACGACCCCTCCTGCATCGCCGTACGCTGTTCTCGTAATCCGCAACGGCCCGACAGCGCGCGTCTTCTGACAAGCCTCCACCCGTGCGGGAAGTCATTCATGTCTTCCTGGGGTGTTCGTGCCGCTGTATCGCGCGTCTGCGCAGTCGCTGCGTTCTGCCTTGGGGGCTGACAGGCTGGTCAACGTGCTGACCGAGCAGTACCGCCACCAGCTGGGGCGTTCGCCTGCACCGGCTGAGCAGCGCTCGTGGGAGCGGAGCCTGACCGTGCTGGCGGATGACCTGCACGACGCCGGACTGGGCGAGGTCGAGGTGCTGGTGGAGTACCAGCTGCCACTGACCAGCAAGCGGGCGGACGCGATCCTCTGCGGGACACATCCGGTGACAGGTGGGCCGTCGTACGTCGTGGTGGAGCTCAAGCAGTGGAGTCGCGCCCTCCTGCTCGATGGATCGGATGACCTGGTCGAGTTCGAGGGGCAGGGCACGCGCCTGCATCCGGTTGAGCAGGTGCGTGGGTATTGCCGCTACCTCACTGACTACGTGGCCACCCTGTCCCAGGACCCGGAGCAGATTGCTGGAGTCGCCTACCTTCACAATGCGACCGACCAGGACGTGGCGGCACTTTGGCTGATGCCCGAGGACGACCAGGGCCGGTTGTTCACCGGGCAGCGCCGGGGGCAGTTCCACGACTACCTGCGGTCGCGGCTGGCACCGGCCAGCGGTGTGGATGCAGCGGATCTGCTCCTTGGAAGCGCGGTCAAGCCCAGCAAGCAGCTGCTCACTCTGGCTGCGGATGAGGTGCAACGGCGCGAGCAGTTCGTGTTGCTCGACCAGCAGCAGGCGGCGTACTCCATGGTGATGCGCGCGGTGGAGCGGGCGCGGACCGCCAACACCAAAGAGGTCGTAGTGATCACGGGTGGCCCAGGCTCCGGCAAGAGCGTGATAGCCCTGTCGTTGCTGGGCGAGTTGTCGCGCCAAGGGCGTTCGGTCCTGCACGCGACCGGTTCGAAAGCGTTCACCTCGACGTTGCGCAAGGTGGCGGGGGCGCGGGACAGACGGGTGCGGTCGATGTTCAAGTACTTCAACCAGTTCGGCGGCGCCGACCCGAACGGTCTCGAGGTGCTCATCCTCGACGAGGCGCACCGGCTTCGCGAGACCTCGGCCAATCGGTATACGAGGGCTGCGTTGAGGACAGGTAAGCAGCAGGTCGCCGAGCTGATCGATGCCGCTCGGGTCCCGGTGTTCCTGCTCGACCAGCACCAGGTGGTCAGGCCGGGCGAGATCGGCACGGTGGCGGACATCCGTGCCGCTGCTTCGGCGGCCGGGGTCTCCTCGGTGGTGGTCGACTTGGATGCCCAGTTCCGCTGCGGGGGCAGTCGTGCCTACGAGGAGTGGGTGCTGCGGCTGCTCGGGCTCGCGCCGGGTGGCCCGACTGTGTGGGAGGGTGACGCGAACTTTGCGGTCGCCGTGGCGCCGACACCCTCCCTGATGGAGCAGCGGCTTCGTGACCTCGTCGATCAGGGATTCGGCGCCCGCATCGCCGCCGGATACACCTGGAAGTGGAGTGACCCGATCGTTGGAGGCGGGCTCGTTCCAGACGTCGTGATTGGGGACTGGTCGCGACCGTGGAACAACAAGAAGGACACATCGCATGCAGGGGCCCCGGGCACGCCCTACTGGGCGTCCGACCCCGCCGGTTTCGAGCAGGTCGGTTGTGTCTACACCGCGCAAGGCTTCGAGTACGACTACGCGGGCGTGATCATGGGCGCCGACTTCGTCTGGCGTGGGGACCGGTGGGAGTCGCACCCGGAGCGGAGCTTCGACACCCAAGCCAAGCGTGGGACCGCCGACGAGTTCGACCGGGCGGTGCGCAACACCTACAAGGTGTTGCTGACCCGGGGCATGCGCGGGACCACGATCTTCTCCACCGATCCGGAGACCCAGGCGCTGCTCGAGGGCCTGGTATTTGCGAGGGTGCCGTCATGACCTCGTTGGATTCACTGCGCGACGCGATGCGGAAGTTCACCCACGATCGCGACTGGGAGCGGTTCCACGATCCCAAGTCTCTGGCGCTGGCCCTCGTGGGCGAGGTCGGCGAACTAACCGAGCTGCTGCAATGGCTCCCGGCCGGCGACGTCGTCGCGTTGGCCGAGAAGGAACCGTTGCGCTCGCGGCTCGGTGAGGAGCTGTCCGATGTGCTGCTCTATCTGGTGCGGCTTGCGGACGTCGTCGGCGTCGACCTGGGCGAGGCCGCGATGCGCAAGATGCAGGCCAACTCGGCGAAGCACCCAGCCCCCTGACGAGCCGCCTCATTCCGGCTGGTATCCCTGATACCTCAGGTTCGGGTACCACTCCTGTGCGTCACGGAACAGTGATGCACGTACGCAGTCGTCAGGAGTCATGGGAAATGGCCAACCGGCTCGCCAGCGCGACAAGCCCGTATCTGCTCCAGCACGCCCAAAATCCGGTGGATTGGTGGGAGTGGGGGCCTGACGCGTTCGCCGAGGCGAAGCGTCGGGATACACCGATTCTCCTGTCCGTCGGGTACGCCGCCTGCCACTGGTGCCACGAGGTTTAACCTTCAACGGCTGTCGACGGAAATCCGCGAAACCGCAGGTCAGAAGGGGTTTCGCGTCTAGCCCTGTTTCGTATGGCGCCGCCGTTTGACGCCGATTCCGGGGCCTCGTGTATCACTCTCGTGTATCACTCGGGCCCATCACTGGTGACCCTGTGGCAGCCGATCTCGACGTGTTCGGTGACCTGACACGTCGCGAAGACATGTTAGCTTTCCAGCCGATTCTTAACCTGTTGCGAATTTGCAACAGCTTCGTAGACTGGTGGATGTGGACCTGGCAGAGCGCATCTCGACACTGCGCCGCGTGAACGGGCTGAGTGCGCGTCAGGTTGCGGCGCTGGTCGACGTTGCCCCGACCACGGTCACGCGGATCGAGTCCGGTGCGGTCAGCCCTTCCTTCGATCTGGCACAGGAGATCCTGACGGTCTTGGGGGAGCCGATCGGCTTCACCGGCCTCGCGGATGTGGATGCGATCGCAACCGCGCGTCTCGCGCTCGACCCAGGGCTCGGCGTCGCAGTAACGCCTGGTGTTGACGTGTGGCGCCAGCGGTGGTCGCGGATCGGACTCGTGGACGGCACTGGTCGGGTCGCCGCGGGCAAGGAAGCGGACCTGCTCTTCCGCGCGGGACGCGCCGCCAGGCTGACCCGACGCGCTGGGTCGGTGGACTTCGAGGCTGGTGCGTCCTCATGCGACATCGCCGACTCCTTCAGCAGGTCCGGGATCGACTATGCATTGACTGGTGACGCCGGTGCAAACCTGTACCGATCGAGCGCCGGTGAGGCTTGGCCGGTGCTCTACGTGAGGGATATCGCGCGTGCAGCCGAGGCGGCCGGCCTCGTGCGAAAGGAGCCCGGGTCGTTCGGGACGCGGGTCACCCTCATTCCGTTCGACGGTGTGAGTGAGATCGGGCGCGTCGATCTTGACGGCGTCACGGTCGTTGCTCGCAACCAGGTGATCATCGACGCGTACGGCGGCATCGATCGCATGGCCGAGCAGGCCGACATCCTGGCGGGGAAGCGAGTTGGGTGACTGAAAGCGGTGTGGGCTATTCCGTATCAATTTGATACGCTCTAGCACATGACCATCCGAGACCAGGTTCTTGAGCGAGCCATTGAGCAACACGGGTACGTGACGACCCGTGATGCTCGCGATCTCGGGATCGACCCTACCCAGCTCCGGCTGATGGCGGCCCGGGGTCGCCTGGAGCGCGTGGCGCGGGGTGTCTATCGCGTGCCGGTTCTGCCGAGGACTGAGCATGACGAACTGGCGGAGGCGGTTGCCTGGACCCTGGGCCGGGGAGTGGTCTCTCATGAGTCGGCGCTGGTGCTGCACGGTCTGTCGGATGTCAACCCGTCGCGGATCCATCTGACCGTCCCACGCGACAACCATCCACGGGCGGCCGGTGGTGACCTGTATCGATTGCATCGTCGACTGCTTTCCGACGCAGACGTGACGGAGAAGGACGACCTGCCGGTGACGACCGTCGTGCGTACCATCCGCGACTGTCTCGGTGCCGGCGTCGACCCGGCGCAGCTCCGTCGGGCGATTGACCAAGCTGCGGCCGGGGGGGTGGTTCGTCCTCGCGAGGTCGAGGCGCTTCGCGGCGAGATCGACCTCCACCACATCTCGGGAAGGACGGACGGATGACGGCACGCTACGACTCCTCGCCGTCGAACCTGCGCGCACTGCGGGACCGACTCACTGCGGCGGCGAAGCGGGAGGGCGTCGTCTTCGGGCGACTACAGCAGCACGTCGGAGTCCTCGTCGTCGCGCAGTTCATGAATCTCGCAGCGGATGACCGCGGCGCGCCGATCCTGTTGGTGAAGGGCGGAGCCTCGCTCGAGCTGCGGCGCGGCATCCCCGAGTCGCGTACGTCGAAGGATCTCGACGCGGTCCTTCGCGGTGACATCGAAACGGCCTACGAGCGACTCGTTGACGTCGGCGCCGATGGCTGGGAAGGGTTCACCGCGACCTTCACGACTCCAGTGCCTTTCGAGGTGCCCGGGCTGGTGGGCACGCCGCACCGCCTGACGGCAAAGCTGGCCTACCGGGGCAAGCCGTTCGTCTCCGTCCCGATCGAGATCTCGCCCACCGAGGCGGGCAACGCCGAGGCGCACGACATGGTCGAGTCCGATGCGCTGGCGCTCGTCGGTCTGCCGTCCGCGGTCGCGGTCCCCTGTATGACAACGCCCTGGCAGATCGCGCAGAAGATCCACGCCAGCAGCGAGCCCGTCGAGCCACCGCGTACCAACGACCGAGCCCGCGACCTGGTCGATCTTCAACTGCTCGAAGCGCTCACGGTCGATGACCCGCTCGCCGAGACGGAGTCGGCCTGCCGTGCGGTATTCGAGGCCCGGGGCAAGCACGGCTGGCCACCGACGCTGGCGGCCCAACCCGGATGGGAGGCGATCTACGTCCGAGCACTCGAAGGTCTCGAACAGATCGGGCTCGCTGCGGACGTGGGCCAAGCCGTCGGCCGTGTACAGAACTTCATCGACAGCATCGCCGCCTCACGCTGAGTGCGACCGTCGCTTGGGTTGGGGGAGCATCTCCACGAGCTTCACCTCCTCCCGTTCGGGCGCAACGAGCGTCTCCAGCGCAGCTTCGGCCAGGGCAATCCGCTTCTCCTCCCACGCGAGCAGCTGATCGAGCCGCCAGCGATCCGGATGTGTCATCACCGGCGGCGGCACGAGATCGCGGTTCTTGAGGTTCTGGTAGCCCTTCGTCTTGCCCCAGCCGTAACGCTCGAGCACGTCGTGCGCGGACATGAAGACGTTGCGCGGGTCATCCATCTCCGTCACACCGCCTTCGGCCGGGGGAGTGCTGGCTTGGACGCGAGCCGCTGTGAGCGGATCCAGGCGCGCAGGTCGCCGACGGTCGTGTAGAGCCGCCGGCCGATCTTGAAGAACTCGGGCCCGGTGCCCATCTGGCGCCACCAGCGGACGGTGTTCGGTGAGGTCGTCAGGATCTCGGCGACGTCGTCGAGGGTCAGCAGCTCGTCCTCGTGACGGGCGTGGAACGGGACGTCGTTCGTGTTGCTGTGCATGGTTCCTCCTGGAAGGCGAAGGCCCGCAAGAGTTGCGGACAATCGTCAGGTGCGCGAGCCGTGCCAATCGGAGGGTTAAATACGTTCGATCGGACATATCGTGGGTCGATGGACCGCTCGTTCCTGCTCAGGACGGCGCGCCGGGCAAGGGGCCTGACGCAGGTCCAGCTCGCTCAGATCTCGGGTACGTCGCAGGCGACCCTGTCGGCGTACGAGCGAGGGTTGAAGTCGCCGTCGCTCAAGGTCGCCTCGCGGGTCCTCGAGGCGGTGGGCTTCGACCTCAACCTGCGGGTGCACATCGACTGGAAGGAGCGCCATCCGACCGGGATCGTTCCCTTCTGGACGCCGAACATCCTGTGGCGCGTCGAGATGTCCGACTGCTTTGCGACGTTGGAGATGTACGACGCCATCGGTCGTACCGCGCAGACCGAGTGGGACATGCGCGACCGTGAGCAGCGCAAGGGCGCCTACGAGCAACTGATCCGTCGTGGGCGGCCCGAGCAGATGATCCGCTGGATGGATGGAGCGCTGCTCCTCGACCTGTGGGACGAGCTCGACCTCCCCGATCCCGTCCGCGATGCATGGAAGTGGCCGATCAGAATCGGGCGGGAGCCGATCAAGGCGAACATCTACCACCTCGGCGGGGACGCGATGCTCACGACGATGGCGCGGAACCGGAGGCTTGAACCTCTGCCCAAGCCTCCTCCGCATCCACCGCCCAAGCTGCGGAAACAGCGACGCACTCGGTTCGATCCGCGACCTCCGGAGCCTGACTAGAGACTCAGCCCGGGGCCACTGCGTGACGGCGGGCGATACACCGGTTCGGGGAAGGGATGCCGTGCGACAGGCGGCGCCGGCCGACGCCGTCGCGCCTTCGGTCCGTATCGCTCGATCGCCTCGCCGGCGAGGATCCGCGCATGTGCGGGTCCGAGGTCGGCGCGGTCGCGGCTGAAGACCTCGATCCACTGCCGGCGCGCATCGTCAACCGACTCCGCGACCAGGTGGGCTACGTTGCGCTCTCGGCCACGGGTCATCCCGACGTACGCCGAGGCAGCGCCGGTGTGGTCGCCGATGAGCACGTTGCTGACATCGACGGTGGAGCCTTGGGCTCCGTACGCCGTGGTGGCGTAGGCGAGCTCGACGTGCTCGCGCACATAGGCAGGCGGCAGCACCCGTTGCCCGGACTCGCCCGCGACAACCAGCCCGTCGGAACCGGCCGACATCACCTTCCACGGCTCGCGGTTTGCGACGTCGATCGCGGAGTCGTTTTTCCGGGTGGCGATGGTGTCGCCGGCGCCGATTCGCTCACCGGCGCGTGTGGTGACGCCGTCGGTCGCCTGCCCGATGTCGACGCGCACGCGATGAGCGAGCAGGTTGATGCGGGACACCTCCTCGCGGGTGTCGGCCACGACCAGGTCGCCCAGCGATGCCTTCACCGACAGGACGTTCTGCCGCTCGACATCGCTGGCATGGACGACGATCTCGCCGCGCTCCACCAGCGCATCGAAGACCTCGCCCGGCCGCTCTCCCGAGCGCATCTTCAGCGACAGCTCGGCGTAAGTGGGGTCGGTGAAGCGGTGGACGCCGCCGTACTCGATGCATCGGTCGGGTACGTAGCGCGCGGCGAGATCGAGTACGCCGCCGCGACCGACCGCGGGCAGTTGGTGTCGGTCGCCAACGAGCGCGACCGACGCGCCTCCCTCGTTCGCCAGGGCCAGCAGGGCGCGGGCGCTGTCCTGGTCGAGAATGCCCGCCTCGTCGACGACGAGCAGCGTGCGGCGATCCAGCTGGTGCGCGGTCGCTGCGGCCGGGCTGTGAGTCCAGTGGCCCTCGTCGTCCCACCGGAAGCCGTGCTCGTGCAGCAGCTTGGCGACCGAGCTCGTCTCGGCGCCGACCTCCCCAGCTGCGACCTGTGCGGCCTTGCGGGTCGGCGTCACCACGACCATCCGCCCGCCGCGCGCCTCGACCTGCTCGCGCGTAGCGGCGAGCCGACGGGTCTTGCCGGCGCCCGCGGCACCCTCGACAACGCTGATCCTCTCGCGCCGGTCGCCGCGGAGGATCTGGGCGATGAGGTCCTGCTCGACCGCGATCACCTGCGGCGAGGAGAGGGCCCGAACATGCTCGGGTACGTCGTCGCGCCCCACCAACGGCACGCACGCGGACACGGCGCGTGCGGTGATGTCCTCGGCGAGCTCTCGACGTACGCCGCTTCGCGCGACCACGTCGGAGGCGGCGATCAGCTTCTCGACCTCGCCACGGATGTCGGCCGCATTCCACGCGGAGCGGTGGGCGCCGAGTCGATCGACGGCTCGCTCGGCGATGGCGTCGCGGTCCAGTGAGCCGACCTGGGTCCGACCGGGCTTGGCGCGCCGGGTGGGAGACCGGAAGCCGAGCTCGAGCAGCTCCTCGATCCAGCGGATGCGGAGGTCGGCGCCGGAGACCGGCTCGACCTTGTCGGGCCGCGCGTCGGCCCATGCGCGGCGGTCCCATCCCTGCTTGATCTCAGGCCCGGGCTCCTCGCCGGGGTGATCCCGTCGCCATTCCGCCTCGTACCGATCGACGTTCGCCTCGATCTGCCGCGACCGCGAGCTGAACGCTCCGATGTAGCCGGCCAGCTGGGTGGCCTCGCCGGTCTCTGGATCCAGGTCGTAGCCATGGTCCGCGAGCGCGGCGCGGAACTCCGGATTGGTCATCACCGCCGCGTGCCCGATCCCGTTGATCGCCTCGAGACTGTCGCGGACGCCCACGGTGTGCAGCCCTCGCCACGCCACCCCGCTGGTTGAGCCTGTCGAAACCAAGACCCGCGAGTTGATCTGGAGATGAAGGTGTCTGTGGGGGTCGCCCGCCCGTGACGTGAAGTGGCGTACGACGGCCGCCTCGATCTGCTCCACCGGAACCTGCACCTGCCTGCCGCGCGGCCCGACTCGCGTCGTCGCGTGCGCTGCGAGCCAGCCGATGATCTCCTCGGCGGCCGCCATCTGCGCGGCGTCGTAGGCGTCGGCGATCTCGGGATGCAGCGCAGCCGCGAGCGACCAGGTCTTCGGCCCGTTGACAGTGACCTCGACGAACCGCACCGCATGCTCGTCCTTCAGCAGCCGCCCCTTCGCCGCACCCGTCTCGACGTCGTAGCCGGCGACCCACTGCTCGTAGGCCTCGCCGTCCATGTCCTGTCGCCGCTCGAGGACGACGGCGTTAGCGACGGCGTCGCGCTGTGCGACGAACCGCATCGCGATCCCGCTTCCTTCGGCGAGGTAGTAGTCGTCCGCGCGAGAGCGATCGGCCTCGACGTAGTGCCGAGCAGCGGCTGCCGCTCCGCGGTAAATCTTCATCCCGCCATGCACCGAACTCGCCTCCGCCAACAACCATCGACAACCGCAAACCCGCAGGTCAGGACCGGTTTTCGGCCGGTCAGGTATCCCTACTTTCGTAGCATGCGTGCCGCTTGTTGAGGAGGGTGAGAAGGGTGATCTGGAGGGTGGATCTGGGAGCCGTTGATGGTTGTCAGTGAGTGTTGAGGGACGGGGTGTTGTGGAAGGCGAGAGGCGAGAGGCAGAAGGGGAGGGGGCATCCCAAGGCTGGGTGGGGTAGAAACTCCGGCGATGAGTCGGCTCCTGCTGGCAGGATCGGCATCAACAGACCGCTGTGCGCTGGTGACCACTCCGACCCGATCGACGACTGAGAAGATTCGATAGTGAAGCTCAATCTGAAGGCCGTCGAGGAGCGGGTCGCTCCGCTCGGCGGGCGGCCGTCGTATAGCCGCGAGTTCATCCTCGAGTTGCTTCTCGCCTACGGCCGCTCGCAGGGCAACGTCACGCGCCTGCGCAACGGGTCGCTCAACGTTGCCGACGACCCGGCAACAGAGGTTGCACAGAAGAACGTCGTCTACTTCAAGGAGACGACGGGCGACCCGCTGGCCGTCATCGACGAACTGCGGACCGCGCCAACGGTCGTGCGCTACCGCCCGCGCTTCGTCATCGTCACCGACTACTCAGAGCTGCTCGCGGTCGACACGAAGACCGGCGAGAACCTGATGGTGCCGATCGCCGACATTGACCAGCACTTCACGTTCTTCCTGCCCTGGGCAGGCATGGAGAAGGCGCAGTACGTCGCTGAGGCGCACGCCGACGTCAAGGCTGCGGAGCGGATGGGCAAGCTCTTCGACGAGCTGCTCGCCGCGAACCCTGAAATCCTCGGCAACCCCTTCGGGAGGCACTCGCTCAACGTCTTCTTTACCCGGCTGTTGTTCTGCTTCTTCGCCGAGGACACCGGCATCTTTGGTGAGAACCAGTTCACCAATGCGATCGGCAGTCACACCCAGGCCGACGGGTCCGACGTCGCTGACTTCCTGACCGATCTCTTCAAGGCGCTGGACACTCCTCACGCCGGTGACAAGCCACAGCACCTTCGAGAGTTCCCCTACGTCAACGGACGGCTGTTCACGATCGCGGCCGAGCACACGGTCCCGAGATTCACGAAGAAGGCTCGCGAGCTCCTGATCGAGTCCGGAACCTTGATCTGGCGCGAGATCAACCCCGATATCTTCGGCTCAATGTTTCAGGCGATCGTCGCCCCCGGGGAGCGGTCCGACCTCGGTCAGCATTACACGTCGGTCCCAAACATCCTTAAGACCATCGAGCCTCTGTTCCTCAATGGCCTAAGAGACGAGTTCGATGCGGCCTACGACTCGCGGCGAAAGCTCGAGGCGCTTCTGGAGCGCATCAGCGCGATCAAGGTCTTCGACCCTGCCTGTGGCTCAGGGAACTTCCTGGTCATCGCCTACAAGGAGCTGCGACGCCTTGAGCACGCGATCCTCGAGCGGCTCGCCGAGATCGACGTCAACCACCAGGTCCTCTACGCCGAGTCGAAGATCAGCATCGAGAACTTCTACGGCATCGAACTTGACGACTTTGCGGTCGAGGTCGCGATCCTCTCGCTATGGATCGCGAAGCACCAGATGAACGCGGAGTTCAAGGAGAAGTTCAACCTCTCGATCCCACTGATCCCGCTCAAGGAGACTGGCCAGATTTGTGAGGGGAACGCCTCCCGGATCAACTGGGAAGCGGTGTGCCCTAACGGCGGAGACGAGGAGATCTATCTCATCGGCAACCCTCCGTATTACGGGTCAAAGCGCCAGACGCCGGACCAGAAGGCGGACTACGCCTTCGTTTTTGGCGATCGCCCGCACTCAAAGAACCTGAACTACATCTCACTGTGGTTCGTGAAGGGGGCGGATTACATCGAGGGCACGAGGGCCGCGCTCGCGTTCGTGACCACTAAGACCGTCTCTCAAGGCGAACACGTTGGCCTGCTCTTCCCCATGATCTTTGACAAGGGACTTGAGATCGGGTTCGCCTACCCGGGGTTCCAGTGGGACAACAACGCCAAGAAGAATGCTGACGTCACCGTCGCCGTTATCGGCCTGCGTAACGCGGGGGACGAGCCGAAGTACATCTACGACGACGGTTTGCAGATTGCTGCCGCCAACATCAACGGCTATCTCGCTGACGGCGCGAACGTCTTCGTGATGGCCCGCAAGAAGCCGCTGTCGCAACTGCCGGCCATGTCTTTCGGGAGCATGCCCAATGATGGCGGAGCGCTCGTACTCACGGAGGTGGAACGCGAGCGGCTGATCGCTTCGGACTCGGGAGCCGAGGCCTACGTGAAGCGCTTCCTAGGCGCCAGCGAATTCATCGCAGGCGAGGATCGCTTCGCTCTCTGGATTGACGATGCCGAGGCGTCCGACGCCTGTCGCATTGGGCCGATCGCTGACCGGGTCGAACGAGTGAGGCGGCATCGCGAGCAGAGCGAACGACTGGCCACGAGGAAACTCGCCGAGACCCCACATCGATTCGGCGAGATTCGATACCGGCCAACTGAGTCGATCGTCGTGCCGAGTATCTCCTCCGGCCTCAGGAGGTACATCCCCATTGGCTACCTGGACCCCGAGACGGTGATCTCAAACAAGGGCTTCGCTATCTACGACGCCGCGCCGTGGCTGTTCGCCGTGTTGACATCGCAAATGCATATGACGTGGGTCAACGCGGTGTCGGGACGGATGCGCATCAACTATCAGTACTCAAACACGATCGTCTACAACAACTTCCCAGTTCCGCCACTGTCAGATGCGGTGAAGGAGAAGCTCACGATCGCGGCTCTGCGGGTGCTCGACGTCAGGGAATACCACTGCGAGCGGACTCTCGCTGAGTTGTACGACCCGGAGTGGATGCCGGCCGACCTACGTGCAGTCCATGCTGAGGTGGATGCGCTAGTCGACTCGATCTACTCCAGGCGCGGCTACGAGACCGACGAGCAGAGGTTGTCGGACCTGTTCGCTATGTATGAGGCGATGACCGCGGCCGAGGCCTCGAAGGGGACGAAGAAGTGAACAAGCTGCTCAACGTCGTGGACGTGACCTACGCCCAGACCGGGGCGTCGGTCAAGATCGACGCCTTGGGGATGCGCGAGATGCAGCAGCGCGTCTTCGCCCAGCGCGATGCCCAGCATCTTCTGGTCAAGGCGCCGCCGGCCTCGGGCAAGTCCCGTGCGCTGATGTTTGTCGCTCTGGACAAGCTCTACAACCAGGGCCGCAAGAAGGTCATCGTCGCGGTCCCCGAGCGTTCGATCGGCGCATCGTTCTCCTCGACCAGCCTGACCAAATTCGGCTTCTTTGCTGACTGGGAGGTCAAGTCCGAGCACAACCTGTGCGACCCCGGCTCCTCGCAGGGCAAAGTCGGAGCTTTCGTTGAGTTCCTTGAAGGTCCCGACGCGAGCTTGATCTGCACGCACGCGACCCTGAGGTTTGCGTTCGAGAAGCTCGCCCCGGAGGCGTTCAACGGCACCGTACTTGCGATTGACGAGTTCCACCATGTCTCCGCCGACACCGAAGCCAACCGCCTCGGTGCCCTGCTTCGGGAGGTGATGAACGGCTCCGATGTCCACATCGTCGCGATGACGGGCTCATACTTCCGCGGCGACTCGGTGCCAGTGTTGTCCGCCGAGGACGAGGCACGGTTCACGCCGGTCACCTTCAACTACTACGACCAGCTCAACGGCTATGAGCATCTGAAGTCGCTCGGCATCGGCCACCACTTCTACCAGGGCCGCTACACCGACGCGATCGGCGAGGTGTTCGACCTGGACAAGAAGACGATCATCCACATCCCCAACGTGAACTCGGGAGAGTCCACGAAGGACAAGATCGAAGAGGTCGGCTTCATCATTGACTCGATCGGCCACGTCGAGTCCACCGACCCCGACACCGGGATCATCAGCATCCGCCGGGCCGACAACGGGGCGATCGTTCGAGTCGCCGATCTCGTCGACGACACCGAACAGAAGAAGCGTGCCGACATCCTGCACTACCTCTCTACCTTCGCCTCCAAGGACAGCGACGCCGTGGACGTCATCCTCGCGCTCGGTATGGCGAAGGAGGGCTTCGACTGGCCCTTCGCCGAGCACGCCCTCACGGTTGGCTACCGAGCGTCCCTCACCGAGGTCATCCAGATCATCGGTCGCGTCACCCGGGACAGTCCCGGCAAGGAGCACGCTCAGTTCACCAACCTGATCGCCGAGCCTGACGCTTCGCAGGGCGAGGTGAAGGTGTCGGTGAACAACATGCTCAAGGCCATCACCGCGTCGCTGCTGATGGAGCAGGTGTTGGCGCAGAACTTCACGTTCAAGACCAAGCGCACCGGTGACGATGATGACCCGAAGGCGCCGGGTGTCATCAAGATCAAAGGTTTCAAGGAGCCGTCGTCGGACCGCGTCAAGCAGATCGTGGAGACCGACCTCAACGATCTGAAGGCGACGATCCTGCAAGATGACACGTTCGCGCGGGCCGCGGCAGGATCGGTGGATCCCGAGACGACCAACAAGGTGCTGATCCCGAAGATCATCCGCGAGCGGTACCCCGACTTGGATGAGTCGCAGGTCGAGGAACTGCGGCAGCAGGTCGTCGTGGACTCGGTGATCAAAAACGGAGAGGTCCGCGAGGTCGGCGACAAGCGGTTCATCAAGATGGCCGAGAAGTTCGTCAACATCGACGACATCAACATCAACCTCATTGACTCAGTCAATCCGTTCCAGCGCGCTTTCGAGGTCATGTCAAAGTCGGTCACGCCCTCGGTGCTGCGGATCATCTCCGATGCGATCACCGCGACACGGGTCGAGTTTACGGACGAGGAAGCCTTCGCCCTGTTCCCGAAGATCCAGGCCTGGGCCAAGGTCAACGGACGGAAGCCCGACGTGCGTACCGAGGACCCGACGGAGAAACGGTATGCCGAGGCGCTGCTGTACCTGCAAAGGCGCAAGCAGCAACACCTCGCCGAGCAGAGGGCCGCGCAGATGGAGGATGAGGCATGAGCAGCGCCGACGACGTCGGGCAGGTCGACTTCGTCTACCCCTCCAGCATCGAGGTCTTGCTCGAATCTGATGTTGACGGCCTGCTGGATGCGCCGGAGAAGCCGAAGAAGATCACCTCGAGTGACCGGCTTGAGCGCGCGTTCCTGCAGATCGTGGAGTTCCGGCGCGCACATGGTCGCGTCCCGGATTCGCAGACCCGCGAGATCGCCGAACGCAAACTCGGCGCCCGCCTCGACGGGATCCTCGCCAACGAGGAGAAGATCGCCGCGCTGAAGCATCTCGATGAGTTCGGGCTTCTGGACGTGCCCGAAGCGCCGAGCTCGATCGACGATCTGTTGGAGGGCGACGATTTCGACCTGCTCGGCGACGAGTCTGGGCTGCTGGATGTCTCCGGCTTGCCCGTACGGCGTCAGCAGTTCGACACAGGTGACGCGGCCCGTCGGAAGCCCGCTGACGACTTCGAGCAGTTCGATCCGCTGTTCAAACAGAAGCATGCAGAACTTCGCGAGGGCACGAGCAAGCTTCTTCCGTATCCCGGCCTCGGGCACATCATCCCGGGTGCGTTCTTCGTGCTCAACGGCGTGATGCTCTTCATCGCTGAGGTTGGCGATACCGAGTACAAGAAGTCGACTGTGCGCGAGAACAAGCGTGAACGGCTGCGCTGCATCTTCGAGAACGGCACCGAGTCGTCCATGTATCGCCAGTCGCTGGCGATCCGCCTCAGCGACGAGGACGGCCAGATCGTCACGCAGGCCCAGATGACCGAGATCCTCACCGACGACGAGGTCAGCGGCCACATCTACGTACTTCGCACGCTGAGCGACGATCCTCAGATCGCCGGGTTGAAGGATCTCTACAAGATCGGCTTCTCGCGCGGGCCAGTGGAGACGCGGGTCGCCAACGCGGCCAAGCAACCGACCTACCTGATGGCCCCGGTCAAGATCGTCGTGGATTATCGCGCGTACAACCTGAAGATCTCGGCGCTGGAGAACCTGCTTCATCGGGTGTTCGCCGAGGTCAGGCTCGAGATCACGCAGATCGACCGTAAGGGCCGCAACTACGACCCATCGGAGTGGTTCGTTGTGCCGCTCACGGTGATCGACCAGGCGATTGAGTTAATCGTCTCCGGCGGGATCGTCGACTATGTTTACGACCCGGACTCCCAGACCCTCCGCGCACGCTCGTGAGGTATCAAGACTCTGGCAGACCCCCACAAAGTTCACCGGTCAACGAGGCGGTCTTGCTTGCAATGGCCTCCTCCTCACGCGGAGAGCACGGGCAATCCAGCGAGTTCTGAAATCGGAATGCTTCTGGTTTCGACCTCGGGACCGCTACGACTCCATCCGACGAAGTCGTGGACGATTAGGTCCTCGCCCGGCTGCCGGCCCGACAATTTTCGCTCGAGTAGTTCAGCGAACCGTGCTTCGTGCGTGGCAATCACGATTTGACGCTCGCGTCGAAGGTGCCGAGCGAGGTCTGCGAAGCCAAGGACGTTCACGTCGTCCATGGCCTGCAGAGGGTCGTCGAGGAGCACGAACGGCAGACTCGAGGTGCCGGCTGCCCACCCGAGAGCGAGGAAGGCCGACAGGACAACTATGTTCGCTTGAGCTGAGGAGAACACCAGCATGGGGTTCACCGTGATATTTCGCTCCGTGTCCGTCACGGTGGCAGTTGCTGTGCCCTTCGAACGAAATGATTCGATGCTGAAACTCAGGTTCTTGAATGCGGGGTGAGGATCTAGCCGCGAGTACACATCATTCATTAGGGGCTCCAGGGCCGCAAACCGGCTGCGGAAGATGTCTTCGTTGGCGGCCTTCGTTGCCTCGTGTAGCCCGACTGCGTTGGTAGCCTCCCGTCGCGCCTGTTCACTTGCATGCGACGTCGCGTCAAGGCGCGTCTGACACAGGCTCAACGTTTCTCGCAAACGTGGGACGGCATTGGAGCGCTCCGTAGCAAGTCGGCTAGCCGCCAGCCGTTGGCTCCAGTCTGACAATGCCGAGTTCATCGCGTCGCAGGCGTTGCGAACACTCGTTAACCACTCATTGTGCGCAGTTAGTGTTGATACTGCCTCGGCATAGGCAAGCTCCGTCGTCTCTAGCGTGACGCCAGGAAGGTCTCCTTCAGGTCGGGCGCGGAAAAGCATCCCAGTCTCGAGATCCTCGAAACCTCTGCGCGCATCTTCGAATCGACGTACTACATTCGCGCGAGCTTGCTCGTTTTGAAGTAGATCGGACTTGGTTGTCCGCGCCTCAGATAGCTCATGCTCACTGACGTCGCGTTCGGCAGTGGCCCTAGCCAGGCTTGCTTCTGCTTGCGCAAATGCATCGGAGTTGGCCGAGCGTGCTTCTAGCGCATGCCGGACCGCATTCGGATCAATTAGGGTCAAGCACACCGGGCAGGGCGAGGCTGCATCGTCCGTCGGGAGCAGCGGCAATGCTGCTGCCGTGAGTCGGCCAAGCGCATCGGTCGCGGCCACGACTGCGTTGCGTAACGACTCGGCTTGTGCAACAGCCTGTTTGGCCACGAGAGCTCTGGCTTCGGCTTGCTCGATCAATGAGTCGACCCGAATCAGTTCATTTTGGCCGCTCGGCGGGAGTGCTCGTGGAAGGCCAGTGACCGATTGCAGCGTACGCTCAGCCGTTGACCGAAGGCGTGCGAGATCTGCAGGTACCTGACGTTCAGATAGTTCCTCAGGATGGTTCGACGCTAGTTCGATAGTGCGCGGGTATTGAGCCAGCGTGGTTTCGACAACAGCCCGCAATGCGATCGGCTCAGTGACTCTCTGAACCTGCGCTTCGGCGGTGGCGAGTTGCTCCGCGACGCTGTCCCGTTCCTTCCTCAGGAGGTCGACTTCGACGGCGCCGGCCTTCGCACGATCTCGAGCGTCATTCCGGCGGGCCCGCACGGATCGCTCGAACTGATCGAGGATCTCAAGCCCGAGCAAGCGCATCAGCTGCCTGTACCTAGCGTCGGGCTTGGTTTGAAGCATCTGTCTAAGGTCGTCCTGTTGCAAGAGGCCGCTCGTGTGCAGTACTTCGTCAAGTGGAAGGGCGCCCGGGGCCAGTACTCGCTGCAGTTCGGTGACGGCGGCATCACCTTCAAGTCGGCCGGACGGGCTTTCGAACTCGAGCACTGAGCCTCTCGCATCACCTCTGCGCTTCACGCTCACGAACTCTGCGCCGATCCTGAAAGTCGCCTCCACCGAGGCCGGACCATTTCCGAAGAACGCGTTGGTCAAGTACAGGTCGGCTTTCCGCATGCGATACAAGCCGAGGCGCGGTAGATCGGCCGTCAGCAGCCATTGGATGGAGTCGAAGAGACTGGTCTTTCCGCTTCCATTTGGGCCGCGTAGCAGCACGGCAGAAGCGTCGAAGTTGAACTTGATGGGTTCGTTGAAGCCACGGAAGTTGGTAACTGTCAGCGACAGGATCCGTCCTCGAGGAGACATGCCCCCGCTATCGCTCAGATCTGCCATGGGTCATCCTCAGAGTCATTGTCCCAGTCCTGGTCCTCGCCCACTTCCCGAGCTCGATAGGGGCCTCCGATGAGGAAGTCCGTCAGCGCTGCATGCAAGACCTCCGGTTCGATCCCGTCGGCGAGTAAGAAGCTCTCAAGTTCTTGGAGCGGATCTGCAATAGCGGTGGGCCTCGAGAGTGTGGGCAGCGGTAAGAGCGGCCGCAGCGCACGAGATACCCCCGCCGTCGTGGGCTCGACTCCAACTCTGAGCAGACGACGGACCTTCCTCAAGTTGTTCGACACTCCAGAGAGCGTTTCTGTCTGATTCGGGGTGCCTGGCTGAGCGCATAGGAACACCACATATGCGTCCCAACGCTTCCTGCCTGGATCAGTTGTGGCGAGGCGCTCGACCAGGAATCGTGTGAGGGACGAATCCGCGTCGAGCAGCCGCTCGAGAGTGATTGGTGCGGTGACGACCGCGACGTTGTCATGATTCTCTGCCAAGAGCACGGGTTCGTCGTCCGCTGCATCACTGGTGAGTTCGTAGCCAGCGTCGCGCAAGACCATCTCCGCCAACTCGAGCAGTCCCGAGTCCGTGCCGATTGCGCCCGAACTATCGCTCACTCGACTATCCCCACGGTGGCAGCACTTATCGCGACTACGCCTCGAGCGGTTGTTCCGTCGATCAGGTGGTCACTGCCGAATTCGTCGACCACGCTTACGGGCATGTCCGCTGCAGCGGACGCAGTCACTAGCCGCAGGACGGCGTCGAGGTCAGCATCTCGAGACACAGGCAACTCCTGTGATCCAAGCGAGCCGACGTGACCTGAACACACGGCGATGATTGTCGAATCGCTCGAGATCGTGCCGTCCGTCCGAGCGACTTGTATGCGTCGTTCGATCTCCCTCATCACGGCAGTTCCTGCTTTTGGCTCGGCCGCGAATAGAGGAAGCAGATGTACGACCTGATCGCTCCCGGCAGGAGTCCGCGGCGTCACTGAGAGCCAGCACGGACCCAGCCCTGAGATATTCCAAGTGTTGCCAATCAGTGCGGCCAGGGCGACAAGCCCGACGGTCGCCGACGATAGCGTCGCTGCGCTCTGGCCGACGCCCAGACGCCAGCACGCTCGCCTTAGCCAGCGCATGACTGGAATGGCGGCCTGGTCTTCGAAGGCATCGATGAGCGAAGTCAGGCCAGCACGCTGTGGGTGAACGGGATCAAGGCCAGCGACTAAGTCCCGCAACTCGTTACGGATGCGAAGCAGGTAGGCACGCAACAGTGCATCGCAGAACACCTCAGCGGTAGATGAATCGCGGTGGTCCGCGGGAAGGTCTGGAAGCAGTTTGCGCCAGTCCAAGTCTGGATTCGTGTCCCATTCGTCGAGTGCTGGCCCCACCAAAAGGAGGTGATCGACCCCCGTCACCCTCAAGACCTCTTCGATCGAAGATCGAACGTAATCTGGCCCTCCTGACTGATCTGTGGGTTAGTTGCGGCCCGGGAGGGCGGGTCGGTGCCCGCCGAGGGTGAGCATCGCCAGCGCGATCAATGCCTCGGCGGAGTGGAACCCGAACGCCATCCTGGTCAGCAGCCGGATCTTGGTGTTGGTCGACTCGATCAGCCCGTTGGACAGGTTGTGCTCGATCGCGGCGAGGATCCGGGAACGGTGCTTGACGATGCTCTTCTGCAGTTTCACGAACGCCGGGATCCGGCAGCGTCGCGCCCAGCTGATCCACCGGTCCAGGGCCTCGGCGGCTGCCGCGTGGGGTAGTCGGAAGACCAGCCGCAGGCCTTCTTTGAGCAGATAGGCGCGATACAACCGCGGATCGGTGGCCGCGATCCAAGCCAGCTTGGTCTGCTGGTTCTCGGTGAGATCTTCGGGGTTCTTCCACAACGAGTAGCGGGCTCCCTTCAACGACTTGGCCCGTTCGCTGCCCGGTCGCGGCGGTGCGTCGGCGCGAGGACGTCCACGCGGCCGCTTGGGTTCGGTTCTGGCCTGCTTGCGGGCGTCGTTCCACGCCTCACGCCGGACCTCATCGAGCGCCTCGGTCGCCCATTTGACGATGTGGAACGGATCGGCCACCCGGACCGCGTTCGGGCACCGCCCGGCGACGATGGTGTCGATGAAGTCGGCCCCATCAGCCGAGACGTGGGTGATCAGCTTGCAGCGTTCTTCGCCGAGGAGATCGAAGAACTCAGCGACGGTGGCGCTGTTGCGTCCCGGTGCGGCCCAGACCAGTCGCCGCTGGTCGTGGTCGACGACGACCATCAAGTACTTGTGCCCGCGCTTGTAGCTGATCTCGTCGATCCCGATGCGCCGCAGCCCGGCGAAGCGGTCGTGCTGGGTCTCGATGTCGGCCCAGACCCGGGAGATGATCGAACCCACGGTGCGCCAGGCGATCCGCATCAGCTCGACCACGCATGACTTCGAGGCCTGGGTGGCCAGCCATGCCACCTGATCATCGAAGCTCAGCGTGTGGCCGGCGTCGTGGCGGGCCCAGGGCACGTGGGCGACCACCACGCCATGGGCCCGGCAGGTCACCCGCGGCGCGTCAGCCTCGACCATCGCGACCATCGTGCCCAGGTCCAGCGCCCGCCAACGCCTCCTGCCCGCACCGGCGTCATAACCCGGACAGCGTCGCCGACAACGCCCGCAGCGGCCACGCTGCCGCTTGGTCGGCCGCACGTAGGCGACCAGCACCTGGTCGTCCTCGTCGAACTCGACCCGCTCGATCACCGTCTTCTCGACCCCGAACACGCCCCGCCATAGGCTGACATCACGCACGCCGCTCTCCTGTGCACCTGGTTCCTGTTCCTAGACAGCTCAGAAACCTAGACAGGAAGCGGCGTGTGGCTCGTTCAGGCGCGCTCAGGCACCCACAGGTACGTCAGGAGAGCCCGTAATCTGCAACACTGCCGATTCCGACAAAGACCACCGTGTCTTGGGCGAGCCGCGCGGTCACGGTAGCGCTCGCCCAGAGGTCGACGCTCGCCAACTGCGCTGTTGTCAACAGCATCGTGGTTCGCAATGTGGCGCATCCGTGCGCCTTGAGCAGTGGCCCTGATGGCCCATTCAGGAGCTCGTCCGCATTCCGGGCGACTGGCGGTCGCTCCGGCTGCGCAGCCCGCTCGATGCAATCGTCGTAATTGGTTTCGAGGATGGTCGCGGCGCCCTCACACAGGAGCATCGCAGCTACTTCGTGTGCATAGTTGTATGGCGCGTTCACGAAATCCGCGACCTCGAGCGCAGTCTCGCAGAGCAACTTTGCTCCGAAAGGTTGCGCCGCGACCGTGTCGGCGACCGCGAGCAGGTCGTACCGCTTGACTCCGTCAAAGTCGACTATGCCCTCCAACCTGGCTGCAATCAGCTCAGCCAAGCCCGCTGCCCCGGGTAGAAGAGTCGGCTCACCTTGGGAGAGCCCAGCACCCGCGTAGATCGTCAAACGGCCAGCATGCGCTCTTGCAGCCAGGCTGGCAGCAACTGACCCAGGAGGAGTGCCCAGTTTCTCTGCGACATACACACTTGGAGACTACGGAACCACGGCGTCATTCGCTGAAGAAGTGTTCTCAAGCACGCATCACGGGTTGATGGAGTTTCGAACGGGCCCCGGATCCGAGGATCGAGGGCCTGCTGCGTTGTGGCCCAGATGTGTCCCCGAGTGCATGTGATCCGCATAAGCACGGGTCGGAGGCCATGTCCCCTCAGATGTCGTCGATCAGCCCCAACCTGCTCATCAGTCTTGTTCACAGTTTGGCGAGCTTCCCAACCGAGTCGCGGAGGGCGTCCTCGCCGGCACGGACATAGTGATTGAGCACCGTCGTGAGCTTGTCGCCAAGGTACTGGGCGACGACCTCCCAGGGCTCGCCGAGCTCCTCGTGGAACCACTTCGTCGCGGCGTGGTGGCGGAGGTTGCGGTAGACGATCGTGCGCGGCCAGGCGTTGTCGGGGTCGTTCTCGTCGACCCATGCGCGGACTCGGTGCCAGCGATCGTTGTGCATCTCGGGCTTGACGGGCAGACCAGTGACGGTGTCGACGAAGAGCCACTGCTCGTCCTCCGGCGGGATGGGATAGTTCCACCAGGCGAGGTTGCGGTCCTTCTCGCGCTGCGCGAGTGAAGCCCGCCGCTGGCGCTCCTCCTCCTGGACGTTGAGCACACGCTGCAGGGCGGCATCCGCCGGCAGGCCCAGCAGCACGGCGACGCGGGGGAGGAGCTCGTCGCGCATCAAGGACCGGGGGAGAGGGACCTCGTGGAGGGTGTGGTTCTTCACCGGGCCACGGAAGCCCGCGGCCTTGCGCGGGGTGATCCAGGCGCCGTTCACGTGGACGTAGCCCTCCTGGAAGAAGACGTCTATCGCGCGCAGCCCGTTCTGCTCGCCGAGGCGAAGGCCACCGAAGCCGGCCACGCGGATCTTGGTGCCGAACAACGGCAGCCGGGTCATCAGCGGATCGGTGCCCTCGGGGCCGCACAGCTTGTCGGCCGCCGCGGCCATCGCCCGAACCTGGCGGGTCTCGGGACGCAGGCGCGGGTCGACATACTGGGCCGTCGCTCCGTGCAGGACGTTGGCGCGCCCGATCTCCAGGCCGTCGAGCGGGTCGATCGAGCGGTCGAGCCAGCCGAGTCGCCAGGCGAGCTTGCGCATCGCCGCGAGCTGGCCGCGCAGGTCCTCGCGGCCGCGCTGCGAGAAGAGCGTCTTTGATCCCTTCTCCATGACCTTGCGGCTGTGCTCGACGCGCCACTTCGTGACCGGCACCTCGCCGATGGTGGGCAGGATGTGGGCGTTGAGCCGGGACTCGCGTCCCTCCATCGTCCGCGGCTGCTTGCCGCGCGCGATCGACTCCTTGAGGTACTCCTCGCCGAGCATCCGGATCGTTCGGGAGGCCCGGACATCGGCACCCACGGGCGTCGCTGATTCCGTGTCCAGCGCCGCCTCGGCCTGGGCGAAGATCGCGCGCGCCTCCTCCTCCGACGCTGCCCGTCGAAGCACCCGCTTCCACGGCTCGCCGTCGCCGGCGGGGGCGCGGAACATCACCTGGAACTTGTTGGTGCCCACCGTCGGGGCATACAGCCGGACTCGCCACGGCCGCTGGCTGCCGCGCGCAGTGCGCAGCTTGCCCTGCGCGAGCAGGGTCGGCTGAGTTCGCTTCGCCACGAGACCTCCTACGCTGGGGAAACCACCATACGCCGATCTCGTGTATCACTCTCGTGTATCACTTGATCGAAGAGTGATACACGTGCCACTGGTAGGAGTGACAGAATTGGCCAATCGACTGGCCTCCGCGACGAGCCCATATTTGCTCCAACATGCAGCTAATCCGGTGGATTGGTGGGAGTGGGGGCCTGACGCGTTCGCCGAGGCGAAGCGTCGGGATACACCGATTCTCCTGTCCGTCGGGTACGCCGCCTGCCACTGGTGCCACGTCATGGCGCACGAGTCGTTCGAGGACAACGCGACCGCGGCCTACCTCAACGAGCACTTCGTGGCCATCAAGGTCGACCGCGAGGAGCGGCCCGACGTGGACGCGGTCTACATGCAGGCGACCGTCGCGATGACCGGCAACGGCGGCTGGCCGATGACCTGTGTGCTCGACCACGACGGCACCCCGTTCTTCGCGGGCACCTACTTCCCCGACCAGCCGCGACACGGCCAGCCGAGCTTCCGTCAGCTGCTCGAGGCGATCACCGACGCCTGGACCAACCGCCGCGACGAGGTGCGGTCCAGCGGGGACAAGATCCGCGACTTCCTTCGCAAGGAGGCGTCGCTGCAGTCTGGCGCGTTCGACGAGGACCTGCTCGCCGGCGCGGTGGACACGCTGGCTCGCGAGTTCGACGCGACGAACGGTGGCTTTGGCGGCGCGCCCAAGTTCCCGCCGAGCATGGTGCTGGCGTTCCTGCAGCGGCACCTGGCGCGCACCGGACCTTCGTCGCGCTCAGGAGCCGAAGCGAAGGACATGATCGACAAGACCTGCACCGCGATGGCCCGCGGCGGGATGTACGACCAGCTCGGCGGTGGGTTCGCTCGCTACTCCGTCGACGCGCGCTGGGTGGTGCCGCACTTCGAGAAGATGCTCTATGACAACGCCCAGCTGCTCGGTGTGTACGCCGACTGGTACGCCGTCTCCGGCGACGACCTCGCCCGGCGGGTCGTGGAGGAGACCGCCGACTTCCTGCTGACCGAGCTGCTCACCGACCAGGGCGGCCTCGCCTCGGCGCTGGACGCGGACTCCGACGGCGCCGAGGGCACCTTCTACATCTGGACGCCCGGCGAGCTCGTTGACGTGCTGGGCGGGGACGACGGTCGCTGGGTCGCCGAGCTGCTCGGCGCCACGGAGCCCGGGACCTTCGAGCACGGGAGGTCGACCCTGCAGCTGCGCGCCGATCCGGCTGCGACCGAGCTCTCTCGTTGGTTCACCCTGAGGGACAGGCTCGCCCGTGCCCGCAGTCGGCGCACCCGGCCAGCCCGCGACGACAAGGTCGTCGCAGCCTGGAACGGGCTGGCCATCTCCGGCCTGGTGCGCGCCGGGCTCGTGCTGGAGAACCACGGTCTGATCGAGGCCGCCGAACGGGCCGCGGATCTGCTCTGGCGGCTGCACTGGGTCGATGGCCGGCTGCGCAGGGTCTCGCGGGACGGGACGGTGGGGGAGCCACAGGGTGTGCTCGAGGACTATGCGTGCGTCGCCGACGGCTTCCTCGCCCTGCTCGAGGCGACCGCCGACCAGCGATGGCTCGAGCGGGCCGGTGCGCTGCTCGACGTCGCTCTGGAGCACTTCGCTGCCGATGACGGCGGCTTCTTCGACACCGCCGACGACGCCGAGGCGCTCGTCGCGCGTCCGCGCGATCCGTCCGACAACGCGAGTCCGAGCGGTCACTCGGCGATGGTGCGTGCGCTGGCGAGGTACGCCGCACTCACCGGCTCGGCCCGGCACCGCGCTGCGGCGGAGCGGGCCCTGGGTGCGGTCCGGGCCCTCGCCGAGCGGGCTCCGAGGTTCGCCGGGTGGTCGCTGGCCGCCGCCGAGGAGATGCTCGACGGGCCGGCCGAGCTCGTCGTGGTCACCGAGGACGGCGAGGGCGACCCGCTGGCCCGGATCGCCCGCAACACGATCGGCGCAGTCAGCCTCGTCGTACACCCCGACGCGGTCGACCCGACGATCCCGCTGCTCGAGGGCCGCACGCTGGTGGACGGCCGCGCAGCGGCGTATGTGTGTCGCAACCTGGTCTGTCAGCGCCCGGTCACCGAGCCGGACGAGCTGCGCGGGCTACTGGGCGACTGACATCGCCCTGGCGCGTTCCTCCCCGGCGGCGATCTCCTGGTGCAGGTCCAGGCAATAGCGGCCGAAGTCGATCTGGATGGTGTGCCGCGGGACCGCGTAATACTGCCCGAGGTGGTCGGCCTCGTCGGCGCGCATGATCTGCTCCTGCTCCTCGACCGACGGCAACACGTAGTCGCCGACGAGCAGCTTGGCCAGCAGCTTGGACTGCTGCTCGGCGAGGTTGACGATCGTGGGGGACGACTGGGCCAGACCCATGAAGAAGAGGTGCTCGACGCCCGGCTTGATCATCCGCTTGAACAGCGGGTAGCGGTGCTCGGCGTCGGGGTGGAGGTCGACCTCGCCGGGGTCGAAGAACGGGAACTCCATCCGATAGCCGGTCGCGCAGATGATCACGTCCGCCTGGACCTCGTCGCCGTCGACCAGATGCACGGTGCGACCGTCGAGCCGGGCGATCGCCGGGAGCATGTGGATGTCGCCGGAGCCCGCCTTGGTCAGGAAGTCGGCGCTGACCGACGGATGCGCGGAGAGCGGCTCGTGGTCGGGCTCGGGCAGACCGTAGTCGGCCATGTTGCCGACCAGCTCACGGATCAGCGCTCGCGAGGCCTTCAGGCCCTCCTCGCGAGGGATGTCCGGCGGCGCCATCACCTTGTCGGCAGGCTGACCGTTGCGATACTTCGGCAGCACCCAGACGCCGCGCCGCGCCGAGACGTAGAGCTTCTCGGCCATCCAGGCCGAGGAGAGCTCGCTGGCGATGTCCATCGCGGAGTTGCCCATCCCCACGACGATCACGGTCTTGCCGCGCAGGTCGACCGGCTCGAACGGGGACAGGTAGTCGTGGCTGTGCATGAGCATGCCGTCGAAGTGGCCGGGGTAGTCGGGCAGGCGCGGGCTCCAGTGGTGCCCGTTCGCGACCACCAGGTCGGCGTAGTGCCGGGTCTCTCCGGTGGAGAGGGTGACGTCCCAGGTCGCGTCGGGCCGTCGTACGGCGTGCTCGACACCGGTGCCGAAGCTGATGTGGTCACGCAGCCCGAAGTGGTCGGTGTAGTCCCGGAAGTACTCGTGCACCAGGCTGTGGTGGGGAAAGTCCGGCCACTCCTCGGGCGCCGGGAAGTCCTCGAACTGCAGCCGGGTGGTCGAGGTGTCGATGTGCAGCGACTGGTAGACCGACGAGCGCCCGTTGGGGTTGCCGTAGTACCAGTTGCCGCCCACGTCGTCGGACAGCTCGAACTGGTCGTAGGCGACGTCGTACTCCTTCAACCGCTTGGCGGTGGTGATGCCCGAGCAGCCGGCGCCGATCAGGCACACGAGCGGAGCGTTCACGACGCCTCCACGCAGCCGAAGGCGGTGCGCAGGTATTCGTCGGTGCGCGGCGAGGAGGTGAAGTGCTGGTCGAGCTTGTTCATCGCATAGGCCACGGTCACCTTGCGGTCGAGGTCGTTGACCACGATGGCGCCGCCGTACCCCGTCCACCAGCACACCCGGCCCTCCGGTACGGCGGGGGCCGATGCGGGCTGCGACAGCGCGTAGCCGGTGCCGAACCGGACCGGCACCATCAGCACCAGGTCGGTGCCGTCGGCCTGCACGTCGAAGATCCGCTCGACCATCGACGGCGAGAGCAGGCGGACGCCGTCGATCTCACCGCCGTGGGAGACCACGGACTGGATGCGTGCCATCGACCGCGCGTTGCCGTGACCGTTGGCACCGGCGATCGAGACCCGGCGCCACGGCGCGGTGTTGCAGAAGCCGCCGATGTCGAGCACGGGGTTGACCAGCGTGCGCAGCAGCAGGTTGTCCGGTGGCAGCGCCGAGAAGTCGATCCCTCCCGGTGGCGGGGGGACCAGGTCGGCGCAGCGCCCCAGGTCGGCCTCCGGGACTCCCAGGTGGAAATCGGCGCCGAGCGGACCGGCCACCAGATCGCGGAACTGCTCGGAGAGGGTTCGCCCCGTCGCGCCGCGCACCAGCCCGTCGAGCAGGTGGCCGTAGCAGATCATGTGATATCCCGAAACCGTGCCCGGCTCCCACCACGGCTCCTGCTCGGCAAGCATCTTCTCGCTGCGCTCGAGGTCGAGCAGGCCGTCCATGTCCAGGGTCTCGGTCCAGCCGGCCATCCCTGAGGTGTGCCCGAGCAGGTGCCGCACCAGGACCCGGGAGTCGCGGAAGTCGGTCCAGTACGACGAGACCGGCGCGTCGAGGTCGATCTCGCCACGGTCGGCCAGGATCAGCGTGGTCAGCGCCGCCATCACCTTGGTGACGGACCAGACCTGCACGATGGTGTCGTGCTGCCACTCCTGGTCGTCCCGGGCCCGGCCGCCCCACAGGTCGACGACGGTCTCGCCGTCGCGGACCACGGCGAGCGAGGCGCCGATGTCGCTGCCGGTGGCGAGGTTGCGGGCGAGGAGCTCGCGCAGCGGCTCGAACGCCGGATCGCAGCTGCCGTGGACGGGAAGATCGTGGTCAGCGGATCCGGGTGCCATGCCCGACACCTTAGGAACTCGTTCTAGTTTGCGGAAGGGCCAACCGATGAGGTGCCGGCCCCGTTAGTACTACAGCCGCACTTAGGGAACAGCGCTGCGCCTGGCGTAGTGGCATCGTCGGGCGCGGGCTTGGTGGCGGCGTCGCCAGCGTGACCAGTCCAGGACGACGGTGGTGTCTGGCTGGCGCTGCCAGATCAGGGCAGCGAGGAGCCGTCTGACTTCGGGCACGGTGAGGGGGATCAGTTCCTCGACCGGCCGGAGGTCCCCCTTTTTCCGCCGCCGGCGGCGGTGTTGGTCTGGGCGGTGGTGATGGTCAAGAAGGCGTGCGCGAGCATCGCCAAGGTGATGTGCCGATACCAGGAGTCGTAGCGGCGTACCTGGTACTGGTCGAGGCCGACTTGGCCCTTGGCTGTTTGGAACGTCTCCTCGATCGCCCAGCGGGCACCGGCCACCCGGACCAGTTCACGCAATGGGGTGCGTTCGGGCCCGAAGCACAGGTAGTAGGCGACATCATCGGGGTCGGTCAGGCTGCGGCGGGCCAGCAACCAGTAGCTGGGGCTGTCCTCCAGGGGGCGGATCGGCGCCCGGGCCCAGTGATACAGGCGCGGACCCTTGGCGCCGCGCCCGGCGGAGATCTTCTTCCACGCCTGGGCGGGAAGCATCGCGGCCAGCGCATCGGCGCGCAGTTCACGCACTTTCGGTCCGTCACCGTCGTCGACGGCGGCGATGACGCGCTGGTTCACCGGAACCGCCATCACGTAAGGCATCTGACGTTCTTCAAGCATCGCGCGCAATCGGTAGTGCTGGCCATAGACCTCATCGCCGGTGACCCACCCAGCCGGCACCCCGGCGTCGATCGCGCGCCCGATCATCCGCATCGCCAGCTCCGGCTTGGTCGCGAACTCCACCTCGTCCCCGATATGCGCCTCAGCGCGTCGGGCAGCATCCTCGGCCCAGGCCTTGGGCAGGTAGAGCTCACGGTCCAAGAACGTCCGTGCGGATCCCTGGCCAGGACCAGTGGCATAGCCGAGGAAGACGCCGATCTGGCAGTTCTCGATTCGTCCCGCAGTGCCGGAGTACATCCGCGCCACCCCCGCGGACTTCGTGCCCTTCTTCAAGAAGCCAGTCTCATCAACCACCAGCACCCCAGCAGGGTCGCCAGGCGCAGGGGCGAGGTGCTCGACCACGTAGTCACGCACATCGTCGCGCACCGCGTCGGCGTCCCAATCGGCATAGGCCAACAATCGCTGCATCCCGTCGGGGATCGCCTCACCTGCAGACTCGGCCAGCGTCCAGGAGTTCTTCTTCTCCAACGGCGCCAACAACCCCCGCACATAGGCCAACACCCGCTCACGCGGCTCCGAGCGCGCGAACCGCGGCGCGATCCGGGCATGCACCTCCGCAAGCCCCGCCGCCCACTCCTCGACCTCAGACACACAAACCTCACCAGTCACACCAGCAACATGCCGGCGAACACCAGTCTCACACAGGCGACACACCGATCACGGCCAAAATAAGTGCGGCTGTAGTACTAACGGGGCATCGCCCCAGCCCGACGAGCCGTGCGTGGTGTCCCGGGGTGGTGCTGGCGGCTCCGGTCGGCGGGTTGACGGTGCCCGGGGGCCCGTGTTGTGACCGCCTGCTTGGCGGTGGTTGGCTCAAGGTGAGCCGTCCCGCCTGACCGGAGCCTTCTCATGACGCTACCGCGCACCGTGTCCGATGTCGTTTCCGAGCACACCGTCTTTGAGGTCGAGTGCATCGATCGGATGTATCTCAACGTCTACGTTCCGCAGTTGCAGTACGCGGCCGGACTGGTGGGCTATGTGCAGCGCCAGCTCGGGCTTCCGGTCGCCTCGACCGCGCCGCTGAGCAAGATCACCGATGCGTTCAGCAAACAGATGCGCCGCTTCGCGGTGGACCAGGGCGTGCCGTGGGTCGACTTCGTCAAGGGCCAACGCAAGGACGACATCATGCACGAGCGTCTGGCGCGGTTCGAAGCAGCCGGGCACACCGAGGGAGTGTTGTTCATCGGCCGTGCGCAGGAGAAGACGTCGCTGTTTCGCACCGAGAAGCGCCGCAACGTCGAGGGGCGGGCGTATCCGTGGATCGTGAAGACCACCGGGATGGTCAACCACTTCTACGTCTACGCCGTCGATGCCGACTTCGGGCCGTTCTTCCTCAAGTTCTGTTCCTACTTTCCCTACAACGCCCGGTTGTGCATCAACGGCAACGAGTGGGCCAAGCGACAGGCCGCGAAGGCGGGGATCGGGTTCACCGCGTTGGACAACGCGTTTGCCTCCTTCGATGACCCCGCCGATGTCGCCACCGTTCAGGCAATCTGCGCCAGTCTGGGCCCCGACCAGATCGATGCGCTGCTGCGCAAGTGGCTGGCCAAGGTGCCACACCCCTACTCGAAGGCGGACCGGGCGGCCGGCTACCGCTACGACATCTCGATCCTGCAGGCGGAGTTCTCGCTGACCCAGATGCTGGACCGGCCCGTGAGCGGGCGGATCTTCTTCGAACAAGTCATCCGCGACAACCTCGACCTGGGCCGCCCCGACCAGGTCGGGTTGGTCTTCAACCGCCGCATCCACGCCGGGAAGAAGCACCAGACGCCAGGACGGTTCCGGACTCGAGTGATCACCCAAGGCGTGACTCCCAGCCTGCACGTGGACTACAAGGCGACCACCATCAAGCAGTACCACAAGGAAGGGAGAGCGCTGCGCACCGAGACCACGATCAACAACACCTACGACTTCGACATCCGGAAACGACTGACCAATCTGCCCGCCCTGTGCGAGATCGGCTTCACCGCCAACAGGCGTCTGCTCGACGTCCAACGACTCAGCCACGACCCGGCCCGAGGACAACAGGTCTTCACCACGCTCAACGACCCGGTCACCACCGAGACCGGGGCCCGGGTCGCCGGGCTGAAGTTCGCCGATACCCGCGCGATGGCGTTGCTGCACGCCCTCCTGGTATTCCGGCTGCTACCCGACGGGTTCACCAACCGCGACCTGCGCGACCTCGTTGGGCAACTGCTCGGCACCGTCATGTCGGCAGGGCAAATGACCTACGACCTGCGCAGACTCCGCGTCCACGGACTCATCGTCCGTCGTGCGCACAGCAACCACTACCAAGTCACCGACACCGGAATCGAGCACGCCCTGTTCCTCACCCGCGCCCATGACCGACTGCTGCGCACCGGCATGGCCCAACTCGCCGGACCCGAACCCCACCCCCTACAGGCCGCGAGCCGCACCTACCAGCACGCCCTCGACCAACTCACGAAGGAATCTGGACTCGCAGCCTGAGACTTGACCCGAAATTCCGGCTCCGCCGGACCAAGCCTTCTAGTACTACAGCCGCACTTAGGGAACAGCGCTGCGCCTGGCGTAGTGGCATCGTCGGGCGCGGGCTTGGTGGCGGCGTCGCCAGCGTGACCAGTCCAGGACGACGGTGGTGTCTGGCTGGCGCTGCCAGATCAGGGCAGCGAGGAGCCGTCTGACTTCGGGCACGGTGAGGGGGATCAGTTCCTCGACCGGCCGGAGGTCCCCCTTTTTCCGCCGCCGGCGGCGGTGTTGGTCTGGGCGGTGGTGATGGTCAAGAAGGCGTGCGCGAGCATCGCCAAGGTGATGTGCCGATACCAGGAGTCGTAGCGGCGTACCTGGTACTGGTCGAGGCCGACTTGGCCCTTGGCTGTTTGGAACGTCTCCTCGATCGCCCAGCGGGCACCGGCCACCCGGACCAGTTCACGCAATGGGGTGCGTTCGGGCCCGAAGCACAGGTAGTAGGCGACATCATCGGGGTCGGTCAGGCTGCGGCGGGCCAGCAACCAGTAGCTGGGGCTGTCCTCCAGGGGGCGGATCGGCGCCCGGGCCCAGTGATACAGGCGCGGACCCTTGGCGCCGCGCCCGGCGGAGATCTTCTTCCACGCCTGGGCGGGAAGCATCGCGGCCAGCGCATCGGCGCGCAGTTCACGCACTTTCGGTCCGTCACCGTCGTCGACGGCGGCGATGACGCGCTGGTTCACCGGAACCGCCATCACGTAAGGCATCTGACGTTCTTCAAGCATCGCGCGCAATCGGTAGTGCTGGCCATAGACCTCATCGCCGGTGACCCACCCAGCCGGCACCCCGGCGTCGATCGCGCGCCCGATCATCCGCATCGCCAGCTCCGGCTTGGTCGCGAACTCCACCTCGTCCCCGATATGCGCCTCAGCGCGTCGGGCAGCATCCTCGGCCCAGGCCTTGGGCAGGTAGAGCTCACGGTCCAAGAACGTCCGTGCGGATCCCTGGCCAGGACCAGTGGCATAGCCGAGGAAGACGCCGATCTGGCAGTTCTCGATTCGTCCCGCAGTGCCGGAGTACATCCGCGCCACCCCCGCGGACTTCGTGCCCTTCTTCAAGAAGCCAGTCTCATCAACCACCAGCACCCCAGCAGGGTCGCCAGGCGCAGGGGCGAGGTGCTCGACCACGTAGTCACGCACATCGTCGCGCACCGCGTCGGCGTCCCAATCGGCATAGGCCAACAATCGCTGCATCCCGTCGGGGATCGCCTCACCTGCAGACTCGGCCAGCGTCCAGGAGTTCTTCTTCTCCAACGGCGCCAACAACCCCCGCACATAGGCCAACACCCGCTCACGCGGCTCCGAGCGCGCGAACCGCGGCGCGATCCGGGCATGCACCTCCGCAAGCCCCGCCGCCCACTCCTCGACCTCAGACACACAAACCTCACCAGTCACACCAGCAACATGCCGGCGAACACCAGTCTCACACAGGCGACACACCGATCACGGCCAAAATAAGTGCGGCTGTAGTATTAGAGGGAGTGAGGATGGCGAGGAGGTGTGGTGGTGGGCGCTCGTGCTCATCCTGACGACGAGCTCGTCGCGTTCGCGTTGGCGCCCCGGCGGCAGCGTCAGCGCAGTTGGTAGGTCGCGAGCGACACGGCGACGTAGTGGCAGACGAACGCCGCGATCGTGAAGCTGTGGAAGACCTCGTGGAAGCCGAACCAGCGCGGCCACGGGTCCGGGCGCCGCAGGCCGTAGACGACCCCGCCCAGGGTGTAGAGCACTCCGCCGGTCGCGACCAGCACCAGCACTGCGACGGCCACCCCGGCAGTGAACCGGTGGGCGCCGTCGATGAAGTTCGGGATGAAGAACACCGCCGCCCACCCCAGGGCGACGTACATCGGCACGTAGAGCCAGCGCGGCGCGTCGGTCCAGAACACCCGGAAGAACACCCCTGCGAGCGCGGCACCCCACACGATCGCCAGCAGGGTGAGCCGGGCGCCGCCGTGCAGGAACAAGATCGCGAACGGCGTGTAGGACCCGGCGATCAGCACGAAGATGTTCGCGTGGTCGAAGCGCCGCAGGAACGCCCACATCCGCGGTGACCAGCTGCCCCGGTGGTAGACCGACGAGACGGTGAACAGCAGCAGGGCGCTGCCGGCGTACACCGCGGACCCGATCTTGGTGCCCTCGGTGGGGGAGAGCACGATCAGCACGATGAACGCGGCCAGCGCCAGCGGGACGGTGCCGGCGTGCATCCAGCCACGCAGCTTGGGCTTCACCTCGGCGAACGTGTAGCTGACGACCCCGCTTGCCCTCTCGCGGGCGCGGCCGGCCGTGTCGACCGCGCGGTCGACGGCGGCGTCGAAGCGGTTCGGAAGATCGGCCACCCTGCCAACTTACGTGACTGGCGGAGACAGCGGGTGTTTTCGCGTCTCGGATCACATCGGGCGGTAGAGTCGATCCCCGTGGTGGACCTCAAACGTGGACTCAGGCGGGTGCTCTATCCGGCCTACGAGGCCCGCGTCGTACGCCGGCTCCCGGAGGGCCAGCTCCCCAAGCACATCGGTGTGATGCTGGACGGCAACCGTCGCTGGGCCCGCGCCGTGGGCGCCGACACCGCGCACGGCCACCGCGCCGGAGCCGCGAACATCGAGCCGCTGCTCGGCTGGTGCGAGGAGGTCGGGGTCGAGGTCGTCACGCTCTGGCTGCTCTCCACCGACAACCTCAATCGGGCCGCCGAGGAGGTCGACTCGCTGCTCGGGATCATCGCCGACGCCGTCGAGACCCTCGCCGAGCAGCGCCGCTGGCGGCTGCACCCGGTGGGTGCGCTGGACCTGCTGCCCGACGACCTCGCCGCGCGCCTGAAGGCGGCCGAGGAGGCCACTCGCGAGGTCGACGGCATGATCGTCAACGTCGCCGTCGGGTACGGCGGCCGCCGGGAGATCGCCGACGCGGTCCGGTCCCTGCTCCACGAGCGCGCCAGCCAGGGGATGACGATCGAGGAGCTGGCTGAGGTGATCGACGTCGACCACATCGCCGAGCACCTCTACACCCGTGGCCAGCCCGATCCCGATCTGGTGATCCGCACCTCCGGCGAACAGCGGCTGGGCGGCTTCCTGCTCTGGCAGAGCGCGCAGAGCGAGTTCTACTTCTGCGAGGCCTACTGGCCCGACTTCCGCCGCGTCGACTTCTTGCGCGCGGTCCGCGCCTACGCGCAGCGAGAGCGTCGGCACGGGACCTGAGCCAACCGGCCCGCCGCACCTGAGCCCCCGCTGACGGGCGTGTCGGAGCAGCATTCGGTGCGCGCTGCGTCGTACGTTTCCACTGTTGGCGAGCGGGGAAGCTCGCCGACCCGGGGAAACAGGAGATCGGTGAGAGATCACTATCGACGCCCAGCCGGAGGTCGGCACTCAGGCCTCCGGGATGGATCCCGGTCCGAGCGCAAGAGCTAGGACCGGGGCGCTGAGTGCGCGTGCCGGTCTGTGTAAGGGGAACCCCCGTGGTCACAGCCAAGCCCGCCCCCGGTACGACGCGCCGCACCCGGTCCACCACGCCCGACCCGGCCCGCCGTACCTATGTCCTCGACACCTCGGTGCTGCTCGCCGACCCGGCCGCACTGCGCCGGTTCGACGAGCACGAGGTGGTGCTCCCGGTGGTCGTCATCACCGAGCTCGAGGGCAAGCGACACCACCCCGAGCTGGGCTACTTCGCCCGGTCCGCGCTGCGGATGCTCGACGAGCTGCGGGTGGCCAACGGTCGCCTCGACCAACCGGTGCCGATCGGGGACAGCGGGGGCACCCTCCGGGTCGAGCTCAACCACACCGACGCCGCTGCGCTCCCCTCCGGGTTCCGGCTCGGCGACAACGACACGCGCATCCTCGCCGTGGCCCGCAACCTGGCCGATGAGGGCCACCGGGTCACCCTGGTCTCCAAGGACCTGCCGCTGCGGATCAAGGCGTCGGCCGTCGGCCTGGACGCCGCGGAGTATCGCGGTGAGCAGGTGCACGACTCCGACTCCGGCTGGTCCGGGATGGCCGAGCTCGACCTCGCCGGCGCCGACCTCGACGAGCTGTACGACGACCAGGTGCTCGACCTCGACGAGGCACGCGAGCTGCCGTGCCACACCGGTCTGGTGCTGATGTCGGAGCGGGGGAGCGCCCTGGGTCGGGTGGGCCCGGACAAGCGGGTCCACCTCGTACGCGGGGACCGCGAGGTCTTTGGGATTCACGGTCGCTCCGCCGAGCAGCGGATCGCCCTGGACCTGCTGCTGGATCCCGAGGTCGGGATCGTCTCGCTGGGGGGCCGTGCCGGCACCGGCAAGTCCGCGCTGGCGCTGTGCGCCGGGCTGGAGACCGTCCTCGAGCGCCGTCAGCACAAGAAGGTCGTGGTCTTCCGACCGCTGTTCGCGGTCGGCGGGCAGGAGCTGGGCTACCTCCCGGGCAGCGAGTCGGAGAAGATGTCGCCGTGGGGGCAGGCGGTGTTCGACACCCTCGGCGCGATCACGACCTCCGACGTCGTCGACGAGGTGCTCGACCGCGGCATGCTGGAGGTGCTGCCACTGACCCACATCCGCGGGCGTTCGCTGCACGACGCGTTCGTGATCGTCGACGAGGCCCAGTCGCTCGAGCGCAACGTGTTGTTGACCGTGCTGTCGCGGATGGGCGCCAACTCCAAGGTGGTGCTCACCCACGATGTGGCGCAGCGCGACAACCTGCGCGTCGGTCGTCACGACGGGGTGGTCGCGGTGGTCGACCGGCTCAAGGGGCACCCCCTCTTCGCGCACGTGACGCTGACCCGGTCCGAGCGCTCGCCGATCGCGGCCCTGGTCACCGAGATGCTCGAGCACGTCACGATGTGAGCGGCGGGAGGTGGGCCGGCGCCCGCGAACCCGTGTGTCGCCGCCCACAGATTCCTGCGTTCGAGTTGCGCGCTGCTCCGGTTTCCGACATGGTGGAGCCTCTTCCCCACGTGTAGCCCGCGTGCCCGACGCCCCCCGTCGTCGACCCGAGAGTCTTTAGCTGTGCCCAAAACCAAGTACGCCCCGAAGCACCGGGGCGCACCGGTCAAGACCCATGCCGCGACCCGTCAGGGTGTGAAGAACGCTGCCGTGTTCTCCGGGGTGGCCGTCGCCGCGACCGGCATCGCGGTGTCCACCGGAGTAGTGACCAGCAACGGTCCCATCGACGGCGCGGCCGCGGCCCTGACCGCTTCGGGAACCACCCACCACCTTTCCGCAGCCGACCTCGCTGCTCGCGAGCAGAGCGCCTCCCGTTCCTCCGACGATCGGCGTGCCGCCGCCGACAAGCTCAAGGAGCGGGCGCTGTCGAACGCCTCCGGCGTGGCGCACACGAGCTCTGAGGACCTGAGCACGTCCGACCCGCAGACCCTGGCTCGGACCCTGATGCCGCAGTACGGCATGTCCTCCTCGCAGTTCAGCTGCCTCGACTCGATCTGGTCCCAGGAGTCCGGCTGGAACGTCCATGCGGCCAACCCCAGCTCGTCGGCGTACGGGATCCCGCAGGCCCTGCCCGGCTCGAAGATGGCCTCGGCCGGCGCCAACTGGCAGAACAGCGCGGAGACCCAGATCCGCTGGGGTCTCGGCTACATCCGGGATCGCTACGGCTCGGCGTGCTCGGCATGGGCCTTCAAGCGCGCCCACGGCTGGTACTGACTCTCCCGCGTCGGGCTGCGATGCCGCCGGGCGCTGGCCGACGTCAGCAGCAGGCCGGCTGGGCGGTGACGTCCGCGTCCGTCGTCGTGGCGCTGCGGCAGCAGGTGCCGTCGCCGGCGACCTCGGAGAGCCCGAGGTCGCTGAGGCCCTCGAGGTCGGGGCGGACGTCCCCGGTGACGGTGTAGACCTCCCAGGGCTCGTTGCCCGGGCCGGTGACCCACACCTTGTCCTGCACGGCATAGCAGCAGCTGGTGTCGTCCTCCACCCTGGTGGCGAGCCCGGCGGCGGCGAGCCGCTCGGTGGCCGCGGACACCAGGCCGGTGCTCTCGACCTCGACGCCGAGGTGGTCCATCCGGGTCTCCTGGCCCGGCTCGCCCTCGAGCAGCACGAGCTTCAGCGGCGGCTCCGCGATCGCGAAGTTGGCATAGCCGGGTCGACGCTTGGCCGGGGTGGTGGCGAAGAGTCGGGAGTAGAAGGCGATCGAGGCGTCGAGGTCGGCGACGCGGAGTGCCAGTTGCACACGAGACATGACGGGTCCCTTCCGTGAGGTCCGGACGCGGTCCGGAGATATTGATGGTGATCTATATCGAAGGTTGCCGCACAGATTGATGTCTGTCAATATTTATGTGTGTCGAAATCCTCTGCGCTTCCCGTCGTCACTGGCGATGCCGCTCTGGCTTGCTGTGCCCCGCTGGCACGCCAGCCCATGACGAGCCAGCAGGCCGAGACCGTCGCCCCGTTGCTCAAGGCGGTCGCGGACCCTGTGCGGCTGCGGCTGATGTCCATCGTGCTCTCCCACGAGGGTGGCGAGGCCTGCGTCTGTGATCTCATCCCGGCCTTCGACCTCTCCCAGCCCACCATCAGCCACCACCTCAAGGTGCTGCACGAGGCGGGTCTGCTGGACCGGGAGAAGCGGGGCACCTGGGTCTACTACCAGGCCAGGCCGGAGGCGATGCAGGCGATGAGCGCGCTCTTCGCTGCCGGGGCCACCTGCTGATGACCGACACCCGCGAGACCAGCCGGGCGCCGGAGGACACCGCCGTCCTCCGGCGGCTCTCCACCCTGGATCGGTTCCTGCCGGTCTGGATCCTCGCCGCGATGGCGCTCGGGCTCCTGCTCGGTCGTCTCGTGCCCGGGCTCGACGACGCGCTGTCGACGGTGGAGGTCGGCTCGGTCTCGCTGCCGATCGCTGTGGGCCTGCTGGTGATGATGTATCCCGTCCTCGCCAAGGTGCGCTACGACGAGCTCGGCCACGTCTCCGCCGACCGGCGGCTCCTGCTCAGCTCGGTGGTGCTGAACTGGGTCATCGGACCGGCGGTGATGTTCGCGCTCGCCTGGCTGATGCTCCCGGACCTGCCTGCCTACCGGACCGGGCTGATCATCGTGGGCCTGGCCCGTTGCATCGCGATGGTGCTGGTCTGGAACGACCTGGCCTGCGGGGACCGCGAGGCGGCCGCCATCCTGGTGGCGATCAACTCGGTCTTCCAGATCGTGGCCTTCGCCGGTCTCGGCTGGTTCTACCTGCAGGTGCTGCCGGGTTGGCTGGGTCTTGCCACCGGCGCCGGCCTGCACGTCTCGGTGTGGGGGATCGCCAGATCTGTGCTGGTGTTCCTGGGCATCCCACTCGTCGCGGGGTTCCTCACCCGCGTCACCGGTGAGAGCGCGATGGGGCGGGACGGGTACGAGACCCGGCTGTTGCCGCGCATCGGCCCGCTGGCGCTCTACGGACTGCTCTTCACGGTCGTGATCCTGTTCGCGCTGCAGGGCGACGCGATCACCCGCCGGCCGCTCGACGTCGCCCGGATCGCGCTACCGCTGCTGGCCTACTTCGCGGTGATGTGGGGCGGATCGTTCGCGCTCGGCAGGGCGATCGGGATGTCCTACGAACGCACCACCACGCTGGCGTTCACCGCCGCAGGCAACAACTTCGAGCTCGCGATCGCCGTGGCGATCGGGGTCTTCGGGGTGACCTCCGGCCAAGCGCTGGCGGGGGTCGTCGGCCCGCTCATCGAGGTGCCGGCACTGGTCGGGCTCGTGTACGTCGCGCTGCGGCTCCGCCGGCGGTTCTCCGGCGCTGGGTCGATGGTGGGTCGGTGAGCCGCGCCTCCGCGCCCGGGTCAGGCCGGGTCAGGACCTCGCGCGCCCAGGGCGCCGTACCGTGCTGAACCGGCCGAAGAGCCAGAACGCCGCCACTGCGATCACCACCAGCCCGGCGAGACCGGCGTACGGCGCGGCCTGACCGTCGGTGGCCAGCCGTCGGGCGGGTGACCCGGCGAGGCGCGCCAGCAGCCAGGCCGGGACCGCGGTCGACCACAGCATCAGCCCGCGGGCGGCCCAGCGCCAGAGCAGGGCGTGGTCGATCCGGGCGGTGGGCGGCCCCTGGGTGGCGGCCAGTGCCGCGAGATGGACGCCCAGCAGGGCCGCCGTACCGAGGAGCACCCAGGCGCTGGTCGCCGTAGCTCGCGAGCCCAGCCACGGCACGGCGAGCTCGCCCAGCAGCACCAGCACGGCGAGAGAGTCGGGCCAGCAGGCCGCGGTCAGCGCTGTGAGCCCTGCCGCGACCAGCAGCCACGTCGGGGTGCTGCCGCCCCCGAGGCGGCCGGCCAGCAGGCCCAGGGCCGCGGCGAGGAGCAGGCCCGCTCGCAGGAGCAGCTGCTCCCTTGGCCACGTCCGCACCCGCCCTCGCATCGGGGCCCTGCGCGGCGCGCTCATCGGGTCGCCACTCGCGGCATCCGCGCACGCCGGCCGAGTCGGCGGAGCACCTCGTCCAGCGTCCCAGGACCCTGCCAGCGCACCACCGGTGTGCCCGTGGCGACGATCCCGCGCAGCTGCACCTCGCGCTCCAGGAGACGCAGCCGCCAGGCCAGGGCCGCCGTGCTCAGCCGGGCGGAGTCGCCCACCTCGTCGAGTCCGGGCGGCGAGGTGTCGATCGCCACCACCGGCAGTCCGCTGCGCGACAGCGCCACCAGGGTCGCGCCGACCTCGGGTGCGAGCAGCGGCGAGAGTACGAGCACGACCGTGCCCGCGGACAGGCCGAGCTGGATCCGGGCCGCGTCGAAATGGTCGGGTCGTCCGGGCTCGACCTGGGTGAGGGACTCGAGGATGAGACGGTGCTGACGCATCCCGGCCCGCGGCGCGATGATCTGGCCGCTGCGAGCGATCACCCGGAGACCGACCCGGTCGCCGATGCGGAGATGGTGCTCGGCCAGGGCGCCGGCGGCGCGCATCGTCACGTCGAGACTGCTCTGTTGGCCGTCGATGCCTCCGCTGTGGCCCAGGTCGGCCATCGCGTCCACGAGGAGCAGCACGGCGCTGTCCTGCTCCACGGTGGTGGTGACCACGTGCAGCGTGCCGGTGCGCAGGGAGGTCCGCCAGTGGATCCGGCGCAGCCGGTCGCCCGACACGAACTCCCGGATCGAGGCGAACTCTCGGCCGTCGCCCTGGTGCCGTGACCGGTTCGCGCCCACGAGGCCAACCGGGTGCGGTGCCTCGGCGGTGGAGTCGAACGGAGCGGCCTGGGGGAGCACGACCAGCCGCGACGTCGCCACCAGGTCGGGACCCCAGCGGAACCCGCCCCAGCGGCTGGTCACGGCCAGCTGGCCGCCGCCGACCTCGTGCCGGCCCCACCGGAGCGCGCGCAGGTCCGTATGGAGCTGCATCGTCGGGCCGGTCGCAGCCAGGGTGGTCGCTGCCCCGCCGGTGCGAGGGACGACGTACCGGACCGGCAGGACCAGCCAGCCGATGGCGTCCGCGTCGAGTCCGCCGACTGTCGTCTCCACCACGCTGGTCTCGCCCTCGCGGACGGTGCGGCGTCGGAGCCGGCTGGTGACGCCGGGGTTGCTGAGCGGCCGGTGCCACAACCCGGCGGCGGTGAGCACGACGAAGGGGACCGCCAGGACGACGAGGGCCGGGCGTCCGATCAGCACCCCGATGAGCGGGGCCGCCAGCATCACCGCGCATCCGCGCAGCAGCGCCGGGGTGGGTTGCCAGCCCGTCATCCGGGCGTCCCGAGCCCCTCGGCCTCCCGGACGCCGCGGACTGCCGGTGGGGTCGCGATCTGGCCGAGGACGTCGTCGATCACCGAGGCCGTGGTCACCGTGGACATCCAGAGCTCCGGGCGCAGGGTGAGCCGGTGCGCGAGCACCGCCGTTGCGACGGCCTTCACGTCCTCGGGCAGGACGAAGTCGCGCCCGGCGATCACTGCCAGCGCCCGAGCGGTCAACACCAGCGCGAGCGACCCGCGCGGGGAGGCGCCGGTGAGGACGTCGGCGTGCTGCCGGGTCGCGTGGGCGAGCGAGACGCAGTACTCCCGCACGGTCGGGTCGACCTCGACCGTCTCGACGCAGGCCTGCATCGCCAGCAGGCCGTCGGCGTCGGTGACCGCGCGCAGATCGATCTGCTCGCGGCGGCGCGCCAGGCGAGCGGCGAGGACGTCGTCCTCCTGGGCGGCGGTCGGGTAGCCGAAGCCCACCCGGAGCAGGAACCGGTCGAGCTGGGCCTCGGGGAGCGGGTAGGTGCCTTCGTACTCGATCGGGTTGGCGGTGGCCAGCACGTGGAACGGCGCAGCGAGCGGGAAGGTCGTGCCCTCCACCGTCACCTGCCTCTCCTGCATCGCCTCGAGCAGGGCGGCCTGGGTCTTCGGTGGCGTCCGGTTGATCTCGTCGGCGAGCAGCAGCCCGGTGAAGACCGGCCCCTTGCGGAACTCGAACTCGTGCCGGCCCTGGTCGTAGACGAAGGAGCCGGTCAGGTCGGCGGGCAGCAGGTCCGGGGTGAACTGGGCACGGGTGAAGTCGAGGCCGAGGCTCTGCGCGAACGAGCGCGCGGCCAGTGTCTTGCCCAGTCCGGGGAAGTCCTCGAGCAGGACGTGTCCGCCAGCGAGGATGCCGGCCAGCACCAGCCGCAGGGACGCCGCCTTGCCGATCACCGCGGTGCCGACCTGGTCGAGGACCTGACCGGCACGCGCAGCAGTCGTGGGAACGTCGTACGTCGTGGTCACAGCTTCTCGATTCTGTCGATGATCCCAGCCAGCTGGGCCGGGGTGAGGCGGACCGGGTGGTCGCGTTCGTCGAGCCGGGTCAGCACGTCGTCCAGCGGTCGGTCGGGACGGTGCCGGGCCCGGACCAGGTGGAGCAGCCGCTGGCGCAGCCGGTCGTCGGGCAGCTTGGCGCTCTGGTTGTCGTCGATCAGCCGACGCAGGGCCGACAGGCCCGGGTCGGGCGCAGCCTCGGTCGGTGCGGGCCCGCTCGGCCGGATCCATCCCGCGGGCGACTGGCTCGTGACGTCGAGAACGACCGCGACGACGGCGACGCCGGCGAACACGGCGACGGTCGCCACCACCAGGTCACCGCCGCGCAGGACGAGGATCACGTCGAGCGCCACCGCGACCACGGCAGCGATCCCGAGGGCGGCCAGCCGGCTCATCGCGACACCGCCGGCCCGAGCGCGCCGAGCTCGCGGTGGATGGCGTCGAGTGCGGCCGCCGCCTCGTCGCGGTGCCGGTCACCGAGGGGGTGGGCGGAGAAGCGCGCCTCGACGTAGAGCCCGCGGAGTCGCCCGACCGGGCCCGGGTCGACGTCGAGGAGGTGCAACAACCGCACCACGAACTCGGCCGAGGTCTCGGTCGGTCTTCGGCCAGCGCCCGCGTGTGCCGCCGCCTGCTCGAAGAGCACCCAGGCCTGCACGATCCCGTTGCGCGCCGGGAGGTCGGCGAGGGCGGCCAGCTGAGCGGCGTGCTGGTCGGTCAGGCCGGCGCGGACCGCGGCGTCGTCCACGCCGGGCGGCGGGACGTCGAAGTCCCCCTCCTCGGGCCGCGGCAGCCGGCGGGGCGCCGCGTCGAGGAGCAGTCGCAGGAGCCGCAGAGCGAGCACGCAGAGGCCGATCCCGAAGACCACCGCGAGGGACTCGCCGACCCAGTGCAGGTTCGGCCCGGTGGCCGGCGTGGGACGCTGACGTTGCGTCGTGGGTGCGGCCGTGGGACTCGGCTGCGGAGAGGGGCTCGGCGTGTGGACCCCCGGCGGCCGTGCGTGGGTGGTCACCCGCACCGGACCGCTCATCGAGCCCCACAGCACCAACGCCAGTCCGGCCACGATCGCGGTCGCGACGGCGAGGACGGTCAGCCGGACCCCGGCCCGGGTGTGCACGGTGTCGTCTCGCGCGCTCAGGGGTGGGTCATGCTCTCGACGTCGAGGGCATCGTCGAGCTGCTGCTCGGTCAGATCACCCCGGTCGACGTACCCCAGGGCCAGCACCTGCTCCCGGATGGTCCTCCCCTCCTTCATCGCCGCCTTGGCGACCTTCGCAGCCTCCTCGTAGCCGATGTACTTGTTCAGCGGGGTGACGACCGAGGGCGAGGACTCGGCGTACCCCCGCATCCGGTCGGCGTCCGCGGTGATGCCGTCGACGCATCGGTCGGCGAGGACGCGGGTCGCGCTGGCCAGGAGCCGGATCGACTCGAGCAGGTTGCGGGCGAGGACCGGCATCATCACGTTGAGCTCGAAGTTGCCGCTGGCGCCGGCGACCGTGACGGCCGCATCGTTGCCGATGACCTGCGCGCAGACCATCAGCGTGGCCTCGGGGAGCACCGGGTTGACCTTCCCGGGCATGATGCTCGATCCCGGCTGCAGGTCGGGCAGGTGGATCTCGGCGAGCCCCGCCGTCGGCCCGGAGCTCATCCAGCGCAGGTCGTTGCAGGCCTTCGTGAGCCCGACGGCGATGGTGCGCAGCTGCCCGGACAGCTCCACGAGCGCGTCCTGGCCGCCCTGGGCCTCGAAGTGGTCGCGTGCCTCGGTGAAGGGCAGGCCGGTGTCGCGACCGAGCTCCTCGATCACCTGCGCGGCGAAGCCCGGCGGGGTGTTGATGCCGGTGCCGACGGCGGTGCCGCCCAGCGGGAGCTCCAGCACCCTCGGCAAGCTGGCCTGCAGCCGCTCGACCGCCATCCGGCAGATCGCCGCGTAGCCGCCGAACTCCTGGCCGAGCATCACCGGGGTGGCGTCCATCAGGTGGGTGCGACCGGACTTCACCAGGCCGGCGAACTCCTCCGCCTTGCGGCCGAAGGCCTCGCCGAGGTGCTCCACGGCCGGGACGAGGTCGGTCGTGGTCGACTCGGCGGCCGCGACATGGATGCTGGTGGGGAAGGTGTCGTTGCTGGACTGGCTCGCGTTGACGTGGTCATTGGGATGTACGTCGGTCCCGGCACGGCTGGCCAGAGTGGCCAGCACCTCGTTCATGTTCATGTTCGAGCTGGTGCCCGAGCCCGTCTGGAACACATCGACCGGGAACGCGTCGCGATGCTCGCCGGCGATGACCTCGTCAGCCGCGTGCACGATCGCCGCGCCTCTGGCCTCGTCGAGGACGCCGAGGTCGACGTTGGTGTGCGCCGCCGCCTTCTTGACGCGGGCCATCGCCACGACCAGGGCCGGCTCGATGGTGCTCCCGGAGATCGGAAAGTTCTCCACGGCCCGCTGGGTCTGTGCGCGCCAGAGGGCGCCCTCGGGCACCCGGACCTCGCCCATGCTGTCGTGCTCGATCCGGAAGCCTGTCCCGGGACTGCCCTCATGCTCACTCATGGCCTCGACGTTACCCAGCGGCGGTTCCGCCGCGCGAGAGGTAGAGGAAGTAGTCCTCGTCCCGCTCGCCCAGCCGGACCGGGTGCGCCTGCCGGCGGCAACTCCCGAATGTCGCTCGCATGGCGGCCTCGAGGTCCGGCGCCTGCGCGGCCGACCACACGACCAGCACGCCGTCCGGGGCGAGCAGCCCGCGGACCCGCTGGAGGAAGCCGGGCCGGTAGACCTCGGCGTTCGTGTCGTGCACCAGGTAGCCGGGGCCGTTGTCCACGTCCAACAGCACCAGGTCGTAGGCCGTGGTGACGATCTCCTCGACCAGCAGCCGGATGTCGCCGGGCACGATGCGCAGCCGTCTGTCGGCCAGCAGCTCGGGCCCGCCGGGGACGGTGCCGTCGCGCATCCACTCGATCAGGGGCTCCTCGATCTCGACCACCACCAGCCGCTCGACGCGTCGGTCGGCCAGCACCTCGCGTGCGGTGAAGCCCAGCCCGAGACCCCCGACGAGGACGTTGCGCGGGTCCGCAACCAGGGCGAGCGACTCGGTGGCGAGCGCCCGCTCGCTCCCGGTCTCGCGGGTGTCCATCACGAAGACCCCGTTGACCCGAAGCTCGAGCACGGCCGGTGCCCCCGGCGTACGACGCTCGCGGAGCAGTACGTCGCCCCGCGAGCTGGTCGCGCGGGCTATCTCGACGTACTCCATGGCTGGTGGGCCTCCCGGGCCTCTCGGGTCTTGCGGCGCGGGCGGTACGGGGTCACTCCGCCGAGCGCACCCGCAGGCCGGCAGGGGCCAGTGAGCTCAGCGGGACGGTGACCGACCCTGCGGGGTCGGTGAAGAAGTCGTTGCCCTTGTCGTCGACGACGATGAAGGCGGGGAAGTCCTCGACCTCGATCCTCCAGATCGCCTCCATGCCGAGCTCGGGGTACTCCAGCACCTCGACCGACCTGATGCAGTCCTGGGCCAGCCGCGCGGCCGGCCCCCCGATCGAGCCGAGGTAGAAGCCGCCGTGCTCGGCACACGCCTCGGTGACCTGCTTGGACCGGTTGCCCTTCGCCAGCATCACCATCGACCCGCCGGCGGCCTGGAACTGACCCACGTAGGAGTCCATCCGCCCGGCCGTGGTCGGGCCGAAGGAGCCGGAGGCCATCCCGTCGGGCGTCTTGGCGGGCCCGGCGTAGTAGACCGGGTGGTCCTTGAGGTACGCCGGCATCTCCTCGCCGGCGTCCAGCCGCTCCTTGATCTTGGCGTGCGCGATGTCACGGGCGACGACGAGCGGACCGGTCAGCGAGAGCCGGGTCTTGACCGGATGCTTGGACAGCTCGGCGAGGATCTCGGGCATCGGCCGGTTGAGGTCGATCGAGACGACCTCGCCGCCGGAGATCTCGTGCGCCAGGCCGGCGTCGGGCATGTACTGCGCCGGGTCGGTCTCGAGCTGCTCGAGGAAGACGCCCTCGGCCGTGATCTTCCCGAGCGCCTGCCGGTCCGCGGAGCACGAGACGGCGATCGCCACCGGGCAGGAGGCGCCGTGCCGGGGCAGCCGGACGACCCGGACGTCGTGGCAGAAGTACTTGCCCCCGAACTGCGCGCCGATCCCGAACGACTGGGTCAGCTCGAAGACCTTCTCCTCCAGCTCGACGTCGCGGAACCCGTGCGCGGCAAGGGATCCGGAGTTCGGCAGCGAGTCGAGGTAGTGCGCCGAGGCGTACTTCGCCGTCTTCAGAGCGAACTCCGCCGAGGTCCCGCCGATCACGACCGCCAGGTGGTACGGCGGGCACGCGGCCGTGCCGAGCGAGCGGATCTTCTCGTCGAGGAACTCCAGCAGCCGCACGGGGTTCAGCACGGCCTTGGTCTCCTGGTAGAGGAAGGACTTGTTCGCCGACCCTCCGCCCTTGGCCATGAACAGGAACTTGTAGGACGGGTCGCCGCTGGTCGGGGTCGAGTAGATCTCGATCTGCGCGGGCAGGTTGGTGCCGGTGTTCTTCTCCTCGAAGGTGGTCAGCGGCGCCATCTGGGAGTAGCGCAGGTTGAGCTTGGTGTAGGCGTCGTACACGCCCCGGCTGATCCACTCGCCGTCCTCGACGCCGGTGACCACTCCCTCGGACTTCTTGCCCATCACGATCGCGGTGCCGGTGTCCTGGCACATCGGCAGCACGCCGCCGGCGGAGATGTTGACGTTCTTGAGCAGGTCGAGCGCCACGAAGCGGTCGTTGCCCGACGCCTCGGGGTCGTCGATGATGCGCCGCAGCTGCGCGAGGTGGGCGGGACGCAGGTAGTGCGCGATGTCGTGCATCGCCTCCGCGGTGAGCCGTTGGATCGCTGAGGGCTCGACCTGCAGGAACGTGCGCCCGCCGGCCTCGAAGGTGGACACGCCCTCGGTGGTGATCAGCCGGTACGGCGTCTCGTCGGCACCGATGGGCAGCAGGTCGGAGTAGCGGAATTCCGGCTCGTCGTTCACGACGGCAGGTTAGTCCACCGTGAGTGGACATAGTCTGTCGACCATGGCCGGACCCCTGGAGCCGTTGGAGCCGTCGCAACAGCGCATCTCGGATGCGGACCGGAACCGGGTGGCCGAGCTGCTCCGAGTGGCGGCCGGGGACGGGCGCATCGACCTGACCGAGCTCGATGAGCGGCTGGAGGCGACGTACGCCGCCAAGACGTACGCCGAGCTGGTCCCGATCACCGGCGACCTGCCTACGCAGTCGTCCGGGTCCACCGACCCGGTGCCGTCCGGCGCCGCAGCCTCCAGCGAGCGGCACCTGGCGATCCTTGGTGGCTTCGACCGGGGCGGCCGATGGGTGGTCCCCGCGCAGATGTCCGTGGTGGCGGTGATGGGTGGCACCCAGATCGACATGCGCGACGCTCAGTTCTCCGCACGCGAGGTGGTCGTCGACCTGCACGTGGTGATGGGTGGCGCCGAGATCGTGGTGAATCCCGGCACCAACGTGGTGATCGAGGGCACCGGGATCATGGGCGGCTTCAGCGGACCGACCTCGCGCATCCCGCTCGAGCTGACGGCGGACTCGCCGACGGTGCGGGTGCGCGGATTCGCCTTCTGGGGCGGAGTCAGCGTCGCCCGCAAGCACCGGCGCTGACGATCGCGCGAGCCGGCCGCTCGCGCCGAGGTGGGCTACTGTGACCCCCGTCACTTCACTACGGATCGTCCGGCACGTACCTGCCGGTGAAGGCGAGGAAGCACCATGTCATCGATCACGTTCGACCGCGCCCAACGCTGGTATCCCGGCGCCGACGCTCCAGCCGTCGCCGGGCTGGAGCTGGAGATCAAGGACGGCGAGTTCATGGTCCTCGTGGGACCGTCCGGCTGCGGGAAGTCCACGACCCTGCGGATGCTCGCCGGCCTCGAGGAGGTCGATGAGGGCCGGATCCTGATCGGGGACCGCGATGTCACCGACCTCGCCCCCAAGGACCGCGACATCGCGATGGTGTTCCAGAACTACGCCCTCTACCCGCACATGACGGTTGAGGAGAACATGGGCTTCGCGCTCAAGCTCGCCGGCGCTCCCGCGGCCGAGCGCAAGGCCCGGGTCAGCGAGGCGGCCGAGATGCTCGGCCTCACCGACTACCTCCAGCGCAAGCCCAAGGCGCTCTCCGGCGGCCAGCGGCAGCGGGTGGCGATGGGCCGGGCGATCGTGCGGGCGCCGCAGGTGTTCTGCATGGACGAGCCGCTGTCCAACCTCGACGCGAAGATGCGGGTCCAGACCCGCACCGACATCGCGAAGCTGCAGACCGACCTCGGCATCACGACCGTCTACGTCACGCACGACCAGGTCGAGGCGATGACCATGGGCGATCGGGTCGCGGTGATGAAGGACGGCGTGCTCCAGCAGGTCGACACTCCGCTGAACCTCTACGACCGCCCGGTCAACGTCTTCGTGGCCGGCTTCATCGGCTCGCCGCAGATGAACCTGCTGGAGGGTACGGCGGCTGACGGCGAGCTGCGGCTGGGCAGCCGTGTCCTCCCGCTGCGGACCGCGCACACCGGCCCGGTCACCATCGGTGTGCGTCCCGAGGCCTGGCGGATCGTCCCCGCCGACCCGGCCGCGATCCCGGTCACGGTCTCGGTGGTCGAGGATCTCGGTGCGGACGCCTTCCTCTACGGCACCAGCGACGTCGAGGGGACGCCGCGGGCGCTCACCATCCGCGTGTCCGGTCGCAATGTCGTCGGCAAGGGCGATGTGGTGCACGTCAGCACCGACCCTGTCGACGTGCACGTCTTCGACGGCACGACGGGGGAGCGGCTGGTCGGCTGAGCCTGAATCCACCGATGGGGATGCGGATTCAGCTTTCGTGTGCTGAATCGGCAGGCTGTCGTCGTGGTTGGTGTTGAGGGCGCGGTTGTTCTGCCGGTCTGCCGGCTTCTCCTGTTCCTCGGGTCGTCGGGGCGGTTTCGCTCTGGTCAGCCGCTGGCGGCCGGGATGGCTCGGAGTCGTTCGAGGGCGGCGGTGATCTGGCGGGCCCATGGCCAGCGGCGAGGAAGGCGGAGGATCACGCGTCGTCCGGTGCGGACCAGGCGGCCGGTGACGTTGTAGATGCGTCGGCGGATCTTCTTGGTCATCACATGTCCAAGCTCCAGGCCGAGCCGGGTGGTCCATCGGGTGAGGTTGTGGGCGATGGTGTTGAGGATCAGCCAGGCGGCGTTGCCACCGAAGCTCTTGGTCGGGAAGTGGCTCATGCCCATGTCGTATTTGAGGTCGCGGATGGTCAGCTCAACTTCGGCGTGGCGACGGTGGTCGGCCTCGAGCTCGAGCATCTGGCCGGGCCGGTCGGTGATGATCGGGTGGTAGTCGAAGATCGGGAACAGCGGGTCCTGGCCGCGGTTTCTGGCCAGTGCGTCGGTGGGCGGGGTGCGGCGCACGATTAGCCGCACCGGGACCGCATCGGTCCGGTCGTGGCCGCGGCCGTCTTGGGTGAAGGGTGTCCAGCTGATCTCGGCGACCCCGGCACCGGGCAGGAAGTAGTCGATCGGCGTCCAGGCCTGCTCGGGGATCGCTTCGATCGCGCCGCGCAGCCGTCCGATCATCCGAGCAGTCACCGAGAACCGGACGTCAGCGGCCCGACAGGCCGCCACCACGCCGTGCATGTAGAACCCGGAGTCGGCGCGGAGCACAACCTCCCCGGCTGCGCCAGCACCGCGCAGCCGAGAGATGGTCTCCTTGATGAACACCGGCGCCGCGGTGGCGTCGTTGGACCGGCCCCGCCGCAGCCGGGCGTGAGCGACGTCGCCGGTGCCGGCGATGACCGCCAGCAGTGGGTGATAGCCGCGGCGGCCGGTGCGCATCACCTCCCTGGCGCCGTCCTTGCCCAGTCCGTAGGTCTCACACAGCGTCGAGTCGATATCGACGGTGACCGATTCAGCGATGCCGCGATGCGCCCCGGCCGTGACCGATCGGGCGAGCAGCTCACGTGAGACGGCGTCGAGTTGGCGGGCGTGGTTGAACCCGAAGGCACGTAGGAACGAGCCCACCGTCGAGGGCGCCGCGACCCGATGACCCAGCACCGCACCGGTCGACCCGGCACGCAGCGCGTCGAGGTCGTCGATGCAGTCTGCGCCGGCGAGCAGGGAGTGGATCACGGTCAGGCATTTCTCATCAGCATTGGCGCCCACGCTTCCGGGCACCGTGACCCGCTCGCGCAACAACTCAGGCAGCCCAAGTCGCTGCCCCAGCGTGGCCGCGACCAGCAGACCGGCATCAGACACGCCGTTCTCATCATCAGCACGGACATCGACACGATCGAGCGTGCAAGACTTCGACACCAAGAGGGTGCTCCTTTGACTCTGAACGTTCATCGGCGTGGTAACCGTGATCGTGCAGGTCAAGAGCACCCTCTTGGTTCAGACGCGCCGCGGAGCCCTCAACCGACCGGTGGATTCAGGCTGAGCCCGGCCGGCCCGGCTCAGAGCCCGACGGTGAGGTTCTCGCCGGTGCCCGGGTCGAAGAGGTGCATCTTGGCGGCGTCCATCCAGATCTTCGCCTCCTCGCCCTTCTGGATCTGGCTGCTGCCGTCCAGCGACACGACCAGCTGGGTGCGCATCGCCTCGCCGTCGAGATCCTTCTCGAGCTGGTCGAGCTGTTGCTGGACCTCGGGAGGGGCCTCGAAGGGGATGTAGGCGTAGGCCTCGTTGCCGAGCCACTCCACGACGTCCACCGTCGCCTCGAAGGCCGAGCCCGAGGACGACTTCTGCGGGTCGACGACCGAGGCGTCCTCGAAGTGCTCGGGACGGATCCCGGCGATCAGCAGGCCCCGGTCCTGGGCCTTCTCCGCCTTCGCCTGCGGGATGGTGACGGTGCCGAAGGGCAGCTTGACCGAGGTGCCCTCGACGGTCGCCGGCAGGAAGTTCATCGGGGGAGACCCGATGAAACCGGCCACGAACAGGTTGACCGGCTGGGTGTAGAGCTCGCGCGGCGTGGCCAGCTGCTGGAGCACGCCACGCTTGAGCACCGCGACCCGGTCTCCGAGGGTCATCGCCTCGGTCTGGTCGTGGGTGACATAGACGGTGGTGATGCCCAGCCGTCGTTGCAGCCGTGAGATCTCGGTGCGCATCTGGCCGCGCAGCTTGGCGTCGAGGTTGGACAGCGGCTCGTCGAAGAGGAACGCGTCGGCGTTGCGGACGATCGCCCGGCCCATCGCCACCCGCTGGCGCTGGCCGCCGGAGAGGTTGCCCGGCTTGCGCTCCAGGTGCTCGTCGAGCTCCAGGGTCCGGCTGGCCTCCCGTACCTTGGCGTCGATCTCCGCCTCAGGGATGTGGCCCTGCAGGCGCAGCGGGAAGGCGATGTTCTCGTAGACGGTCAGGTGCGGGTAGAGCGCGTAGTTCTGGAAGACCATCGCGAGGTTCCGGTCGCGGGGGGCGAGGTCGTTGACCCGCTTGTCGCCGATCATCATGTCGCCCGAGGTGATGTCCTCGAGGCCGACGATCATCCGCAGCAGGGTCGACTTGCCGCAGCCGGACGGCCCGACGAGGATCATGAACTCCCCGTCCTCGACGTCGATGCTCACGTCGTTCACGGCCGGGAAGCCGTCGCCGTACTTCTTGACGATGTTCTTCATGTCGATTGCTGCCATGGCGAATCAACCCTTCACTGCGCCGGAGGTCAGACCGGCGACGATCTTGCGCTGGAACAACAGGACGATGATGACCACCGGAACCGTCACGACGACGGCGGCAGCGGCCAGCTGTGAGTACGGCGGGTTGAACGGGTCGGACCCGACGAAGAACGACATCTGGGCGGGAACGGTGCGCGCTGCGGTCGTGGACGTGAGCGAGATGGCGAGCACGAACTCGTTCCAGGCGAAGAAGAAGGTCAGGATCGCCGCGGTGAACACGCCGGGCGCCGCCAACGGCACGATCACCTTGCGGAACGCCTGCCATGAGGTGGCGCCGTCCACCTGGGCCGCCTGCTCCATCTCCCACGGGATCTCGCGGAAGAACGCCGACAGGGTCCAGATCGCCAGCGGCAGCGTGAACGTCAGGTAGGGGATGATCAGCCCCGGCCAGGTGTTGAAGAGGTGGGCGACGCGCCACATGTCGAACAGCGGGCCGACCAGCGAGACGACCGGGAACATCGCGATCGCGAGTGCGATCGAGAGCACTACCCGCTTGCCCTTGAACTCGAGCCGCGCGATGGCGTACGCCGCCAGGGTGGCGAAGATGACCGCGAGCAGAGTCGCGATGATCGCGATGCCGAACGAGTTGCCCAGGGCGTGCAGGAAGTCGTGGTTCTTCAAGATGTCCTTGTAGTTCTGGATCGTCCACGTCTTCGGCAGGAACTGCGGACTCCCGGTCGTGGTCTCCGCGACCGGCTTCAGCGACACCATCAGGATCCACACCACGGGCAGCAGACACCACACCAGGATCAGCACGAACCCGAGCCAGTGGCCCGGCCCCATCTTCGAGGCGTTGCCTTTGCCGGCCATCAGGCCTCCCCTCGGGCCGCGGCCAGATCGACCTTGAACAGCTTGACGAGGATGAACGCGATCAGCAGCACCGACAAGAACAGCAGCACCGACAGCGCCGAGCCCATGCCGAGCTGGAACTGCTCGATCACCTGTCTGTAGGTCAGGAACGACGAGGACTCAGTGTCCTGCGCGCCCTTGGTCATGATGAAGATGTTGTCGAAGATCCGGTAGGCGTCCAGGGCCCGGAACAGCACGGCGACCATGATCGCCGCACGCATGTTCGGCAGGATCACCTTCACCAGGCGCTGGGTCCAGGTGGCTCCGTCGACCTTGGCGGCCTCGATCATGTCCTCGCTGACCTGCGAGAGCCCCGCGAGCAGCAGCAGCGACATGAACGGGGTGGTCTTCCAGATCTCGGAGACCATGATCGCGAACATCGCGTGCCAGTGGTCGCCGTACCAGTTGGTGTCGGTGCCGATCCAGGGCAACCAGTGGAACCAGCCGTCCACGAACCCGTTGTTGAGGCTGAACGCGAACTGCCACGCGAAGGCCGAGACGACCGTGATGATCCCGTAGGGGATCAGGATCGCGGTGCGCATCAGGCCTCGCGCGAAGACGATGCGGTGCATCACCATCGCGAAGGCGAACCCGATCACCAGCTCGATCGCCACGGTGACGATCATGATGATGATGGTGTTCAGCGTGTCCTTCCAGAACAGCGAGTCGCTCAGGATCGTCGCGTAGTTGCCCAGGCCGGTGAAGGCACGGTCGTCCGGCACTGTCAGCCGGTACTTGAACAGCGACAGGTAGAGCGCCTGGATCATCGGCCACGCGGTCACCAGCACCATGACCACGACCGCGGGTGCGACCAGCTTCAGCCCGAGCCGATTCTCCGCGATGGTCCGGTCACTGGCCTTGGCCTTCACCTGAGCGGTGGCCACCATGGTCGTCATAGCAGCTTCCTTCCCTTGAGCACGTCGGAGATGAAGCTCGCCGACTTCTGGGGGGTGGAGGAGTTCACCGATGTCGGTGGGTGCCAGGTCGACTGGATGGCGCTGGAGATGTCGCTCCAGTACGGCGACACCGGCCGTGGCGCTGCTGCCTGCAGGCTGCTCCGGAACGCTGCCAGCAGATTGGCCGGGTAGGCCTTGCGAAGATCCGGCGCGTTGTACGCCGAGGTCCGCGCCGGCATGTTCCCGGTCTCGATCGCATAGCGCACCTGATTGGCCTCCGAGGTGATGCACCGGGTGGCGGCGTACGCGTCGGCGCGGTGGGTGGTGGCCTTGTTGATGCCGATGTTGATCCCACCCAGCGGCGGTCGGGACGGCTTGCCGGCGACGGTCTCCGGGTAGCGCGTCCAGCCGAGGTCGTTGAACGTCGCCTTGTCTGCCTTGTAGTTGGCGTAGATGAACGTCCAGTTGACCTGGAACGCTCCCTGCGGCGTGGCGAACGGGCCGAGCACGGTGCCCTCGTTGGACACCGAGAGGTCACCCTCGGCCGCCTTGGAGTGGGACAGCTCGTCGATCACCGCGGCCGCCTGCTTGCCGGCGGTGGAGTCGATCGTGATCGTGGCGTTGTCGCCCTTCGCGGCGTTCTGGATGATCGAGCCGCCGGCCCCGGCGACCAGCGCGTTGATCCAGACCGAGTAGCCCTCGTACTTGTTGGCCTGCACCCCGACCGTGCCGCCGTTCTGGCTGGCGGCCTTGATGATCTGGTCCCAGGTCACCGGCTTGCTCATGTCGAGGCCGGCCTTCTGGGCGAACGACTTGCGGTACCACAGCAGCTGGGTGTTCGCCCACAGCGGTGCGACCGCGAGCCGGCCGCCCCAGGTGGCGCCGCTGACCGCTCCAGGCAGCGTCACCGACTTCAGGCTCGACTGCAGCGAGTCGGGCAGCGGGGCCAGGAACCCGGCATTGGCGAACTCGCCGGTGAAGACCGGGTCGAGGCTCATCAGGTCGATGCCGGTGTCGCCGGCCGCCAGGCGCCGGGCCAACTGGATGCGCTGCTGGGTGGCGTCCCCGGGCAGCTCCTGCACCTGGATCGTGTACTTGGACGTGCTGCAACGCGCGGCGATGCCGGCCTGACCGAACGGGCCCTTGAAGTTCGCCGGCTGGCTCGGGTCCGGGTTGATGTACCACGTCAGGGTCGGCTTGCCGGAGCTTCCGCCACACGCGGTGAGAACACCTCCCGCCATGGCCAGCGCCGCAGCGACCGCGAGCGTCCTACGGATCCGGCGTGACGGGTGAGGCTCCTGAGGTGACATGCGCTCCTCCCAACGTGTGCTGCATCACATACTCCACTGATCCCGGAATTCCGCAAGGCTTGACGGAACGGGGCCAGTTCGGTATCGCGCGGCGGGAGTCCGGCGTGGAAATCGCGGTGCGCTGGCACCCCGTGGGACGGTGTGGAGGAGGCCCGTCAGCCGTGGTCGTTGAGCCGGCCGAGCATCCGGTTGTACGCCGCCAGGGCGTCCTCGCCGTCGGGATCGATGTCGGCCGCGACCTGCTCGCCGCCGCCGCTGGCCACGTGCTCGGCGAGCGTGCTGCGCCGGACGTTCTCCAGCCACGGGCCCAGGAACTGCGCCCGTCGGCCGTCGCCCGAGAGCAGCGCCACCATCACACCGAGGGCCAGGCACATCATCAGTCCGTCGCCGGCGGCCCACATCAGCGCGCCACCGGTCTGCACGTCGGAGATGGGATCCGGCGCCCACGCCGGATGCATGCTGAACATCATCGGCCACGGGTTGGACTCGGTCTGCATCAGCACGATGCCGACGATGGTGTCCGGGGTCATCCCGACCAGGATCAGCCCGATCCGGAAGAGGTAGGGCAGCTCCCAGCGGATCGGCTCCCCGCCGATCAGGGTGAGCATCAGCAGCCAGCCCGCCACGACGTAGAGGATCTGCTCGGCGCTCATCAGCCAGGTGTGCATCACCATCTGGTCCATGAAGGAGGTCAGGTGGGTGCCGACGATCACCATCGTGTATACGGCCAGGCCGGTGAGCGGGCTGGTCAGCCCCGCGACCGGGGACGACCGGAGGGCAGCGAGGTAGCGCGCCCGGGCGCCGTCGCCAAGAGCGGCGCCGATCGTGGCGAGCGGGCTTCCCAGCACCAGGAAGGCAGGCACCAACATGATCAGCAGCAGGTGCTCGATCATGTGCACCCAGAAGACCGACATCGCGTAGATGTCGAAGGCGGAGCTGACCGTGAGCACCATCAGCACCACGCCGACGACCCAGCACACCGCCCGCACCGGGTGGACCGGCCGGCCACGTCGACGGGCGGCGCGTACGGCGGCGCCGTACACCACGAGGAGGATCAGACCGGCGACCAGCCAGCCCGGTCGCAGGTGCCAGCTGGTCAGCACGGCGTGCCAGCCGAACGGCGGAAGTCCGGTCATGGAGGGCATGTCGTCCACGTACCGAAGGTACGCGGTGGCCGACGCCGCCGACCAGCCGGGGCGGGCCGTGGGCTAACGTCGAGAGCCGTGAGACTTCCCCGTTTCCGACGTCCTGCGCTCGCCGTGGCCGTGCTCGCCCTGCTGCTGGTCGCCAGTGGGTGCGGATCCTCCCCGGTGCCCGCGCCCGGACCCAACGTCGGCACTGCCCTCGACGGCGCCATCCCGAAGGCGATCCTGGACCTGCCGTTGCGGGACTCCGCCGGTCGTGTTCGGCACCTGTCGGACTTCGCCGGCAAGGTCCTGGTCATCTCCGACTCGATGACGCTCTGCCAGGAGACCTGTCCGCTGGACACGGCCTCGGTGGTGCACACGGCGCGACGCGTGGCCGCCGCCAGCGACTCCTCGCGGGTCGAGTTCCTGACCATCACGGTCGACCCCCAGCGGGACACCGTGCCGCAGTTGCGCGCCTACCGGCGGCTGTACGCCGGCCCCTCGAACTGGCTCACCCTCACCGGTCGGCCGCAGGTCGTCGACGAGCTGTGGAAGTACTTCGGCGTCTACCGCAAGAAGGTTCCCGCCGACCAACCGCCGCCGCACAACTGGCGCACCGGCAAGGTGCTCACCTATGACGTCCAGCACTCCGACGAGGTCTTCTTCCTCGACGGCCGGCAGCGCGAGCGGTTCATCCTCGAGGGTGCTCCGGTGGTGCCCGACAAGGCTCAGATCCCCAAGCGGGTCTATCGGTTCCTGAGCAAGGACGGTCGGAAGAACGTCGCCCATCCCGCCGACACGGCCTGGACCGAGGCGCAGGCGGTCGACGTGGTGAGCTGGCTGCTGGACCGGCGGATCGCCTGACCCGACCGGATCGATCGGCGGCTCTTCGCTGAGCCCTCGCTGGGCCTCGTCAGGCCCGCGCGCGGTCCGCGGTGCGCCGGATCACCTCGACGTAGGTGTCGTACAGGGCCGGGGGGAGGTCGTGCCCCATCCCGTCGAGCACCACCAGCTCCGCCTCCGGGATGGCCGCGGCGGTCGCGCGCCCGCCGGAAACGTGCACCATCCGGTCGGCACTCCCGTGGATGACCGCGGCCGGGACCCGCACCGAGCGCAGTGCGCGGCTGCGGTTCGGCTGCCGCAGGATCGCGACCATCTGCCGCAGCACGCCGCTGGCGCTGACCCCACGGTCGAACGTCTCGCCCGCGCGGGCGCTCGCCTCCTCAGGGTCCTCGGGGTATCCCGGTGAGCCGATCAGCGTCCCCATCGCCAGCGCGTTCTCGATGTAGGCCTCGCGGCTGCGGGCACGCGGGGCGATCATCCGGGGGAGCAGTGCCGGGTGCTGCCAGCCGACGGTCCGACGTCCCGTGGTGGACATGATCGACACCATGCTGGCCACCCGGTCCGGATGCTCGATCGCCATGGTCTGCACGATCATCCCGCCCATCGACGCACCGACCACATGGGCACGGTCGATGCCGAGGTGGTCCAGCAGGCCGACAGCGTCATCGGCCATCGCGCTCAGCGGATACGGCGGTCGGCCGGGCAGGCCGAGGAAGGCCTTGACCAGGTCGGCGCGGGTGACCCGGCCCTCGCCTCGTCCCGAACGCCCGGTGTCACGGTTGTCGAAGCGCACCACGTAGAAGCCGCTTCCGGCCAGCAGCCGGCACAGCCTGTCGTCCCACCAGGTCATCGGCGCGCTGAGCCCCATCACCAGCAGCAGCGGGTCATCGGTGGGGACGCCGTACGTCTGGTAGCACAGCTCGATGCCCGTCGCCACGGGCGCGCGGAGCTCCTCGGAGACGACGACGTCCTTCGATGAGGGCCGGGATGGGGCCACGGGAGGTGTCCTTTCACAGCGGATCGGGCACGTGCAGTCTATGGAAGTTGAACGCGAAATCCGGGCCACGGGGGTGCGGAACCGCTACGTTCGCCCGGTGAGCCCGGCACTCGGCGCATTCCTGCAGCCTGACGGATATGAAGGCCCGCGCGGCCTGGTCGCGCTGTCCCGCGAGGGCAGCGTGGTGGCTGAGGGCCTCCGGATGGTACGGCGAGCCCGAACGGACCGTCGCCGGCGGACTGCCCGGCCGTACGCCGGTCCGCACCGTCGGGCGGCCGTCGACCCGGTGCTGCTGGTGCCGGGATTCATGGCCGGCGACTGGACGCTGCGAGCGATGTCGCGGTTCCTGCGGGCCGAGAGCTTCCGCACGTTCCGCTCCGAGATCCACGTGAACGTCGGGTGCACCCGCGAGGCCGCCGATCGGCTCGAGCGGCGTGTCGAGGCGATCGCGATGCGGCGCGGACGCAAGGTCACCGTGGTCGGACACAGCCTGGGTGGCATGCTCGCTCGGGGGCTGGCGGCACGTCGGCCGGATCTCATCGACGGGATCGTCACCATGGGGAGTCCGGTGCTGGCGCCCGCCGCCGTGCACGAGCTCCTGGTGTTCAACGTCGGCGTCCTCAACAGGCTGACTCGTGCCGGCTTCGGTGGCCTGATGGCCGAGGACTGCACCAGCGGGGAGTGCGCACGGCTCAGCTTCGAGGAGTCACAGGCACCGCTGGACCCGGACATCGCCTTCACCGCCATCCACTCCCGACGCGACGGGATCGTCGACTGGCGGGCCTGCCTCGACCCCCTCGCGACGCACGTCGAGGTGACCAGCAGCCATTGCGGGATGGCCGTCGACCCGCGGGTGATGGACGAGGTGCTCCGGGCGCTGCGGGACGCCGCGCTGGTCAGGGCCAGTCGGCAGGAAGCTCCGGACGCGTCGGGGGCTGTGCCCCTCGCCGCTCGCAGGTGAGGGACGCCGCGGTGCCGGCCGCGGCCAGCAGCCGGCGCAGCTCCTGCTCGCTGCGGGGGAGTCCGGCGCCGTAGCTGCCCAGGGCGCTGGTCTCGAGCAGCACCGTCAGCGTCGCCGCCACGAACGAGTCACCGGCGCCCACCGTGTCCACGACCTCCGTGGGGGGCGCGGGGACGGTCACCTCGAGGCCTTCGACGTACGCCGTGGAGCCGTTGGCACCTCGGGTCAGCAGCACCAGATCGGTGCGCTCGCCACGGAGCAGTGAGCGGGCGATGTCGGCCGGGTCGGCGCCGGGGTGGAGCACCTCGACGTCCTGGTCGCTGAGTTTCACCACGCTGGAGCGGTCGGCGAGCGCCTCGACATCGCGCCAGACCAGGTCGCGGTCCTCGATCAGGGCCTCCCGCACGTTGGGGTCGTAGCTGACCGGTACGCCACGGGCGTAGGCCTGGTCGACCAGGTCGAGCACGGTCGTCCGCCCCGGCTCGAGCAGAGCCCCGAGGGCGCCCACGTGCAACGCGTCGCACGCCGGGAGCTCCTGGGTGGGCAGGTTCCACACCAGGTCGAACTCGTAGACGGCGCCGCCGTGCTCGTCGAGCCGGGCCGCCGCAGTGGCCGTGTGGGACGCGGGCGCCACCACCAGCTCGACGCCGCTGGTCGTGGCGTGCTCGATGATCCGCCCGCCGCGGTCGTCGTTGCCGAGCTGGGTGATCAGCACCGTGGGGGTGTCGAGCCTGCCCAGACCGACGGCGACGTTGAGTGCTGAGCCGCCCACCGCCTCGTGGACGTCGCCATCGGGGTCGACGACGACGTCGATCAGGGACTCGCCGACGACGACGATCACGACGCCGGCCGGCTCAGTGCTCGAAGTCGACGTGGGAGTAGGCGGACAGCTTCTCGAGCTTGTGGTCGGAGTGGATCGCGCGGATCGTCCCGCTGCGCGAGCGCATCACCAGGGAGTGGGTCTCGGCGCCCCGCGGCTTGTAGCGCACGCCCTTCATCAGCTCGCCGTCGGTGATCCCGGTGGCGACGAAGAAGCAGTCGTCGCCGGAGACCAGGTCGTCGGTGGCGAGCACCCGGTCGAGATCGTGGCCGGCATCGATCGCGCGCTGGCGCTCGTCGTCGTCGGTGGGCCACAGCCGTCCCTGGATGACGCCGTCGAGGCACTTCATCGCGCATGCAGCGATGATGCCCTCGGGGGTGCCGCCCACGCCGAGCAGCAGATCGATGCCGGTGTCGGGCCGCGCGGCCATGATCGCGCCGGCGACGTCGCCATCGGTGATGAACTTGATCCGTGCCCCCGTCGCGCGGATCTCCTCGGCCATCTGCGCGTGCCGCGGCCGGTCGAGGAGGACCACGGTGACGTCCTCGGGACGGGTGCCCTTGGCCTTGGCGACGTTGTGGATGTTCTCCCCGATGGGGTTGCGGATGTCGACCACATCGGCGGCCTCGGGCCCGGTGACCAGCTTCTCCATATAGAAGACCGCAGAGGGGTCGTACATCGAGCCCCGGGGGGACACGGCGAGCACCGAGACGGCGTTGGCCATCCCCTTGGCCGTGAGGGTCGTGCCGTCGATCGGGTCCACCGCGACGTCGCACTCGGGGCCGGTGCCGTCGCCGACCTCCTCGCCGTTGAACAGCATCGGGGCGTGGTCCTTCTCGCCCTCGCCGATCACCACGGTGCCGCGCATCCCGACGGTCGCGATCATCACCCTCATCGCGTTCACGGCGACCCCGTCGGCGCCGTTCTTGTCGCCCCGGCCGACCCAGCGACCGGCCGCCATCGCGGCGGCCTCGGTCACCCGGACCAGCTCGAGGGCCAGGTTCCGGTCCGGCGCAGCCCGGTCGACGGCGAGTGAATCAGGCAGCAGGCTCTCGGACATGTGCCCGATCGTATCGGGCTCACGGGGGCGCCGCTCAGGAGATCAGCCTGCTCCAGCCGGCGAGCACGACGACACCGGCGACGATCGCGGGCGGGCTGGTCAGCCAGGCAGTCGCGTGGAACTCGCGGCTCGGCACCCTCACCCGCTCCGCGACGAGGGTACGGCGCCACAGCAGGTTGGCCAGCGAGCCCGTCCAGGTCAGTGTGGACCCCACGTTGATGCCGATCAGCAGCGCCAGCAGGGCCGTCGTACCCAACGGCGCGACCAGCGGAACCAGCAGCAGCGTGGCCGGCAGGTTGTTCACCACGTTGGCCAGCACTGCCCCGAGCGCCGCGACAAGGAGCAGCCCGACGAGGTCGTTGCGGCCGGGCACCAGGTGCCCGAGCACGTCTCCGAACCAGCCCGCGCCGAGCCCCGCCACCACCACGCCGAGGCAGAGCACGTAGACCGCGAACGGCACCTGCGCACTGCGCATCGCGGACCCGGCGCCGCCACGTCCCCGAACCAGATCGTGGACGAACAGGACGACGGCGGCGACGGCGGCCACCCACGCCGGGGCGACGTGCAGCGGCGAGGTGACCACGAAGCCCGCCAGCATCAGAGCCACGACGGCCACCGGGAACCGGGCCAGCGGCGTCCGGCCCGGGGCCGCCGGCTGCTCCGCTCGGGTCGCGGCCCGGTGTCGTGTCCGGAGCGCGGCGTACTCGATGGCCAGCACGACCAGCCAGGACGGCGCCATCAGCACCGCGAACCGACCGAAGGTCAGGTGCAGTTGCGCCATCGCCAGCAGGTTGGTCAGGTTGGCGACCGGGACCAGCAGCGAGGCGGAGTTGGCCAGCCGCACACAGGCGAGCTCGGCGGCGACGAAGCGGGTGGTGGTCGCGGCCAGCACCACCGGGGTGAGCAGCACGACCGTGGCGTCCAGACTGAGCGCGACCGTGACCGCCGTCGCCGTGACGAAGACCAGCAGCAGCATCCGGTCCCGGTCGCCCGCAGCGCCGACCCGGGCGCCGACGGCGGCGAAGACGCCGTTGACCCGGCACGAGTTCGCCACCACGAGGATCGCGACCAGGAAGCCCACCACCGGGGCGAGGTGGCGCAGCTCGGACTCGAGCGGAGCCCGGGGGAGGATGCCGGTGGCGACGGTCGCGCCGGCGGCCAGCAGCCCTGCGCCCGCCTCGACCCAGCCCCGAGGATGCGCGTAGGCCACCGCGAGGAGCACGACCAGTGCGATCAGGGGCACCAGGTCGGCGAGCACGACGTGAGCCTACGGGCGGACGGCCGCAGGGGTGTTGGCAGACTGGGCGCATGCCCGAACCCGCGAAGCCGAACCGCTACGAGCTGCCCGTGTCCAGCATGGTCGGCGCGATGCTGGTCGTGCTCGCGGTCATCGGTGCGTTCGTCGCATGGCGGGCGCTCAACCGTGACAACGAGGGCGTTCGGACGCCGACGGTCGACTACTCGGGATGGGTCCGGGCCGGCCGCACCGACGGTCGGCTGCAGATCGTCGTACCGACCCCGATGCCGAAGGGGTGGCGCGCGACCAGCGCGTCGTACACCGCGGGCGTGAGCCCGCACTGGCATCTGGGCGTGCTCACCTCCGGCAACGAGTACGTCGGGATCGAGGAGGGCATCGCCTCGGTCGGCTCGATGGTGCACCAGTACGTCGACCCGAATGCGCAGCACGGGAAGCCGGTGACCATCCACGGCGTGCGCTGGCAGACCTGGACCGACTCGGGCGGCGACTACGCCGTGGTGCGGCACCTGAAGGCGCCGAAGGGCACCTACCCCGAGACCCTGCTCGTGGTCGGCTCGGCCGCACCCGCGCAGGTCCGCTCGTACGCCGCCTCGCTGCGCTGATCTCCCGCGCCGTCAGTTCTCCGGCTCGGCGCCGAGCACCTCGTCGAGGCGGGCGCGGGCGCCGTCGAGCGCGGTCTGGCAGGTCCGGGCCAGCTCCTCGCCCTTCTCCCACAGCGCGAGCGACTCCGCGAGGCTGGTGCCGCCCTGCTCCAGGGTGCGCACCACCTCGATCAGCTGGTCGCGGGCCTCCTCGTAGGACAGGTCCTGCTCACTCATCGAGGTCCTCCTGCTGATCGGGTACGACGAGCGGCACCGGCTCGACGCTCGTGGTGGTGGCGCCGATCCGGCCGTCGGCCAGGCGCACGTGGATGGTCTGGCCGGCCGCGACCGCCTCGACGCTGGACAGCGCCCGGCCGTCCGCGTCGGAGAGGACCGCGTAGCCGCGCCGCAGCGTGGCCAGCGGGGAGAGCGCGCGGACGCGTGCGAGCTGGTGACTGAGGTCGTCGTTGGCGCGGTCGAGCCGGTGCTCGACGCAGCGACGGGCGCGGTCGCGCAGCGCGCCGACCTCGGCCGTGCGGTCGAGCAGGCCGGTGCGGGGGTCGGCCAGCACGGGTCGGCTGCGCAGCTGGTCGAGGGCGGCGCGCTCGCGGTCCACGCGGGTGCGGAGGGCGTGCCTGATCCGCTCCCGGGCCTGAGCGACGCGCTGGGCCTCCTCCGCCACGTCTGGGACGACCCGCTTGGCCGCGTCGGTCGGCGTGGAGGCACGGAGGTCGGCGACGAGGTCCAGGATCGGGGTGTCCTGCTCGTGGCCGATCGCCGAGACCACGGGCGTCGTCATGGAGTGCACGCACCGGATGAGCGCCTCGTCGGAGAACGGCAGCAGGTCCTCGACCGACCCGCCGCCCCGGGCGACGATGACGACGTCCACGCGCTGGTCCCGGTCGAGGGCGGCGAGTGCCTCCATCACCTCGCGAGCGCAGTTCACCCCCTGCATCGCGGCGTACTTCACCTCGAACCGGACGCCCGGCCAGCGCCGGCGGGCGTTCTCGAGCACGTCCCGCTCGGCCGCGGACGCGTGCGCGGTGACCAGGCCGACCGCGGCCGGAAGGAACGGGAGCGGCCGTTTGAGTGCGGCGGCGAAGAGACCCTCCTCGGCCAGCAGCCGGCGGCGGCGCTCCAGCCGGGCGAGCAGCTCGCCCTCGCCGACCAGCCGGATCTCGCGCACGGCGAGCGAGAGGGTGCCGCGGTTCGGGTAGAACGACGGCTTTGCGTGGACCACGATCTGCGCGCCGTCCGCCAGCGCTGTGGGCAGCGAGTCGACCACCGCGCGTGGGCAGGTGAGGGTGACCGAGATATCGGCCAGCTTGTCGCGCAGGGTCATGAAGACCGTGCCACTGCCGCCGCGTCGGGACACTTGGGTGAGCTGGCCCTCCACCCAGACGGCACCCAGTCGCTCGACCCAGCCCCCGATCGCCTGGTTGATCTGGCGGACCGGAGCGGGGTGCTCGGGGGAGGTCTCGAGTGCCACGAGATGTGACTGTAGACGCGCCGGCCGACAGGCCGTGTAGCCCGTCGCCCCGGCGGCGGCGAGTCCTGGCCGCCCGTGTGTCGATCGACCGGGGGCGGCGTCTTGCCGGGACCCGGGGTCGACGTGGAGGGCGGCACCTAGACTTGGGCCCATGACCACCGACCTGGGCACCCCGGCCGTCCTCAGCCCCGAGGAGGCCGATCGCGCCGTGCTCCTGGCCGCGCCGCGCGGGTACTGCGCGGGCGTGGACCGTGCGGTCATCACGGTGGAGAAGGCCCTGGAGCTGTACGGCGCGCCCGTCTACGTGCGCAAGCAGATCGTGCACAACAAGCATGTCGTGGCCGGTCTGGAGTCCCGCGGCGCGGTCTTCGTGGAGGAGCTCGACGAGGTTCCCGAGGGGCAGACGGTCGTGTTCTCCGCCCACGGCGTCTCGCCGGTGGTGCACGAGCAGGCGAAGGCCCGCGGCCTGAAGACCATCGACGCGACCTGCCCGTTGGTCACCAAGGTCCACCACGAGGCGAAGCGATTCGCCGGCGACGACTACGACATCCTGCTGATCGGCCACGCCGGGCACGAGGAGGTGGAGGGGACGTCGGGTGAGGCGCCCGACCACATCCAGCTGGTGCAGGGTCCCGAGGACGTGCCGGGCATCGTCGTGCGCGACCCCGAGAAGGTGGCCTGGCTCTCCCAGACCACCTTGTCGGTCGACGAGACGATGGCCACGGTCGACGCGATCCGGGCCCGGTTCCCGCATCTGCTGGACCCGCCCAGCGACGACATCTGCTACGCCACCCAGAACCGCCAGTCCGCGATCAAGGAGATCAGCACCGACGCGGACCTGGTGATCGTCGTCGGGTCGGCGAACTCCTCGAACTCGGTGCGGCTGGCCGAGGTGGCGCTGGAGGCCGGTGCCGGAGCGGCGTACCGCGTCGATGACGCCGCCGAGATCCGCGAGGAGTGGCTCGACGGCGTACGCAACGTGAGCGTGACCTCTGGGGCGTCGGTGCCCGACGACCTGGTCGACGGCGTGCTCGGCTTCCTCGCCGACCGCGGCTACCCCGATGCACGCGCCGTGCACACCGCCGAGGAGTCGTTGATCTTCGCGCTGCCCCCGGAGCTGCGGCGCGACATGCGTGCGGCCGCCCAGGCCGCCGACCGGGCCTGACGGCCGTGGCGCGGTACTTCGACGTCCATCCCGTCGACCCGCAGCCGCGCGCCATCGACCAGGTCGTCGCGATGCTCCGCGACGACAAGCTGATCGCCTACCCCACCGACTCGGGCTACGCGCTGGGCATCCAGCTCGGCAACCGGGAGGGGCTCGACCGGATCAGGCGGGTCCGCGACCTCGACGACAAGCACCACTTCACCCTGGTGTGCCGGGACTTCGCCCAACTCGGTCAGCTGGTGCACATCGACAACGCCGCGTTCCGCGCGATCAAGGCCGCCACGCCCGGCCCGTACACCTTCATCCTGCCGGCGACCGCCGAGGTGCCCAGGAGGCTGATGCACCCGAAGAAGCGCACGGTCGGTGTGCGGATCCCCGAGCACCGGGTCGTGCGGGCCATGCTGGAGCAGCTCGGCGAGCCGTTGCTGTCATCGACGCTGATCCTCCCCGGCGAGCAGGAGCCGATGACCGAGGGCTGGCTGATCAAGGAGGAGCTGGATCACTGGTTGGACGCGGTGATCGACGCCGGCGACGTGGTGCCGTCGCCGACCACGGTCGTCGACTTCTCCGGCGGCGCTCCCGAGATCACCCGGTACGGCGCGGGTGACGCTTCGCGGTTCGAGTGATCTGACCCGGGCGACGATCCGGCCAGCGCACGGCGCCCGATGACGTGGTGCCGGATGGCAAGGACGAGCAGGACGAGCACGTAGCCGGCCATCAGGCCCGAGGCACTGTGCGCCAGCGCGGAGATGACGCCCTGGACATAGCCATTGCCCTGGTCGGCCACGGCGCCACGAGCCACCAGGGACAGCACCACGGCACAGCCCAGGAGGAGCAGCGGAGGCAGCACGCCCACCCGGAAGAAGTCCTGGGGGCGAACGGCGAGCGCCGCCAGCAGGCAGACCAGCGCGAAGCCGATGTCGAAGACGAGACTGATCCGCTGGGTGACCAGGAGGTCGAGCCCGGCGAGCAGGACACACAGCAGCACCGAGAAGCGGGTGACCCGGCTACCGGACCACCGCCCCTCCTCCCACAACGTGGGTGCGTTCACGTCTCCACGGTAGGGCGGTCACGGCGTGGCGGTGGGCGCCACGCCGCACCGCGCCACGGGTCAGTCGCCGTTGGACAGGGCGCGTGCGGCGTCGGCGATCTCGCCGGGGTCGCCGGGCGCGGGCACCCAGGGCAGCTGGAGTCCGTCGCGATGCGGACCGTCGGCGTACCGGGGAACCACGTGCAGGTGGAAGTGGAAGACCGTCTGCCAGGCAGCCGCCCCGCAGCAGTTGATCAGGTTGACCCCGTCGGCGCCGAGGTTCTCCATCGCCCGCCGGGCCAGCTCCTGGGCCGTCGAGAGGCACGCGGCGAGGTCATCGGGACCGATCGCGGTGAGATCCTTGGAGTGGGCCTTGGGGATCACCAGGGCGTGGCCGTGGCTGCCGGGGTTGATGTCCATGAAGGCCAGGGTCTGCTCGTCCTCGATGACCTTGGTGGCGGGCAAGTCGCCGGCGATGATCTTGCAGAAGATGCAGTCGGTCATTGCCGCAGGCTACCGGCGGTGTTCGCACAGCTCGATGGCGGTGAGCGGCCGGGCGGCGCGATCGACCGGGGGGACGGGCGACAGCGGGGCGTCCGTGACTCCGATGTCCTCGAACTGGCGGGCGGTGACGAGCACTCGGGACTCCAAGGAGCCGACCGTGCCGTTGTAGGCGTCGACCGCGCCGGACAGCGCCTTGCCGAGGCGGGCGAAGTGGCCGCCCATCGTGGACAGCCGGTCGTGCAGCTCGCGACCGAGCTCGTGGATCTCCCGGGTCGACTGCAGCACGGTCTCGGTCGTCCAGCCGTGCGCGACCGTGCGCAGCAGCGCGATCAGGGTCGTCGGAGAGGCCAGCACCACCTTGTGGGTCGCGGCGTACTCGATGAGGGTCGGGTCGGCACCGAGAGCGGCGGACAGGCAGGACTCCGAGGGCACGAACATCACCACGAACTCGGGGGTGCTCGGCAGCGCGGACCAGTAGGCCTTGGACGACAGCGCGTCGACGTGGTTGCGCACCTGTCGCGCGTGCCGCTGCAGCGGCACGACCTGCTCGTCGTCGGGTGCGCTCAAGGCGTCGAGGTAGGCCTCGAGGGGGGTCTTGGCGTCCACCACGACCGACCGGCCGCCGGCGAGACGCACGACCAGGTCGGGACGCAGGGAGCGCTCGCTGCCGACGAGGTGCACCTGCTCCTCGAAGTCGCAGTGCGCGACCATGCCCGCCGCCTCCACGCAGCGGCGCAGGTGCAGCTCGCCCCACTGCCCGCGCACGTGTGGTCGCCGCAGCGCGGTCGCGAGGGCCCCGGTCTCGCGCCGCAGAGAGTCGGTGGTGTGGCGCACGTCGTCGACCTGTTGGCGCAGCTGGCTCTGCCAGGAGACCCGCTGGTGCTCCAGGTCGCGCATTCGCTCGTCGAGGCGGTCGAGCCCATCGCGGATCACGGCCTGGTCCTCGCCGCGCGCCGACAGGGCGCCGACCAGCCCGGCGTCTCGACCGGACCGCTGGCCGAGCAGCAGGCCCAGGACCAGGCCGACCACGACGCCGATCGCGACACCCAGGACGAGCAGCAGGATCTCCATGCGGTCAGGCTGGCACGAGCCACCGACATTGATCGGGACCCGGAGCCCGTCGGCAGCGGTACGGTCCCCGGATGGACATCCTGCGGACCCCGGACGAGCGATTCGCCGACCTACCGGACTGGCCCTACCAGCCGACGTACCTCACCACGTCCGACGGGTTGCGCGTCGCCGCCGTGGACGAGGGGCCACGGGACGCGCCGGTCGTGCTGCTGCTGCACGGCGAGCCGTCGTGGTCCTACCTCTACCGTCGGATGATCCCGGTGTTCCTCGACGCCGGCCTGCGCGTGGTCGCTCCCGACCTGGTCGGATTCGGCCGCAGCGACAAGCCCGCCGCGGTCGACGATCACACCTACGCCCGCCACGTCGAATGGCTGCGCTCCGCGCTGTTCGACGACCTCGACCTGCGCGAGGTGACGCTGGTCTGCCAGGACTGGGGTGGCCTCCTCGGGCTGCGGCTGGTCGGCGAGCACCCGGACCGGTTCGCGCGCGTCGTCGCGGCCAACACCGGCCTCCCCGACGGCAGCTACCGGTTGGGCGAGGAGTGGTGGAGCTTCCGTGACTTCGTGGTGCGCACCGAGGACCTGCCGGTCGGGCTGCTGGTGCAGTTCGGCTCCGGCACCGAGCTGGCTCCCGAGGTGGTCGCGGCGTACGACGCGCCGTTCCCCGACGTCACCTTCAAGGCCGGCCCTCAGGCGATGCCAGACCTGATCCCCCAGGAGCCGGACGACGTCGCGGCCGCGCCCGCGGCGGCTGCCTGGGAGGTGCTGCGGAGGTTCGACAAGCCCTTCCTGTGCGCGTTCAGCGATGGCGACCCGATCACCCGCGGTGCCGACGCGCTGTTCACCGGGCAGGTTCCCGGTGCCGCGGGCCAGCCGCACACCACGATCACCGGCGCCGCCCACTTCCTGCAGGAGGACCAGGGCCCCCAGCTCGCCGGCGTGGTCGTCGACTGGCTGCGCGGCCTCGGGGTCTGCTGAGGTCGCCGCTCTCGGCTCCGTCTCGTCGGCCAGCCGACACGCGTGCCGCGGTTCCGCTCGAACCTCTGCCCGTAGTGGTCCCAGCGACAACAGCGCGCAGGCGGGTCACCCCACGGACATCATCTTCTGGATGGCTTGGCGCGAGACTCCCAGCTCTCGGGCGATGTCGGCCTGCGAGAAGCCGTCATCGAGGAGGCTCTGCATCAGGTCGCGCCGCATCGCTGAGAGTCGTCGGGCCTGCCGGGCGTGCTCGATAGCCTGCGCGCGCACGTCCTTGATCTGCTCGATTATCGCCATATGGTCCGGCGAGTTCGTCATGGATACGAGGATGACAACCTGGGGTTGCCATGTCAACCACTGGTTGTCAGCGGTTTCCGGTGACCGCCATGACAACGACGAACACGCAGACCGCTGCGAGAAACAGCCACGACACGGGGTGGCCGAGGTTCAGGGTGCGGCCGATCCCGAGTCCGAGCTTCTTGGGCACCAAGATGCGCGGATCGTCGCGGTTGAAGTAGATGGTCCCGGCCAGCCAGTGTCGGTCGTCGTCCTCCCTCACAACCTCACGGTAGTCCCCAGGGTCAGGAAAGCGTGAGCCTCAGTCGGCCAGGTCGACGACGACCGGTGCGTGGTCCGAGGGGCTGCCGGCGCCTCGGCTCGGGTCGCGCTCGTCACGGTCGACGAACGCGCCCGTCACCCGCTCGGCCAACGCGGGCGAGCCGAGCACTAGGTCGATGCGCATGCCGCGGTTCCGCTCGAACCTCTGCCGGTAGTAGTCCCAGTAGGTGAACCCCTCGGGCCCGGGGGTGTGCGGGCGGACGACGTCGACGTACCCGTCGTCGAGGAAGCGCTGCACGGCGGCGCGCTCGGGAGGGGTGACGTGGGTCGACTTCGCGAACCGGGTGATGTCGAAGACGTCGTCGTCGTGGGGCGCGACGTTCCAGTCGCCGACCAGTGCGGTCGGCCCGTCGAGCCAGCCTGCGGCCGCCTCGCGCAGCCGCCCCAGCCAGTCGAGCTTGTAGACGTAGTGCGGGTCGTCGGGCTTGCGGCCGTTGGGCACGTACAGCGACCACAGGAGTACGCCGGCGCAGCGCGCACCGATCGCCCTGGCCTCGGTCACCAGCGGGTCGCCCCAGCCCGGTGCCCCCTCGAAGCCGGCGGTGACCCCCTCGAGGCCGACCCTGCTGATCAGCGCCACGCCGTTCCATTGGTTGAACCCGCTGGCAGCGACCTCGTAGCCCAGCGACTGGAGACCCATCAGCGGGAGCTGATCGTCGCGGGCCTTGGTCTCCTGGACGGCCAGCACGTCGACGTCCTGGCGCTGCAGGAACTCCTCGACGCGTCCGATCCGGGAGCGGAGCGAGTTGACGTTCCAGGTCGCGATGCGCATTCGGCGAGGGTATCGGCGACGACTACCGGCCCAGCACCATCGGTGCGATCACCCGGCGGGCGTAGTCGCGCATGCTGGCCTCGGTGGTCAGCCGTGGTGGTGCGTCCGGGGTGAGCAGCAGCGACTGGGCGATCCGGGCGAAGGTGCCGGCGAGGTCGTCGATGTCGTCGACGTGGGTGTTGCCGACGTACGCCCGCAGCCGGCGCATCCGATCCGCGGCGAGCGTGCTGGCCAGCGCGATCACGTCGCCGGCGCGCAGGGTCAGCCCGGCCAGGGTCTCGTCGGGGTCGACGTCGAGCAGCTGCCGCAGCAGCTTGTTCTCGCGCAACGCGGTGATGGTGACGGTGAAGAAGGCGGCGACGTACTCGGCGGCGTCGAAGTCAGCGGACGCCGGCCCCGGGTCGGGCACCGGCCCGATCGCCTGCTCGATCGCGGCCAGCACCCGCTGCGCCTCGTGGACGTACGTCGCGCGGACGATCTCCTCCTTGGTGCCGACCCGGCGATAGATCGTGGCCCGGTTGACCCCTGCCCGCCGGGCGATGTCGTCGGCACTGCTGCGGCGTACGCCGGCGGCGACGAACTGGTCGCGGGCGGCGTCCAGGATCGCCTCGACCGGGTGCTCCTGCATCCGCGAAGTATTGCACGATTGCAACAAAGACTGTTTCAATGTCGCAATGACCGCGACGACCGAGCCCGCGCCCCAGGCTGCTCCCGACCCGGCGCGGGGGCGGCTCGGCATCGCTGACCTGCTGCACGAGCCGGCGCTGCTGCTCGGCTCCGGGTCGGCGGTGATGCTCCAGCTCGCGGAGTGGGGAGTCGGCAAGGGGGTCGCCGAGCACTCCACGACGATGGATCGTCCCTTCGACAGGCTGCGGACCACGCTGAGCTACGTCTACGTGATGGGCCTGGGCACGGACGCCGAGAGGCAGGCGATCGCCCGGATGGTCAACCGGGCGCACGTGCCGATCCGCGGTGAGGGCTACTCGGCCTTCGACCCAGAGCTCCAGCTGTGGGTGGCCGCCACGCTCGCTGAGGTGGGCCTGCAGATGTACGAGAAGGTCTTCGGCCCGCTGGACCCTGACACCGCGGAGCGGCTCTACCGCGAGGGCTGGATCTACGGCACGGCGCTGCAGGTGCGCGAGGACATGTGGCCGCCGACCCGCGCCGAGTTCGAGCAGTGGTGGGCTCGGAAGGAGGCCGGCTTCCGCTCCGACGAGCAGATCCGCCGCTACGCCGCCGGCCTGCTCTCCACCAGGGAGGCCACGTGGCTCGTGCGGCCGGTGCTCCCGCTGATGAGCCTGATCACGCGCGGCAACCTGTCGCCGCATGCCCGCGACGTCCTCGGGTTCACCTGGTCGGCCCGCGACCAGCGCCGCTACGACCTCGTCTGGAGGATCGTTCGCGCCGTCTACCCGCGGATGCCGCGGGCGATGCGTCGGCTGCCCGCCCGCGTCGCGATGGCCGAGGTGCGCTGGCGGATCCGCAGCGGCCGACGGGTCATCTGACTCCTCTGACCCGGCGCGGCCGCAGCCCCACCACCAGCAGTCGCACCGCCTCGATGATGCGCTCGGGCTCGAAGCGCTGCGGCTCGTCGAGCAGGATCCGGCCGAAGTGCTCGGCGGTGGCCAGCAGCAGGTGGGAGACCACCTCGCTGTCGACGACCGGACCGCCCCAGACGGCCGTCCCGAGGTCGACCAGTTGGGCGATCCGGGCGCGGATCCGCTCCCGGTCCGCCTCCACCCGCTCGCGGACCTCGCGCGGCGTCCCGCTCGGCGCGGCGAGGATGGGGCGCCATAGGTCGGGATCGCGCTGCACCATCGCGATCAGCCCACGCACCACGTCGACGAGGAGCGCCTCGGGGTCGGCGAGGTCGGTGCCCGTCGAGAGCACCTCGTCGAGCTGGGCGAGGGCGCGCTGCTGCGATCGGTCGAGGAGGGTGTGCAGCAGCGTGCCGAGGCCGCCGTACGCCGCATAGACCACCGGCCGGGTGACACCGGCCTCGCGGGCGATCGCGTCGACAGAGACGGCGTCGTACCCGTCGCGGGCGATCAGCCGGATCGCGGCGTCGAGGAGTTGCTCGCGACGCTCCTCCAACGGCATCCGCTTGGCGTAGGGGCGCCGGGCCGGGCTCGTCGAGGTGGGCACTTCCCAAGATTACTACACATGTGTAGATTCGCTCTCACATTACTACACGACTGTAGGAAGTGACGTCATGGCGAAGGTCCGACGCAGGTCCGCCGAGCAGTTCGAGGCGCCCGCCGACAACGGGTTCTTCGGGCCCGGATCGGTCACGTGGAAGGTCTGGGGCTACCCGACCTCGGTGCTCACCGGCTTCCAGCGCTCGGTGACCGTCGAGGAGCTCGACCCGCACCTGATCGCGGCGGTCGAGGCGTCGGGGGGAGTCCGGGAGCGTCCGCGCTCGCGCTACGACCGCACCCTGCGCTACTTCGCCCTGATGGTCTTCGGTGACACCGCGACCACGGCCAAGGCCGCGGACGTCCTGGTCAAGGTGCACTCGAAGGCGATCGGCACGGATCCGGTGACCGGCCGGCGGTACGACGCGAACGCGTCGGACTCGCAGCTGTGGATCCACATGACCGCGTGGCACTCGATCCTCTACTGCTACGAGAGGTTCGGGCCGGGACCGCTCCCGCCCGAGGAGGAGGCGCAGTACTGGCTCGAGTGCGCGCGGTCGGCCGAGCTGCAGACGATCGACCCCGCCGACGTGCCGCGCAGCCGCGAGGAGGTCCGTGCCTACTTCGAGCAGTGGCGGCCGCGGCTGGCGGGCTCCGAGGCAGCCCAGTCCATGACGGCGTTTTTGCTGCGCGGTGACGTGATCTTCCCCGAGGACATGCCGTGGTGGCAGCGGCCCGCCGGTCGGCTGCTCGCGCGCGCCGTGCGGATGCAGACGATCGCGACCTATCCCGGGTGGATGCGTCGAATGTTCGGACTGCGCCAGCCCCGGATCGTCGACTGGGTGGTCACCGTACTGTCGCGGCCGGCGTACCGCGTCGTGCACCGGCTGCCGCGGGTGCAACTGACCATCATGCGGATCATCTCTCCGTCGACGGTGCCGATCGCCGCCGTACCGCTGTTGGGCATCCCGGCCCGCTCGCAGGTCACGATGACGCCGCGCGAGGCCCAGGCCCGCTACGGGTACGACGTCCCGGCCCGTGCCCACCTCGACCTCCGCGCTCGCCAGGAGCAGCGCGTCTTTGGGTCCGGTGAGGCCCCCAGCGATGAGGGCCTGGTCGAGTCCGAGTCGCAGCTGGGCTCCCTCGACCCGGGGCGGGCCGGCATCCCGGCCTGAGCGGGCGGCCGGTTCGAGCGCGGTCGCCTGCGGCACCTAGACTTCGCCCACGTGGCCCTCACCATCGGAATCGTGGGACTCCCCAATGCGGGCAAGTCGACGCTCTTCAACGCCCTGACCAAGAACGACGTGCTCGCAGCGAACTACCCGTTCGCGACGATCGAGCCGAACGTCGGCGTCGTCGGCGTCCCCGACGAGCGGCTCACCACCCTCGCCGGCATCTTCGGGTCCGCGAAGGTGATCCCGGCGACCGTCGAGTTCGTCGACATCGCCGGCATCGTCGCCGGCGCATCCAAGGGCGAGGGCCTGGGCAACAAGTTCCTCGCCCATATCCGCGAGTCCGCCGCGATCTGCCAGGTGACCCGGGTGTTCCGCGACGAGGACGTCACCCACGTCGACGGCAAGGTCGACCCAGCCTCGGACATCTCCACGATCCAGACCGAGATGATCCTCGCCGACCTGCAGACGGTCGACAATGCGCTTCCCCGGCTGGAGAAGGAGGCGAAGATCAAGAAGGAGACGCAGGCCAAGGCGGCCGCCGTACGCGAGGCCAAGGAGACGTTGGAGGCCGGTACGCCGATCATCGCTACGTCGATCGACCGGGACCTGATCCGGGAGCTCTCGCTGCTCACCGCGAAGCCGTACCTCTACGTCTTCAACTGCGACGCCGACGAGCTGGCCGACGAGGAGCTCAAGCAGCGGATGCGCGACATCGTCGCGCCGGCGGAGGCGATCTTCCTCGACGCCAAGTTCGAGTCCGAGCTGGTCGAGCTGGACGACGAGGACGAGGCGCGGGAGATGCTTCACGAGATGGGCGTCGACGAGCCCGGCCTGGACGTGCTTGCCCGCGTCGGCTTCGAGACCCTCGGGCTGCAGACCTATCTGACCGCGGGCCCCAAGGAGTCCCGCGCCTGGACCATCCGCAAGGGCGCGACCGCCCCCGAGGCCGCCGGCGTGATCCACACCGACTTCCAGAAGGGCTTCATCAAGGCTGAGATCGTCTCCTTCGACGATCTGGTCGCCGCCGGCTCCATGCAGAAGGCCAAAGAGGCTGGCCGGGTCCGGATGGAGGGCAAGGACTACGTGATGGCCGACGGTGACGTCGTGGAGTTCCGCTTCAACGTGTGAAAGCCCAGTTCAGACGCCTAATTGTCTCCTGTTGCCCCGTTCTTGCCCCCGCCAGGGGCCAGGACCTCCTGGGCGAGCGTGGCCGCGGCCTTCCTGGTCTTGTCCTCAGCAGAGGGCCAGAGATGGCTGTACGTCTCCAAGGTGGTGCTCGCCTTCGCGTGCCCGAGTGCCCGCTGGACGGTCACGACGTCACACCCGGCTGCGATCAGTCCAGAAGCGTAGAAGTGCCGGAGATCGTGCAGACGGATGCCTTCTTGGCCTGCCGCGACGAGTGTCTTGCGCCACCAGTAGCCGATCGTGTTCTGGTGCGGCGGGTTCTCCTCGCCGCCTGCGAACAACCAGTCGCCGCGATGGCCGAGCTCGAGGTGGCGCGAAAGTACCGCTAACAGGTCATCTGGGGGCGGAACGTCACGCTCGGACCCGTACTTCGGGAGTCGGATCTCCACCTTGCCGGCCCCTGCGCGTTGGGCCTGACGCCGGACGCGGAGATGACGACGCAGGAAGTCGACGTCATCGAGCTTCAAGGCGGCGGCCTCGCCGAGCCGCAGCCCCGCGAACGCACAGACAGCGATGAACGCAACGAACCGCTCATCGGCGGCATCGATGATCGTCCGCACCTGTGCCGGTGTCGGTATCTCCATCGAGGCTTCACGCTTGCGCTGGCGGGGAGCCGGATGCCGGTGGTCGGGTCGCCGGCGATCACCTTGTCGCGGATCGCGGCCCGGAATACGGATCGGACGTTGACGAACCGAGTCTTGACTGTCCCGGGGGCGAGGCCCCTCATGGACATCTCTTTCACCCAGGCCTCGACGTGGGAGGGCCGAACCTTCCGCAACTCGAGATCCCTAAACGTCGCGTCGCGTGCCGCGAGTGACATGGCCTTCAGGGTGAGCCGACTGTTGGCGCGCCGGGGCGCACTGGTGACGTCGATCGAGCCGGCCGAACCGCTCTTCGGTCACTCCGTTCGTATGGAAGAGCAATTGCAGCAGGGGATCGAGTTGATCCAGGCGGACCTGACCACCGCGCGGCTTGACCGCCAGTTCGACGCCGTCGTGGCCAATATGGTGCTGTTGTCGATCGACGACTGGGAGTCGGCGTTCGAGGTCTGCGCGAGCGCGCTTCGTCCCGGAGGGCGGTTGATCTTCTCGATCGACCATCCCATCGTTAGCGCTGCCCACAACGAGTGGCGAAGCGAAGGCCGACTGTGCATCAGCAACTACATCCAGATTCGACCGGTTCCAAGGCCCGTGGCCACTGACTTTCACCGGCGCCTCAGCGACTACTTGAATGCGCTCCGCCGGCACGGTCTCTGGTTCGAACGCATCGAAGAACCCACGTTGCCCTCCGAGGCCCTTGCAGATTCCGACGCACCGCCACACGCTGCACTGCTGCAACACTTGCCGCCCTTCGTGGTCGTCTCAGCGGTGAAGGCCAACCAGTAGGCCGTTGAGCCAAGCCAGCACCTGCACGCCCCTGCTGCGCCGATTTGGTCAGTTGCCGCAAGCGGATCCCCTTCCGGAAACTTCGGGCGTTCCAGCCGGACGTCAGCGAACTGGATGCGACGTCCCCGTACGTCGTTCGCCTTGCGGGACGTCACCTCAGGCTGATGGCGGGTCGACTCGCAGCGCACCGGAGCCCGGTGCTGTCAATGACTGTGATGGGATGAGAGCCAACCACCGGCGGCAGGAGATGACAGTGGCGGACGCCCCGTTCGGCCGCTACTGGGCGGCCGCGACGATCAGTTCGTTCGGCACCTCGGTCACGACTGTGGCAATGCCGGTCCTGGTCATCCAGAAACTGCACGCATCGTCGTTCTCCGTTGGTGTCGTCAACGCCGCCCAGTTCGTGCCCTACGCGGTCCTTGGACTCGTTGCCGGCGTCTACGCCGATCGCTGGCGGCGGCAGCGGATCCTGGTGTGGAGCAGCCTCGGACGGGCGACCACGCTGGGGGGCGTTACCGGTGCTGTGGGCATTCGGGGCGCTGGAGGTATGGACGCTCGTCGTGCTGCTGTTGGCGTTTGGCGCGTTCTCGGTCTTCGCATTCGCTGCCACGCAGTCGCTGCTGCCGCACCTGGTCCCTCGCGATCGACTGGTCGTGGCCAACGCCCGGCTCGACCAGAGCGACGCTGCGGCGCAGACCCTCGGCCCTGCACTCGGTGGCGGCCTGGTGGGTCTGCTCGGTGCGCCCGTCGCCATCGCGGTCGATGCGGTCAGCTATCTCGTGGATGCCGTGCTGAACACCGGACTTCGCGTTGACGAGTCACCTCCCGACCACGCCGGTGAGCGGCGCCTACGACGCGAGATCAGTGAGGGGGTGCGATGGACCTACCGGCACCCCACCCTGGCTCCATTGGCAGTGTCGACCCACGTCTGGTTCGTCGCCAACGCGGCAGGGTTCACGGCGCTCACAGTCGTCGTACTGCGCCAGATGGGTCTGTCGGGGTTGGTTTTCGGACTGCTGGTCGCGTCCAGTGGGGTCGCCAGCCTCGTCGGCGCAACCGTCGCGCTCATGGTCGGACGCCGTCTCGGCACCGGACCGGCGATCATCGCGACGCGATCGATCCACCCGGTTGCATGGATCTTGGTCGCCGCGGCACCCCACGTACCAAACGGTGTGGTGCTGCTTGGCGGAGCGTTAGTGCTCCAGGGCCTCGCGATGGGCGTCGAGAACGCCAACGACACGGGCTATTGGCAGATGGTCACTCCCGATCGATTGCTCGGCCGGGCGAATGCCACGAGACGCTCGGCGAACCGTTCGGCGGGAGCACTCGGCGCCGTCCTCGGCGGGCTAGCGCTGACCCTGTTCGACGAGGGTCTGACTCTGATCGGGGTGGCGGCTTTGTCCGCGGTTTCGGCGATGATCGTTGGCCTGTCACCCATGCGGACCGTTTGCGTTACATGACTCGCAGACTGCGCGATCATGCGGGCGACGAACAGATGGCGTGCGCTGTGGCCAACCAGATCTGCCGCGATCCTCGCTGTCGCTAGACCACAGCAGGATCGCCTACCGGATCAGGCGTACCCGCACTGGCAGGTCCAGATCTGCCCAAGCGCGGTCGGCGGTCAGCACGTCGGCAGGCGAGCTGCGTGCAGTCAGCGCCAAGCAGCAGCGATCGCCCAGGGACAGAAGTTTGCCTCCGTCGAGCGACCGCATCGCACCTGCCAGCTCTGCGTCTGCTTCGGTGACGGGTTCGATGACCACACCTGCGGCGGTGAGCAGCCCCCGGACGTGGCCGACCTCAACCTCGGCATCAATCAGCTTGCCGATCACCTCGGCAAGGTTCGCCGCTCCCAACGATGCAGACGGCAGCGCCTCTGCGACGATCTCCGCGCCGGGTTCGTCGTGGACGAGGGCCAACACCGCCGAGGCGTCCAGAACCGTCATTCGCCGGCAGCAGCTGCGAGGCGGCGTTCATGGAGAAGCTCATTGACAAGTGACCGTGTCCTCGGCACCCCGGAGGCCAGACCTCGAAGCTCCGCGGCGGCGTCCTGCTGGCGCTCGAGGACAAGGCTGTGACCGACGATCCGTAGGTGCAACTGCTCTCCAGTGGAAAGTCCCAAAGCGCTGCGAACCTCGGCGGGGATCACCAGCCGCCCTTGCTGTCCCAGCGTCAACATGGCATCCATAAGTCAATTATGCCACGGTCGCCCGATCGGTGCCACAGTGATCCGATGGCGGATCGGCGTGTGGGAGGGGGCAACGTCGCGGGCCTGGATGCGTTTCGTTTCCTATGCGGTCCAGCTCCAGAGTGGTGAAGGCCAGCAGGCGCGTGCGCACCGGGGTGACGGTCACGGTTGATGCCGGTCGGGGTGATCGCTTCTCAGTCACGATGAACTGGGGCGTTTGCCCCAGGAATGCCCCGCTACATTCGTAGCGAATCGATTGCCGCCAACGTCATGATCCGCATAACCGCAGGTAGATCGCCTAGTGCCAACTCTCACCATCTCCTACCGTTCACGCGGGACAGGTTCCGCTTCAACGTGTGAATCGAGACGCTTCCGGAGGTCAGATGGCTCTCGCCGCCGAGATCCTGATGCCCGCAGCGGACGTCCTCGACAACACGTTGGTCGCCAAACGGCCGCCGGGCCACGAGTGGAGCATGCAGGAGTTGATCGACGCGGCCCGACCGTTCGGCGTGAGCGTCGAATCGTTCCTGCGTCGCCTGGTGACCCTCGACCGCGTCCCGATCGAGTTCTACCGCGACTTCCGTGAGGGCCGTTCCGAGCGCGACCTGCGCGGCAACCGGTCCAGTGGCGGCAACTTCTACGTGACCAAGGCTCGTGACCTCGGCAGGGGCTATGTCCGGACCGTCACCAACGCTCACAGCCGGAACGTCATCGACTCGACGACCGCCGCGGCCTACCGCGACGTCAAGGTCAACCAGATCTCCCGCCTGGCTGAGAAGGCCAGGCTGTGACTGAACCGGGTCTCCTACCGTTTCCGTTCTACTCCTTCGACACCAGCGCGTTCATCAACGGCCGTCGCGACCTCTACCGGCTGCCGACCTTCGAGGCCCTCTGGGACAGGATCGGCCAGTTGATCGACGACGGAATGATCCTCGCCGTCGACGAGGTCAAGAGGGAGATCCGGAGGAAGGACGACGATGTCGCGAAGTGGATCCGTGTCCACCGAGGGCTGTTCGTGGCACTGGCGCACGACATCCAGAAGGGCACCAAGGAGGTGCTGGCGGCCTGCCCACGGCTGATGGCCCAGCACGGCGCGAACCGGAACTCAGCCGACCCGTTCGTCGTCGGCCTCGCCCTTGCTCGTGGCGGCACCGTCGTCACCCAAGAGACACCGGCAAACAGCGACCGGAAGCCCAGGATCCCCGACGCCTGCATAAGTGTGGGCGTTCCGTGGATGACGTTGCCCGAGTTCGTGTCTTCGCAGGTCGCCGAACCCTATTCGAAGTAGACCGGAACTTGTGTCGGTTGGTACTTTGGTACCTGAGGTTCAAACCCGGCACCTCAGGTCAAGGAGCTTCCCTGCCATGGCTACCGCTACGGCCCCTATCAAGGTCGACGCTGCAACCGACGAACTCGTCTCGCATGCAGCTCACTTCATGTCCCGCTCGAAGAAGGACGTCGTCGATGCTGCCGTGCGTGAGTACATCGATGCCCACCGCGACGAGATCAACGCCGGCATCAAGGCTGCACTCGGCCAACTCAACGGCACTGACGCCGCTGCTGTGTCGCTCATGACCGGCCTCAGCGCCGAAGAGCTCGACGACCTCGGCGGCCTGCCCAAGTAGCCGACACATCGCCGTCCGTTGGAGCGTCGGACCCGGCCACTAGATTCGCCGCATGATCTCGGAACCGGTCGGCGTACGCCCAACGAAGCGCTGCCTCGGTGATCTTGGGCTCGAGCCGCCGGACCTCGGGGTCTGCCTGGAAGAGATCGACCAGCCGGTCATCGTTAGCGCCCAGGCGGTCCCTGAACAGCGGGCCGCAGGCGGAGCGGAGCGCGTCGTCGCGCTCACCGACCGCGTCTGGTTCAAGGTCAAGACCAGAGACCATCGCGCCGCCGTGACCGAACTCCGCGGCACTGACATCCCGGAATGGGTCCGCCCGAGCCGAGGGGCGTGGTGGATCGGCGCCGCTGGCAGGCGCCAAGCGGACAGCGCCCAGCGCGACTTCTACGCCACGGTGCAGCGGGAGTGCACGACGGGAAGGACCGTCTCCTCGGATCACCTGCTCCCGGGCGAGTGGGACTGGAAGCGCCTCGCTGCAGAGCAGGCCGTCGCGTGGCGGCGCGAGATGAAGCGGATGGTGATCCGGCTCGTCGCGATGTCGCTGAAGAGGGGCCAGCTCGCGGTCGCCGAGTTCCGGGACCATCGGATCAAGGCACTCGTCCGGGCAGAGAACGGGCACGAGGCCTACCTGGCCATCATTGCAGAGGGAGTGCCGGACCCGCGGATGTTCGCGTTGCTGCTCGACTGTGTGCCCGGAGTTGCGGCTGAAGACTGGCAGCCCGAACCGTCACCCCTGGCCGAGATGAACCCTGGCTCGGGCGAGATCATCTGGTCGACGCTTTTCCCATCCGAGGTCGCCAACGAGATCCTCGACCTGGACGGCGATGACTGAGGGCCAGCGGTCCGCAAATAGTCCGCAAGAAGTCCAGCCGAGGCCGGCGATCGCCGACGACGTCCAACGGTCTCGCGAACGCGTTTGCGTAGGTCAGACCGTGTTTTCCGGCTCAACCGGCGATGACCAACAACCACCGATATCCCGCGTGATCGTTCCGCTTCACTGTCTAGCGCTGTGGCGGCGCGAGCGGATGCGCTCGCTGGATTCGCGAACTGAGCGTGTCGCGCTCCGCAAGCCTCGGCAGGTGGGGTCCGCGGTTCTGGCCCAACCTGCAGACCCAACACGACCTGGACAACCGCTGAGGATCGTGTATCCGAGCAGATTGAGGCCATCACGCCGCTGAGGTCCGCATGAGCACGCCTGGCCGGTCCGGCCAGCTGGTCAGGAGTCCTCGGTGACGAGTGAGTAGACGCCGCCGCAGGACTCCGCGAGGTCTGTTCCGAACAACTCGGCGGGCGTGTAGACGCCGGGTCTGCCGCGGCCGGCGGCCAGCCGCGACGCCACTTCGGCAGCCAAGGAGGCGGTCACGTCGTTCGCATCTCCGAAGCGCAGCCAACCTTCGCGAGTTGTGCCGTTGTCAAGGGACAGTAGGAACTGCCCAGGGGCGGACATGAAACCTGCCCGCTGACGGCCACGAGAACTGCCCGGTGGTGGCCACGGGATCTGCCCAAGGGGGCGGTGGCCACCACCGACCGGGGTGCTCAGCTCAACGGGCTCACCCCCTGGCCGGCGAGTGCCTGGGTCAGGCGCACGCTGTCGCCGCTGGTCTGGCAGACGTGGGCGTGGTGGAGCAGCCGGTCGACTGTGGCGGTGGCCAGCGTCTTGGGCATGAGCTCGTCGAACCCGGACGGGTGCAGGTTCGAGCTGATCGCGACCGAGCGCTTCTCATAGGCGGCGTCGACGAGGCGGTAGAGGCCTTCGGCGGCGTCGGCGGCGACGGCCAGGAGCCCGATGTCATCGACGATGACCAGGTCGGCCCGCAGGATTCGGGCGATGGCCTTGGTGACGGTGTCGTCCGCACGGTGCCGGCGCAGCAGGACGCCGAGGTCTTCCAGGGTGAACCAGGCGACCTTGAGTCCCTGCTCGACGGCTTGTTGTCCGAGCGCTTCGAGCAGGAACGTCTTCCCGGTCCCGGATGGCCCGCAGACCACGAGGTTCTCTCGCCGGTGGACCCACTCCAAGGTCCGCAGCGCCTGCTGGGTCGGGGCCGGGATCGAGGAGATCTCGGGCTGCCACGCATCGAACGTCTTGCCGGTCGGGAACCCTGCGGCCGCCCGCCTCGTGGCCAAGGCGGAGCGTTCCCGGCCGGCGACCTCCTCAGCGAACAGGGCCTTGAGGACCTCGGCGGGCTCCCAGCGTTGGGCCTTCGCGGTCGCGACCACCTCGGGCGCGTGGCGACGGATGTGCGGCAGCCGCAGCTTGCGCAGCAGCTCCTCCAACTCGACCGGCAACGGCGGCGCGGTGCTGATGGGGCTCCTCGTCGTCATCGGGTCACCTCGCCGTCGCCGTCCGCGGTGGACCGCTGGCCGAGCCGTGCCCACGCGGCGGTGCCCTGGGTCAGCGAGGAGTCCTCGCTGGCACGATGCTCACCTGTGCCGGGCTGCCGGGCGTGGTGGTCCAGGATCGAAGAGAGGTCGGCCTCGGCGAACCGGCCATGGACCGCGGCGTGGCCCAGTGCCCAGTCGACCTCGACGGGGTCGAACAACTTGGCCAACGCGAGCGCCTCGGTCATCTTGACCCGCATCCGCGGCGTGCCCGCGGCAGCCGCCTCGACCAACCACAGCCGGGCCCCCTCACCCAGGTCGAGGAACTCCGACTCCGCGGCGTTCTTCGCTCGGGGCTGGCGGTCCAGCGGGCCGGACGGCTGGGGCGGGAAGTGCCCGTCATCGATCTTCGGCGTTCCCGGCGTGGCGCGACGGTGGCGGGCGACCTCGATCGGACCGTCGTCGCCGACATGAACGATGACGACCCACTCGTCCTCACCGACCCCGTGGGTGCGGACCCACACTGTTGCACCGAGCAGGGTGTGTGGGACCGAGTACTGGCCGGACTCGAACATCACCATCGGGGTGTTCGCCGGCACCATGCGGGTGGTGCCGAACGCGACCGTGTGCGCTCGCGCCGGAACGGGGTGCAGCCGAGCTCGTTCCTCGGCGAGCATCTCGATCGGCGGCCGCTTCGTCGTCCGGTGGGCACGGGTGTTGACCTTCTCGCAGAACGCCTCGCAGGCCGCCTCGAGCTCAGCGAAACTCGCGTACTCCTCCCGCAGGTTGGTGTCCTTGGGGACGAGGTCGGCCTTGCTGATCTTCACCGACGCCTCGGTGCCGCCCTTGGACGCCGGATCCGCGGGCACACAGGTGTGCACCACGACCGAGTAGTGCTCGGCGAAGGTGACCAACTGCTGGTTCCTGACCGGGATCCCGGCGATGTGCTCGACCGTGACGGTCTTCTCGTTGTCGGTCAGCACGTAGGTCGGCACTCCACCGAGTCGGCGGAACGTGACGTCCAGCGCGGCGAACACGGACGGCATCGTCTTGTCACGCAACGGCAGCACGACCCGGAACCGCGACCACGCCAGCCACGCCACGAACAGCACCGTCTTGACGCCGTCGACGACCGGGCCGTCGCCGTAGTCGTACTGCAGCCACATCCCCGGCTCGGTGACCCAGGGCCGGTGCACCCGCACCCGACCAGAGCGATAGGACGCCTTGACTTTAGCGACCGCGCGGCGTGTGGTGCGTTCCGAACCCTTGTAGCCCAACGCCACGAGCTTCTCGTGGGCGACATCGGCACGGACCTTCCCGAACGACCGCTCGACCCACTCCTCGACCTTGGGCAGGTACTCATCGATCAACTGCAGCCGGGCTGCGGTCTGGTCCAGCTCCCCGCCGGCAGCGCGGCGGTCCACGTAGTGCTTCACCGTGTGGTGCGAACAGCCGGCCAACTCACCGGCATCACGAAACGACCCAGTCAGGTCGTAGGCATCCAAGATTTCCATGATCTCCTCGGCAGACTTCACATGTCCCTCCTCAGGGGCGAACGGCGCATCAGCACCGCCAACCGCACCTGAGGAGGGGCCTCAACCGTGGGAACCGGTGAGGCAGACGACGTCGTGTCGGGCAGATCCCATGACCGTCAGTGGGCAGTTCTCATGTCCGCCACCGGGCAGCTTCGTGGCCGTCTCCGGGCAGTTTCTCGTGGCCGCCGACATGCCGTCCGGCCACTCGGCGAACGCATGTGCCCACGAGTGGCGTCGCGGGGCTGGGCGCTCGGGAGTCTTGACGCCCGCAAGCAGTCGGACCGCGAAGCGGCGCAGAGGTGCCAGGTGCATCAATGGCAGCACGCCTCGCACGGCAACCCGGGTGACGCCGGACGGCGCTTCGCTCGAGGCTGATTCGACGTACGGGGCACCGGAAGCCCTCTGGGCAGCCAGCAGCTCGCCCAGCGGCATCACAGCAGTTGTCATCATGTCGCCGTCGGGTGTGACCAGCGACATCGGGCTGCCAGCCAGGGGCGCACCCGCGAGCTCTGCCCCGGAGATGATGCGGCCCTGGAACCGGCCGCCTCCTGGCGTGTCGGGGATGCCGTCGAGCAGCGATCCGGCGAGGGCTTCCCCGACGCGACCGGCTGTGAGTGCGAAGGACGGGATCATGTCGACTCGCACCTTCCGCGGCGCGGAACGTTCGGCTGTGATCCACGTGAGGACGCTCTCGGTCGCCGTGACGCCAAATCCCGCACCCGTGACGATGGTCCTTTCGGCTCGTCGAGCCGCGGCATCGCGCTGACGGTGCGCCAAGATCGTGGGCAGGTCATTCGCCAGGTCGAGGTAGTGCCCTACCGACAGGGCAGCACCGGCGAGCTCATCGGCGGTCTGTCGGAACGGGCCGACGGTGTTGACGACGACGGCTGGACGCTCGCGGCGGATCGCTGCTGCCATCTGGGTGGGTGTCTCGGCGACGACGATTCGTGAGCCCGGCGTCCGCGACAGTGCCTCCAGCTTTGTGCGGCTGCGTCCGACAAGCACGGGCTCGATCCCGCGTTCGGTCAGCTGCCGGGCGATTCCCTCGCCGGTTCTGCCGGTGGCACCCAGTATCCAGACATCGTCGGTCATGCTGCTCTCCTCCTGTGATGACACGCCATGTCATGACGGTACCACGCGATGACACGGCGTGTCATCATCAGTTAGGCTGGAGGCATGGCGAGGTGGGATCCGGATGCGAGCGGGCGCCTGGAGCGTGCCGCGATCGAGCTGTTCGCGCAGCACGGCTTCGCTGAGACGACCGTCCCGCAGATCGCCGCGCGTGCCGGGGTCACGACTCGTACCTTCTTCCGGTATTTCGCCGACAAGCGCGAGGTGCTGTTCGCGGGTGAGGATGGGCTGGTGACGCTGTTCGCCGAGCTCATCGGTGCTGCGCCGCCCGAGCTCTCCGCGATGGCCACGCTCGAGCACGCACTCAAGGCGGCTGCTGAGAAGGCCTTCGAGCCCCGTCGGGAGTGGATGCGTCGATGGCGGGAGATCGTGAGTGGTGAGCCTGCCCTGCAGGAGCGCGGGTTGAGGAAACAGCAGCTGGTTGTCGCTGCGACGGCGGAGGCGCTGGGACGCCGTGGCGTCGATGGGCCGACCGCGGAGCTCGCCACCGGAATGGCATTCGTGGCGTTCCAGGCCGCCGTGGCGCAGTGGGCCACTGCGACGACCGCGCGCCCGCTGACCAGCTGTATCGGCGATTCGTTCTCGCGGATGCGCGAGGTCGCGGCGGGCGGCGAGAGCCACGGATGAGCTCGTTGTCGCACGCAGCTCAGGTGTCTTCGAGCGTCCCTGCCATCTGCTCGGCGACCTCCTGTTCGCCCGGCCGCGTGCTGTGACGCAGCCCCGCGACCACACCCGCACGGTCGGCCAGCGAGCGGTTCTGGCTCAGCTTCGCCTTCCCCTCGACTCTCGTGACAGAGATTTCGAGACCCACGATCCCGAGCAGCTGGCCCTCGATATATGAGGCTGGAGCGTCGGTGATGCCCCAGGGCTCGTCGCGGAAGCGCTCGTGCTCCTCGGTCAGGTCCTCGACCGCATGGCGCAGCCACTCAGGGTCGTGATGCGTGCGGGCCTGACCGGTGAGATGGACCGCGCTGTAGTTCCACGTGGGTACGACTCTGCCGTGCTCGGCCTTGGCGGCATACCACGTGGGCGTCACGTAGGCGTCAGGGCCGGTGACGATGACGAGTGCCGGCATCTCGTCTTGGATCTCTCGCCAATGCGGGTTCGCCTTGGCGAAGTGGGCAATGACCCTGTCGTCTCGCCACATGATGGGCAGATACGTGGCAGACGGGGCGTTGTCCGGGCGGCTGGTGATCACCCATCCGGCCCGCACGTGAGCCACGAACCGGCGGAGCTCGGCCTCGTCATCCTCACGGTTGAACGGCGGAGTGTACATGGCTTCGACGCTATCCCTCGGAGGAGGCACTGTCCCGACCACCCGCTCAGCGGTCGCGATGTGTGCGTGTGTCCCGTCCGCCGGCAACGCGCAGCCTTGGACAGGCGATCGCTCACCTGACTGTGCTGGCTCACGACTCTGCAGGCTCACGCGATCGCGCTGGGGTGATATCCATGGCCGCCGGCACGGGTTGCCTTGCGGGCCCGTCATCCTGGCGGACGGAAGTCGGTGACGTCCGGGAGCCTCTCGAAACCCGCCGAGACGTACGCCGCCACGCCCGCGACGTTGGCGCTCGGTGTGCACACCGTCGCCGTGGATGAACCCAGCTCCTGCAGCGCTGCGGCCGCTGCGAGGCCGATGGCGGTGCCGTGCCCGCGGCCGCGGTGGTCGCGATGGACACCCAGCGGCTCGAGCAGGCCCGGGCGGCCGCGCCCGGCCGACCACACGGTCACGATGGCGACCGCAGCGTCGTGGGCGTCGTACGCCACCAGGCATCGGGCCCGGCGGTACGGCGGGGCCGCGGCCATCGTGTGCCAGCGTTCCAGGGTGAACGTGGTGTTCGGGAACACCGCCCGGTGCACCGCGACCCGGTCCGGCGCGCGGTGCTCGTCGACCACCTCGATCCTCAGGCCGCAGCCCTCCACCGGTGCGGTGAGGTCACGACACAGCGGCGTCCACGGCTCGTCGGCGATCCAGCCATTGGCCCGCAAAAGCTCCCGGAACGCCGCACCGAACCGGGCCTCGACCGTCCCGGAGACTCGACGCGCGCCCCGCGCCGGCTCAGACAGGTCGGCCACCAACCGGGCGGCGAACGCGGCGTCGTGGTCGACACCGGGCGCAAGAGCCATCCGAATCACCGCGTCGTCCGCCATTCCGACGGCGAGGACCTGCCCGTCACGACGCCACACCCGCAGGGACCGGGCCAGCTCCTCGGCGCCCAGCCGCCACTGCCAGCCAAGGTCGCCCGGATGGATCTGGACCGGCGCGCCGTCGTGCTGCCAGCACGCCACCGCCTCGACGATCTCGTCGAGGGCGTTCGGCTCCGCGACCTCCAGCGTGATCGCCATGGGGCGATCCAACGCCACCCTCCGCGGCGGTGCATCTGGTTTTCGTCGGCGTGCCGTTGGCCGGCTCGATCGCGATCACCCCACACGTCGGCTCCGGGCGCCCACTCGCGCTGCCATGCTGGGGCCTGGACGAGAGGAGCGCCATGACCGGGTCGGAGGCCGCATCGGTCAGGGTCGATCGCGCCTCCCGGATCGTGCACGCAGACCCCGCGCGCGTCTTCGCCGCACTCGTCGACCGCGATGCACTGGAGCGGTGGTTGCCGCCCGCCGGGATGACGGGCCGGCTCGAGCACTTCGACGCTCGGCCCGGCGGCTCCTACCGGATGGTTCTGGAGTACGACGATCCGCAGGCGATCGGGAAGACGGCCGGGGGCACCGACGTGGTCGACGTCCGATTCATCGACGTCCGGCAGGGGGAGCGTGTCGTCCAGGCCGTCGACTTCGTCAGCGACGACCCCGAACTCGCCGGCACGATGACGATGACCTGGAGCGTCCAGCCGGCTGAGGGCGGCGCCCGGGTGGAGGTGTGTGCCGACGGCGTCCCGGCGGGCATCTCGGCCGAGGATCACGAGGGCGGCATGGCCTCGTCGCTGCAGAACCTTGCGGACCACGTCGAGGCGTCGGGCTCCTGACGGCTTCGCGCCAGGCGCCCGGTCACCGATCGGCGATGGCGGGAGCCAGGTCCCGCTGGAGCCAGATGCCCTGCTTCCCGCCCAGGTCGTCGGGCCCGGCCGGACCAGTCACGACGAAGCCGGCGTTGAGCAGCACGCGCTGGGAGGCCACATTGGCGTGGGAGGTTGCGGCCCGGAGGATGCGGATCCCGTGGCGGGCCGCGGCGAGCGCGCAGAGCTCACGCACGGTCGCGGTCGCGACGCCGCGGCCGGCGACGGCCTCCGCGACGCGGTAGCCCACCGTGGCGATCCCGTCCTCGTCGATGATCAGGTTGAACCGGCCGAGCACCGATCCGTCATCGGCGACGAGCACGTAGTATGCGCCGGTCCCGGCCTCCTGCTCGGCCAGCCGTGCCTCGTGGTGTTCGGCGAAGTGCGAGAAGTAGTCGTCGCCGCGGTCGGAGATCGACGCGGCGAAGTAGGCCCGGTTCGCCCTCTCGAACGCCAAGATCGCCGGGCCATGGTCGGCACGCAACAACTGCAGTTCGGGCACTGGCCGAGGGTAGGCGATCGGCGGCACGGCGCCGGCCCCCGTGTCACCGGGACGGACGCTGTGCCCTCTGCGATAGTGGGGGATGACCTCGCTCGGCCGGAACGTGGCGGCGCTGCCGAGGCCGGTGCGGTGGTGCGTCGTGGGCACGGTCGCCGTCGGCCTTGTCGGCTGCGTCGTCGGACTGGTCCTCGGACTGCGCGCCTATCCGCCGACGGCGTGGGCGGCGGTGTTCGAGGTGGGTGTGCCGGCTGGATGCGTCGGGGGGCTGCTCGGTCTCGTCGCGGGCTTGGTGGCCCAGCGGATCGACGGGTGGCGGGCTGCGAGGGGCTGAGCCGCACCGGGGAGGGCTGGCGACTCCCGCGCCTGACCTGCACAATGCGTCTTGCCTCACGTCAAGATGTCCGCGTGGGTTCATCGGTTGCCTCACGTGAAATGTCCGCGTAGGTCAGGCTGCGGGGCGGGTGCCTCGGGTGCGGGCGGCGGCGAGGTCGATGAGTTGGTTCTGGATCTTGTTGATCGCTCTGGTGACCTTGGCCGGGTTCAGTGCGGCGTGCTCGGTCTCGAGCCTGCTTCGGATCTTTTCGTCGAGGACGCCGGCGTCGAGCAGCCGCTGGTAAGGGGTGCGTGGCGGGTCGTAGATGCGCTTCTTGCGGCCCGCTTTCGTGGTTGTCCACCCGGTCGCCTTGACGCAGGGCAGCAGGTGGTTCTTGCGGGCCATGACGAGGGCCCACAGGTCGTTGAGTAGCGCCAGTTCGGCTTCGGTCTCGTAGCGGTAGCGGAAGGCGTGCTTGCGGACCCAGTCGCCGTTGCGCTGCTCGACGTGGGCGTTGTCGTTGTGCTGGTAGGGACGGGCGCGGGTGACAGGGATGTCGTGGTCGTCGCACCAGGCGATCACGCCCCAGTTGATGAACTCGCTGCCGTTGTCGAAGTCCACCCCGGCCACTGGCACTGGTGCTTGCGCGGTGATCCACTCCAGGGCGCCGTGGACGTGCAGGAACGCGTTGTTGCGGATGCTGCGCAGCATCGTCCACCCGGTGAGCGGGTCCGTCGCGGTCAAGGTGCGCAGGAACTCCCCCTTGAGGGTGTGCCCGCAGTGCGCGACGGTGTCCAGCTCCAAGAACCCAGGCACCGTGATCGGCTCGTCCATGCTTGTGCGCGTCGGGATCGAGGAGCGCAGGATGTGGGAGGGCTTGGTGCCCGAGAGCGCGCTCGGGTAGGCGGCGTCCTTGTGGGGCTTGAGGTAGCGGTCGATCGTCGCTGCGGACATCGAGCGCAGCTCGTCGAGTACTTCGGGTCTGACGCGCGGAGCGACCTTACCGAGCTCACCGAACCGGACCAGGCGTTCGAGGGTGTCGTCCATGACCGCGGCCAGGTACTTGCCCGACGGCTGGCCCGATAGCCGCCAGACCTCCTGGAGCACGATCAGGGCGTCATAGGAGTACTTCTTCGGCCGTGGTCTGCGCTGGACATCACGGGCTGCGCCCTTGCGCGCTGCTGCCACACGGATCGCACGCCGGGCGTGATCGCGGGTCCACCCGGTCGTCTCGACCAGCGCATCGAGCATCGCGCCCTTCTCGGCCCTGTTCGCACGGGCGTACTCACGAGCGAACTTCTTGGTGATCTCATGCCGCGTCGCCATCGACAACTCCCTGTTCACCAGGCCAGGGAACCGCTCGCGCTACGCGGACATCCTTAGATGAGGCACGTGCTGCCGTTCCCGGACATTTTTGGTGAGTCAAGTCGCAATGTGGGACGAGCCCCCGGTCGGGCGTTATGATGAACTCAGCACCGACCGCCCTCACCGGCGGATCCGACTCGTTCGGGCACGGTGCGAGTGCGATGGCGTCCGGCTCTCGCACGTTCGTGCGGGCCAGTGGGGCGGCGATGTCAGTCGCATCGTCGACGTTCCGGCCGTCGGGCGGCTTCGGTGCTCGCACAGCCGTGACGGCGTACCGCCGGACAAGTCCGTAGGAGGACACATTGGCCAGACGAGGCCAGCAGCAGCACGGGGGTGCAACCCGCACCGCCACCTCGAACCGACGGCGCACACGCAACGCGGACGACGTGGGGATCATCCCTGTGCTCGCCCGCGCCGTGCGCGAGGTCGAGGCGGCGGTCGAGCGTGGCCGTGTCGAGCGCTCCACGCGCACCCGCTACCAGGTGATCGCGCTTCTCGTGCGTGAGGAGCGCGACCGGGTGAAGGCCGACCCCGGCCTCTCGGAGGCCCACCGGACGGCCGAGCTCAAGCGCCTCGACGGCATCGCCACGATCCTCGCCAAGACCGCCGCCCGGGACACGTCCCTGCTCGCGCTGCTCGCCGAGGACGCCGTGGTCTCCGACTCCGCGCGGTCACTCAAGCGCGAGATGCTCACCGCCGCCGGCATCGATCCGCCCCCGGAGGAGGTCGTCGTCCAGGAGGCGCAGCCGACCAGCACCGAGCGCAAGGTGGTGCCGCAGTCGGTGATCTCGCGTCAGCTCGCGAACCCCTTCCTGGTGCCGGACTTCAGCGCCGCTCGCAAGCCTCGAACAGGTCCGCGGATGCTGGCCACCTGGGAGCTGCTCGGCCCGCTCTTCCGTGCCTTCGAGTACGGCGGCGCCTCCTCCTGCATGCCCCTGCCGGAGCCCGAGTCCCTGCAGACGCCTGGCGGTCGGGAGCTGATGCGTCACCAGGCCCAGGTCGTCGCGGCCGCAGCGGAGGGCCACCGGACCTTCCTGCTCGCCGACGAGCCCGGTCTGGGAAAGACCGCCCAGGCGCTCCTCGCAGCCCGGGCAGCCGACGCCTACCCGCTGCTGGTGGTCGCACCCAACGTGGTCAAGACCAACTGGGCGCATGAGGCCGAGCTGTGGACGCCCAAGCGCACCGCGACGGTCATCCACGGTGACGGCGAGGACATCGACGGGTTCGCCGACATCATCATCGTCAACTACGAGGTGCTGGACCGGCACGTCGGCTGGCTCGGTGACCTCGGCTTCCGCGGCATGGTCGTCGACGAGGCGCACTTCATCAAGAACAAGACCTCCAAGCGCTCCCAGCACGTGCTCCAGCTGTCCGAGCGGATCCAGCATCGCACCGCCCGACCACTGCTGATGGCGCTCACCGGCACCCCGCTGATCAACGACATCGAGGACTTCCGAGCGATCTGGCAGTTCTTGGGCTGGATCAACGACAAGGCGCCGCGCGCCGAGCTGATGGACGCGCTGGAGGACAACGGGCTGACCCCGCTCGACCCCGGCTTCTACGCCGCGGCCCGGACCAGTGTGATCGACCTCGGCATCGTGCGCCGGCGCAAGGTCGACGTCGCCGCGGACATCCCCGCGCGGCGGATCGCCGACGTGCCGGTCGAGCTCGACGACCAGGTCGGCCGCTCGATCCGGGAGGCCGAGCGCGAGCTCGCGCGCCGCTTGGTGGCGCGCTACGACACCGCGATCGCGACCCGGTCCGCGGGCGCGAGGGTCGACGGCATCGACCACGACCTGGTTCGCCAGGTCGCCACCTGGGAGCTGGACGACACCAGCGACTCCTCCGGTGGTGAGAACGTCTTCAGCATGGTGCGTCGGATCGGCCAGGCGAAGGCCGAGCTGGCCGCGGACTACGCCGCGCAGCTGGCCCGCAACGTCGGCAAGCTGGTGTTCTTCGCCAAGCACATCGACGTGATGGACCTCGCCGAGGAGACCTTCGCCCAGCGCGGGATCCGCTACGCCTCGATCCGGGGCAATCAGACCACCGCCGTACGGCAGCGCAACGTCGACGCCTTCACCGACGACCCGGACGTCGCCATCGTCGTCTGCTCGCTGACCGCTGCCGGCGTGGGCATCAACCTCCAGGTCGCCTCCAACGTGGTGCTCGCCGAGCTGTCGTGGACCGATGCCGAGCAGACCCAGGCGATCGACCGCGTGCACCGGATCGGCCAGTCCGAGCCGGTGACCGCCTGGCGGATCATCGCCGCACAGACGATCGACACCAAGATCGCCGACCTGATCGACAGCAAGGCCGGCCTGGCCGCGCGTGCGCTCGACGGCTCCGACGAGGAGATCTCGTCCTCCTTCGACGTCCAGCTCGAGGCGTTGGTCGCCCTCCTCACCGAGGCACTCGAGAGCAGATGACCGCCGATCCGGCGGGCATCCCTGGGGGCCGCGTGGCACCGTGTCTCCCATGCAGCTCTCGGACAGCCCCCTGGTGGCGGCGCCGATGGCCGGCGGACCCAGCACGCCGGACCTCGTCGTCGCTGCGTCCGCCGCCGGCGCCTTCGGGTTCCTGGCCGCCGGCTACCGGTCCCCTGACCAGCTGGTCGTCGACATCGAGACGGTGCGCGCCCGAACGGAGTCGTTCGGGGTCAACCTCTTCGTGCCGGACCCGGGGGGCTTCGACCGACGCCCGGTGCTCGACTACCGCGAGCGACTGAGCCCTGAGGCGCAGCGGCTGGGCGTCGAGCTGCCGGAGCCGCCGTGGACAGACGACGACGGGTGGAGGGACAAGGTCGAGCTGCTGCTCTCCGAGCCGGTTCCCTGGGTCAGCTTCACCTTCGGCCTCCCGGGGACGGGCCTGGTCGATCGACTGCAGGAGGCGGGCACCCAGGTCGCGGTGACGGTCACCGATGCCGACGAGGCGCGGGCCGCCGACGCACAGGGCGTCGAGCTGCTCGTGGTGCAGTCAGCCGCGGCCGGCGGCCACCGCGGCAGCTTCGATCAGTCCGCTGCGCCCAGCGACCTAGCCCTGCCCGATCTGGTCCGGTCGGTGCGTGCCGTGACCAGCCTTCCGCTCGTCGCCGCCGGCGGTGTGGGTACGGCGCACGACGTCCGCACGGTCCTCGGGGCCGGCGCCCTGGCCGTCCAGGTCGGGACGGCTCTGCTGTTGACCGACGAGGCCGGCACCGGCGCGACGCACCGAAGTGCGCTGCAGGACCCGGCGTACGACGAGACGGTGGTGACCCGGGCGTTCACCGGCCGGCCGGCACGGGCCCTGCGCAACGGGTTCATCGACCGGCACGACCACGAGGCGCCGGTCGGCTATCCGGCAGTGCATCACCTGACCCGGCCGATCCGGTCTCGTGCGGCGGCCACCGGTGATCCCGATGTCCTGCACCTGTGGGCCGGCACCGGACACCGGCACGCCACCTCAGGTCCGGCAGCCGACGTGCTCGCCGCGCTGGAGCCCTGAGGGGCCGGTCAGCTGTTCTCCTCGATGTACTGGTCGGGATCCTTGTCCTCCGGGGGCACGCCGGTGGCGGCCTTGAGCGACTCGTAGCGCAGGAACTGCACCGCGATCTCGTGTCGCACCCTCAGGTCGGTGTGCCGTCGGAAGTCGGCGAGGTCCTGCCGCTCCTCCTCGGCCATGTGGTCGCTGTTGGCGATCCGGGACTCGATCACCGCGTCCCACCAGCCCTTGCTGCCGGCGTCGTGGTCGCGGACCTTGCGGATCGCGTCGCGGATCTCGTTGTGGTCCTTGATCGCGTCCTCGACCTCGTCCTCGGCGTCGTCGGCGTCTGCCGCACCGCGGCCGATCGCCAGCAGATGCGGATAGAAGTAGCGCTCCTCGGCCTCCGCATGGGTCTCCAGGAGGATCTCGAGCCGCCGCCACAGCGCAGCCAGCGTCTCGGTGTCGTCGGCGGGGACCTCGTCGAGCATCGCGAACATGCGGCGCTGCTCGGCGTGCTGGTGCAGGATCACGTCGGTGATGTCCATGTGCACGGACATACCCGCCGGGGCGCTCACTACACTTCGGAAAATGGAACAGGTTCCAGATCCGCTCGCTCCCGCCGTCCTCGGGCCGGTCCGGCTACGCAACCGGGTGATCAAGGCCGCGACGTTCGAAGGGCTCAGCCACGACGGACTGGTGACCACCGACCTCGTCGACTTCCACCGCAGGTACGCCGCCGGCGGTGTGGGGATGACCACCGTGGCCTATCTCGCCGTCTCGCCGGAGGGGCGCACGTCCGGTCACCAGGTGCACTGGCGCGACGAAGCGATGCCGGGGCTGCGTGCGCTGACCGAGGCGGTGCATGCCGAGGGCGCGGCGGTGTCGGCGCAGATCGGGCACGCCGGTCCGGTCGCGGACCCGAAGGGCACCGGCCTGCCCGCCATCGGGCCCGGCTGGGCGTTTCCCAACCAGGGCGCCGGGATCACTCGGCCCGCCAGCAGTGCCGACCTCGAGCGGATCGTCGCGGCGCATGCCGACGCCGCCCGACGTGCCGTCGAGGTCGGGTTCGACGCCGTCGAGATCCACCTGGGCCACAGCTACCTGGCCAGCGCGTTCCTCAGCCCGAAGGTCAACCACCGCAAGGACGGGTACGGCGGCTCGCTGGCGAACCGCGCGAAGGTGGCCCGCGGGATCATGCGCGCCGTCCGCGACGAGGTGGGCGACCGGGTCGCGATCATCGCCAAGCTCAACATGACCGACGGCGTCCGCGGTGGGATCACCCTCGAGGAGTCCATCCGGACCGCGTGCTGGCTGGAGCAGGACGGCACCCTCGATGCACTGGAGATGACGGCCGGCTCATCCCTGCTCAACCCGATGTTCCTCTTCCGCGGCGACGCTCCCGTGCGTGAGTTCGCCGCGGTGATGCCGCAGCCGATCCGCACCGGCGTACGCCTGATGGGCAAGCGCTTCATCCGCGAGTACCCCTACCACGACCTCTACCTCTTGGAGATGTCCCGGAAGGTGCGCGCGGAGGTGAGCCTGCCGATGATCCTGCTCGGGGGCGTGGTCGACGCGGCTGGGATGGAGACCGCGATGCGGGAGGGGTTCGCATTCGTCGCGATGGCACGGGCGCTGCTGCGCGAGCCCGACCTGGTGAACCGGATCAGCCGTGAGCGCAGTACGCCCTCGCTGTGCATCCACTGCAACCAGTGCATGCCGACCAATTTCACCGGGACGCACTGCCCGGTCGTCAGCGATCACACCTCGCGCAGCACCACATGGGGGACGGCTGCCGGCTACGCATAGGCTGCTGTCCCATGGCATACGAGTACGACCGGGCGATCGCTGTGCAGCGTCGCGCGGAGGGCGAGTATGACGTCGACCTCGACGCGGGCTGGATCGTCGGCGGGGGCCTGAACGGCGGCTATCTGCTGGCGGTGATCGGCAACGGGATCCGTGCCGAACTGGACCGCGCGGGACACCCCGACCCGTACACGATCAGTGCCTACTACCTCTCGCCGTCACGTCCGGGGCCGGGCATCGTCCGGGTGCGAGTGCTCCGCGGCGGACGCGGGTCCTCCACGGTCACCGCGACCCTGAGCCAGGTGCAGGACGGTGCCGAGGTCGAGCGAATCAGCACCCTGGCGACGTACGGCGACCTCGCGCGAATGAGCGGCGACGTCCGCACCATCGCCAAGCCCCCCGTCCTGCCGCCGGTCGAGGAGTGCCTGCTGACCTCGGATGCCTCGCCGGAGATGAAGCGGTTCGTGCCGATGCTCGACCGGTTCGCGATGCGGCTCGATCCCGCCTGCGGGGCGTGGACGGCCGGTGAGCCGAGCGGGAACAACTTCTTGCAAGGCTGGTTCGCGCTCGTCGACGGTCGACCGATCGACCCGGTGGCGCTGCTCACCGTGGTCGACACACTGCCGCCGACCACCTTCGAGATGGGCATGCCCGGATGGGCGCCCACCCTGGAGCTGACCGCGCACGTGCGCTGTACGCCGGCCCCGGGGCTGCTGCGGATCCGGCATGAGACCAGGAACTTCGCCGGGGGCTTCTTCGAGGAGGACTGCGAGGTGTGGGACAGCGCCGACCGGCTGGTGGCCCAGTCCCGCCAGCTCGCCCTCGCCCCTCGGCCCCTGGAGAGCGCCGGCTCAGGCGAGTGACTGCCGCGCCATGCAGAACACGAATCTCCTGCCAGGGTGCTCGCTGAGCGACCAGAGCATGTCGGTCGACGGCCAGTAGGTGAGGTCCTCGGGTCCCGGCGGCAGCGCCCGGGCGATCGTCTTCAGTGCGCCGGGCTTTCCCACGTGCAGCCGCCCCAGCCGCCTTCGTCCCCGGCTGCTGGTCAGGTAGTAGGTCCCGTCGATGATCGCCGCCCCCTGGAGGTTCGTCGGAGCGCCCTCGTCCAGGGAGAGCGGCACCGCCGCCCCGTCCGCGCCCGCGACCAGGTCGTGTGTCCGGGGGTCCAGCGCGAACCGGGCCAGTCGACGGGTCTGGTCGGCGACGCCGTACTCACCGGCGACCATCTCGGGCGGCGCGTTGCCGCGGTCGAGGGAGACGAAGCTGTAGCGCAGCTTCTCGACACCGTCGTCGGCGGTGGCGCGGTAGCCGAATCGGACCGGCAGCACGAAGCGGTGCCCGAACGACTCCGGACCCGGCGGCACCTCGACGATGTCGTCGAGACGGCAGCTGAGCAGGCCCCGACGGGTTCCGGCGACGTGCAGGTAGGGGCCGTACCAGACCAGGCCGCCGGCGTGCACGGTCACCGCCTTCATCCGGATCTCGCCGAAGCTCTCCTCGGGGGTCACCAGCAGCACGTGTCGGTACTCGAGGGTGTCGACGTCGACGAAGGTGACTCTGCTGCCGTGGCTCTCGCCGGCCAGCTGCCGCGAGCACCAGCTGGTGACCAGTAGACGGCGTCCCGCCACCCGGTCGTCCTCGTCGGTGCCGGCGTCCGCCGAGCTGCTGATCCCCTGCGGCCACCAACGCTTGCTGGCCTGGTCGGAGTCGTTCCAGGCGAAGCCGGAGTCGACGCGCGACCCGGGCACCTTGGCACGCCTGGCCTGACGGTTCATCGACGCCAGCACCGACGCGAGACCGGTCGCTCCGCCGAACCTGTCGGTCAGCCGCTCGACCTCGTCGGTGTTCTCCTCGGTGCGGTGCAGCTGGACGGGCACCGTGCTCGACGAACTCACCTCGTCACGGTACGTGGGCCGCCCACGGCGGTGACGGCCACCCACGGCACCATCTCCTAGGATCGGCCGCATGGACAAGCGTCTGCTGCTCGTGCACGCCCACCCCGACGACGAGAGCATCGGTCAGGGGGCGACGATGGCCAGGTACGCCGCCGAGGGAGTCGGGGTCACCCTGGTCACCTGCACCGGTGGCGAGATGGGCGAGATCCTGGTGCCCGAGATGGCGCACATGGCCGCGGACCGTGACGACACGCTTGCCGACCAGCGTCGGATCGAGCTCACCAACGCGATGAAGGAGCTCGCCCCTGGGGAAGGGCAGAGCATCGACCACCGCTACCTCGGTGGCTTCGGGAAGTACCGCGACTCCGGCATGAAGTGGCATGAGGACGGCCACGCGGTCCCGGCGGACGACATCCACGACAACGCGTTCTGGAACGCCGACCTGACCGAGGCCGCGGACGACCTGGTTGCGGTGATCCGCGAGGTGCGTCCGCAGGTGCTGGTCACCTACGACCAGTTCGGCGGCTACGGGCACCCCGATCACATCCAGGCGCACCGCGTGGCGACGTACGCCGCCGCGCTGGCCGCGGTGCCGTCGTACCGGCGCGACCTGGGGGAGCCCCACGAGATCGCCAAGGTCTACTGGGGCGCGATGTCCGCGAGCCGGATGCGCGAGGGGCTGCGTCGGCTCCGCGAGGCCGGCGACACGACGACGTTCGAGGGGATGGACCCCGACGGTCCGCTGCCGCCGTTCATCGCCGACGACGCTGACCTCGCGGCGGTGGTCGACGCCGGCGACTACGTCGACCGCAAGCTCGCGGCGATGCGGGCGCATGCCACCCAGATCGCGGTCGACGGCCCGTTCTTCGCGCTGTCCAACAACATCGGCAGCCAGGTCTGGGGCAGTGAGTTCTTCAGGATCGCCAAGGGCAAGCAGGGGCCGCTGAACGACGACGGTCTCGAGACGGATCTCTTCGCCGGCCTCGCCGGTCAGTAGCGCCGGTGAGCTTCTTCGACGAGGTCGTTCCCGAGGACCCCGGTCGTGAGAGGTCCGCCCGGCGGCGCGTCTGGCTGGTGCTGGGGCTGCTGGTGCTGCTCGCCGCCGCGGCGTACGTCGCACTGCACCGGCACGCGGTCGACCGGGTGCCACTGGGCACCACCGTCGAGGGGGTGCCCGTCGGTGGCCTGACCGCGGACGCTGCCGTGCATCGGCTGGCCGGCAGGCTCGACCCGGCTCTGGAGACGCCGATCACCTTCGTGCACGGCGACCGCACGCTGCCTCTCGTGCCGGCGAGGGCCGGCGTGGCCGCCGACTGGGCAGGGACGGTGGCAGCCGCAGGCGCGGGCGCCGACCGTTGGTCACCCAAGGACCTGTGGGACTTCTACACCGGCGGCCGGGACCTGACCGCACGCTTCGACATCGACCCTCAGCGCTTCGCGAACGCGCTCGACGGCCTCACCCGCCAGATCGGCCGGACGGCGATCGAGGGAACCGTCGAGTTCCACGACGGCACCGCGCGACCGGTCTTCGGACGCACCGGCCTCGCGGTGAACCACGCCAAGGCACAGGCGATCGTCCAACGACTGGCCTTCGACCACCACCGTGCCGAGCTGCCGATCGCGGTGCGCCACCCCTACATCTCTCGTGCGGAGGTGCGCCGGGCGATGACGCAGTTCGCCCGACCCGCGATGGCGGCCCCGGTGCGTCTGGTCATCGGTGGCCACGCGGTGATGGCATCGCCTCGGCTCTTCGGCGACGCGATCAGCATGATCCCGCAGCGCGGCCGACTGGTCCCGCTGGTCAACGGCAGCGAGCTGGTCCAGGACCTGCGTCCGGTGATGCGGACTCTGGGACCCAGGCCCCGGGACGCATCGGTGGAGATCCGTGACGGGCGACCACACGTGACCCCCGCGGTCTACGGCGCCAGCTACGACATCGACGAGCTGGCCAGCCTGTTCTCGAAGGCGCTGAGGTCCGGGGACGACCGGGTTGTGCGGCTGCACGCCGCCATCACCGCGCCGCGCCGGACGACCGCGGACGTGCGTGCCCTCGGGATCCGCCAGCGGGTCGGCAGCTTCACCGTCACCGGCGGCACCGCCCTGCTGCCACGGCTGGAGAACGTGCTGATCCGTCCCGGCGACTCGCTGCACCTGGCCGACCGCCTCGGCACGAGCAGCCGACCCCTCGGGACGGCGCTCTTCGCTGCCGCGCTCCGGGCCGGAGTCGCGATCCCGTCCTGGACCGCGAGCAGCGCCTTCGACGACTCGCTGCCAGTGGGCATGCAGGCGACCGACGTGACCGTCGCGCCGCAGCCGGGACGGGGTGCGCTCCTGGTCGACGCCCGGCAGCACGGTGCTGACCGGGTGACCGTGAGCATCTGGTCCACCCCGGTACGGCGAGTCACGCTCGGCGTGGGCGCTCGCCGACAGGTGTCCGCGCCGTCGGTGGTGGAGTCGCACAAGCGCTCGTGCGTCCCGCGCAGGGGCGTGCCCGGGTTCATCGTCACCGTGCACCGTCGAGTGGTCGTCGAGCGCGACAACCGGCTCGCCCCGGAGAAGTACGTGAGCACGTACGCACCGGTGAGCACCATCCGCTGCGTGCCGAGGCCGCCGTCCACCTCGACCGCATCGTCGGGCTGAGCCGCATCCGGCCCGAGCGCCGCGCAGCGTGACCCTCGCCGGATCGAGGTCGTTGAGCCAGGCGATGAGTACATCAGCGCAGGGCCGGGATCCGCTACGACGTCTGCTCGCCTTCACGGCCTGCGTGCTGCTCGTCGTACTCGCCTGCTCGATCGGTCCGGCGGTGAGCGCCGACCGGGGCGCACGGGCCGACGCTGAGGACCTGCTGCAGGCAGCGACGACCATCCCGCGTCCGCACAACGACCCGTTCTATGCCTACACCGGCGCGACGCCGCTGTCGCAGGTGTCGCGCGGCACCGTGCTCAAGAAGCGTGCGATCACGCTCAGCGTCGCGGGCAAGGTTGCCACCCCCGTGCCGGCCGAGCAGTTGCTCTATCGCACTCAGGACGAGCGTGGGCGCCCGGCGGTGACGGTGACCACCGTGCTCGCCCCGGCCGGCGCCGCACGCGGGGTCGTGGGCTACCTGAGCTTCTACGATGCGCTCGGGGACGAGTGCGACCCGAGCTACACACTGCGCGGGGGCGACCCCGGCAGCTCTGCCAACGCCGAGGAGGCCGATGCCGAGGAGGCGCTGGTGGCCTCACTGATGGGGCAGGGCTACGCGGTCACGGTCCCGGACTTCGAGGGCGAGGGCCTGCACTGGGTGGCCGGCCAGGAGTCCGGGTGGAGCACCCTGGACTCCATCCGCGCCACCGAGTCCTACCTCGGCTCGGCCCCGTCGACCAAGGTGGGACTGTTCGGCTATTCCGGCGGATCGATCGCGGGGGAGTGGGCCAGTGAGCTGGCTCCCCGCTATGCGCCGGAGCTGAACATCATCGGCACTGCGATCGGCGGCATCCCCGTCGATCTGGCGCACAACCTGCCCTACGTGAACGGCAGCGCAGACTGGTCGGGCGTGATCCCTGCAGTCCTGGTCTCGCTGAGCCGAGCCTTCGGCGTACCGATGAGCCACTATGAGTCGGCGTACGGCCGCACGCTGGCCAACAAGGTGAGCGACGAGTGCATCGGCTCGTTCAATGGCGCGTATCCCGGGCTGACGATCCAGAGGCTGCTGAAGCCGCGCTATCAGAACTTCCTCGGCATTCCCGCCGTGGCTCGGATCATCAATCGGCTGCAGATGGGCAGCACCCCGGGCCACCCGCCGATGCCGATGATGCTTCTCGTCGGCGACGCTGACGGCACCGGCGACGGCGTGATGGTCCACAAGGACGTCGAAGCGCTCGCTCACGAGTACTGCCGGCAGGGCGTGCCGGTGGACTTCCAGGTGGTTCAGGGTGCCAAGCACACCGAGGCCGGTGAGCGGTTCTTCGTGCTCGGGGAGGCCTATCTCGAGCAGCTCTTCGCCGGGGCGCCACCGACGGACAACTGCGCCAGCGTTGGCCGGGGCAATGCGCTGACGCCACTGCGGGCAGCGATGTGCCACGGCTGGCCCGCCACGATCGTCGGCACCTCGGGCGACGACAGGCTGGTCGGCACCAACGGCCGGGACGTGATCGCCGCGCGCGCAGGCAGCGACGTCGTGCGCGGACGTGCCGGCGACGACCTGGTCTGCGGGGGGCGTGGACGCGATGCCCTCCACGGCGGAGCCGGAGCCGATCGGTTGTACGGCGGCGCGGGCCGCGACCACCTCCGTGGCGGTCCCGGAGCCGATCGGCTGTACGGCGGGCCGGGCGCCGACCTGCTGACCGGCGGGCTCGGCCATGACCGGCTGCACGGCGGCAGCGGAGACGACACCTTGGTGCAGTAGCGGACGGCCCGCGAGTCAGCCCTGAGGGTGCTCCGATGGTGTCATGATGGTGCTCGCCCACAACTGGGCGTCGGGGCGAGGGACGTGATGGTGCCCAGGGCACACAGGACGGTCGTATCACTCACCGGGCTGGCTGCCGTCGTCGGCGGTCTGGTCGGCTGCAGCAGCGATCCCGTCGCGCTCGGTGCGGCGGGTGTCACGATGGCACCCTCGGGCGACCCCGTCGTGATGGTCGCAGTCTGCACCGGGCACGTCGACGCCGTGACGGTGTGGGACTCGACCGCCGGCGGGTCCGCGAGGGCCAACCAGGTGTGGCACGCGATCCGTCACCTGGACGGCACCGTCCGACTCGACCTCGGCCATCCGGGAGCCGACTGGTCGCGGCAGCGGCCGGCCCGGCTCCGGCCCGCCCACACCTACGTCGCCCTTCCGGTTCAGTCCGGCGTCGACGCCGAGGCAGCCCAGGTGAGCTTCCGCGCTCGTGACCTCGAGCAGATCCGGCCCGGGTCGGTCTACGTGAACCCGACCCCCGAGTCCTCGCGGCTGGTGCGCGCCTCGTCGGTGTCGGGGTTCCGCGATCACATCTGCGCGAGGGGCGCCGGAGCCAGGTAACGGTAGGTGTGGTGCAGCTCGAAGCCGAGACCGTCGTACAGCCGCTGTGCTGGTTCGTTCGCCGAGTGCACCTGCAGCAGCATCGCGGTGGCGCCGCGCTCGCCCGCCCAGTCCGTCAGAGCCGCGGTGATGCGGTGCGCGAGCCCCTCGAGGCGATGATCAGGCTGCACGACGAGGTCGGCCAGCAGTGCCCAGTCCTCGACGAGGTTGACCCGGCCGCGCGCAAGCTGGCGGCCGTCGTGCTCGATGCTGGCGAAGGTCGCATCGGGCAGCTCCAACATCGCAGCCACGCGGTCGTAGTCGGACAGCGCCTCCGGCCGGCCCACCAGCCAGTCCCGGTCGACCGCACCCTGGTGGCGGACGCCGGCGCGATCGTGTCCGCGCAGCCGTCGGGACAGCCCGGCCGTGCCGGCGAGCATGACGTGGGTGTCGCTCCCGGGGTCGGGTCGCCAGCCGTGCTCGAGCAGGCTGGCCTCGACCTCGGAGCCGGCGACCACCTGGGCCCAGGCGGGACGGTCGCGCTCGCCGTAGAAGCGTGCCACCGCCGCGAGTGCCTCGGGCAGCGGCCGGTCCGGTGTGCCCACGGGCAGCAACGAGTTCGCGCGACGGGTCGAGCCGCCGGTCGAGCGCAGCAGCCAGTCGCCGAGGTGCACCGTCTCGATGGGCCGGACGATGTGCGCGGCGCGCGCCTCCACCTCGTCGGCCGACCACCGCGCGAAGCGCGATGGCCGTGGCGGGACCGGCTTGCCCGAGACGATCTCGGCGATCCTGATCGGCACCGTGGTGCCGTCCTCGCGGCGGACCACGACGACGCCGTCGGCCCACGACTCGCAGATCCCGAGCACATCGGTGAACGCCGGACCACCGGTGGGGCCGAGCTGGCCGGGCAGCAGCCGGCGTACGACGACACGCTGGCCCACGACGTGGGGGCCCAGCCCGTGCTGTCCCGTTTTGGCGGGTCCGTCATCCGGCGTCACGATCGGGATACTAGGCTTGCCGCGGTGCTGGCCCGTGTGGTCGGCCCGATCCGGCGCATCATCCCCGAGGAGGACCTGGTGACCTACGTCATCGCCCAGCCCTGTGTCGATGTCAAGGACCGTGCGTGTGTCGATGAGTGTCCGGTCGACTGCATCTACGAGGGCAAGCGGATGCTCTACATCCACCCTGACGAGTGCGTCGACTGCGGCGCGTGCGAGCCGGTCTGCCCGGTCGAGGCGATCTTCTACGAGGACGACACCCCGTCGGAGTGGAAGGAGTACTACGACGCGAACGTGCACTTCTTCGACGACCTGGGCTCGCCGGGCGGCGCCGCCAAGCTGGGTGAGATCGACCACGACCACGCGATGATCGCGGAGCTCCCCCCGCAGAACCAGGAGTGACCTCCTCCCGGTCCGCGGTCTCCGACCGGCTGCCCGAGTTCCCCTGGGATCGGCTGGTCGAGTACGCCGAGCGAGTGCGCGCCCACCCCGACGGGATCGTCGACCTGTCGGTCGGCACCCCGGTCGACGCGACGCCCGAGGTGGTCAGGCACGCGCTGGCCGCTGCCGCGGACTCACCCGGATACCCGCAGACCATCGGCCTGCCCGAGACCCGGCAGGCCTGCCTGGACTGGCTCTCCCGTCGGCTCGGCGTGACCGGCCTGGGCCTCGACGCCGTCCTGCCGGTGATCGGCTCCAAGGAGCTGATCGCCTCGTTGCCCAGCCATCTCGGGATCGGTCCCGGCGATCTGGTCGTCCAGCCCGCGCTGGCCTACCCGACGTACGAGGTGGGCGCGGTGCTCGCCGGGGCGCGGGTGCTGGCCACCGACTCGCTGACCGCGATCGGGCCGGAGCGCCCCGCGCTGCTGTGGATCAACTCGCCGTCCAACCCGACCGGCAAGGTGCTGCCGGTCGAGCACCTGCGCAAGGTCGTTTCGTGGTGCCGCGACCGCGGCGTGCTGCTGGTCTCCGACGAGTGCTACATCGAGCTCGGCTGGGACCCCGAGCATCGCCCGATCTCGGTGCTGCACCCGGACGTCTGCGACGGCTCGACCGACGGGATCCTCGCCGTCCACTCACTGTCCAAGCGCTCCAACCTGGCCGGCTACCGTTGCGCGTTCGTAGCCGGTGACCCCTCCGTCGTGGCCGAGCTGCTCGAGGTCCGCAAGAACCTCGGCCTGCAGCTGCCCGGCCCGCAGCAGCGCGCGATGATCGCCGCGCTGGACGACGACACGCACGTCGACGAGCAGCACGCCCGCTATGCCGCCCGTCGTACGACCCTGCGTACGGCGCTGGAGGGGGCCGGTTTCGTCATCGACGAGTCCGCCGGCTCGCTCTATCTGTGGGCGCGGTCCGGCGACGACCGCGACTGCTGGTCGCTGGTCTCATGGTTCGCCGAGCGCGGCATCCTCGTCGCCCCCGGCGTCTTCTACGGCCCGCTCGGCGCGAACCACGTCCGGGTGGCCTTCACCGCGACCGACGAGCGGATCGCGGCGGCGGCCGCTCGGCTGGGCTGACTTTTCCCAGGTTCAGAACCCATCGGTCGAGGCGAGCGCGCCGGTCCGCCGTACTTCACCCAGGAAGCTCCTCCTTCACACACCGACTCTCCTGTGTGAAGGAGGACTTTCAGTTCTGAACCTGGGAAAGTCCGCGCCCGCTCACCACCACGAAGCAGGCCCAACCGAGCATCAGGCCGGCTAGCACGCCCAGGCCGATCCGGGGGACCATCGGCATCGCGATCCCGATGAACCCGCCGATCACCCAGCTCAGCTGCAGCAGGGTCTCGGACCGGGCGAAGGCACTGGTCCGACTGCGCTCGGGGACCTCGTGCTGGATGGTGGCGTCCAGGGCGAGCTTGCCCAGTCCCTGGCAGATCCCAGCGGTGAGTCCGAGCGCGACCGCGGTGGTCAGGCCGTAGAGCACCGCGCACACGACCGCTGCGGCGGTGTCGGCGAGCAGCACCACCAGCACCACCACGCGGGGCTCGGCGTTGCGCAGGACGTTGCCGATGCCGATCCCGATGGTGTTGCCGACGCCGGCCGCGCCGATGACCAGTGCCATCAAGATGTTGGCGTGGTGCTCCCATCCCGGCAGAGGGTGCTGGCGGAGCAGGAACGCCATGAACATGGTCAAGAAGCCCGACAGCATTCGCAGCCCGGCGTTCGCCCGCAGCGCCCGGACCACCGGGCCCGGGACCTTGTAGCGCAGGGCGTCGCGGAGCCGCTGCGGCGTCTCGCCGGCGACCGAGTCAGCCTGCGGTGGCAGCAGTACGGCGAGCACGGTGGCGATCGCGAACGCCACGAACGCCACCCGGAGCGCCCACCCGGGGCCACCGAGCGTCGAGGCCAGGGCGGCCAGTCCACCGACCAGCGCGCCACCGATCACGCCCGACAGCGAGATCCGGGAGTTGGCCTTCACCAGGGTCAGCCGCTCGGGCAGCAACCGAGGGATCGATGCCGCCCGGGCCACGCCGTACGCCTTGGAGGAGACCAGGCAGCCGAGCGCGGCGGGATAGAGGGCGATCGAGTTGTGGCTCGCCGCGCCGGTCATGGTCAGGCAGAGGATCGCCCGCGCGGCCATGGTCACCCCGATGGCCCAGCGCCGGCCGTAGCTGAACCGGTCCAGGAACGGCCCGAGCAGCGGCGCCACCACGGCGAACGGCAGCATCGTCAGGCCCAGGAACAGTGCGACGTGGCCGCGAGCCTCACCGGGCTGTGCGAAGAAGAGCGTGCCGGCGAGCGCGACCGCGACCGCGGCGTCGCCGCCGGTGTTGAAGACGTGCATCTCGATCAGCCGGTAGAGCCCGGTCTCGCCGGCTCCTTCGGCACGCGAGGCGCGGCGCGCCTGGCGGAAGGTGTACGACGCGCCCCGTCCGGTCGCCGACCCGGCCCGACGTACCCCGCGACCGATGGCCCGCACTCCCCGGCCGGTGCCCGAACGGAACCTGGCAGCCCCGGACCGGGCACTCCCGCCCGGTGGGAGGGGAGTGCTCGGGTCGCTCATGGTGCCCATCCTGCCAACCTGGCAACCCTGGGAGGACAGGTCCCACGCCCATGGGGGACAATCGCGGCGTGAAGACCGAGCTCGAAGCCCCGCACGACCCGGGCGTGGCCGCGCGCGCCGCCCTTCTCGAGCAGGTGGGCAGCGACGTCGTCGGCGACTACCTCGGTGCCGAGCGGGAAGGGGACGGCGTCACCACCCACCGCTTCGCGAGCACCCAGGCGGGATACCCCGGCTGGCAGTGGACCGTCACGGTCGCTCAGGTCGACGAGGCCCTCCCGACCGTCGACGAGATCGTGCTGATTCCCGGTGACGAGGCGATCGTCGCTCCGGCGTGGGTGCCGTGGCGGGAGCGGATCAGGCCCGGCGACCTCTCGGCGGGCGACATCCTGCCCACCGACGAGGACGACCCGCGGCTCGTGCCCGGCTACTTCGCCGGCGATCCCGAGGACGAGGGCGCGGCGCCGCTGGACAAGGCGGAGGCCCGGGCGCTGATCGACGAGGTCGGACTGGGTCGCAGCCGGGTGCTCTCGGTGGAGGGGCGCGACCAGGCCGTCCAGCGCTGGTACGACGGCGACGCCGGCCCTGCCGTGCCGCTCGCCCAGTCGGCGCCCGGCCGGTGCGGCAACTGCGGCTTCCTGGTCCGGCTTGCGGGCCCGATGTCCACCATGTTCGGCGTGTGCGCGAACGCGTTCGCCAACGATGACGGCCGGGCGGTCTCCCTGGACCACGGCTGTGGCGCCCACTCCGAGGCCCAGCTGCGCAAGAAGCAGCTGCCGCCGCCGCTTCCCGACCCCGTGTTCGACTCGATCAGCCGGGACGATCTCGAGGAGTTCTGAGCCGACTCGCCCCGCCCTGCAGTCTTGAGCGTCGGGGTCGGCAGCACTGTTCTCGCGCCACTGGGGTTCCCGGCTGCCCCGATCCGGTGCATGATGGCGGCGAGGAGGGGACGTTGACACGGCCTGTGCGGAGGCGATGTGGTTCCCTCGACCCGACGATCACACCCCTGGGTGGGTCCCGTCCTGACCGTCGTGCTGGCGTTCGCAGTCGTGCTCCTGGTGCCGGTCGCGGCCCACGCGCACATCGAGCGGCCGTCGTACTGGCCCGACCCCAAGCCTGACTGCACGGTGACGCCGTGCGCCGGCGGCCGCGTCCCGGCGACGCGCTCGCTGGCCAGCGCGCTCACCCGGCACCGGCACACCACCGTGCGGGTGGTCTGCAAGCCCGACTCGATGACGAGGCTGCGTCGTTCGGTGCGCCACGCCCGTGCCCACGGCTACGCGATCCGTCCGACCGACCACCGGACCCTGAGCGCCCGGCACGCCCGCGCTCTGCTGCGGATCAACCGACACCTGTTCCGGCGCTGCCACTACCGCAACATCCAGCCGGCGGTGACCGCGTCGAACAACGACGATCGGGTGATCGTGATGCCGGGCCTGTACAAGGAGCCCGAGTCGCGGCGCAAGCTGACCCACGACCCGGCCTGCAAGAAGTACGAGATCACCGACAACCAGGGTGGCGACATCAGCGGTGCCGTGTCCTACCCCTACCAGTTCCACTGCCCCAACGACCAGAACCTGATCGCGGTGATCGGCCGTGCGCTCGGGCCCGGCAAGGACCCCCACCCGCCCAAGCGAGACCGGCACGGGATCCCGAACCTCGGCAGGTGCATCCGGTGCAACCTGCAGCTCGAGGGGTCCGGAGTCAGTGCCGACGACGTCATCGTCGAGGCGGGGCGGGCCAGGTCGGGCGACGGCTTCCCGCGCGGGTCGAAGAAGGACGTCGGCATCCGGGCGGACCGGGCCGACGGCTTCGTGCTGCGCAACCTCACCGTGCGGCACGCCGCCGAGCACGACATCTACGTGATCGAGGCGGACGGCTACCTGCTCGAGCGGTTCAAGACCTACGCCGGCGGCGAGTACGGCGTCCTCACCTTCGTCGGCGACCACGGCCTGATCCGCAACTGTGATGCCGCCGGCAGCGGTGACTCCGGCGTCTACCCGGGCGCCGGAGCCAAGACGAACACCGGCCGCGACAAGACGTGGTATCCCAAGGCCCGGTATAGCCAGCGGATCACCCGCTGCGACTCCCACCACAACCTCGCCGGCTACTCCGGCACCGATGGGAGCGCGACGCACATCGACCACAACAACTTCTACGACAACACCCTCGGCTTCACCACCGACGTGTTCACCGCCGCAGGGCACCCAGGCTTCCCGCAGTCCGGTGACCTGATCGACCACAACAACTTCTACTCCAACAACTTCAACCCCTACGTGAAGGGCTCGCCCATCCATCCGGCTCAGCCCGAGCCGGTGGGGACCGGATTGTGGATCGCCGGCGGCAACCACAACGTGATCCGCGACAACCACTTCTGGAACAACTGGCGGCGCGGGGTGATGCTGTTCGCAGTGCCGGACGCGACGGTGTGCGGCCCGGTCATCGGCAGCAACATCCCGGTGCCCGGCTGCGACCCGACGAAGTTCTCGACCTCCTACGACAACGTCTTCCACGGCAACACCATGGGCGTCTCCCCGAGCGGACGGGTGCGCCCGAACGGGACCGACTTCTGGTGGGACGACTTCCCGACCAACACCGGCAACTGCTGGTACGACAACCACGCGGCCAAGGGCACCAAGGTCACCACGTCGCCCGCGCTGCTGCCCGACTGCGGCCTGCTGCCGAGCATGGGCACCGGGAGCACCAACGAGGCCGAGCTGCTCGGGTGCTTCGGGGCGCTGACCGCCAGCGGCTACGACGCCGGGCTGTGTCCCTGGTTCACCACGCCGCCGAGGCCGGGGTCATCCGGACGTGTGCTGCTCGCAGCGAGTCAGCCTGCGCTGGTGCACAACCCGGCGGCCGCCAGCGCGGCGTGCGCCGTGTACGGCGTGCTGGCCGGCAAGGACTGTCCGGACGTGTTGAAGAGGGCGGCGCTCGAGGAGGTCGTGCGATGAGGTGCGGACAGATGCTGCGCCTCGCGGTGGCAGTGCTCGGACTCGCGCCGCTGCTCGTCCTCGGCGGCTGCGGAAGCAGCTCGTCGGACCTGCAGTCGGTCGCCCACGTGGTGCCGGCTCCCGCGGCGACCGTGCGCACGGCACGATGCCTCGAGTGGCAGCAGATGTCTCGCGAGGAGCGCGCGTCACTGGTGGCCGGGATGCGGAAGTTCTTCGGGGGCATGGTCGACCAGCCCGGGATGCGCGGCCAGGTGCTCGCGGGCGCCAAGGCCTACCGGGTGATCGACGGGTACTGCGCGCCGGCGTACGCCCGCTACTTCCGGCTCTACCGGATCTACGGGGACGCGGCAGCGTTCGAGCCGGCGCCCGGGCGCTGAGCCGGCCTCAGCCGTCGGCGGCGCGCCGGGCATTGCGCCGTCGACGGCAGTGGTCCCAGCCGAGGACGCCCAGGCCGAACCCCGCCGCGCAGGTCCACAGCCACCAGAGGTGGCCGTCCTCGTGGAGCCGTCCGTAGAAGGGCAGCAGCAGCAGGAACGCCAGCGCCCAGATCGCCGTACCGACCTGGAGGGTGCGTACGCCGTCGACGTCCAGGGGCTCGACATCGGCCACGATGTAGTGGCGGTTGCCGATCTCGTAGTCGTCGGGCTGGCCCAGCCCGTCCAGGTCCGGTGGCACCCGACAAATCTACTGCGTCTCACTCCGGTCGAGTCGCCGCCCGGGAGGCCGAGGCTTTGGAAGGATGCGCCCGTGGACAAGTTCTTCAAGATCAGCGAGCGTGGCTCGACCGTCGCCCGGGAGATCCGTGGCGGTGTCGTCACGTTCTTCACGATGGCCTACATCATCGTGCTCAACCCGATCATCCTGAGTGGGGTCAGGGACCACTCGGGACACTTCCTCGGGTCCGACCACGGCAACTTCGCCATGATCGCCGCGGGCACGGCGCTTGTGGCGGGCGTGATGTCGATCGTGATGGGGCTGGTGGCGAACTTCCCGCTGTCCATCGCCGCAGGTCTGGGACTCAACGCCTTCATCGCCTACTCGGTCGCCAGCAAGATGACCTGGGCCGACGCGATGGGCCTGGTCGTCATCGAGGGCCTGATCATCCTGGTCCTGGTGCTGACCGGCTTCCGGACGGCGGTGTTCCGCGCCGTACCGGGTCAGCTGAAGATCGCGATCTCGGTAGGCATCGGCCTCTTCATCGCGCTGATCGGCTTCGCCGACGCCGGGTTCGTCGGCGCCGGCGCAGGCACGCCGGTCCAACTCGGCACCACCGGCACGCTGTCCGGCTGGCCGGTCTTCGTCTTCCTGATCGGACTGGCCCTGGTGGTGGTCCTGTGGGTACGCCGGGTCAAGGGCGCGATCCTGATCTCGATCGTGGCCACCACGATCGTCGCGATCATCGTCGAGGCGATCGGTCATCAGGGCGTCAAGTCCGCCCACAACCCGGGCGGCTGGGGCCTGAACGTGCCCAAGCTGCCAGAACAGATCTTCAGCACGCCCGACCTGGGCACCCTCGGCCACTTCAACCTTCTCGGCTCGTTCCAGTCGGCGGGCGTGGTGACCGCGGTGCTGCTCCTTTTCACGCTCGTCCTGGCCGACTTCTTCGACCTGCTCGGCACCATGACGGCCATCGGCGCCGAGGCCGGGCTGCTTGACGAAGAGGGGATGCCGCCACGCTCGCGGAACATCCTGATCGTCGACGCGCTCGCGGCCAGTGCCGGTGGGCTTGGGGGCGTGTCATCCAACACCGCGTTCATCGAGTCGGCCTCCGGCGTGGGGGAAGGGGCCCGGACCGGCCTCGCGCCCGTGGTGACCGGAGTGCTGTTCCTGCTCGCGATGCCCTTCGCGACGGTGGTCAACGTGATCCCGAGCGAGGCGGCCGTGCCCGCCCTCGTGCTCGTCGGGTTCTTGATGATGCAGCAGGTCAAGGGGATCAGCTGGGACGACCTCGAGATCGCCATACCGGCGTTCCTCACCATCGCGCTGATGCCGTTCACCTACTCGATCACGGTCGGCATCGGTGCCGGCTTCGTCAGCTACGTGCTGATCAAGATCGTCCGCGCGAAGGGCGCCCAGGTGCACCCGCTGCTGTGGGTGATCGCGGCCCTGTTCGTGGTCTACTTCGCGATCAACCCGATCACCTCCTGGCTCACCTGACTCCGCGGGGATCTCGCCGAGGCGGCGCAACTTTGCGCTGAGATCGGGCCGAGGCGGCTGAAGTTTGCACACCGTTTGCAAAGTTCAGCCGCCTCGGCGCGTCCTGGCGGCAACTTTGCGCCGCCTCGGCGTCGACGCCGGCCGGCCCGCTGCTCCCGCTGCTCCTGCTGCTCCTGCTGTTCCTTCTGTCACAGCGCAATTGGTTAGCCAAGGTAATGAGGTAGGCTAAAGACATGCCGACGTACGAGAAGGTGGCGAGGACGGACGCGGGGCTGGCCTCGGAGCTGCGGCTGGCCGTGATGCGGCTGCGCCGACGGTTGACCAACGAGCGACACCCCGACAACGAGCTGAGCATCCCGGCGATGTCGGTCCTGGGCTGCCTGGCCCGCCACAACGACGAGCTGACGATCGGTGACCTCGCCCGGCAGGAGCGGGTGCAGCCGCCGAGCATGACGCGCACGGTGAACTGCCTCGAGGAGGGTGGGTACGTCGAGAGGCGGCCGCACGAGACCGACGGTCGGCAGATCCTGGTCCGTCTCTCCGAGCACGGCCGGGACACCCTCCGTGCCGACCGCGCGCGCCGCGACGCCTGGCTCGCCCAGCGCCTCACCGAGCTCACTGCCGACGAACGTGCCGTGCTGCGCGCGGCCGCGCCGATCCTGCAGGGGTTGGCGACCGCTTGAGCCCGACCTTCCGCGCCCTCCGCGTCCGCAACTACCGCCTCTACGCCAGCGGCAGCGTCGTCTCCAATACCGGTACCTGGATCCAGCGCATCGGCCAGGACTGGCTGGTCCTGCAGCTGCACGGCGGCAGCCATGCCCAGGCGAGCACATCACTGGGCATCACCACCGGGCTGCAGTTCCTGCCGGTGCTGCTCCTCTCGCCGTACGCCGGGCTGGTCGCCGACCGGATGTCCAAGCGCCGCCTGCTCCAGCTGACCCAGGCGTGGATGGCGTGCTGGTCCTTCGTCCTTGCCATGCTGGCGATCACCGGCGTGGTCGAGGCGTGGATGGTCTATGCGGTCGCGTTCAGCTTCGGGATCGGATCGGCCTTCGACGCGCCGGCCCGGCAGTCGTTCGTCAGCGAGATGGTCGGACCCGACGACCTGACCAACGCGGTCGGCCTGAACTCCGCCTCGTTCAACCTCGCCCGGGTGATGGGACCGGCGATCGCCGGCTTCCTGATCGCCGCGCTCGGCGGAGCGATCCAGACCAGCCGCGTGGTGGATGCGCATGCGCTGCGTGCCACCGGGCTGGTGATCCTGCTCAACGCGGTCAGCTACCTCGCTGTCATCGGCGCGCTGGGGCTGATGCGTGACCACGAGCTCTTCGAGAACCCCCGGGCGCCACGCGGCAAGGGAATGATCCGGGACGGCTTCCGCTACGTGCGCAGCCGGCCGGACCTCTCGATGATCCTGACGGCAGGCTTCTTCGCGGGCACCTTCGGGATGAACTTTCAGATGACCTCGGCGCTGATGGCCACCCAGGTGTTCCACAAGGGGCCGGGGGAGTACGGCATCCTCGGCACCACCCTGGCCGTCGGCTCGCTGACCGGTGCGCTCTTGGGCGCTCGTCGGGTGGCCAAGCCACGCCCGCACTACGTGATCATCGCGGGGATCGCCTTCGCGCTGGTCGAGATCGCCCTCGGGCTGATGCCGAGCTATCTCATGTTCGCCGTGACCACGCCCGTGCTCGGCTTCTGCATCCTGACGATGCTGAACTCCGCCAACACCACGGTCCAGCTGGGCACGAGCCCCTCGATGCGCGGTCGGGTGATGGCGCTCTACATGATGCTGGTGATGGGCGGCACACCCATCGGCGCCCCGATCGTCGGCTGGGTCGGTGCCACCTTCGGCGCGCGTTGGACGCTGATCGGAGGCGGGCTGATGTCGCTGGCGGGCATCGTCCTCGCCGCGGTGGTGTTCCGAGGTCTCACCGGCAGCCCGTGGCTCGGCCGGCCACGCACGTCCACCGAGGAGACCACCGACACCGTCATGGCCGCGTGAGGCGCCGCGATCGGCGCTGCGCGGCCGAACGCCCAGTCGCTAGGCTCGCCACGTGCATCCCCGCTACCGCCGCCTGCTGATTCCGTGCGCCTTGGCGGGGCTGCTGCTGATCGTCCTGATCGCCGCCCTGCTGAAGTGACTCCGATGGACCCCTCGCTCACCAACGCCCTCGACGGCATCCGAGGCTTCCTCCTCGATGACGCCGCGCTGGTGCGTGCAGTCGCGTCCGGCCGGCGGCGCGGAGAACAGCCCCGCTGGCGGCGGGTCGAGATGCGGTACGTCGACCTGAAGGCCGGGCGCCGCCTGCAGGTCACGGCGTACGACGAGACCCAGGCGTTCACCACCAACCACGAGGACGCTGCCACCGCGGTCGACGACCTGCTGGCAGAGCCGTTCGGCAACTGGCACGTGGAGACCGATGTGTCGACATACCAGCTGCGGGTCACCAAGAAGGGCCGCGCGCTGACCCACGCCACCGTCCGGACCGACGGGGCGGCGGCCCCCGACCGGTCGCACGACCGGGACAAGGAGCGCCTGCTCCGGCCGGACCACCCCGTGCTCCGCGAGCTCGACATCAGCGACGCGGCGGGCAAGGTGCGGCCGAGTCGGCAGGCGAAGTACCGCCAGGTCGATGAGTTCCTGCGCGCCCTCGCCGCCGCCCTGGACGATGCGATGTCGGGCGGCCGGCTGCGGACGCCGACCACGGCCGATCCATGGCAGGTGGTGGACCTCGGCTGCGGCAACGCCTACCTCACCTTCGCGGCCCAGGCCTGGCTGGACGAGCGCGACCTGCCCGCACGGCTGGTCGGGGTGGACGTCAAGGAGCAGGCGCGCAGGCACAACAGCGAGGTGGCCGAGCGTCTGGGCGTCGGTGAGCGCATCGAGTTCGTGGTCGGCACCATCGACGGGGTCACCCTCGCCCAGCCGCCCGACGTGGTGCTGGCTCTGCACGCCTGTGACACCGCGACCGATGATGCGCTCGCCCGGGCGGTCGACTGGGACGCGACGGTCGTGCTGGCGGCGCCCTGCTGCCACCACGACGTCGCAGCCCAGCTCCGGAACCGCGGGGCCCCGGCGCCGTACTCCCTGCTGGTCCGCGACGGCATCCTGCGCGAACGGTTGGCCGACACCCTGACCGACGCATTGCGCGCCGCGCTGCTGCGGGCCGAGGGCTATCGCGTCGAGGTGATCGAGTTCGTGCCGAGCCGGCACACCCCGCGCAACACCCTTCTCCGCGCGGTGCGGACCGGCGCCTCCGGCGTCCGCGATGAGTACGACGAGCTGGTCGCGCAGTGGCACCTGCGGCCCAAGTTGGCCGATCTGCTCGAGCAGCCGGCCGACCCGAAGCCCTGAGTCGTGACCCGGGGCCACCTCGACGCCTCGTCGTACGCTGCCGGCATGAGGATCACCTGCGTCCAGGGCGACATCACCGAGCAACAGGTCGACGCGGTGGTGAACGCCGCCAACTCGGCGATGCGTGGCGGCGGCGGCGTCGACGGCGCCATCCACGCCGCGGGCGGCCCGGCGATCCTGGACGACTGCATCGCCCGGTTCCCCGACGGTCTGCCGACCGGTCAGGCGGGCTGGACCACGGCAGGCGAGCTGCCTGCGCGATGGGTGATCCACGTCGTCGGGCCCAACCACACCGCCGGCCAACGCGACCGGTCGCTGCTGACGTCCTGCTACGCCAACGCGCTGCGGGTCGCCGACGAGCTGGGCGCCCGGACCGTCGCCTTCCCACTGATCTCCGCCGGCGTCTACGGCTGGCCGCGCGAGGACGCGGTCGCTGCCGCGGTGGAGACCCTGAGTGCGGCCGACACCGGGGTCGAGGAGGCCCGGCTGGTGGCCTTCGGTCGGTCGATGTACGACGCGATCGTGGCGCGACTGTCCCCGGCGGGGAGTGCAGGATCCGCCGACGGCGACGACCTCACCCAGGAAGGTCCCTCTTCACACACCGACTCTGCTGGGTGAAGAGGGACTTTGGGTTCTCAACCTGGGAAAGTCCTCACCCGAGCCGCTCGACCACGAAGTCGATGCAGCGGGTGAGGGCCTCGATGTCGGCCGGATCGATCGCCGGGTACATCGCGATCCGCAGCTGGTTGCGACCCAGCTTGCGGTAGGGCTCGGTGTCGACGATGCCGTTGGCCCGCAGCGTGGCCGCGACCGTATCGGCGCTGATCGCGTCGTCGAAGTCGATCGTGCCGATCACCAGCGAGCGGTGCTCGGGCTCGACGACGTACGGCGTGGTGTACGACGTCTCCTCGGCCCAGCCGTAGAGCGCCCGGGAGGACGCCGTGGTGCGGGCGACCATGGCGTCCAAGCCGCCCTGGCCGTTCATCCAGTCCAGCTGCTCGGCCATCAGGAAGAGGGTGGCCACCGAGGGGGTGTTGTAGGTCTGGTTCTTCCCGGCGTTGTCGATCGCGGTGGTCAGGTCGAAGAACGCCGGGATCCACCGACCGGAGGCGGCGATCGAGGCCGCTCGCTCGAGGGCGGCCGGCGACATCAGCGCCACCCACAGCCCGCCGTCGGAGGCGAAGCACTTCTGCGGCGCGAAGTAGTAGACGTCGCACTCCGGCATCGAGACCGGCAGCCCACCGGCGGCCGACGTCGCATCCACCAGGACCAGGGCGTCGCCTGCCGCCACCCCGTCCGGCCTTCGCACCGGCGCCATCACCGCGGTGGACGTCTCGTTGTGCGGCCAGGCGTAGACATCGACGCCGTCCTCCGCCTTGGGCTCCGGGAGCGAGCCCGGGTCCGCGGCGATGACCGTCGGATCCGCCAGGTGCGGCGCCGTGGCGGCCGCCTTGGCGAACTTCGAGGAGAACTCGCCGAAGGTCAGGTGCTGGCTGCGCTCCCTGATCAGCCCGAAGGTGGCGATGTCCCAGAACGCCGTCGCCCCGCCGTTGCCCATGACCACCTGGTAGCCGTCGGGCAGGTCGAAGAGCGAGGACAACCCCTCACGCACCCGGCCGACCAGGTCGCGGACCGGGGCCTGCCGGTGCGAGGTGCCCATCAGCGACGTGCCGGTCGCGGCGAGGGCTGCCAGCGCACCGGTCGGGATCTTCGACGGACCGGCCCCGAAGCGCCCGTCCGTGGGCTTGAGGTCGGCGGGGATGACGATGTCGCTCACGAGCCACAACCTTTCGAAGGCAACCTTCTGGCCGGTCTGGCAGGTAGTCCTGCTGCCGGCACCTATTCTGGCAGCCCCCGTCCTCGCATCTCCGGAGAGTCCACCATGAGTGATGTCCCAGGCCCCGGGCCCGGTCTCGTGCACCAGCGCGGGGTCCGGAACACCCTGCGGCTGGTCGGCGCCGTGCTGCTGGTCGTCTCGGTGGTCTTCTTCATCATGGGCCTCGTCGACTTCTTCGCGGCGATGAGCCCGAGCTCCCTGGACTCGACGCCGCACAGGTTCTGGATGCTGTTCGTGGGGGTGATCCTGTTCGCGCCGGCGGCCTGGTGCCTCCAGGCGGGCTTCTTCGGTGCCGCGGCACGTTTCGCCATGGGGGAGGCTGCCCCGGTGGTCAAGCAGTCCGCGGGCTACCTCACCGACGGCACCGGAGTGCTCGGGATCGGCGCCGAGCAGCGGACGTGCGCACAGTGCGGGGTCGAGAACGACGGCGCCGCGAAGTTCTGTGACTCCTGCGGCGCCGCCCTCGGCTGAGCAACGCTAGGCCACGTCGCGGCGCCGGACCAGGGAGAGGATCGCGACGGGCAGCAGCACCAGGTACGCCGCCAGCGTCCACGCGCCGCGCTCCCCGGAGATCGCCCCGACGACGCCGGGCGTGCTGTCCGGGCCACCCACGCCCACGATAGAGCCGACCAGCGATCCGGCCGCCGTACCGGGGAGGAAGTGGGTGATCACCGCGACCCAGTGCAGCATCGTCCCGACTCCGCGGAGCAGGTTCTCGATCACCAGCGCCCACAGCAGGCCCAGGCCGACCGACAGCGCAGGCCCCCGGGCGAGGGTGCCGAGCAGGTACCCCACCAGGCTCCACATCTCGATCACCAGGAAGCCTGCCCCCATCGACCGCAGCGACTCCGCGAGACCGGGCCAGACGACGGCCTGGGACTCGCTCGCCGCGACCAGCAGCGAGAGCCCGAGGTCGAAGACGAAGGTCACCGCGACCACCCCGACGACGAAGATCGTCAGCGCGCCGAGCGAACCGAGGACCGTGGACCGTCGAGACGGGCCCTGGGTGAAGACGGTCTTCCAGGTCCCCCAGCCGTAGCCGTTGCCGGCCACGATCGCCCCGAGCACCAGCATCAGCGCGCCGCCGAACATCGGCATCCCGTCGATCAGCGTGTGGGGTACGGCGGCCGGCAGGATCGAGCCGAGCAGGGCCGAGGCGCTCTCGCCCTCGTTGGAGAAGGTGTTGCTCCCGGTGCGGTAGGCCACATAGTTGAACACGTAGCCGAACAGCGCGCTCAGGAGCAGCCAGGCGCCGAGGGTCACCCATACCGCCGGCCACTTCCGGATCCGGTAGAGCTCGGCGTCAACGCTGGCGATCAGCGGGCTCGTCGTACTCATCGCGCTCATCGCGCTGCCTCCTGCACCCCGGCGCGGGCCGGGCTCGTCGTGGTCATCTCGAAGAACACCTCTTCGAGGGTTCGTTCGCTCGTGGTCACCTCGTGCACGTCGATCCCGGCTGCGACCAGGGCGCGGACGACGTCGGGCGCCCGGTCCGGGGTGAGTGCGAGCCGCAGCCGGTCCCCGAGGACGGCGACACCGTGGTCACCAGCCAGCCGCATGGACAGGGCGAGGCTCTCCTCGAGCGGGGTCGCGCGCACGACCAGAGAGGAGATGCCGCGCAGCTCCGCGACGGTGGACTCACGCAGCAGCCGACCCTGGGAGATCACCCCGACCCGGTCGCAGATCTCCTGGACCTCCGCGAGCAGGTGGCTCGAGAGCACCACGGTCTGGCCGGCCGCGGCCAGGTCGACGATCAGCTCGCGCATGTCGGCCATCCCGGCCGGGTCGAGCCCGTTGGTCGGCTCGTCGAGGATGATCAGCTCCGGGTCACCCATCAGAGCTGCTGCGACGCCGAGGCGCTGCTTCATGCCCAGCGAGTAGGACTTGAACCGGTCACCGCCGCGGTCGGCCAGGTCGACCCGAGCCAGCGCACCGTCGGCCAGCCGATCGTCGAGGCCGCGGTAGCGAGCCATCGCGACCAGGTTCTCCCGCCCGCTCAGGTAGGGGAAGAAGCCCGGCCCCTCGATCAGTGCCCCGACCCGCGCGGTCACGCCCGGCTGTCCCGCCGGCGACCCGAGCACCCGGGCGGTCCCTGACGTCGGCGCGATCAGGCCCAGCAGCATCCGCAGGGTGGTCGTCTTCCCGGCCCCGTTTGGCCCCAGGAAGCCGTACACCTCACCGCGCCGCACGGTCATGCTCACCGCGTCGACGGCCAGCCGGGCCGAGGCCCCGTCGCCGTAGCACTTGGTGAGCCCCTCGGTCTCCACCACGAAATCGTTCATGGCTCCACGATCGTCGGGTCGCCTGGCTCGCGCGTCCGCCGTACGGCGGCACCTCGGTGCGCAGATCTGCGTACGCCGGCTACGCGGCCGGTCGGACGCACCGGGCTGCCGCCTCGCCTACGGTGCTGGCATGACACGACCGCTGAGCTGGTGGCTGGTGCCTGTCCTGTTCGTCCTCGTCGTCGGGTCCGCCGGCGCGAACCACGGTCAGTCCCCGGCACACGCGGTGGGCGCCACGGTCCTCGGCGGGGTCGCGGGGCTCACCCTGCTCCTCCTCGACCGCAACAGGTGGGCGATGGTGGTGCTGAGCGGGCTGGCTGCGGCGACGTACTTCTCGGTCGGCCTGTCGAACGGCCCGATCTTCTTGATCGTGCCGTTGACCGGGTTCGTGCTCGCGCGTGACCGAGCTCCCCGTGAGTGGGCCCCACCGCTGGCCGTCGAGACGCTGCTGATGACCATCGGCCTGCTGGTCCGCAGCCTGCATGCCGAGTACTCGCTGTCGGCCGCGGTCTGGCAAGCCTGCGCGATCGCCGCGATCGGTGCCGGGGCCGCAGCCGTGGGGAACACCATCGGGGCTCGCCGGGATGCGTCCCTGGAGCGGAGCCGTCGTGCGGCCACCGAGGAGCGGCTGCGGATGGCCCAGGACCTGCACGACGGAGTGGGCCACGGGCTCGCGGTGATCGCCATGCAGGCCGGGGTCGCCCTGCACGTGCTGGAGAAGGACGTCGAGTCGGCGCGGGCCTCGCTGCTGGCGATCCGTGACACCAGCCGGGAGTCGCTCGAGGCGTTGCGGGCCGAGCTGTCCGCGCTGCGGCCGGGGGAGGAGGCGCCGGCGCGGGCAGCTCGACGCGGACTCGCTGACCTGCCCGTGCTGGTCGATCGAGTTCGGGCCGGCGGGCTCGATGTCAGCGTGGAGGTCCGGGCAGAGGGCGTGGACGAGACGGTCGGCGCAGCGGCCTACGCCGTCGTGCAGGAGGCCCTGACCAACGTGCTGCGACATGCCCGCGCCGACCGGGCACGGGTGAGCGTGCTGGCCGGCTCCGGTCAGCTGGTGGTCACCGTCGCCGATGACGGGCAAGGTGGGGAGGTGGTCGAGGGCATGGGGATCAGTGGCATGCGGCGGCGTGTCGGAGCCCTGGGCGGAACCCTGGCCGTCGGACCGGGCAGCAGCGGGTTCACGGTGGAGGCTCGGCTGCCGGTGGTGGCGGCATGATCCGGGTCGCGGTCATCGACGACCAGCCCCTGGTCCGGATGGGCCTGTCCACGCTGATCGCGGCCGAGGACGACCTCGAGCTCGTCGGCGAGGCGGAGGATGGCCGGACTGGCCTTGCCCTGCTGCGTCGGGAGCGTCCCGACGTGGTGCTCAGTGACATCCGGATGCCGGGCCTCGACGGGCTGGCGATGTTGCGGGAGGTCGCGGGTGATCCCACGCTGGCCGGGGTCAGGGTGGTCATGCTGACCACCTTCGAGCTGGACGAGTACGTCTTCGAGGCGCTCCGGCTGGGCGCCAGCGGCTTTCTGCTCAAGGACGCCGATCCGACGGCCCTGCTCGACGCCGTCCGGGTCGTCGCCGAGGGCGGCTCGCTCCTCGCTCCGTCGGTCACCCGGCGGGTGATCGAGCACTTCGGTGCGACCCGCACGGCCGTCGGTGCACATCCGGAGATCCACCGGCTCACCGAGCGCGAGCGGGAGATCGCCGCCTGGGTGGCCACCGGCGCCTCGAACCAGGAGATCGCGGATCGGCTCGTGGTCAGTCCCGACACCGTGCGCACCCACGTCTCGCGGGCGATGGTCAAGCTGCACGCGCGCGACCGCGCCCAGCTGGTCGTCTTCGCGATCCAGTCGGGACTGCTCCCGGAGGGCTGATCGGCGGTCCTCACCCTCCCGTCATCCTGGGTCGGGCAGACTCAAGCGGGTGAGCGGCTTTCTCAACTGGTTCCAGCACATCCCGGAGCATGTGCTGGCCCTGGATCCGGTGTGGCTGCTCGTCGTCTGCGGCCTGCTCGTCTTCGCCGAGGACGCGGTCTTCGTCGGCTTCGTCATCCCGGGGGAGTCCGCTGCCGTCGTGGCCGGGGTCGCCAGCAGCATCGGGCACGTTCCGTTCCCCGCAGCGATCGTGGTCGTCGTGCTCGCCGCCGTCATCGGCGACACGGTGGGCTACGAGGTGGGCAGGCACCTCGTCGGCCCGAAGGTGCTGGAGTCCCGCCTGCTTGCCAGACACGCTGCGCGGATCGAGAAGGCGAGTGAGTTCTTGCGTCGGCGAGGCGGCGTCGCGGTGTTCCTCGGCCGGTTCACCGCGTTCTTCCGGGCAGTGATGCCGGCGCTCGCCGGATCCGCCCGGATGCCCTACCTGCGCTTCCTGAAGTGGAACGCGGTGGGCGGGATCGTGTGGGGGACCGGGTTCGTGGTGCTCGGCCACGTCGCGGGCTCGTCGTACCAGCAGGTGGCCAGCCGGGCCGGACACTGGGCGGCGATCGGCTTCGTCGCAGCGGTGGTCCTGCTGGTCATCGGCTGGCGGGTCCGCGAGCACCGCCGCGGTTGAGCCGGACCACCGACCTCACGCAGGGGCGCGCTCGCCCGCCTCGCGTGCAGGCACCATGGCCAGCTCCTCGAGCTGACGGAGGATGACCGCCGGCGGGACCGGCAGCGGGCCGGCAAGCACGTCGAGCAATGTGTCCACCGACTCGGCGACGGTGTACATCGCCGAAGCGAGCTGCCGCGCCGCTGCAGTGGGCGGCCCCTGGCCGACCGCGGCCCGAATGCCCCAAGCAAGCGCCTCGGCATTGTCCGGCTCGACCAGGACCACCGCGCCGCAGTCGGTCTCGGGCAGACCGCCGTCGTTCGACGCGACCACCCGACACCCGGCGTGCTGGGCCTCGATCGCGACGATCCCGAAGGTCTCGTGCCAGTACTGGCTGTTCGACGGCATCACCACGACGTCGTGAGCAGCCATCAGCGCCGCCATCCTGGCCGGGCTCTTGCACGCGGGCACCACGTCGATTCCGGGGTGCGCGGCGAGCAGCTTCTCGATGATGCGGCCCTGCGGCTTGTCCGAGCCAGCGGTCGTGGCGGTGAAGGTGAGCGATGCGTCACGGTCGATGACGTCGACATGCAGTGTCTCGAGGAGGGTGTAGATGCCCTTCTCCGGGCTGAGCCTTCCGGCGAACAGGATCCGTGTCTGTCCCGTCGGGGAGGCCCGGCGTGGCTCTCGGGCGAAGTGCGGCTCGGCGAAGGGGTGAACGACTCGAATGGTCGCCACGTCGACGTCGAGGAAGTCCGACCACAGGGCGGCGGCGTAGCGGCTGGTGGCGATCAGAACCCGGTCGCGGGTTCCGTCGGTCGCGAACGCGCGGTAGCGGTCCCGGATCGGCGGAGGGTTGTGCAGGATCAGGTACGCCGGATGCCTGGTCGCGACCGGATGCGGCTCGTTGACGAAGACCACGGTCCCGTCCAGGTCGCTGACCGCCGCAAGGGTTGCCAGGGACCGGAAGGGGACGTCGGTGAAGTCGTCTCTGCCGTCGGCGCTGCCGAGCCCGACCGTGACCACCTGTGCGGCGATCCCTCGGCGGTTGAGCTCACGGACCTGGCCAACCGTGTAGTTCTCAGACCCCCCGGTGCCTGCGGGCAGGCGATTGCCGGGGGACCAGATGAAGGAGATCAATGCGTGCCGCCGCAGACGCCGTACTGCTGCGGAGCGGCGCGGCCGGTGAAGGACGCTGATTGGCGATCGAAGGGCCGTTGGTGCGGGTGCATTGCACCGTCTCTCGGCTAGCTGCCCGATCCAGCGTCGCAAGGTGACCTGGTCGTGCAGTCGTGCCCTCAGTCTAGCCCGGCGACCAAGGCAACACGTCGGCGCCCGGCCATCGTCGGGCCGACGTGAGCGGACGTCGGCGGGCGTGCCCAGGGGGGATGTAGACTCAAGGTCCAGGGCCTGCCGGGGGTTTCACGCGGTTTGCTTCGACAGGCTTCGAACGTTCCACATCCGGCATCTCCGTCGCCACGTGGCACCGCCTCGTTTGGCTCGGAGTCCCTTGTGACCGTTCAGCTTCCCATCGTCCCGCCTGTCGCCCGACCGGCGCCCCCCAGCGGGTACGCCGCACTCTCCGCGCTGGTGCGCGAGCGCAACCTGCTGCGGCGGCGGCCGTGGTTCTACGCGGGCGTCTTCGCGGCCAATCTGCTCGTGACGGCGCTCGTCGTGGCGGCGATGGTCGTCTGGCGGGACTCCTGGTGGCTGCTTCTGCTCGCACCCGTCCTGGCCGTGGTCTCGGTGCAGTTCGGCTTCTTCGGCCATGACGTCGGGCACCAGCAGGTCACCCGAGACCGACGGTTGAGCCGCGCGCTCGGGTTGGTCTCCGGAGATCTCCTCGCCGGGCTGAGCTACGCGTGGTGGGTCACCAAGCACAACGCCCACCATGCCCACCCCAACGACCTGGCCACCGATCCGGATGTGCGCGCGGGCGCACTCGTGTTCGACGCCGACCAAGCCGACCAGCGCAGTGGTGCGGCCGCCTGGCTGACCCGCCACCAGGCCGCGATGTTCTTCCCGATGCTGCTCGGCGAGGCGGTGAACCTGCACGTGTCCAGCGTGCGGGAGATGTTCAAGCCGAAGGTCAAGGGGCGTGCGATCGAGTCGGTGCTGCTGACCGCACACCTGGCCGGTTACGTGGCCCTGCTGGTGTTCACGTTGACGTGGCCGCAGGTGCTCGCCTTCGTCGTCCTCCAGAAGGCTCTGCAGGGGGTCTACCTCGGCATGTCCTTCGCGCCCGGTCACAAGGGAATGCCGGTGATGGATGTCGAGCAGGCAGCCGACCCGTTCCTGCGGCAGGTGCTGACCTCACGCAACGTCCGCGGTGGCTGGTTCACCGACGCGGCGCTCGGCGGGCTCAACTACCAGGTCGAGCACCACCTGTTCCCGAGCATGCCGCGGCCCAACCTGCGTCTGGCGCAGCCGATCGTCAGGCAGTTCTGTGCCGATCGTGGCGTCACCTACACCGAGACCGCGGCGCTGGCGTCGTACGCCGCAGGGCTGCGGCACCTCCACGCCGTCGGTACCGGGCTCCGGAGCCGCGGGCGCAGCTGACCTGCGGCGCAGCGCCGTCGCGGGGTCGGGTCAGTGACCCCGGCGCTGCTTGGCCGGAGGCACGATCACGGTGTCGTCGGCACCGGCCCGCTTGGCCTGCTTGTCGGCGCGCTTCTCCTTGATGGACTTCCCAGCCTTCTTGGAGAGGTGTTGCCGGGGCGACTTGTCGGCCATTGGTGCTCCTTGGTCGGAAGCCTGAACGGCTCCATGCCGAGAGACTACGCCGGACCTGGTCAGATGCCCCAGGCGTCGTTCCAGCCGTCCACCGAGGATGCCGGACGTGCGGCGGGTCCCGCGTAGAGCGCCGACGGACGGACCAGCCGACCGGTGCGCTTCTGCTCCAAGATATGGGCCGACCAGCCGGCGGTGCGCGCGCAGGTGAACATCGAGGTGAACATGTGCGGCGGCACTTGGGCGAAGTCGAGCACGATCGCCGCCCAGAACTCGACGTTGGTCTCCAGGACTCGGTCGGGCCGGCGCTCGCGCAGCTCGGCGAGAGCAGCCTTCTCCAGTGCCTCGGCGACCTCGTAGCGGGGTGCCCCGAGCTCGCGCGCCGTTCGCCGAAGCACTCGTGCGCGAGGATCCTCGGCGCGGTAGACGCGGTGGCCGAACCCCATCAGCCGTTCGCCGTTGTCCAGCAGCCCCTTGACGTACGACGAGGCGTCGCCGGTCCTCTCGACCTCCTCGATCATGTGCAGAACCCGGGAGGGCGCGCCACCATGCAGCGGGCCGCTCATCGCGCCCACCGCGCCGGACAGCGCGGCACCGACATCGGCGCCGGTCGAGGTGATCACCCGCGCGGTGAAGGTCGACGCGTTCATGCCGTGCTCGGCGGCGGAGCTCCAGTAGGCATCGACAGCCTTGACGTGCTGGGGGTCCGGCTCGCCCTGCCAACGGATCATGAAGCGCTCCGCGATCGTCTTCGCTTCGTCCACCCGCCGCTGCGGGATCATCGGCTGGCCGATCCCACGGGCGGCCTGGGCTACGTAAGAGAGCACCATCACCGCAGCCCTGCCCAGGTCCTCACGCACCTGGCTGTCGTCGATGTCGTAGGTCTGCTGCAGCCCCCAGACCGGGGCGAGCTGGGCCACTGCGGACTGCACGTCGACGCGGATGTCGCCGGTGTGCACCGGGAGCGGGAACGGCTCGGCGGGAGGCATGCCCGGCTCGTAGGAGCCGTCGATCAGCAGACCCCATACCTTCTCGAAGGGGATCCGGCCGACGATCTCCTCGATGTCGACACCGCGGTAGCGCAGCGCGCCGCCGTCCTTGTCGGGCTCGGCGATCTCGGTCCGGAAGGCGACGACGCCCTCGAGTCCCTCGTGTACTTCGGTCATGTCTCTCCTCCGCGGACGTTCCGCTGCTCCGTCGATGTGATCGACTGCATTGTGCCAGCAGCCGCTAGGGTCGCGACATGGACGCCGACCTGGCCCGGATGCGCGAGGAGTACCAGCTCGGCGGGCTCGACGAGTCCGACCTGGCCGACGACCCGATCACGATGTTCGACCGTTGGTTCGAGGACGCCCGTCGCGGTGGGGTCCACGAGCCCAACGCGATGGTGCTGAGCACCGTCTCCGGGGGCAGGCCGTCCGCCCGCGCCGTACTGCTGAAGGGGTACGACGCCATCGGCTTCCGCTTCTACACCAACCACGACTCGCGCAAGGCGCACGAGCTGACCGCCGACCCCGCGTGCGCGCTGGTGTTCGGCTGGTTCGAGCTGCAGCGGCAGGTGCGGATCGAGGGGAGCGCCGCCCGACTCTCGCGGGCCGACGACGAGGCCTACTTCGCGACCCGGCCCCGGGCCTCCCAGCTCGGCGCGTGGGCCTCGGCGCAGTCGTCGGTGGTGTCCGGCCGCGGCGAGCTGGAGGCGGCGTACGTCGAGGCGGAGCGGCGGTTCGAGGGCGTCGACGTGCCCTGCCCGCCGTACTGGGGCGGCTACGTGGTCAGCCCGCACACCGTCGAGTTCTGGCAGGGTCGCCGGGGTCGGATGCACGACCGGCTCGTCTACCGGCGCTCCACCGTCCAGGAGGCCGACCAGTGGCTGGTGCAGCGACTGGCGCCCTGAGCGACTCCGGCGCACGGTGCTGGTCGTGTCGTCGGAGTCGACGTCGCTTCAGGTCGCTCATCGAGGTGCGCAGCGCCTTGGCTGGGTCCTCGTCGCTGCGGGGGGCGGCGAGTGACCGGTGTCGGAGGTCCTTCCGCGATCCCCGCCGGTCGGACCGGTCCGTGTCGTAGCGAGATCGTCGCGCGGTCGTTGATGAGGCGATCGGAGGAACGCGATGAGGTCCAGGCGTCTGCTCGTCCTGCTCGCGCTGCTGCCCGTCTGGCTGCTCCCGTTGGTCGGTGCCACCGGCGCGAGCGCCGCCGGACCCGTCTCACAGAGCCTGCGGTTCACCACCTCCGATGGGGTCTCACTGGCAGCGACGCTGACCGGGCAGTCGCCGCTGACCTCGCGCCCGACGGTGGTCGAGTTCAGTCCGTACGGCCGCAACAGCCAGACCCTGACCGTCGGCCCGAACTACAACTTCCTGCTGGTCCAGGACCGCGGGACGGGCGACAGCGACGGGCAGTTCGACGCGATGGGCCGGCGGATGCAGCAGGACGTGCAGGAGACGCTCCGATGGGCGTGCAGCCAGTCGTGGAGCAACGGTGCGCTCGCCCTCAATGGGTTCTCGGCCAGCGCGATCCTCGCCTACAACGCGATGCACGAGCCCCTGCCGTGCGTGAAGGCCGCGATCATGAAGTCCGGGACGTCGGACCTCTACCGCGACCTGCTGGTGCCCGGCGGGATCAGCAACATCGTGCCCGGCGCGGGTGTGCTGGCGCTGATCGGTGCGCCCGCGCTCGAGCAGGGTGCGGATCGGTTGCAACGCAACCCCTCGTCCTCACTGGATGTGATGCGCGGGCTGTTCACCTCGGGGCTCGACGCGGGCCTGCTGCACCCGACGCTCGACGCGTGGTGGCGGCAGCGGGCCTTCCGCGGCGCGGCCCAGCCCATCCCGGTGCTGATCATCGACGGGTTCTTCGACGTGGAGTCGCGAGGCGCCTTCCAGATGTACCAGGCGCTGAAGGGCGACGGCGCCCACCTGATGGTGGTCGGCGGGCATGACGGCGCGCCCGCCGGCACCGACGATGGCGTGGCCGAGGCGGGCCGCTGGCTGGACCACTACCTGCGTGGCGTGGACAACGGTGTGCAGGCAGACCCGCGCGTGCAGATGTTCCTGTCCGAGGGCGATCGCAAGGCCTACCTCGCGGGCGACTTCGTGCGTCGCGACGCCACGGACTGGCCGGTCCCGCGGACCACCTGGGCCAGCCTCCACCTCGACCCGACGAAGAGCGGGTCCGCACACTCGCTCAACGACGGATCGCTCAGCCTGCAGCCCCCGAGCCGGATCGCCGTGCAGTCCTACCCGGCGGTGCCCTCGCTGCCCACCAGCGCGGACGTTCCCAACGCCGCGATCGTCGACGCGGCCGGGTTCGACAAGGTCACCGACGCGTTGCCGATCCTGTCCGACATGCGGCTCGCCGAGTCGGTCGGACTGACCTACACCACCGCTCCGTTCGCCCGTGCCGTGGACACGGTCGGGCCGGCGGATCTCGACGTACCACTCTCGAGCACGACGCCCGGCGGGCCGATCTGGGCGGTGCTGTCCGACGTCGCCCCCGACGGGAGCACGCACCCGTTGACCGTGGGACGGCTCAGCACCGCCTTCCCGAAGGTCGACGAGTCGAAGTCGCTGCACGACAGCTCCGGTCGCTTGGTGCAGCCGTACGGCGACTACAGCGTCCGGGAGTCGGCCGGGCCACTCGGCGTACGCACCTATCACGTGGAGTTCTGGCCGATCGGCAACCGCTTCCTTGCCGGTCACCGGCTGCGTCTCGAGCTGGTCGGTGCCTCGGCCGCCTCTCTGCCCAGCCTGCCCGGCCTCAACCGGGTCCACGTCGGCGGTCCCGACGGTGCCGTCCTCCGCCTTCCCGTCCTCCCCGGAAGCGACCTCGCCGCCGCGCTGCGCTGAACCTCCGTCGAGGCGGCGCAACCTTGCAGCGGAAGTACGTCGAGGCGGCGCAAATTTGCAGGTCGTCCGCGGCTGCTTGCAAAGTTGCGCCGCCTCGGCAGGTTCGGGCGGCAACGTTGCGCCGCCTCGGCAGAGTGGGAAAATCCGTTGTGAGTGAGTGCTCACTCACTTATGCTGGCGGGCGTGACCACCCGAGAGCGTGCTCGGCCGATGCCGGCGGACGAGCGCCGTACGGCGATCCTGGCGGCGGCGCGCCCGCTGCTCGTCGAGCACGGCCGGGACACCACCACCCGGCAGATCGCCGAGGCGGCCGGCGTCGCCGAGGGCACCATCTTCCGGGTGTTCCCGACCAAGGACGGCCTCTTCGACGCCGTGCTCGCCGCCGAGTTCGATCCCGAGCCGTTCCTCGAGGCGATCGCCGGGATCGACCTGGCCGAGCCCCTGGAGGCCCGGCTCGTGGAGGCCACCGCACTGCTCCAGCGAAGGTTCATCGGGATCTTCGAGATGATGACAGCGATGGCGGTACGCCGGCCCCCCGACCGGATGGGCGCGCCACAACTGCGCAAGCGACTCGCCAACGAGGGTCTGGGCAGGGTGCTCGATCCGGACGCCGATCGGTTCCGCGTTCCGGTCGAGGACGTCGTGCAGCTGCTGCGGCTGCTGACCTTCTCCGGCAGCCACCCGCACATCTCCAACCAGCGCCCGCTCACCGCCGAGCAGATCGTGGACGTCGTGCTGCACGGCACGCTCCGCGAGGGCTCCGCACCCGACCAAGGAGGGATCTGAGTGCTCATCGAGCTAGTCCGCCGCTATCTGCGGACCTACCGCCGGTGGATCGTGGCGATCGTCTGCCTGCAGTTCGTCGGCACCGTAGCGGCCCTGTTCCTGCCCAGCCTGAACGCCGACATCATCGACAACGGTGTGGTCACCGGAGACATCGGCTACATCGTGCGGACCGGGGCCGTGATGCTCGGTGTCGCGTGTGTCCAGATCGCCTGCTCGGTCGCCGCGGTCTACTGCGCGGCCCGGACCGCGATGGGCTTCGGTCGTGACCTGCGCGCGGCGATCTTCCACCGCGTCGGCATGTTCAGCCAGCGCGAGGTCCAGCACTTCGGCGCACCGTCGCTGATCACCCGCGAGACCAACGACGTCCAGCAGGTCCAGATGCTGGTGCTGATGTCCTTCACGCTCATGGTGATGGCGCCGATCATGATGGTCGGCGGCATCGTGATGGCGATGCATGTGAACCTCGGGCTGTCCTGGCTGATCGCGGTCTCAGTCCCGCTGCTCGCCGCCTCGATCGGGTTCGTGATCGCGCACATGGTGCCCAGCTTCCGCCAGATGCAGGTCCGGATCGACGAGGTGAACCGGCTGCTACGCGAGCAGATCACCGGCGTTCGCGTGGTGCGGGCCTTCGTACGCGAGCCCGAGGAGACCGAGCGGTTCCGGGTCGCCAACGACGACCTGACCGACGTCTCGGTCCGGGCCGGGCGGTGGATGGCCGCGATGTTCCCGACCGTGATGGTGATCGCGAACCTGTCCTCGGTCGCGGTGCTGTGGTTCGGTGGGCATCGCATCGACGCCGGCACCATGCAGATCGGCGATCTGACTGCCTACCTGTCCTACATCATGCAGATCCTGATGTCGGTGATGATGGGCACCTTCATGATGATGATGATCCCGCGCGCCGCGGTCTGCGCGGACCGGATCGTCGAGGTGCTCGACGCCGACAGCTCGGTGGTCGCGCCCGAGCAGCCGGTCACCGGCGTCGCCGAGCGCGGCACCCTGCGCTTCGACTCGGTCAGCTTGACCTACCCCGGAGCAGACGTCCCTGTGGTGCGCGACGTCACCTTCGAGGCGCGCCCCGGACAGACGGTCGCGATCATCGGCTCGACCGGCGCCGGCAAGTCGACGATGGTCAACCTGGTCCCGCGGCTGTTCGACGTCACCGGCGGCGCCGTGTACGTCGGCGGCGTCGACGTACGACGGCTGGACCCCGACGCGTTGTGGGCCCGCCTCGGCCTGATCCCGCAGAAGGCGTTCCTCTTCTCGGGGACCGTCGCCTCCAACCTGCGCTACGGCAAGGCCGACGCGACCGAGGAGGAGATGTGGGAGGCGCTCGAGATCGCCCAGGCCCGCGACTTCGTCGCGGCGATGCCCGGCGGGCTGGAGGCGCACATCGCCCAGGGCGGCACCAACGTGTCGGGTGGTCAGCGGCAACGGCTGGCCATCGCACGAGCCCTGATCCGGCGGCCGGAGATCTACCTGTTCGACGACTCGTTCTCGGCGCTCGACCTGGCGACCGACGCCCGGTTGCGGGCCGCGCTCAAGCCGGTGACGCGTGACTCGACGGTGCTGATCGTCGCGCAGCGCGTGTCGACGATCCGCGACGCGGACCTGATCCTGGTGGTGGAGGACGGTGCGGTCGTCGGCAGCGGCACCCATCACGAGCTGCTCGAGTCCTGCGCCACGTACCGGGAGATCGTCGAGTCCCAGATGTCCGCGGAGGAGGCGGCATGAGCGAGCGACGTCAGGAGGCAGGGTCGACCGCGCAGGGCGGCCGCCTGAAGGAGACCGAGCGGGTCCAGGTGGCTCAGGGCGGGCCGGGTCGCGGCCCGTGGGGCGGCGGCATGGTCGGCCAGAAGGCGAGCACGTTCAAGCCGTCGGCCAAGCGCTTGATCGCGCGGATGCGCCCCGACCGTGCCAAGGCGATCGGCGTCGTGCTGTTCGCGCTGTGCGCGGTGGCCCTCGCGGCCCTCGGGCCGAAGATCCTCGGCCGCGCGACCGACCTGATCTTCGGCGGTCTGGTCGGCAAGCAGGTGCTCGCTCACGGCTCGAAGGCCGACGCCGTGGCACACCTGAAGGCGTCCGGCAACTCCACCCGGGCCGACCTGGTCTCGGCGATGCACCTGACCCACGGCGTCGACTTCCACGCCGTCGCGATGGTCCTGTTGCTCGCGCTCGGCGTGTACGCCGTCGGCGCACTGCTCAGCTTCGGGCAGGGCTACCTGCTCAACGACGTCGTGCAGAACACCGTCCGACGGATGCGGGCCGACGTCGAGGACAAGGTCAACCGGCTGCCGTTGAGCTACTTCGACAAGCAACCGCGCGGTGAGCTGCTCTCGCGGGTCACCAACGACATCGACAACGTCAGCCAGACCCTCCAGCAGACGATGAGCCAGCTGATGACCAGCCTGCTCACCGTCGTTGCCGTGTTGAGCATGATGTTCTGGATCTCGTGGGTGCTCGCCCTGGTCGCGTTGGTGTCCGTGCCGATCGCGATGATCGCGGCGCGCACCGTGATGGCGCGCTCGCAGCCCCTGTTCATCGACCAGTGGCGGCGCACCGGGCGGCTCAACGCCCACATCGAGGAGACCTTCACCGGGCACGCCCTGGTCAAGGTCTTCGGCAAGCAGCACGAGGTGGAGGACACCTTCGAGGTCGAGAACGAGGCCTTGTTCAAGTCGTCCTTCGGCGCCCAGTTCGTCAGCGGCCTCATCATGCCGGTGATGATGTTCGTCGGGAACCTCAACTACGTCGTGATCGCTGTCGTCGGTGGGCTGCGGGTCGCACACGGGTCGATGTCGCTGGGTGACATCCAGGCCTTCATCCAGTACTCCCGGCAGTTCACCCAGCCACTCACCCAGGTGGCCTCGATGGCGAACCTGCTGCAGTCCGGGGTCGCGTCGGCCGAGCGTGTCTTCGAGCTGCTCGACGCCCCGGAGGAGAGCCGCGACGAGGCCGGCAGCCCGGCTGCGGAGCGGCACGGCGAGGTCTGCTTCGAGGACGTGTCCTTCTCCTACGACCCCGACGAGCCGCTGATCGAGCACCTTTCGCTCGTCGCGCGCCCCGGGCAGACGGTCGCGATCGTCGGACCGACGGGCGCCGGCAAGACCACGCTGGTCAACCTGGTGATGCGCTTCTACGACGTACGGCGGGGCCGCATCACCCTCGACGGCGTGGACATCACCTCGATGCCTCGCGCCGACCTCCGCAGCCAGATCGGGATGGTGCTCCAGGACACCTGGCTCTTCGAGGGGACCATTCGCGACAACATCGCCTATGGCCGCCCGGACGCCACCGAGGAGGAGATCCTCGCCGCGGCCCGGGCCACCTTCGTCGACCGATTCGTGCACTCGCTGCCCGACGGTTACGACACCCTGGTCGACGAGGAGGGATCGAACCTCTCCGCCGGTGAGCGGCAGCTGGTGACCATCGCGCGGGCGTTCCTGGCCAGCCCCGAGCTCCTGATCCTCGACGAGGCGACCTCGTCGGTCGACACCCGCACCGAGTTGTTGTTGCAGCACGCCATGGCCGCGCTTCGCACCGACCGGACCTCGTTCGTGATCGCGCACCGGCTCTCCACCATCCGGGACGCCGACCTCATCTTGGTGATGGAGCACGGATCGATCGTCGAGCAGGGCACGCACGAGGCCTTGCTGGCTGCGGACGGTGCCTACGCGCGGCTCTACCAGTCCCAGTTCGCCGCCGCGGCCGTCGTCTGACGAGGCAGCTTTCTTCGCGCTAAACCCGTTGAGCGCTGCGGTCGCGCGGCCTACCGTGGTGGCACACGGGAAAGGAGGTGGTCCGAGGAATGAGTTCTTTCAGGACGCGTGAGGTGGCTGTCCGCTAGCGAACGGCGTCGTCGTTCGCGGCGACTACCAGGCAGACACCCGACCCGCAGGTGCGCCGGGATCACGTCCCCCGGCGACGGCCACCAGGCCACGCCTGCGGGTCGTCTGCGCGATCATGGCCTCCCCTACGATGGCGACATGAACGCCAAGCCCCGCGACCGCGCAGAGGCCACCACCGCTCTCGAGCACGAGCTCAGCGCCATCATGCGCCGGATCCGGCGGGCGACGTCTACCCGGGCGCGGATGGTGGATCCGCAGCTACCGAGTGCGGCATACTCCATCCTGCGGTCACTGCACGAGAACGGCCCGCAGCGCTCGTCTGCGCTGGCCGAGGTGTTCGCCATCGACAAGGGCGCGGTCAGCCGCCAGGTCGCGCTGCTCGAGCAGTTCGGCTTCGTCGAGCGGGCCCCCGACCCCGAGGACGGCCGGGCGCAGATCCTCACCGCCACCGGCGCCGCCGTCGAACGGCTCCGTGAGGTGGACCGGCTGCGCCGGCGCTGGTACGAGGAGCGGCTCTCCGACTGGTCCGATGCCGAGATCCGCGAGCTGGCCGTCCAGCTCGGGCGCTACAACGCCGCGATGGACTGAGGGGTCAGGAGGCGGGGGCCGCCAGCCACACGCCTGCATTCGCCGGGAGCGTGTCGTTCTCGATCGGTGCCGAGGAGATCAACACCTCGCCTGCAGGGATCGGCAGAGGGTCGTCGCCGCCGTTGAGAACGACGAGCACCTGCCCACGACGGAACGCGAAGACGTCCGGGCCGAGGTCGACCAGCGTGACCTCCGTCGCCTGCGGCAGCCCTCGGCGTGCGGCCAGCGCTCGCCGGTAGAACGACCATGTCGAACTCGGGTCGTTGCGCTGCGCCTCCACCGTGAGCGTGGCCCACTCGGGCGGCTGGGGCAGCCACGGCCGACCCGTGCCATTGCCGAACGGGCTCTCGTGGCCCGACCAGGGCAGCGGAACCCGACAGCCGTCACGACCCGGCCCGCGGCCGTTGTGGAACTCCGGGTCCTGCCGGTCCGCCGGTGGTACGTCGACCTGCTCCAGGCCCAGCTCCTCGCCTTGGTAGAGGTACGCCGACCCGGGCAGCGCGAGCATGGTCAGGGTGGCGGCCGACCCGCGGGCCAGGCCACGCGCCCCGCCGCCGTACCGCGTGACATGGCGGACGACGTCGTGGTTGGACAGCACCCAGGTCGGCGAGGCATCGACCCGCGCGACCTCCACCAGGGTCTCGCGGACCACCTCACGGAAGGCCGCGACCGACCAGGGCGCCTCGAGCCAGTGGAAGTTGAACGACTGCGACAGCTCGTCGTGGCGGCAGTAGGCCATCGTCCGTGCCGGCGTCGCAGCCCAGGCCTCCGCCACCGCCATCCGGTCCCCGTCGTACTCGCCGAGGATGCGGTGCCAGCGGCGGTAGATGTCGTGCACCTCGGGCTGGTCCCACATGGGCCCGGTGACCAGGCCGGACTGTGCCGCAACCGGATCCGCGGCGTCAGGGAGGCCGGCGGCCTTGCGCAGGCCGTGGGCGACGTCGACACGGAAGCCGTCCACTCCTCGGTCCAGCCAGAATCGCAGGACCTCGTCGAACAGGGTGTGCACGTCATCGTCGGTCCAGTCCAAGTCGGGCTGTGACCGGTCGAACAGGTGCAGGTAGTACTGCCCGTCGTCGGTGCGCTGCCAGGCGGACCCGCCGAAGACCGACAGCCAGTTGTTGGGCTTGTCGCGGAAGAGGTAACGAGCCCGTTCCGGTGAGCCGGGTCCGGCCGCCAGCGCCTCGCGGAACCACGGATGATCCGACGAGGTGTGGTTGGGCACCAGGTCGACGAGCACGCGCAGGCCGAGCCCGTGCGCCCGCGCGAGCAGCGTGTCGAAGTCCGCGAGGCTCCCGAAGCGGGAGTCGACGTCGCGGTAGTCGGCCACGTCGTACCCGTTGTCGTGCTGCGGCGACGGGTAGAACGGCGTCAGCCAGACCGCGTCCACGCCCAGGTCGACCAGGTAGGGCAGTCGTTCGGCGACGCCGCGCAGGTCACCCATCCCGGTGTCCCCGGTCGAGGCGAAGCTGCGGACGTAGACCTCGTAGACGACGGCGTCGCGCCACCACGGCGCGGGCGTCGTCATCGAGGCGTCTGCCCGTGGAAGGCCGCTGGGTCGACCGCGATCCACACATGGGCGGCGCGGCCCACGATCCGGCCGTCGCCGTCGTAGAGCGTCGCGCTGGTCATCGTCTTGCGTCCCTTCGAGCCGAGCGCCCGGCCCATCACCACGTGCGGCTCGCCGGGCCGGGGCAGGACGTCGACGGTGGCGGTCATCCGGCCCAGCACCATCAGGCGCTCGGTCAGGTCACCGGCCCACCCGCCGACGCAGTCCAGCGCCGCCCACGTCGTCGCCAGGTCGACGTCGTCGGCCGGGCACCAGGGGGCGGCGACGCGGGCCCGTGGCCTCTCGTCCTCGGAGACCGGACCCGGGAAGATCCGCAGCCCGTCGTCACGGTCGACCCCGCAGGCGAAGCACGTCGGGAACGGGTGGAAGCTGTGTCCGGGGTACGCCGCCGAGAACGCCGCGGCGTCGTCGTACGACACCGGCTCGACGGGATCGATGACCACCTCGCTCGCGGTGGCGGTCGCCACCGGGGCGCGGCCGTGCGTGAGGGACGCCCGGGCACCGTCGACCTCGACGTCCATCGTGCTCTCGAGCGGTGGAGGCATCCGCAAGGTGACCTCGGTGGTGTCCGTGCCGAGCGCCTCGGCAAGGGATCCCGCGGTGTAGCCGCCGTTGGCGGAGCGGGGCGGCCCGCAGAAGCGGCGGCTGATCTGGAGCGTCGTCACTCCGCACACCCTGCATCGTCGTGGGGTCGATGGGCAAGAATGGCCGGGTGAGCGACCTGATCGACACCACTGAGATGTACCTCCGGACCATCTACGAGCTGGTCGAGGAGGGCATCGTGCCGTTGCGGGCCCGCATCGCCGAGCGCCTGCACCAGAGTGGTCCGACGGTCAGCCAGACGGTCGCCCGGATGGAGCGCGACGGCCTGCTCACCGTCGAGGGCGACCGGCACCTGCAGCTCACCGACAGCGGCATGGCCGCGGCCACCCGGGTGATGCGCAAGCATCGCCTGGCCGAGCGGTTGCTGGTCGACGTGATCGGGATGGACTGGGAACAGGTGCACGAGGAGGCCTGCCGCTGGGAGCACGTGATGAGCGAGCAGGTCGAGCGTCGGCTCCTGGACCTGCTCGGTCATCCGACGGAGTCGCCGTACGGCAACCCGATCCCGGGCCTGTCTGAGCTCGGCGAGAACGACGACGGCGAGAACTTCATGGAGGGCGTCGAGCCGCTCAGCGGGCTCGCCCTCGCAGAGCCCTCCCGGGTCCGGGTGCGTCGGATCAGCGAGGAGATGCAGAAGGACGAGGACCTGATGGCGGCGCTGCGCCGCGCGGGTGCCCGTCCCGGCGAGGTCGTCACCGTGGCGGCGGGCCCAGAGGGGATCATCGTGGGCAGCTCCGGGGAGACGACAGAGATCCTGGCAGAGGCGGCCGATCACATCTTCGTACGCCGGGTCTGAGCTCACCCGCAGGTTGCTGCACTGCACGAATCTGTGCCTGTGGACGACCGCCCCGCCGCCCGCCCGACGCGGCATGCTTGCTGGCGCACGGGGCGGATCGGGCCGCCCCGCCACGGCAGAGGGGGCGGACGATGGTCCGGAGAAGGTGTGGGGTCGCAGTGCTGGCCGCGGTTCTGGCGCTCATGGGTGTCCAGGCGGGAGCGGCGTCGTCGGACGCCCGCGGCGCACCGGATCACCAGGTGCGGGTGTCAGTGGTGCGTCCGAGCGGCACGCCGTTGGCCGGTGCCCAGGTCAGGGTCCATCTCGATCCCGCGAACGCGCCAATCAGATCGCACCCCGCGCTTGTCGCCAAGGGCGTCACCGATGCCCGGGGCAGGTTCGGCTTCGACCTCGCCGGCCTCGCGACGGTCAAGAGGGAGGCGCAGACCAATGCCGACCACGTCGTTGATCTGGATGTCGACGTGGTCTCCTTCGGCAGCCGCCTGGCCGGCTACAACCACCTGGCGGCGCCGATCAACAAGGCCTCACGGGTCGCGATCACCGCGGCCTACCACGTCCCTCGCGGCCAGATCGTCCGGCGCACCGCTGCGCGCAGCACGATGACCGAGAGCTATCGGATCGTCGACCAGACCCGGCTGGCCGCACGCCGGGCCGAGGCCCGGGGCATCTCGGCGCACGCCGCAGCACGTCAGGTGGCGACCCGGTGGGTCAAGGTCGCGGGGCTCTACATCAGCAAGGGGATGTCCGGCTATTTCCGGATGAGCAAGGGGAGGGACACCTATGCCCAAGTCTCGTACGAGTACGGCTCCGGGCCGTGGAAGCTGGGCGGGATGGCGAGCGAGGCGCGGAGCCGCAGCGCTTCCGCGTCGACCGCGACTCATCATGGCCCCTGGCGCCATGTCGTCGAGGCGGAGTACCGGGTCAACCGTTATGCGATCACCGAGCACATCTGCGACCGGGGCTACTGCTGGGACTACACCATCGGCCGCCGTGATCGGATCTACCACTGGACCGGCGGCCTGCGAGCGAGAAGGGAACAGGCGGCCCGCCCACGGTTGAAGGACCTTCACCACAGTCTGATTGGTCGCGGCCAGGGCCGGACCAAGGACACGCACCACAATCACAGGTTCGGTACGGCGTTCACCTTGCACGGGTTCGGAGTCGATGCACGCGCGGGATATTCGGGGGACACGAGGATCCATTGGCACGTGCACTACAACTGCAGACGCAACTACCTCGGTGCCTATGGCGATGACTGGCCCTACGCGTCCGGCAATGTCTACGCCTACAGCTTCGGATGCTCACGATGACACCCCGAAGTCTCTGGCCTGCGCTGGTTGCCCTGGTGGCCCTCGTCTGTGTGGGCTGCGGGAGTGCGGCTCCTGAGTCCGGCGATGCACTCGGGCCGGTCGACCTGTCGATGGGTCTGGGCAAGGGCTGGCTTCTCGGCCAGCGCTACATCGACGCCCAGGGCAGTCTCATCAACAAGTCGGACGAGTCGCTGACCCTGGTGAGCGTCGAGCCAGTGTTCGCCTACGGCAGGCGTTCCGCCGAGGTCTACCGCACCGCGGTCTTCGTCCCTGCGAAGACCGCCATGGATGGGCCGGGTGGGGAGATGGTCGGCGGGCTGTTTCTTCGATGGCCGCCGTCGTTCCGCGAAGCCGGGACCTGTACGTACTTCCGACTGCGGCCGGTACGCGGTGAGACGGTAGGCCCCGGGAAGGGTGCTGCGCTGGCCATGTTCATCCACATGGCGCGACCGGGAAAGTGGCAGATCAAGGGCGAGTGGGTCACCTATCGACAGAACGGCACGCTCTACCGACAGTTCAACGACTACGCAGTGCAAACCCGGGTGCGGGCAAGGGGCGCGCCGTACAGCCCCGGGCACTTCGGCGAGAAGCGCTGTCACACCCGCCCGCTGTCGCAGGCGATGCACGCGCCGCTGTCGGAGACCGGACACCCGTGAGGCGGCTCGCCGCCACCACGCGGACCCAGGGCTGTGGGATGCGGCCGCCACCAGGGTGGGCAGACGCGTGACCAGCTCGCCGGCTCCTGGCCGAGAATCGACGAATGCTGCAGCATGAGCCCGCAGCATGAGCCCGCAGCCTGAGCCCGAGTGCTGGGACGTCGGGAGAGGGCGTAGCGGTGGCATCTACCATCGTGACGTGAAGGCACTGCTCCTGGAGAACATCCACCCGCGCGCACACGAGGTCTTCGCGGCCGCCGGCATCGAGGTCGCGACCCGGTCCGGAGCGTTGGGCGAGGACGATCTGATCGAGGCGCTGCAGGGCGTGCAGCTGCTCGGCATCCGGTCCGGCACCAACCTGACCGCGAAGGTCGTGGAGAACTCCGATCTGCTCGCCGTCGGCGCCTTCTGCATCGGCACCAACCAGATCGACCTGCCTGCCACCGCCGCCAAGGGCGTCGCGGCCTTCAATGCGCCGTACTCGAACACGCGCAGCGTCGTCGAGCTGGTGATCGCCGAGATCATCGCGTTGGCGCGGCGGCTGACCGAGAAGACGCAGAAGATGCACGCCGGAGTCTGGGACAAGTCCGCCGCCGGCTCCCACGAGGTCCGTGGCCGAGTGCTGGGGATCGTCGGCTACGGCAACATCGGCGCCCAGCTGTCCGTGGTCGCCGAGGCGCTGGGCTTCCGGGTGATCTACTTCGACACCGCCGACCGGCTCGCCCACGGCAACGCGCGCCGGATGGCGACTCTGGAGGCGCTCCTGGCCGAGGCGGACGTCGTGAGCCTGCACGTCGACGGCCGACCCGGCAACGCCGGCCTCTTCGGTGCCGCCCAGCTCGACGCGATGAAGCCGCGGTCGCTGTTCATCAACGCCTCGCGCGGGATGGTGGTCGACGACGTCGCGCTGCGCGAGCGAATCCTGTCCGGGCACATCGCCGGCGCCGCGTTGGACGTCTTCCCGGTCGAGCCGAAGAAGCAGGGCGACCCCTTCGAGTCGGCGCTGCGTGGCCTGGACAACGTCATCCTCACCCCGCACGTGGGCGGGTCGACCCAGGAGGCCCAGGAGGAGATCGGCGGCTTCGTCGCCGGCAAGCTGGTCAGCTACGTCCGCGCCGGGAGCACCGCGAACTCGGTGAACCTGCCCGAGGTGCAGGCGCCCGCCGACGGCGCGCACCGGATCACCCACCTGCACCAGAACATCCCCGGCGTTCTGGCCGAGATCGTCACGATCATCGGCGAAGCCGGCGCGAACATGCTGAGCCAGCAGCTGGCCACGCGCGGTGAGCAGGGCTACGCCGTGATCGACCTCGAGGCGCCGCTCGGTGACGAGACCCTCAAGCAGCTCGCTGGGCTGCCGCCGACGATCCGGCTCCGGTCGCTGCCCTGACCTATCCGGCTGCCGTGACCGATGCTCGAGCAGGACGCAGCGCCTCGAGGAACTCCGAGCAGCCGAGCTCGAGCTTGACCGTGGCGAGCGCGTCACCACGGGTCTGACCCCGGTTGACGATCACGACGGGTCGGCCGGCGCGGTGCGCCTGCCGGACGAACCGGAAGCCCGACATCACCGTCAGGCTGGACCCGACCACGAGGAGCGCCTCGGCGGACTCGACCGCCTGTTGACAGCGAAGCACCCGCTGCTTGGGCACGTTCTCCCCGAAGAAGACCACGTCGGGCTTGAGCGGGCCGCCGCACTGTGTGCACGAAGGCACGACGAAGCCGGCGGTTTGCTCGAGGAGCACGTCACCGTCGGGACGGGCGGCCACCCCGCGGTGCCGCTCGATCCAGCCGGGGTTGGCCTCGGTCATCGCTTCTTGCACCGCGACCCGGGAAGTGACCTGGCGGCAGTCCAGGCAGACGACGTCGCTGATCCGTCCGTGCAGCGCCACCAGCGACCGCTGGCCGGCCCGCTCGTGCAGTCCGTCGACGTTCTGGGTGACCACCAGATCCGGATCGAGCGTGGCGAGGGCGTGGTGCCCGGCGTTGGGCCGAGCGGATCCCATCCGCGACCAGCCCAGGTGGGCGCGTGCCCAGTAGCGCTGCCGGTTCTCCGGCGATGCGACGAACTCCTGGTAGGTCATCGGCATCCGCACCGGCGCGGCGCCGACCGGTCGGGGTCCGCGGTAGTCGGGGATGCCTGAGTCGGTGGAGATGCCCGCGCCGGTGAGGACGACGTACCGGCGCGAGGCAAGCAGGTCCAGGGCCTCTGCCAGCCCGGCGTCGGCGGAAGGCACGCTCATGTGCCGTACCGCACCGCCGCGCGGGCTCGTGCCTTGGCGGCCTCCTCCTCGCGGTTCTTCGGGGGTGCGGCGGTGTGCAGGCTGTCGAGCAGCGTCCGGGTCGCCGCGGCCACCTCATCGACGGCGCGGTCGAACGCGGCCTGGTTGGCCTGCGAGGGCCGGGTGGAGCCGCTGACCTTGCGAACGTACTGCACCGCCGCGGCATGCACCTCCTCATCGGTAGCCGGAGGGTCGAAGTTGTGCAGGGTGCGGATGTTGCGGCACATGCGTGCCAGCGTACGTCGGGCGACCGTGGCTCGGAGCCCCTGCGACGAGACGGGCGATCAGACGGGCCATGACGCCGGCGATGAGACGGGGTTGGCCCGCAGCCGATCGACGGTGAGGATGGGGGCATGGTGGACCGCGATCTCGACATCGTCCTGCTCGGCGCAACCGGCTTCACCGGCGGCCTGACGGCGGAGTATCTCGCCGTCCATGCGCCCGCCGGCTGTCGCTGGGGGCTGGCCGGCCGAAGCATCCCCAAGCTGGAGGAGGTCCGGGCGCGCCTCGCGCGCATCGACCCGACCTGTGCCGACCTTCCGCTGGTGCAGGCCGACGCGGGCGACCCGACCTCCCTGCGCGCCCTCGCGGAGTCCACGCGCGTGGTGATCAGCACGGTCGGGCCCTATCTGCTGTACGGCGAGCCGCTGGTGCGTGCCTGCGCCGAGGCGGGCACCGACTACGTCGACCTGACCGGTGAGCCGGAGTTCGTCGACCGGATGTACCTCGCGCACCACGACACCGCGGTCGCCTCGGGTGCACGGCTGGTGCACGCCTGCGGCTTCGACTCGATCCCGCACGACCTCGGGGCCTTCTTCACGGTGCAGCAGCTGCCCGACGACCGCCCGATCGCGCTGCGCGGCGTCGTGCGCTCCAACGCGACCTTCTCCGGCGGCACCTTCCACTCCGCGATGACGGCGTTCTCGCGGGCCGGGCAGATGCGCCAGGCCATGGCCGACCGTCGCCGTCAAGAGCCCCGACCGGACGGGCGCCGGGCCCGGCCGGTCGCCGGGAAGCCCGGCCGGGACAGGCAGTTGGGCTACTGGTTGCTGCCGCTGCCGACGATCGACCCGTTCATCGTCGCGCGGTCGGGCGCCGCGCTGGCGTCGTACGGCCCGGACTTCCGCTACTCCCACTACGCGGGCCTGAAGACGCTGCGCTACACCGTCGGCGGCGCGGCGGGCGCCGCGACCCTGGCCGCGGCCGCGCAGGTGCCGCCGGTCCGCAACGCACTGCTCAAGCGGATCCAGCCCGGCCAGGGCCCGTCGGAGCGACGGCGCGCGAAGTCCTGGTTCACCGTCGACTTCGTCGGTCAGGCAGACGGGGAGCAGGTGCGCACCCGGGTGTCCGGTGGCGACCCGGGCTACACCGAGACCGCCAAGATGCTGGCGGAATCGGCCCTGTGCCTGGCATTCGACGCCAATCCGCCGACGGCCGGCCAGGTGACGACCGCGGTGGCGATGGGCGACAACCTGCTGGGCAGGCTGCAGAAGGCGGGGATCACCTTCGAGGTCGTCGGGCACTGAGTCCTACGCTGTCGACATGGCTCGTCGTCTGCTGCCCGTCGCCGTTCTCGCCATGGTGCTGATCGGCGTGGCCGGCTGCCGTGACCTGGGGCCCGGCGGGGGCCAGACCGGCAACAAGACCAGCACCGTTGTGTACGCGATCACGGGCCACGGGACCGCGAACGTCGCGTACGCCGCCACCGCGACCCAACAGCTGACCCGCAAGCCGTCGGTGAGGCTGCCGTGGCGGACGACGGTCGTGACGACCGACCACAGTGAGACCGTCTACCGCGTGACCGCCGACGGCGGATCGGGCACGGACTGCTCGATCACCGTCAATGGCGTCGTGGTCACGGTCACGCGTACGACACAGCACGGCGTCCTCGACTGCTCGTTCGTCAAGTAGGCCGCCGATGATGGTGAGCACCGGAACGACGACCGATCTGTTCCGTGCTCTCGACCTCACCGGCGTCTTCGCCAACGCGTTGCTCGGCGGCGTGATCGCCCGTCAGGAGAAGCTCGACCCTGTCGGCTTCGCCACCCTCGCCGTGCTTTCCGGGCTCGGCGGCGGGCTGATCCGCGACACCCTGCTGCAGCACGGCACCCCGGTCGCGCTGACCGACTACGCCTACCTCCTCACCGCCTTCGCCGGCGCCGCGCTCGCCTTCCTGATCCGGGTGGAGGGGAGGCTCTGGGAGCGAGCCTGGCCCATCGTCGACGCGCTCGCCCTCGGCTGCTGGGCGGCCGCCGGCGCCCAGAAGACGCTCGAGGTCGGGCTCGGTTGGCTGCCCGCTGTACTGCTCGGCACGATCACGGCCGTCGGCGGTGGCGCGGTGCGTGACGTCGTCCTGCGCCGTGTGCCCGGTGTGCTCGGTGGGAACACCCTCTACGCCACCTGTGCGATCGCGGCCAGCGGCGTACTGGTGATCCTGCACCAGCACGACCACCAGACAGCCGGGTCGTACTGCGCCCTGGTCGTCGGCGCAGGGCTCTGCCTGCTCGCCCGCTGGCGCGGTTGGGTGCTGCCGGACGCGGATGCCTGGTCGCCCGCGAGCGTGGTCCGGGCTCGCTACCGTCGACGTCGAACGGGCGCGGCGGGGGCCGGCCGGACCCGTCCACCCTCTCGAGAGGACATCTGATGACCGGGACTTCAGCCGGCGCCGTGCTCACCGGGCTCGCGGACATCCGCGGGTGGCAGGAGGACCTCTACCGGCACCTGCACCAGCACCCCGAGCTCTCCCACCAGGAGCACCGGACCGCCGCGGCGGTGGCGGAGCGGCTGCGTGCCGCCGGTCTCGACATCCGCGAGGGGATCGGCGGCACCGGCGTCGTGGGGCTCCTCCGCAACGGGGACGGACCGACGGTGCTGCTCCGCGCGGACATGGACGCGCTGCCCGTGCGCGAGGAGACCGGACTGCCCTACGCCAGCACCACGGTGGCCACCGACCTGGACGGCCACGAGGTCCCGGTCATGCACGCCTGTGGGCACGACGTGCATGTGGCCTGCCTGGTGGGTGCCGCCGCCCTGCTCGCCGAGGCGACGGACAGCTGGGCGGGCACGCTGGTCGTGCTGTTCCAGCCAGCCGAGGAGCTCGGCGACGGGGCACGGCGGATGGTGGACGACGGCCTGGCCGCGCTCGTCGGAGATGTCGACGTCGCGCTGGCCCAGCACGTGCTGCCGATGCCCTCCGGCGTCGTGGGCACCCGGCCCGGGCCGGTCCTCTCCGCCGCCGACAGCATGCGGATCACGGTGCATGGCCGCGGCGCGCACGGCTCGATGCCCCAGGCCGCGGTCGACCCGGTCGTGCTGGCGTCGATGATCGTGGTCCGGCTGCAGACCGTCGTCTCACGTGAGGTCGCACCCACCGATCCGGCGGTGCTCACCGTCGGCAGCATCCACGGTGGCGCCAAGAGCAACGTGATCGACGACCACGCGGTGCTCGAGCTCAACATCCGCAGCTACAGCGAGCAGACCCGCGAGGCGATTCTCGCGGCGGTCCGCCGGATCGTCACCGCCGAATGCCAGGCCTCCGGCAGCCCGCAGGAGCCGGAGTTCGAGATGTTCGACCGCTTCCCGCCCACCCACAACGACGCCGCTGCCACGGCGCTGGTCCGCGCAGCGTTCGACACTCACTTCGGCCACCGTGCGCAGGACCTGCCGCTCCAGTCGGCGAGCGAGGACTTCAGCGACGTGCCCGAGGCGCTCGGGGTGCCCTACACCTACTGGGGGATCGGCGGCGTCGATCCCGAGGTCTACCGCGCCGCCGAGGAGGCCGGCCGGATCTCCCAGGACGTGCCGGTGAACCATTCGCCCGCGTTCGGGCCGGTCCTGCAGCCCACCCTCGACACCGGCACCGAGGCGCTCGTCGTCGCGGCGTTGGCCTGGCTGGCTCCGGGGCCGGTCAGCTGACCAGACCGGCGTACTCGGTGGCGATCCGGGTGCCCAGGCGCGCGTTGTGCTTCACCAGCGCGATGTTGGCGACCAGGCTCGTGCCTCCGGTGATCTCGACGATCCGGCCGAGCAGGTACGGCGTGGCCTCATTGCCATGGACGCCGGCGGCCTGCATGTCGGTCAGCGCCTCGGCGATGATCCCGTCGATCTGCTCGGCGGGGATCTCGTCGGCCTCGGGGATGGGATTGACCACGGCGACGCCTCCGTCGATACCGAGGTCCCACTTGGCCGCCATCACGGCCGCGACCTCTGCGGGCGAGTCGGCCCGCATCGGAGCGGCGTGCCCGCTGCTTCGGGAGAAGAAGGCCGGGAACTCGTCGGTGCCGTAGGCCAGCACCGGCACGCTCAGGGTCTCCAGCCGCTCCAGGGTCAGACCGATGTCGAGGATGCTCTTGACCCCGGCGGACACCACGGCGACGTCGGTTCGGCCGAGCTCGGTCAGGTCGGCGCTGATGTCGAAGCTCTCCGGGGCGCCGCGGTGTACGCCGCCGAGACCGCCGGTCACGAAGACACGGATGCCGGCGAGGGAGGCGAGCCGCATCGTCGCCGCGACCGTCGTGGCCCCGTGCAGGCCGCGGGCGATCACGTAGGGCAGGTCGCGCACGCTGGCCTTGGTGACGTCCGGTGCGGTGCCGAGCAGCTCGAGCTCGTTGCTGGAGAGGCCGACATGCGGTCGCCCGTCGAGCACCGCGATCGTCGCCGGGACCGCGCCGCCTTCGCGGATGATCTGCTCGACCTCGCGCGCCATGTCGACGTTCTGCGGGTGCGGCATCCCGTGGCTGATGATCGTGCTCTCTAGCGCCACCACGGGTCGGCGGTCGCGCAGGGCGTCGGCGACCTCGGCGGTCAGGACGAGGGACGGATGGGGGAGTGTCATCGGACGGTGCTCCTGGCCTTGCGGGTGGATGGACTGTTGGTGAGGCCGGCCTGGAGGGCCGACTCGACGAGACGTGGGGTGAGGTCCGCGCGGACCGTGTGCGGGCTCGCGATGGTGAGCGCGGCGGCGGCGTGGCCGAACCGCGCGGCGTCGACCGGGTCGCGACCATCCAGGAGCCCATGACAGAAGGCGCCGAGCATCGCATCGCCGGCACCGGTGACGTCCTCGAGCGCGGCGGGCAGGGCCGGCAGGAACACCGGCTCGGCGCCTTCGGTGCTGAGCATCGACCCGCGCTCGCCGAGCCGGACCCAGACGTGCTGCACGCCGCGATGGTGCAGGTCGTCGGCCGCCGCGCGCAGCTGGCGGTCGCCCCGGGTGGGCAGCTCGGTCAACGCGGTGAGCTCGTCGCGGTTCGGGGTGACGGCGTACAGCGGGCGGTCGACGTCGAGGTACGGCGCGGCGAGTCGCGCCTTGGGGACGCTCACCGGCTCGAAGATCGTGCGCACCCCGGCCGCCGTGGCGAGGTCGAGCGCGTGGGCCAGCGTGGGCAGGGGGAGGTTCCCGTCAAGGACCAGCAGCGCGGCGCTGGCGATCAGATCGCGTGCGGCGTTGACGCAGTCGGGGCCGAGCTCGGCGGTCGCGCCCATGTCCGAGACCGCGACGATGAGCTCGCCGTCGGTGTCCAGGACGGCGGTGTAGGTGCCGGTCGGCTGGTCGGTGCGGTGCACGTGGTCCAGGCGCACCCCGGCGGCCGCGGTCTGGGCGAGCAGGTTGTCGCCCATCGGGTCACGGCCGATCGCGGTGACCAGCTGGGTCCGGGTGCCCAGCCGGGCGAGGTTCTCCGCGACGTTGCGGCCGACGCCTCCCGGGGTCAGCGAGGCCCGGCCGGGGTTGCTGGTGCCGGCCAGCGCACGCGCGGTGCTGCGGGCCAGCACGTCGACGTTGGCGCCACCGATCACGACGACGCCGGGGCTCTCGCCGAGGATGTAGCCGCGACCGAGGACTACGCCCTTCTTGCCCAAGTTGGACAGGTGCACGTTCACCGAGCCGCGGGTGGTGCCGAGCCGATCGGCGATGGCTGCCGAGCTGATCATCGGGTCCTGGCGCAGCAGGGCGACGATCTGCTGCTCGCGATCAGTCATGCTCATGCTTATCAGCATAAGGTGACCTAACTAGAGTTAGCAAATTGCGCCAGGTAGCGATCCGCCGTTCGGGCGAAGACACGACCCGGGTCGAGGGGAGGGGACGACCGTAGACCGTCCCGGAGCAGGACGAGCCGGGGCCAGCACGCCGTACTCGGGAGGGCGGCGACATAGCTCCCGTGCGGGCCGGCGAACGTCATCCGGTAGCTCTCCTCCACCAGGGCCCCCGGGCAGGAGGCGACGAACGGCACGGTCATCGCGCCCGGCAGATGGTCGACCATCCCGACGAGCCGGGCGACAGCCGCGGGCCCGGTGACGGTGCGGGTCGTCGTGTGCGGCCGGGCGTGTGGCCCGAGGTGACGGACCGTGTGTCGGATGGTCACAGAGTTCGTGTCTGCAGGCACCAGGGTGGTGCGCGCGAACCGGGCGCCCACGAACGTGTCGACCCGCACGACGAGACCAGCGCCGTACCGCATGAATGCGAAGTTCACCCACGCGGGGGTGTGCGTCATCGAGCCCGACGCGCGGAAGGCCTGGTCGTCCTCCCAGATCCCGCCCGCCTCGACAGATCCACCATCGGAGTCGGCGGTGAGACGATGCGGGGCATGGGCGCGCAGCCAGTTGCTGAACGAGGTCGCCGAGGCCGGGACCGTCCACCAGGTGGTGCGGGTGAGGGTGGCGTCGGACGGTCCGATGCCGACAGTGCCGTGCCGGTAGTGGGCCGTCGGCGAGTCCCGCCACTCGCGTGCTCCGCGCGGCATCGGGACGGCGTGTAGCAGTCGGGCCGAGAACCTCTGGGTCGCGACGAGATTGTCGTGCGTCGTCGGAGCCGACCGAGTCGTCGCCGATGCTCGCGTGGTCGGCGTGCTCGTCGAGCGCGGCGGTGCGGTCTGCGGGCTTGCGCTGCACGCGGAGCAGGCGAGCACGAGCGTGCACACGACGAGCGAGTGGACGAGCCTCACGCCGCTTCGACGCGGCAGCCGCTCGCCCGGTTCCGAGGAGGTGGGTGCCCCGGGCGAGAGTCGAACTCGCGACCTTTCGCTTAGGAGTCCGCTCGGCAGGTTGATCCAGCCCGATTCAGTCCGATCCGGGCAAGACCCGCGAGTCACCGAATCCCCAATATCCACGCGTGATCGGGCTGTATCTCGCTGGATCGCGCCGACAAACATCGTTTCCGCCGATCCGACCATCAGGAGCGCCGTAGGAGCGCGGGAACCGGGCTCGGGGAGACCGGGAGGGCTCGTGACAAGCCCGTGTCAGGGCCTCTCACGGGCTGCGAGGTCGGTCCGGTCCGATTCCGGCTCCCCACCCCTCGACACCGTGAGAGGGGTCGTCGCAACTCGCCTGCGCTAACGGGTTGAACAAGCGAGACTGACGCGCGTGACAACTCCGACATTCGTACAACAGACCTCGGGCAGGTTCCGCAGGTCGGCGGCTGCGTACGCACGTTCCGCACTCATCCACGTCACCAGCGACCACGGCCAGGTGCGTGGGGCAATTGATGCCGGGGTAGCGGTCGAGCACATGGCCAAAGCAATGCTCGCGTCATTGAGTCCTGCGCTCCTCGCTGACCGCAACTGTGACCTCGACACGATGCTCCACCTGACCGGCTTGGGGATGCTCGCCAAGTGCGACCCGCATGAGATCAAGACGATCGGTGCACACGAAGCATGTCTGCGCTGCGCCAAACTGGTCCCTTCGTTTCCGTACACACAGCAGGCCGACCAGGCGCTGTTTACTGCCCGCAACGGTGGTGCGCACTTGGCCTTGACCACGGATGAAGTGGCACGAGAGTCAGCGCGGATCATGGTGAGGCTCATCGAGCCGCTCATCAGGATGCTGGAACTAGACCGCAGCAAGTTCTGGGCTGACATGGAGTCAGTGGTGGACACACTCCTCGATGAGAAGTCGAGTCAGATCAGTGCTGCTCTAGAGATGAAGATCGCCGCAGCCAAGAGCCGTCTGGAAGCACGTCTAGCGGGACTCGACGCGAGCGAGCGCGCGATTGTCCTGAATGCGCTCTCCACACGAGCCTTCTACTCAAACGACGAGGAGCCGTATGAGTGCCCGGCATGCGAGCAGACCGGGATCGTGTCATGCGAACTGCGTGACATCGGCCAGCCGGAGTTTGACTACGAGCAGGTGGACATCGATGAGTTCATCTATCACGGCGGACACATCGATCAGATCGCATATGCGGCCAACTTCTACTGCGACGCGTGCGGACTCGACCTCGACTATGACGAGATGACGGCTGCCGAAATGGGCACCGAATATGACCGTGAGGCTCGCGAGTGCGATGAACACGAGTTCGACTGGAACGGACCGGACTGAGAGTGGAGATTGATCGACGTGACCGAAGATGAGTTGTGGGATCGGATCGAGGCTGCGATCCAGGACGTGGTCCACATCGTCAATGACACATCCATCGTGATGCGCAACCAAGACATTGCGGAGAAGGTCCAGCGCTCGTTGCCTCCGGGCGAGTGGGTGTCTACGGAGACCATCGAGCGCATGATTGAGAACTACTGGTCAGTGGACCTGGAAAAGGTCGAACCACCGGATGAGCACTGAGTGCCCTGGGCGAGAGTCGAACTCGCGACCAACTACTTAGGAGGCAGTTGCTCTATCCACTGAGCTACCAGGGCATGGTTGCCGAGTCAGCCTATCGGCGGGTTGGGACCGGCTGTGACTCTGCCCCACGTCGTGTGTGACGCAGGGCAGGTCGTCGGCTGGGGTCACCCGGTGCGTTTGCTATTGAGCGGCGTCACGTTCTTGGGCGTGGTCCGGCCCATCGCTTCCGCAACCTGCTTGATGCGCAGACGGCGAGCCTCGTCATCGGTCCGACTGTGCCAGTAGCGATCCATGGTCATGGTCGGGTTGGCGTGACCAAGCCTCTCCTGCACATCCTTGATCGACATGCCGGAGTCGAGGAGCGTGCTGGCGTGGAAGTGGCGGAGGTCGTACACACGCACACTGTCAGGCAGGCCCGCGGCACGGGTCGCCTTGCGCCAGTAGCGCTTGTAGAAGCCGCTGTGCCGGATGGGCTTTGAGTAGTCGAGCCGTTCCAGTGGTGACTTCTCGTTGAGCCTGCCCGTCATAGTGCCGACGAACAGCGGCAGGTCGTCTCCGGGGTGGTCGTGCTCAGGGTGCTCGTTGAACCACTTGGCGGCTCGGCGCTTGTGCTCATCCACATATCGGGCCAGCGCCTCACCCGCGTACGGGTCCAGGTCGATGATGCGGCGGCTCTTGGGTGTCTTAGTGTTGGGCTCCCGAACGATCCGACCGCGAATCTCCACCACCACCTCATGAACAGACACGGTGTGGTCCTCGGTGTCAACCGCACCAATGGTCAGGCCGCTGATCTCCTCCGGACGCATCCCGGTAGCAGCGAGGAGCAGCACGTACATGTCGTATAGCTCCGGGAGCACAGCAACGAGCCTGTCAACGTCCGCGTTGGTGAGGCGGTCGCGCTTCCGCTCGTGTTCCTTCATGTCGGCAGGCCGGGGCAGCCGCTTCACGTCCACACGGCGAGCCGGGTTCACCAGCAGCAGGTCCTCGGCGACTGCGTAGTCCAGCACCATCCGCAAGGCATAGAACTGGTGGCGGACAGTCTGGGCTGCCCTGACCTGTCGCGTCTCCTTGATGAAGGTGCTGACTCGGGTCGGCGTGATGTCCCCGATTGGCATGTTCCGGAACGTCGTCATGAGCGCGTTGTTGCCTTCGAACATCTTGCTGTGGTTGTAGCGAGTCCGTTCCCGGTCGAAGTGCTGGGAGTTGAACCACTGATCGGCAAGCACACCGAACGTCATCGTGCCTTTGCTCGGGTCGATCCACTCGCCAGCACGGACCTTGCCGATGTGCTCGTCGGCCCAATCCTGCGCGGCTGCCTTGCTCGTAAACCCACCCTTGGTCCTGCGGCGCTTCGGGTCGTCCGGGTTCGGGTACACGACCTCCCACCGGCAGTCTTTGCGGGCTCGCGTAGTCCCGTCTGGGAGCTTGTTCCTGTGGCTTGCGCGCACCCATGCTCGTGTTGGTCGGGCCATGTCAGTTCTCCTCGGTGTAGCGGGCGTACAGGTTGTTGGCTGCGCGACGTGCTCGGGCAGGTGTTGTGTGCTCGGTTGGCTTGCGCATCGGCTCGCCCGTGTCTGTGACGACTGCGACTGTGTAGACGGTGCGGTGATCGCGCCATGCGGTCGTGACCGTCACCCACAGGCCGGGTCGGGGCTGCTCCCTGCGGTTGATGAGTTCGGGTGGCTTGGCACCCCCACCCCTCGACCGATGGGGATTGGCAGGCGGATGCCCGGCCACCCGTTGCTTGCTGCGCTCGCTCTGGGTCCGCTCCTGCTCTCGGGCTAGGTGGTTCCGGAAGGCAAGTGCCTCCTCCTCGGTGGGGAAGTGGCGAATCTGCTTGATGCCACCCGCGTAGTCCTGCCACCGGACCAGCCAGGTTGCCCGCTGTGGGCTGGGTTGGCTGATCGGGAAGATGCGATGGACCCGGAAGCGGCTGCTGAGGAGCCGGTCCATGTTCACCGGCCTCATGCCGTCCTCCGTTTGGTGGGGCGCAGGAGCGAGAGTGCTGAGGTGAGTGCCGACGGTTGGGCCGCCAGCGCAGGGTCTGGCTTGAATCCGGTGCCGTATCGCTCGGCGAGGGCTTGGGCGTGATGCGCTTTGTGCGGGCTGATGTAGCAGGGACCGACGATGGTCGCGCCAGCAGCACGAACCTCACCGGGGAATGCGCCCTGTGCCATGTCTTGCAGTCCGGGGAGGACAGGACCGTGGAGCGCCAGCCGGGTTACGACCTCAGCCGGGTAGCACCACAACGGCAGGTCGGCCCTGTTGGTCATCGCGTAGATGCCGCACTCGCACTCCGGGTCCGGAGCATCATGGGGAATCCCCCACCCACAACAGGCCAGGATGGTTGGGCCGGTCGTGATGAAGGTCGAGTGGAACGGGCTCCCGAGCACTGGTCCGCTTGTCCCACCCGAGGTTGCTGTTGTCGTGATCGTCCAGGCTCGCCAGCCGTACTGCGCGGTCATGCGGCATTCCGCTTGATGAGGTCCACGATCACGGAGTGGTGCCAGGTGTCCTTGCCAGTCGGAGTCTCGATGCCGTCAGCTGAGAGCCTGCGAGCGATGGCCGATGCGGACTTGCCTTGCTTGTGGAGCCGGATGATCCGGCGCTCCAGTTCTGGGCTGATCTGACTCGGCTTGCCCAACTGTTTGCCCTGTGCCTTGAGGACGGCGAGTGCGTCACGCGTCCGCTCGGAGATGAGGTCACGCTCGAACTCGGCATGACTCGCAAGGGTCCGTGCCATCAGACGCCCAACAGCAGTGGAGGTATCGACCTTCTGGTCCAGCACTGCGAGTGCCCAACCCTCCTTGGTCGACAACTTCACGAGGTCGAGGAAGTCGGCAGTGTCTCGGGTCAGTCTGTCGAGCCGAGCAATGACGAGGATGTCGGCATCCCCACCACTCAGGACAGCAAGGGCACCCCGTAGACCGTCACGCTTGGTGTTGGCTCCGGTCTTGCCGTTGTCGACGTACATGCCGAGCATGTCCCAGCCATTGAACTCAGCCGCACGCTCGATAGCCCCACGCTGTGCCTCGATGGAGCACGGGTCCTGCTGGATGCTGCCGTCCTTGTGGCGCTTGGACTTGGACAGCCGCGCATATCCCACGGCTCTCATGACGCGGCCTTGGTCTCGCTGGTGGTGGTGATCCGGTCGCGGAGGTCGAGCGCGTACCGGGCAGCGTCGTGGTCACCGGCGCCATGGGCCACGTTCGACAGCATCACGAGACTTCGCTTGAGCATGACCGGGCCCAGGTCTGCGAGCAGTGCCTCACGTTCGGGCTCGCTCGCCTCGCAGAAGTCCATGGCGATGCCGAGCGCGTCGGACTTGGTGATCGGTGCGGGTGTGAAGGACAGGTCTGCCTCATCGTCAGCGGTGAAGGCGAGGGTTCCGCCTAGCGGGTAGTTCTCGTTCATCGGTTCTCCTCGGGTTAGTGATTGAACGTTCAATCACTTCCCCTTGAAAGGTACGCCAGTCGCGGGGTAACGAACGACAGCCCGCGACGCTCCTCCGGACGGCTGGGCGACTGCCCGCCTGTCACGGTCTCGACCCTCCGGCCCAGGGGATCGGGCCGGGAGACCGCTTGCAAGCCGTGACAGCGCTCCTCCGGGCCGGATGCAGGGGTTGATCACCCGTCGTCCTCGGTCTCGTACCGTTCCCATTGGGAGCGGGGAGGGTTGTACCGGCCTCCGGGGTCCGGGTCGAACTCCGTTCCCCGGTTCCTCGGATCGCCGGTCGCCGGGAACTCGATGGGCCCGACTGAGGTCGTGCGTCCTCGGTAGGTCCGGCTGCCCTTGGTTGGTCGAGGGGTGGGGTCCACGACTTCACCCCGGACGACCTCCGAGTCATCGATGCCTTGGAGGTACGTGTCCCGGTCTGCCTCATCACGGCTGATCTTGGCGAGTGCGTGGAGGTCGGGGTCATCCCCACCACCCAGAACAGGATGGTCGACGGCAGCTTCAATCTCCGAGCGATCGAACTCGAATGCGCCACCGTGTGTGAGCTGGTCCCACTCGCTCGGCGGACGCAGCCCTATGTCGATGGTCTGCTTCTCGGAGTAGCCGGTGCGGTTGAGCACCATGGACACCGCGCGTAACTTGTCTGCATCGCTTGCGGTCTTGGACTCCATGACCCTGCGCAGTTCACGCATGGCCGGCATGATCATTTCGAGCAGTCGTTGGTTTGCCTTCTCCCTCACAGCTGGTGCTCCACCGCCGTGTTTGTGGCACACCGTGGCTCCCTTGATCGGTGCGCCCAGGCACTGTTGCCCGTTGGCCTTGATCGCTGCGCACCGTGGCCCTTTCCGCTTCCGTTCCCTCACTGGTCGGTCCTTGGGAGCAAGGCGTTTCACACCCTCATCCACGCCTGACCCCGGCTTCTTGGCCTTCTTGCTTGATGGGCTTGGCGTGCCCTTCGGCCTGCTCTCCTCGGCGGCACTCTTTCGCTTCTTCATTCGGTGATCTCCCTTGATTTGATCTAGGGGAGCCTCCGAAACCTCGGCCCTCTAGATACTTCTTGTTATCTAGGGGTATCTAGAGAACCTTTATTGCTAAGGGCTCCCTAGATCGCTCCCTAGTTCTCGGTCGCGGACTTCAACCCCTTGGGCAGTGACCACACCCAGCCCTCGATCTGGCGTTTGCCGGTGGCTTTGCGACTGGTCTCCTTGACAACGCCCAACTCTGTGGAGGCTCGCTTCACCGTGGTCCATGAGATGCCTGCCGCAGTGGCGTGCTTCTGGACCACAGCGACCAGCAGCGGCCCATCGGCGAGCACGTCCATGAGGAATGCCTTGGCCTCGGTGCGGGCTGGTGCGTTCTTGCGGGCATCCGGCTTGCTCAGCAGGTCATCCGCCGAAAGTTCGCAGGTCTCGCCCCATTCGATCGCTGCGACCTTGCCCTCTGGCCCAGCGCTCACGACCCGGTACTTAATCGTGAGCGACTTCCTCGACAGGTTGCCCTTCACCTGGGCAAGCGCAGACCACTCCGGGTCGCTGGGGAGCCTCTCAACCACCAGCGCGCTCCGAGCAGCACCAGAGAACGCAATCGACCCACCACCCCGATAGATGGCCTTGGCGTCGCCGGACTTGTTGAGGTGACGCACGAGCAGGACGGCAGCGCCAGTCTCCTCGGCCACTTCCTTGAGGGGTGAGAGCGCACGGCGAACGCTGGCATCGTTGTGGCTGTTGATGGATTCGGAAAGGAACGCGGTGATGGGGTCGATCACGACCAGTGCTGCATCCACCTCTTCAATGACCTCGCGGAGCCGCTCCAGATCATCCGGGATCGTGAGCGGGATGACTTGCCCGGCGTCGTTGCGTTGGACGGGCATCGTGAACATGTAGTCGAGGTCTGCCCCTGCTGCTTCGAGTCGTGGCCGCACGGTGTCGCCGATGTCGTCCTCTGCCACCACGAGCACAACCGAACGTGGCTCACCCAGACCATCACCGCCGTCAGGCATGGCCGAGCCCGTCGTCACCCGAGAGGCAAGGTCAGCGTTGGCGATGACGGACTTGCCCATGTTCGGGTCGCCGTCGATGATTGTGATCTTGCCGAGCGGGATGCGTCCTTCCCAGACCCATCGAACCTGCTTGCTCTCATACGACGTCAGCGACACCGCATGCTTGAGTGTTCGCCGGTCCGGCTTGTCCCGCTCCAGTCCGGGCCATCTGACGACGTTCCCACTCGATTGCGCGCGAGTGGAGCGCGCAGGCTTGCGCCGCTTGTTGCTGGGACTAGGCATCCCGGTTCTCCTCAGTGTTGGGGTGATCGAGCGAAGGCCAGTCCCCAGCCACTCTCTGGGCTGGCTCCGCTCTGGATCGCGTGTGGAGGTCAGGCATGGGCTAGCGCGCTCGTTCGGCGTGCCGAATGAGGTCCATCAGCGACTCGACCGTGTTGCGCGGCTCGCGCCTCCGGTCCGGGTGGTTGTGGCCCTTGGAAAGTGCATCTGCAACGTCGAGCAGGGCCGCATGGGAGATCACCGGAAGCCACTGGCTCAGCACGTCCATCACGTCGGCGAGAGTGTCGGCGTACACGCCAGGACTCGCATCGAAGTCGTGGACAGTCACGTAGTAGCCGGGCAGCGCACCGTTCCTCACGTAGACGTTGATGCCCAGCGGTCCGGCTTCCGACTTGTAGAACTCCGCGAAGCCGTTGGACCCGAGCCAATCGCCCGAGCCCGGCAGTTCCGGCATGGACTCCCAGCGACCGTTGCGCCGGACCTGCGCACGCTCGATCAGGTCATCGCCGTACCGGGCCAGCCACTCAGCATCTACGTAGTAGTGCGGGTGCGCGCTGTTGGCGAGCGCTGTCAGGTTGGCGCAGCACTCGCCGCACAGGTCGTAATCGGGAGCACCGTCCAGCGGGTCGCTTGGGTCACCGCTGAACTTCATGCCTCCATCCGGGCCGACCTTGCTCCCGCACTCACCGCAGACATCGCGAGCACGTCGTGCCTCGACGTTGTCGTTGAGGTCCCACTTGACCTTGGTCTTGCTCATGTCACTTCACTTCCTTCCATGACGGCTTGACGGCTTGGAGCCCGGAGAGGCAAGCGAGCCGTCCACGCTCACCCCTCCGGGGATCAGGGTGGTGCGGGAGGAGCGCAGCACTACCGGGACTGCACTCCTCCCGCGATTGGCAGTACGCCGGAGTGCGGGCGTCTGCCGGTTTGTGGGGTGGTGGGGGATTGCCAGCCGGAACGCGAGATACACATTCAGCACACCGAACACCGCCTGAACTGCGAGGAGCACGTATGCCGTGTTCACTTGCCCCACCCCTCGGGCAGAAGCAGGCGACCATCGGTGCCGTACCAGTCGGATTCGGTGCGCTTCTGTTTGCGTTCCTCGATGTACCTGTCTGCGACGAGGTAGAGCAGTGGCACGGCGACCTCTCGAAAGTCATCGAGTGTGTGGCCGGCAGTGATCGCGTCCGCAGCATCCTTGAACGGTCGGGGTGGGGCCAGCATCGTGATCCGTCGTCCGCTGGTGCCGTTGTTGAGCAGTTGGCGACGACGGATCAGACCGCTGAGCGCACCAGCGTTGTCCACGTCGACCACGACCGGGACGGGACCGATGCCACGAGAGAACCACCCGGCTTGCTCGGCGGTGAACTTGTTCGCTCCCTGCCAGTGACTTGTCCCCACACCTTGGCTGCCGAGTGCGAACGTGACGGCATCGGCATCCTTCTCACCTTCACAGAGGTACGTCGGAGCACCCGCTCGCAGTGCCCACAGCACTTCAGGGAGCCGGTACAGAGCCTTGTCCTTGAACCCCTCCTGACGACTGGTGCCGCTCACCCACGCGCAGCCGACTTCACTCCATGACTCCATCCGGAAGTCCTTAGGGTCGAACCTGATCTTGCGGAGTTTCGGCCTGCCCTTCTGGTCGGTGTAGACGTACTCCCGGACTCGATGCGCAGTCACGACAGGCCGCCCCACGGAACAGACGGGTGCCAGGAACGGCGCTGGTTGTAGGGCTCCTCGAAGGCACCGCTGAACGCGACCACCCGACCGTTGGGCCAGACGGTGTAGGCGATGTAGTTGGTGTCCGGCTCACAGATGACCTGAACCAGCATCACCGTGGCCTTCTCCTGCGGTGACCACTCCGGAGACAGGCCCAGACTCACCCCACCGTCCGGGATTGTCCGTGCGTAGTCAGCCAGTTCCTTGAGCAGCCGATCCACCCGCATGAGTCCGCGCGTCGGCATGAGCAGCCGGACCCTGCGACCGATTGGGCTGTAGTGGAAGGGATATGGCTTCTCGAAGTACACCTTGAACACCTGTCGCCACGGCGTGGTGTCGAGCAACCATGCTTCCGGCTCGTCACCCGTAGGCAGCGGGATGCTTCGTGCAACTCGTAGGCTTGGATCACTCATCTGAGGTTCTCCTCCTCGATGCGCGGGGCAGTGGTTTGAGTGGGCCACTGCCTCGCAACTCACATCTGGGCGTGGGTCAGTGGAACTCGGGGAACTCGGTGCCATCGAGCACTTCCCGCGTCAGTCGGGGCAGGGCACGTCCTGTCTTGAACAGCGCGCTAGAACGGCGAGCCTGAGCGCGCTGCCACTCGGCGGGAGTCATGTCGACCTCCGTCCAGGCCTGATCCTCGGCGGAGACCATCGCTGCGTGCTCCTCGCGGAGTCGCCGCAGCATTGGTCCGGCATTGTTCGAGAGCCAGCGCTTGAACTCGTCAAGGTCCATCCGGCCCGTTTCCAGAGCGTCGGTCCGGTCGCGGACCTCATTGGTGAACACGTGCGCTTCCTCAGGAAGTGACTCCTCCAGTTTTGCCACGCGGTCGGCGGTGTGGTCGTAGATGGACTTCATCTGACCCAGCACGTGGCGCCCATAGTTGTCCTTGAACATCGACAGGTTCCGCTCCTGCTTGGGCGTCCCGTTGAAGTTGTCCGCGAACTCCTCGACTTGATCGAGGTACACGCTGGGAGCGTTGTCACCGATGTTCATCGCGGACCACCTCCACGCTGCTGGCGACGCGCATCAATCACGCGCTGGGCTTGGCCGCCCTGCTGCATCTGTTCGGCACGCTGATTGGCGACCGCCAGAGCGTCGAGCGCCTCATTCACTGCCCGCGCGGCCTCATCGATCATGCGGCTGGTGTTCTCGACGTTGGGCCTGCGGCGGACAACACCGTTGCGGTTTCGTTCCTTCTTGGCCATCTCCTGTGCTTCCTGTCGTTCGGTCTCGTAGTTCTCGCGGAGGACCTGTGCGGTGGCCGCACGTACGGTCCGGGCATTGACGATCAGTGGGTCTTGATTGCTCATGCGGCTCGGCCTCCACCGGCCCGATGGACGTACTCCTCACATGACTGGCGGATCACCTGGGCGATAGGCACGCCCTGCAACACGGCCAGCCGATGGAGTTCCGTCCACAGTTCCTCTGACATGCGGACCTGCCGCAGTGGACCGACAGCAGCCCTTCCTCGGCTCATGTGCAACTCCTCTCGAATGCCGACGTCGGTTATCGACGGCGACCTACGAATGAGCCTTCTCCACCGATCTGACTGCCGTGTTGGACAAGCAGATCGGTGGCAATGTGGTCATCTGTCAGCGGAGCCGGACACCACCGCAAGTGAGGGCCGAGACTGTGGCAGTGAGTCCGTCAGATCGGCGGCACAGTCGATGACGACACGGGAGATGAGTTGCGTCGTGGAGGCCACGGTGTCCGCGTGGCGGATCAGGTCGTGGTGCCCCGTGGCACGCATCGCGTTGGCGAGCAGTTCGCTCGCCTCGGTCCATTGGTCGAGCGCGGTGGTGATCTCGCTCTTGTTCATGTAGTTCTCCTCGGCGGCCCACCTGCGATGTGAAACCACCCCGACCAGTCGGCAGGCCGTTGGAACTGGCGGGGCGGAGTCAGTGGGTCAGGCGTTGCGACCGGCGCGGAGGAACCGCTCCAGTTCGGCACGCTCGATGAACGCTGGGCCGCTCTTGCCCGCAGGCTTGCTGACCTTCAGGTGGCCCTTGGCGATCCAACGCTGGAGTTGCCGCTTCGTCGTACCGGGCAGCCGCTCGCAGACCGCATCTAGCGTGTAGGCGAGCGGTTCTGGTTTGCTGGTGCGGCCTGAGACCGCCTCATCAGATAGAGACTTCTTGGTGGGCATGGGTCGGTGACCTCCCGTGTGGATGGAAGGCACGCCAGGTCCACCGTGATGCTGGTGGTGGACCTTGACCTTTGAGCCAGAACCTTTAGCCGGGTCATGCGCCGCTGCTCTGAGCCACGCACTGAGTGCGTTCGCTAGCAGATGGCGGACCACTGGGCCGTTCTCGGGCCGGTCACCCTCCCCGGTACTGACCGGGTTGGGGACTGCGACGCCGAATCTACCTCATGAGAGTGGCCGTCAGTGCGGCTGAGGACGATCCAGTTTCAGGGCACATCCGGGAGAGAAACACCGGATCGGACCGACCGCGCTCTGAGCCTTCTCCGGATCGCTCCGACGTAGCGCGAACCGACCATCAGTAGCGCGGGAGTAGCGCGGAAACGTCCGGGCGTGTCGGTTTCAGCGTGAATCCGGTCTGCGACCCTCGGCTTAGGAGGCGGCTGCTCTATCCACTGAGCTACCGGGGCCCGCGGCGCGACCCCGCACCGCGGCAGCCATCCTTTCACGGTCGCGCGCCTGCCCGGGGCGGCAGGTCGGGTTCGGCGGCCGCCGATTTGGGCAGCCTGCGCCCAGGAGTCACAATGGGAGTTCAGCCCGAGCGGGCGCGTGCCCGCCTCCACCCCGAGGTTTCATGTCCAGAGCGCGCCATGCCATCCGGCCGACACGCCCACGCCGCGTGCTCAAACGCGTCCTGGTCAGCCTCGGCGTGCTGCTGCTGGTGGTCACCACCGGCCTGTACCTCGTGATCAAGCATCTCGACGGCAACATCACGGGCGTGCAGATCAACTCCGGGGACCTCGGCAACCGTCCGGCCGCGGTGGTCAAAGGTCCGATCAACGTCCTGGTCATGGGCGACGACACCCGCAAGGGCCAGGGCCCGCAGATCGGCGGCGCCACCCCCGGGCTCTCCGACACCACGATCCTGCTGCACCTGTCGGCCGACCGGAAGTTCGCCTACGGGGTGAGCCTGCCGCGTGACGCGATGGTGCAACGGCCCTCGTGCAAGACCTCGACCGGAGTCGCGCCGGCCCAGTTGACCCAGTTCAACGCGGCCTACGCCATCGGCGGCCCGCTGTGCACGATGAAGACCGTCGAGCAGCTCACCGGAGTGCACATCGACCACTTCGTGGTGATCAAGTTCCGTGGGTTCCGCGAGATGGTCGACGCGCTCGGCGGCGTGCAGGTCTGCGTGCCGGAGCAGATCGACGACCCGCAGAGCAACATCCACCTGCCGGCGGGCACCTACAAGGTCACCGGCGAACAGGCCCTGAACTACGTCCGGGTCCGGCACGGCGTGGGCGACGGCTCCGACATCGGCCGGATGAAGCGGCAGCAGTCCTTCATCGCCTCGATGATCAACCAGGTCGTGTCGGCCGGCACCCTGGCCAACCCGATCAAGCTCTACAAGTTCCTGGACGCGGCGACGAAGTCGCTGATCACCGACGAGGGCTTCAGCCACCTCCGCTCGCTCGTGGGGCTGGGCGAGTCGTTGAAGTCCATCGGCCTGGACCACATCAAGTTCGTCACGGTCCCGTTCGCGCCGTACCCACCGGATCCGAACCGGCTGGTCTGGGCGCCGCGCGCCCATCAGCTGTGGTCGCGGATCATCCATGACAAGCCACTCGGCGGGTCCTTCGACTCGCAGGTGATCAACGCCGCCCACAAGCCGGGCGCCTCGACGGGCGGCAAGACCAAGAGCGGCAACGGCTCCCACTCGTCCACGGGGGGCGGTTCGCCGAGGACGTCGACCAGTGGCCCCACGCCGGCACAGATCCAGGCAGCGCACAACGTCGGCCTCTGCGCCTGACCCCTTCGCAAGGGCTCCCTTAGCCTTTGGCGACCTCCCTCGTTGGTCACCGTGACCTGACCAGCCACGAACCACGGAGGCTCAGCACATGGACCAGCCCATCGGACGTCGTACCCTCCTGGGCGGAGCGGCACTGGGCGGCGTCGCCCTCGCCGGCCTGACCTGGGAGGAGGTCGACGCCGCAGCCCTCGAGGGTCGGCTGCCTCGCGAGGTCGACGTGGTGGTGGTCGGCGGTGGGCTGAGCGGGCTCGAGGCGGCCACGCGGCTGCGTCACGACGGGCACTCCGTGCTGGTGCTCGAGGCGCGCGGGCGGGTCGGCGGCCGGGTGCTGAACCACGAACTGCGCAACGGCTCGGTGATCGAGTCGGGCGGCGCCTTCATCGGGCCGACCCAGGACCACATCGCCGCTCTCGCGGAGCGGCTCGGCGTGCGCACCTTCAAGGAGTACACGAAGGGCAAGAGCGTCTATATCTCCGGCAACAACCGGCAGACCTACTCGGGCACGGTCCCGACCACCCAGCTCGGGCTGCTCGCGCCGGACGCACTGCTGCTGCAGTCGCGACTGGACCGGATGGCGGCCGAGATCGACGTGACCGCCCCGTGGAAGCACCCGAAGGCCGCCGAGTGGGACTCCATGACCGCAGGGGAGTGGATCCGTGCCAACGCGATCGACGACAACGTGATCAAGCTGATCGAGTGCTGGACCGAGCCGGGGTTCGGCGCCGACCCGGACCAGCTCTCGCTGCTGTTCGTGCTCTGGTACATCGCGTGCTCGGGCAACGCCCAGCACAAGGGCACCTTCGAGCGCAACGCGAACACCACCGGCGGTGCGCAGGAGTCGCGCTTCGTGGGCGGGTCTCAGCTGATCCCGCTGCGGCTCGCGCACCGGCTCGGCCGCCGGGTCGCGCTGAACGCCGCCGTCCACCGGATCGTCCAGCGCCACCACCACGTGCTGGTGCACAGCCGCCGCGGAGTGGTCCGCGCCAAGCGGGTCATCGTCGCCTGCCCACCTCCGCTGGTGGCCGAGATCGACTTCCATCCGGCGCTGCCCCGGCAGCGCACCCAACTGCTGCGGCACCTCCAGATGGGCAACCTGATGAAGTGCGACGCCGTCTACGAGACCCCCTTCTGGCGCAAGGACGGGCTGAACGGCTTCGGCATCAGCGACCATGGCGCGACCCGGGCGGTGTTCGACAACTCACCGGCCGACGGTTCGTGCGGCGTGCTGCTGGCCTTCGTCGGCGGCGCCACCTGGCGTCACTACGGGTTGGAGGCGCGGGACGCGCGCCGCAAGGCGGTGCTCGCCGGCTTCGCGCAGATGTTCGGCGACCGGGCGCTGCACCCGATCCAGTACGTCGAGCACGACTGGAACCGCGCAGCCTGGACCCGCGGCGGACCGGTCGCGGTGATGGGCCCGATGGTGCTCTCCTCCTACGGACCCTGGCTGCGTCGCCCGCACGGTCGGGTGCACTGGGCGGGCACCGAGACCTCGACGTACTGGACCGGCTACATGGACGGCGCCGTGCGTGCCGGGCAGCGCGCGGCGGGCGAGGTGCGCGCCGCACTGGCCTAGTCCACCAGGCGCGCGGCGCGCCTGGGGCGCCGCGTCAGAGTTGCCGTTATCGGTTCGTTATCGCAAGATGAGCACGTGAGGGTCGTGGTTTCCGGGGGGACCGGGGTGATCGGGCGTGCCGCCGTACGCGTGCTGGTCGAGGACGGTCACGACGTCGTGGTGCTCACCAGGCGACCCGAGAACGACGAGGTCGTCGACGCGATGGGTGCCACCGCCCGGCCTGCCGACCTGTGGTCCGTCGAGTCCCTCGTTGCCGCGTGTGCCGGGGCCGACGCGGTGGTCAGCCTCGCCACCCACGTGCCGTTCGGCTACGCCGCCGCCTGGCCCGGCGCATGGAAGCGCAACGACGAGCTACACACCCGGGGGGTGGCCAACATCGTCGCCGCGGCCACCCGCGCGGGTGTCCGGAGGGTGGTCCAGGAGAGCATCAGCCTGGTGTACGCCGACGCCGGGGACGACTGGATCCGGGAGTCGCACCCGATCGAGATCACCGCGGCGACCGAGCCGGCCGCGGTGGCGGAGTCGCACGTGCAGCGCTACGCCTGCGACTCCCGGGCCGGGGTGATCCTGCGGTTCGGGACCATCGTCGGCGACGACCCGGCCACCCGCTACCTGCTGCGCGCGGCAGGACGCGGCCGCCCGATCGGTCTGGGCGGGCCGGCGAGCTGGAGCTACCTGATCCACACCGACGACCTCGGCTCCGCGGTCCTCTCCGCTCTGAGCGCGCCGAGCGGGGTCTACAACGTTGGCGCCGAGCCGGTCCGCCGCCAGGACCTGGTGGCGGCCTGCGCTGCGCACGCAGGTGGGCCGGAGGGCGCGTTCTTCGGGCCGCTGATGCAGCGCCTCGCCGGTCCCCGCGTCGAGCCGCTGAGACGCTCGCTGCGGATCAGCTCCGAGCACTTCGCGGCCCAGACCGGGTGGAGTGCCTCGCGTCCGGCGTTCGACCAGGGCTGGCTCGACGCCGCACGCGCCCTCGAGGGTGCTCGGTGACCGAGCGCCCGTTGAGCCCGCGCGAACGCGAGGAGCGCCGGCGCCGTCTTGCCCGGATCTTCGGTGAGTCGCTGCCCGAGCAGACCAGCGACGACCTCGACGACCCGTCCGAGCGCAACCTCGACAGCGACGAGTGGCTCCGCAGCCAGGTGCCGCCCCACCACGGCTGAGCCTGGCGGGGGACGCGATGGGCCAGAACGAAGAACGCCCCGGAGGTCTCCCTCCGGGGCGTTCTCGCTGCCATGGGTCAGGCGGGCGGGGTGACCGCCGAGTGCTGACCGGTTGCGCCCTGGGCCGCGCCGCAGTGCTTGCAGCGAGTCGCAGCGGGGTCGAGGTCGTCGGAGAGGCACTCGGTGCAGGCCTTGGTCGGTGCCGGGTCGCCGAACACGACCTTGCCCTGGCGGGCCATCACCGACTTGTAGGGGACGACGATCAGGAAGTACACCACCGCCATGAAGATGATGAAGTAGATGATGGCGGAGATGAACGCGCCGAGGTTGAGGAAGGTGCCGTCCCCGCCGCCGCTGACGAGCTGCCAGCCGAGACCGGGACCTGACTTACCGCCTTGGGCGGCTGCGATCAGCGGGTTGATGATGTTGGTGGTGAACGCGCTGATCAGCGTGCTGAACGCCAGGGCGACGACCAGCCCGACGGCCACGATGATGACATCACCGCGCATCAGGAAGTTCTTGAATCCCTTGAGCATCTTCAGTTCTCCTTACTGACCCCCGAGAGGAGGGCATCGTTTGTCCGAGGACACGCTACTTGTTCCAGAGCACAGTAAGGAATTGCGACACTGAGGCGCGCGCCACGGTTTCGGCGCTGCCCCGGTCGACGCCGACCAGCACCAGCCGGCCGGGAAGCGCGCTGGAGCCGTCCGACGTGCTCGGAATGGCCAGCACGTCGGCTGCGATGTGCACCGGCGCCGAGGCCGGGTGCTGGGGGTCGGCGGCGAGGAGGGTGACCCGGTCGCCCACGTGGAGCAGTCGTACGACGCCGGGGTCGGTCACCCGCACCGGGACGGCCGACATCCCCGGTCGGTCGTCGAGCCAGCCCATCCCGACGAGCTGGGTAGCGCTGACGGCCTGGCCCGCGCCGATCGGACTGGCGACGGTGTGTCCGATCGCGACCTGAGGGTCGCGCAGTCGCTGCGCCGGCACGCTCTGCGGGGTGAACTGCCGCCGGACGAGGTCCGTCCGCTCGAGCACGGCTCCGCTGGGGAGGTCGTGGGCCGCCGTCCACACCGGCACCGTGCGCGGAGGCGGCGCGGTGGCGGCGTGCAGGCCGACGTACACCGCGGCTGCGGCGGCGACCGCGGCGAGCGGTCGGCGGTGCCACAGGACCCGGTTGCGCAGTCGGTCGATCCGGCGGGTTGCCCGAGACAGAGAGTTCATCCTGCGAGGCTGACATGGAACAGGGCCGCACCGCCCGGTTGTCCACAGGCCGCCCGAGTGGGCCGGTGGGCTCGGGTCAGTCCGAGCTGGTCTTCGTTGAGCTCGCTGAGGCGCTGCTCGTGCTCGTGCTCGCGGCCGGGGACGGGGAGGCGTCCGTGGAGGGGCTGCTCGTCGAGGGCGGCTTGGCGGATCCGTTGCCGTTGGTGGACGGCGCATCGCTGCTGCTGGACTTGGACCTGCTGTCGTTGCGGTAGAACCCCGAGCCCTTGAACACCACGCCGACCGCGTTGAACACCTTGCGCAACGGGCCGCCGCACTCGGGGCAGACCGTGAGCGAGTCGTCGCTGAAGTTCTGGAAGGCCTCGAAGAAGTGTCCGCAGTCCTTGCACGAGTACTGGTAGGTGGGCACGTGGGCGATCCTTGTCTGACTCAACAGCCCGGGCGGCGCCGCGGTCGGCGCCGTTGACTGGCACTCGGGCTCGTCGACTGCCAATCCTACGTCATCGGCTCGCGTCGAGCCGGTACAACCCGATCTCGGTCACCACCGCGGCCACCCGGCGGTCGTGCACGTCGGCCGGGACCCGGTCGACGACCTCCTCGGAGTTGAGCACGACGACGCTGAGGCCGGTCGCGCGCGCCAGCGCCCGGTCGTAGGACCCGCCGCCCCGGCCCAGCCGCAGGCCGGTGCGGTCGACGGCCAGGCCCGGGACCAGCACGACGTCCGCGGTCGCCACCGCGTCCGGTCCCAGTGGGGGCCCGACCGGCTCGAGCAGACCACGGCGGGCCGAGGCCAGCGACTGCGGTCCGTCGTACACGCCCCAGTCGAGGTCGTCGTCGGGCTGCAGCAGCGGCAGGATCACCCGCTTGCCGGCCGCGGCCAGCGCCTCCAGGATCGGACCGGTGCCCGGCTCACGTCCCACCGACACGTAGCAGGCCACGGTTGCGGCACGTCGTACGTCGGTGCTCGCGAGCAACGCATCGCGCACGGCTCGCGCACGTGCGGCGATCTCGGCGACGCCGATGCGCCCCCGGGCGGTGACGATCTGGTCTCGCAGCGCCAGCTTCTGGGCCTCGATGTGATTCATGACGCAATCACCCTACGATCGACCTCATGAGTGAGACGGGGTTGAGGGCTGCGCGGGACAAGATGGCCGACGCGGGGGTGGACGCCACCGCGATCGAGGTCTTCGCGCACTACTACCGGCTGCTGGAGCTCGGCGAGACGGGGATGATCCCCGAGAGCGCGATCGAGCCGTTGGAGATGGACGCGCTCGCCGACATCGAGGTGCCCGACCAGGTCGGTGCTGACGCGATCGCACTCACCGCGGTGATCAAGCTCAACGGCGGACTGGGCACGTCCATGGGGATGGACCGCGCCAAGTCGCTGCTGTGCGTGCGGCGCGGCCTGTCCTTCCTGGACGTGATCGCCCGGCAGGTGCTGCACCTGCGCCAGCAGTACGGCGCCCCGCTGCCGCTGATCTTCATGAACAGCTTCCGGACCTCCGCCGACACCCTCGCTGCGCTCGCACGGTACGACGAGCTCGCGGTGCCGGGCCTGCCGCTGGAGTTCCTGCAGAACAAGGAGCCCAAGCTGCGCGCCAGCGATCTGACGCCGATCAGCTGGACGCCGGACCCCGAGCTGGAGTGGTGTCCTCCGGGCCACGGCGACCTCTACACCGCGCTGCTCGGGACCGGGCTGCTGCATCAGCTCATCGACGGCGGCTACCGCTACGTGTTCGTCTCCAACTCCGACAACCTCGGCGCGGTGCCCGATGCCCGGGTCGCAGGCTGGTTCGCCTCCTCGGGTGCGCCGTTCGCGATCGAGGCGGTCCGGCGTACCGCCTCGGACAAGAAGGGCGGTCACTTCGCGATCCGCAGGAGCGACGGGCGGATCATCCTCCGTGAGACCGCGCAGACGCTGCCGGCCGACCGGGAGGCGCTCGCCGACCTCGATCGGCACCGCTTCACCTCGACGAACAACCTGTGGTTCGACCTCGAGGCCATGCGCGACGAGCTCGACCGCCGTGACGGCATCCTCGGGCTCCCGCTGATCCGCAACAACAAGACGGTCGACCCGCAGGACCCGCACAGTCCGGAGGTGATCCAGATCGAGACGGCGATGGGTGCCGCGATCGAGGTGTTCGACGGCGCCCGCACCATCGAGGTCGGCCGTGACCGGTTCGTCCCCGTCAAGACCACCAACGACCTCCTGGTGCTGCGCTCGGACGCCTACGACCTGACCGCGGAGTTCGCTCTCGACCAGACAGCGGAGCGGCTGCCGTACGTCGACCTCGCGCCGGTCTACAAGCAGGTCGGTGAGTTCGACAAGCGATTCCCCTCCGGGGTGCCCTCGATGCGCGAGGCCGAGTCGCTGGTGGTCGAGGGCGACTGGACCTTCGGTGGGGACGTCCGCGTCGTCGGTGACGTGAGCCTGGCCGGTGATCACGGCCGGATCGACGACGGCACGGTGCTTTCCGGCACCGGCGAGCAGCCGGCTCGATAGGTTCGAGGCATGCCCTCCGGACCGATCAGCGTCGACACGCACCTGGCCGACATCCTCGCGCAGGTGCGCCCGCTGTCGGCGTACCCGCAGCCGTTGTTGGAGGCGGTCGGGCTCCCGGTGGCCGAGGACGTCCTCTCGCCGCGGTCGGTGCCGATCTTCGACAACTCCGCGATGGACGGGTACGCCGTCCGGTACGCCGACGTGGCGTCGGCCACCACCGACTCGCCGGTGTCGCTGCCGGTGACCGGCGACATCCATGCCGGCGCGCCCAGCGCGCACCCACTGTCGCCGGGCACGTCCATGCGGATCATGACGGGAGCGCCGGTGCCGATGGGCGCCGACAGCGTGGTCCCGGTCGAGTGGACCGACGCCGGGGTGACCCAGGTCCAGGTGCGGCGCGCCCCCACCTTGGGCGAGCACGTGCGACCCATCGGCGACGACGTCACCAAGGGCGACGTCCTGGTGCGTGCCGGTGACATGCTCGACCCGCGCCGGATCGGGCTGCTCGCCTCCGTCGGGATCGACCAGGTGGTCGTGCCGCCACGGCCACGGGTCGTGGTGATGTCGACGGGCGCCGAGCTGGTCGAGCCGGGTCGGGCACTGCATCCGGGTGCGATCTTCGAGTCGAACTCGTTCCTGCTGACCGCCGCGGTCCGGGCCACCGGCGCGGTGGCCTACCGCGCTCGGTCGACCTCGGACGATCCGGCCGCGTTCCTCGAGGCGCTCGAGGACCAGCTGGTCCGCGCGGATCTGGTGATCACGTCCGGCGGGGTCAGCAAGGGCACCCGAGACGTGGTGAAGATGGCGCTGCGCAGCGAGCCGGCCATGCAGTTCCGGCAGGTCGCGATGCAGCCGGGCAAGCCCCAGGGCTTCGGCTTCGTGGGCTCCGACCGGACCCCGCTGTTCGCGCTGCCGGGCAACCCGGTGTCGACGTACGTCTCCTTCGAGGTCTTCGTGGCGCCCGCGTTGCGTCGGCTCATCGGCCGTTCGCCGGTGTCGCGGCCGCTCTTCCGCGCCCGGCTCACCGAGGCGGTGCAGTCCGCACCGGGCAAGCGACAGTACCTGCGCGGGCAGTTCATCGCCGACCAGGACGGGACCCGGGTCACGCCGGTGGGTGGCGCCGGTTCGCACCTGCTGGCCGGCCTGGGGGCGGCGAACGCGCTGATCGTCCTTCGCGAGGACCGTTCCGACGTACCGGCCGGCGAGTCCGTGCCGGTCATGCTCCTCGACAGGGAGTTCTAGATGAGGACTGCTCGATGACCGATCGGTTCACCCACCTCGACGACGCCGGGGCGGCGCGGATGGTCGACGTCTCGGCGAAGGACGTGACCGCGCGCGAGGCGGTCGCCACCGGGCGGGTGGACACCACCGCCGAAGTCGTCGCACTGCTGAGGGGTGAGGGGATGCCGAAGGGCGATGCGCTCGCCACGGCCCGCATCGCCGGCATCATGGCGGCCAAGCGGACCCCCGACCTGGTGCCGCTGTGCCACCCGCTGGCGATCTCGTCGGTCTCGGTCGACCTCGCCGTCGATGACGCCGGCGTGGCGATCACCGCGACCGTCCGCAGCACCGACCGCACCGGCGTGGAGATGGAGGCACTGACCTCGGTGTCGGTGGCCGCCCTCACCGTGATCGACATGATCAAGGCCGTCGACAAGGCAGCGACCATCACCGGCGTGCGGGTCGAGCGCAAGTCGGGCGGCAAGAGCGGCGAGTGGATCCGCTCGGGCTCCGAGCCGGCTCAGGATGCCGAGCCTGACGACGGCAGGGTCCCGTGAGGGCCGCGGTCGTGGTGGCCTCGAACCGTGCTGCCGCGGGGGTGTACGACGACACCACCGGCCCGTTGATCGTCGATGCGCTGCGAGCCGACGGCTGGGAGGTGGCCGATCCCGACGTCGTACCCGACGGCGAGCCGGTGGGCCTGGCGATCCGGGCTGCCATCGCCGACGGGGCCCGCGTGGTGCTCACCACCGGCGGCACCGGCCTGACGCCGACCGACCGCACCCCGGAGGTGACCCGCGACCTTCTCGACCGCGAGGTCCCCGGGATCGCCGAGGCGATCAGGGCCTACGGCGTCGCCCAGGGAGTCCCGACCGCGGCGCTCTCCCGGGGTCTGGCCGGCGTGGTCGGGCGGACCCTGGTGGTGAACCTGCCCGGCTCGACCGGCGGGGTGCGCGACGGGCTCGCGGTCGTCGTACCGGTGCTGCGGCACGCGGTGGAGCAGATCGTGGGGAGCGACCACTGAGTCCGGGCTGGCCCGTGGTGCTGGAGTCGGGGGCGGTCCGGTTGCGCCCGATCTCCGCGAGGGACCGCCGTGCCTGGCGCGAGGTGCGACAGCGCAACCAGGTGTGGCTGCATCGGTGGGATGCGACCGCCCCACCGGGGACGAACGCCCGGCCGCGAACCTTCGGCTCGATGGTCCGGGCGATGCTGCGCAGCGCCCGCGCGGGCAAGCAGTTGCCGTTCGTCATCGAGTACGACGGCCGCTTCGTCGGTCAGGTCACCGTCAACAACGTGATTCGTGGGTCGGCCCAGTTCGCCTCGGTGGGCTACTGGATCGACGAACGGGTGGCCGGACGCGGCATCATGCCGCGAGCGCTGGCTCTGACGATCGACCACTGCTTCGGGCCGGTCGGCCTGCACCGGATCGAGGTGGCGATCCGACCGGAGAACCACGCCTCGCTGCGCGTCGTGGACAAGCTCGAGATCCCGTTGGTCGGGCTCGCTGCCGGATACCTGCACATCGACGGCGACTGGCGTGACCACCTGCTCTTCGGAATCACTCGCGAGGAGGCGTTCCCTGGGCTGCTGCATCGATTGGATTCACACCAGTCACAGGAGTGATCTTGCGACACACCGGGCCGCTTGCGTCTCCACGGTGACCGACGCTCCTACGCTCTGACCCGTGGACCTGTCCGGAATGATCTTCATCGCGCTCGCCCTCGCGTGGGCGGTCTACCTCATCCCCAAGGCGCTGCAGCAGCACGACGAACTGGCTCGATCGCGCTCGGTCGAGCGGTTCTCCGCGCGGATGCGTGTGTTCGGCGGCACGTCGGAGCCGGAGGCCGTCGCCGAGCCGGCGGCCCCCGCCGAGCCGGTGGCGCATCCTGCCCTCGCCCCGGTCGCGGCTGCCGGGGTGGCCCCGGTCCGCCGTACCAGTCGGGCCGCTGCCCGTCGCGCTGCGGCCCGCCGCCGCAAGGTGCTCGCCGTGCTCGTGTTCCTGCTGGCTGCGACCGGGCTGGTCGCCTACCTCGGGCACCTCCCCATGTGGAGCCCTGCGGTCCCGGCGGTCCTGATCGTTGCGTTCCTGGTAGTCGCGCGGCTCACCGTGCGGCGCGAGCAGGGCATCGGGCGGCGCGTCGCTGTCCCGGCCGAGGCGGTGGCTTCCCCGATCGACGAGCCGGTCGACACCGAGGACACCATCGGCGTCTCACGGGCTGACCTGGCTGCCGCGGCCGACCAGCCGCTGGCTGACGACGGATCGCTGTGGGACCCGTTGCCGGTGACGCTGCCGACCTACGTCTCGAAGCCGCGGGCCCGTCGTACGGTTCGCACCATCGAGCTCACCCAGGCCCAGGTGACGTCCTCCGGCCACGACCCGGTCGACTCCAAGCTCGTCCGTGAGGCCGAGGCCGCGAAGGCTGTCGCGAAGGACAAGGACGAGTCCGCAGTGCAGACCGTTGAGCAGCGTCGAGTCGCCGGCGCCTGATTTCGGCCGCCGCCCTGGCGGGTGGTAACTTTCTCCACGCGCCGTTCCGGCGCACCTGGGGCTGTGGCGCAGTTGGTAGCGCGTCTCGTTCGCAATGAGAAGGTCAGGGGTTCGAATCCCCTCAGCTCCACCAAACCCGCTGGTCAGAGGCCTGCACGGATCCTGAATTCAGGAGACGGCAGTGGCAACTCAGCAGAAACTCAGAACTTTGCTACCTGAACTCGTGACCACGCGTCGCGGGTGAATGGCGAGGGCTGGCTGGCCGAACTGGTGCGCCGCTATACGACCGGGATGACCACCTCACCGCTCTGCCTGCTGCCGAGGAACCCGCCGCCACTTCAGGTCGCCCTGCCCACTCCCCTGACCGAGGTCGACGCTGCGGATCGCAGCCGCCATCGCCGCCGCGCGCACCGAGTCCACGCGTCGCGTCTACGCCTACACTTGGGGCCAATGGGCCCGCTGGTGCGCCGGCCGCGGCCTGCCGCCGCTGCCCGGTGACCCGGCCGCGTTGTGCGCCTACCTGACCGAACGCGCCGAAGCTGGCATCGCGATGGGCAGCCTGGACATGGCCTGCACCGCGATCCGGCACGTCCACCGGATGCACGAGCTGCCCGACCCGGTCGCCTCCGAGACCGTGCGCCAGGTCCGCCTCGGACTGCGCCGAACCTACGGCACCGCACCCCGACAACTCGCCCGACCGCTATCCACCGAGGACATTCGCCAGATCGTCGGCCACATCGACCGCACCACCGCGCCTGGTGTCCGCGACGCCGCGATCATCCTGCTCGGCTACGCCTCCGCCATGCGCCGCTCCGAGATCATCGGACTCGACCTGCTCGACATCCGCGAAGAACCAGACGGAGTCCTGGTCACCATCCGTAAGTCGAAGACCGACCAAGAAGGCCACGGCCAGATCGTCGCGGTGGCCCGCGGCAAGCACCCCACCACCGATCCGGTCGCGGCGATGGCTGCCTGGCGCAAGCTCCGCGGCCACCAGCCCGGACCGCTGTTCACCCGCTTCTACCGCAGCCAGATCAGCCTCCAGGCGCTCGCCGGAGAATCGATCTCCCGGATACTGCGCAAGCGCGCCTACGCAGCCGGCCTCGACGCCGCACGCATCACCGCCCACTCCCTGCGCGCCGGACACGCCACCACCGCCGCCCTCGGCGGCGTCCCGCTCGCCCGGATCGCCGCCCAGACCCGGCACAAAGACATGTCGGTGCTCGTCAACCGGTACATCCGACCACTCGAAGCCCTCGCCTCCACTTCGAGCCGCGATCTGGGTCTATGAGTGCGCAAAACGGACGAAGGGCGCGCTCAGGGGGCTGTTGTCGCCTGCCGCGTTCGGTCGGATTGTGGCGGTGGGTCCCCCTAGACTGCGTCGTACGGGGATACCGGCGGCGGAGGTGAGTCATGGCGGGGAGCGCGGAGCATTTCAAGGCGCTCGTGCGCAGCCACGCTGCCGGTGACGATGCCGCCTTCTACTCGGTGGCGATGCAGGTGGCCGCCCAAGCGGCGCGCAAGGGACATCACCGACTCGCGACCGACCTGAAGTCGGTCGTTGAGTCCTCCCGTGCCGCGTCGTCGCCGAAGGTCACCTCGATCGCGCAGCCGCGCGGCGACCTCGCGGACCTGGTCATCGCCACCCATCCAGAGGTCACGCTCAAGGAACTCGTGCTGCCCACCGCGTTGGGGTCCCTCGTCGGACGAATCCTGACGGAGCAGCGTCAGCGCAAGAATCTGCTGGATCACGGATTCGAGCCGGCCCATCGACTGCTGTTCGAAGGGCCACCCGGTACTGGCAAGACGATGACCGCTGCCGTACTCGCGCACGAGCTCTCGATGCCACTGCTGACCATCCGTCTGGACAGCCTGATGAGCAAGTTCATGGGGGAGACCGCTAGCAAGCTGCGGGTGATCTTCGAAGCGGCCGAACAACAGCGCGCGGTCTACCTGTTCGACGAGTTCGATGCGCTCGGAGGCGAGCGGAGCGGGAACGACGTCGGCGAGGCCCGCCGCATCCTGAACTCGTTCTTGGTGTTCTTGGAGAACAGCAGCAGCGAGAGCCTGATCATCGCGGCCACCAACCACCGCCAGATCCTTGACCGGGCGCTGTTCCGACGATTCGACATGGTGCTGGACTACGCGCTACCGGATCCCAAGCAAGGAGCCGCCGTCATGCGCGGACGGCTCGGCACCCTGGCCAAGGGCGTGCGCTGGACATCCTTGGCGTCAGAGATGGAAGGCCTCTCGCACGCCGACCTGGTCCGGGCTGCCGAATCCGCCGCAAAGAGCGTGATCCTCATGGGACGCACGCAGATCGCGGTCGAAGATCTGCGCCACGCATTGGAGGCCCGACAGGCGGGCAGCCTTGGCTGAACCCCGCCAACATCTGAGCCACCTCCTGGTGGAGAACAGATCCACTGACGAAGAGTTCCGACGCCCCGGCCGCGGCGACCCCAAGATCCGTCCCGTCGAGAGCCGCGCCGGACACGGCCGAGGACGTCTCGACGAACTCACCACAGCCCTTGACGCCGCCGAACAGGCACGTTCCGAGGTACTCACCGAAGAAGAGCTACGCGCCCTCGGGACGGTGATCACCCTCGAGGGAGCCGACGCCGAATACCCGCTAGCGATCGAACGCCTGGAGCGAATGTCCCGGCACCGCACCACGGCAAAACGTCCCCAGTGGCTCCTCCTCTCGGTGCGCCTCGCCCAGCCCGACATCGACCTACCCGAACGTGCCATGGTCTGGGTCAGCGACCAGTACCGCGCCCAGTTCCTGAAGATCTTCGAGGACTACCTCCAGCGCTCGAGCCCCGCCGGGAACCCGCGAAACAACGAACTCGTGGCGAACATCGCCCGCATCCGACAGACCGTCCTCGCAGACCTCTGGCAGTCCGACGGCCAACCTCCCGCAACCGGAAAGCACTGGTGGGAGATCTGGCTTCGACCCACCGCCGACGGCCCGGAACTCCTGAGACGTTACGCCCAGACCACTGAACTCAATCACTCACCACGAGTACTGCGCCTAATCGACCGCAGCGTCATGTGGATCGAAGCCACCTGGACCCAGCTCGAAGCGCTCCCGTTCACCGCCGTTCCGGTAGCGGAGATCCGGAGCCCGGAGTTTGTCGACACCATCGAGGACCTGTCCATCGAGGAGCAGGAGGAATACCTCGACGACCTGCTCGAACGGCTCGAGCCCGCCGACGAGATCGCACCCGCGGTCTGTCATCTCGACACCGGGGTGGCCCGGACGCACGTGCTGTTGGCCGACTCGCTCGCCGAACCGGATCTGCACACCGTCCTGGGCGTCAGCGGATTCGACCAGGAGGGCCACGGCACGAAGATGGCCGGCATCGCCCTGTTCGGCAACCTCGAAACCACTCTTGCCGGTTCTGGGGCCGTGGTCCTTCGACACCGCCTGGAGTCGGTCAGGATCATGCCGCACAACGGTGAACCGCAACACGATCGGATCACCTACGGCGACGTGACAGCCCAGGCTGTGGCGGTACCCGAAACCGTCTCGAAGCGGGACCGCGTGTTCTGCATGCCGATCAGCGTGAAGGCCGACAACGCAGAGGTACCGGGTCAACCGACACTCTGGTCGGCCACCGTGGACGCCCTCGCCGTCGGCGCCGAAGTTGTCCGCAACGGCGACGAACTCGAACTGCTCTCAGCCCCAGATCCCGCGCGCGCGCGGCTGCTGGTGGTCTCAGCGGGGAACACCGACAAGAGCGTCGCCGACCACCTCGACCTGTCTGACCTCTCAGCAGTCCTGGATCCCGGCCAGGCCTGGAACGCCCTCACGGTCGGCGCCCACACCGAGCTCATCTCCGCGCCGACTGACCCCGCGTACACCGGCTGGGAAGTTCTCGCCGACGAAGGCGAGCTGTCCCCGTACAGCCGCACCTCATTGCTGTTCGGGACCACACCCTGGCCGATCAAGCCCGACATCGTGATGGAGGGCGGCAACGTTCTGTACGACGGGGGCTCCTTGTTCGAACCGGGCCTGCCAGCTCTCTCGACGAGAACCACCGGCCATGTCAACAACCTGGCACTGACGTCGGCACACGCGACGAGCGCGGCGACCGCCCAAGCCTCGCGCCTGGCTGCGCTTGCGATGGCTACCTATCCGGAGTACTGGCCCGAGACCATCCGCGCACTCCTCGTCCACGGAGCCGAGTGGACTCCCGCGATGCGTGCCGCGCTGAACGAAGCAAGCAAGCAGGGAAAGAAGGCCCAGCAGGCCATGCTGCGCCGCTACGGCTGGGGAGTTCCGACCGAAGACCGGGTCCTTTACTCGACCGACCAGGCAGTCACTTTGGTCGTCCAGGACGAGTTCCTCCCGTTCGAAGGCGACGACTTCAAGATCCCCACTTTCCGGCTCCACGACCTGCCCTGGCCGACCCAGGTTCTTCAAGACCTCGGAGACCTCCAGGTGGACCTTCGGGTCACGCTCTCCTACTTCATCGAGCCCACAGCGTCGCGCCGCGGATGGCGACGCCGTTACCGTTACCCGTCGCACCAGTTGAGGTTCGAGGTCCAGGATCCACTTGAGTCAGAGTTGCAATTCGTCCAGCGAGTGAACCGCGACGCTCGCACCGAAGAGGCCGGCGGGCGCCCCGACGGGGGACAAGTCAAGTGGCTTGTCGGTGCCTACCAGCGCAACCTCGGGTCACTGCACCAAGACGTCTGGCCCACGTCGGGTGTCGAGCTAGCCCAATCAGGCAAACTCGCCGTCTTCCCAGTCGGTGGCTGGTGGAAGAACAACAATGCTAAGGCCAGAGTCGATCAGCCTGTCCGCTACGCACTGGTGATCTCGCTGAAGACCAGCGCCCAGGGCATTGACCTCTACACCCCGATCGCGAACACCCTCAAGATCCCGACCGCGATCACCGTCGAATAGTCGCGAGTGTGTCTGGTTGTCCTTGGCGGAGGCCGAGGCGAAGGTCGGGTTCAAGCTCGACTTCTGAGTAACTGTGGGGCGCTTTCGTGTCGTCGAGCAGGCCGGGCGGGGCGTTGGTGTGAGTTGGGTCAGCGGGTATCCTGGAATACGAGGCCGGCTGGTCGACCTCTCTCCGAGCCTGATTCCCACGCGATGACGGTGGTTGAGGACAAGCGATGCGCACCAGCGATGTTGGTTCCAGTCTGCTTTGGATTCTCTCTCAGTCAGGGCTGGCAAGCGTGGGTTGCGAGCTCGGAAATTGAGATCGAGATGGCATCAAGCAGGAACAATTCTGACCGGGCGTCCCAGCAGGACGCGCGTGCCTGGAGCGCCTTGACGGGTACGAAGTACACCGCGTCGCTGCGTCAGGTTGAGTCGCCGTTCGCCCAGGGCTTCCTGGGTGACCGGTTTAGCGTGCGGACCCTCGTCGGGGTCCTGGACGACCACCCGGTCGTCGGGTCGCACGGCGGGCCTCCGGTCCTGGGGGACAACGGTATGTGGGACACGACTCCGTGGCGGTTCGGCACCAAGAAGGACTTGGTCGAGATGGCGCTGGTCGTCGAGGCGCTGCGTCTGTTCACCCCGGCGACCGAGGCGGACGCTGCGGTGCACAGCTACCGGCTGAAGCACACGGTCGAGAAGCTCCTCGCGCCGCACTGCAACTACGTGACCAACGGGCGGCTCATCTGGGCCGCTGCCGCGCTCGGGCTGCCGCTGGTCGAGACCGAGACCCCTGGGCCGAACCTCTTGGTCGGCATCTCCGAGGCCGAGCACGACTACGTGCGGCAGCTCGTCGACGGCAGCACGCCGCCGACCGCTCACCACCACCGTCCCGCTGCGCTCGACCACCTGGAGGAGTCTCTCGCGCGGTGCGCTGCGGGCACGCCTGTTGCGCCGCGGTGGGTTCGGCCGGCCCCGGTGGTTGTCGCGACGCCGTTCCACGACTGGCTCATCGCCCAGGCCGACCGGAACGACCGGGTCGGCGACATCGCCCGTGACTACGTCGGCGGCATCGAGTACAACATCCAGTCCATCTGCGCTTCGGGCGGCGACTTCCTCGAGGAGCTCGTTGCGTCGTGGCCGTCGGCAAACGCGTACGACGCTGCGGTGCACACCATTGCGGAGTGGTTCATGGCGTCGCCCGACGCGGACCCGGTACGGCCGAAGTTCGTGAGCCGCAGCTCTGACGATGTCTCCGGGTGGGGTGCCGGCGCGGGCGACATGGAGAAGGTCACCTTCCTGTGCCCGTGCGGTGACGGCGAGGTCGTCGAGGAGCACGACAACGTCCCCGGGTTCCGGGAGCACTCGGTCAACCTGTGGTGTGACCGGTGCCGTGGCGAGTGGGACTTCGCCCCCGGGCGTTCTGTCCGCGATTGGGGCCTGATTCCGCTGGCGTCGGTCCCGCAGCCCTGACGTAGCCCGACTCGATGGTGCGTGGGTCACCGTGGCGGTGGCTCACGCATCCCGGGTGCTCAGCTGGGCGGGTGCTGGCTGGTGGAGATCCGGACGTGCCCGTACCCGTGCTGGTCGAGCAGTTCTCGGAGACCGGTGACGTCGGCGTCCGGGCCAGTGCGGATCTCCACGATCGGGAGGAGCGTCGCCTCGGGACTGGAGTACGCGCCGGCGGGGCGGAACTTCGTGGGGCTGACCCAGCCGGTGAGGTCGACCTTGGGCCGCCCCCAAGGGTTGTCGCTGCGGAACCGGTCCGGGTCGAGTGTCGTCGCGGTGATCCGCACTTCGTTCTCGGGTGCGGAGTCGTCCCGCTTGAGGCGGGCAACGGTTGCCGCGTACCCCGGTGCTCCGAGCAGCTCGACGGTGTACTCGTTATAGAGGTGGTTCGGGTCGGCACCGAAGTGGACCGGGTCGAGCATCCGGGCGACGAGCTCGACGTACGCACCAGCTTCTCCAGCCTGCTCGGCGGGGTCGTAGATGACGTTGCGCCAGTTCGACACAAACTGGGTCTGGTCCTTGGAATTCTCGGGCGTTGGGTTGAACGGGTACCGCTCGAGGAGGTTGATGTTGCCGGGCTCGACGTGGAAGCCGATCGAGTACCCATCGCGGCCGGCGTAGGCGTCCCACTGGTGGAGGCTGTCGTCGTCGATGGACGCGGACAGGATGAACGTCTCGCTGCGTTCCATCTGCTGCCGGTAGAACGCGAGGAGCTTGGTCATGCGTTCGCGCAGCTTGTCGGGGAAGTTCGCTGCAGCCAGGGCGTCCGCGACGGCATCGTGCCCCGTAAGGAGCTCTCGGGGGTCGTTCATGCCGTACGAGTCCCCGGCCCAGATGATGCGGCTCTTGAGGATGTCCGGCAGCCCACGGGGCTTCGTGTAGTGCCAGACGACGCCTGCCGGGATCTGGCCACGGAAGACCTGGTCCATCAGAACGTTGAGGTCGCGAATGCGTTCGTCCACGGCACCGGACGCTGCCACGACCGCGACATCGGCGCCAAACGGGCTCGCCCGCCCGGTCGAGGACGTCGCGGCCCGCCTGCCCTTCCCCAGGCTGACGAGCCGCGACGCGTGCCGGCGAGGGGTCGAATCGACGCCAGCAGTTCGAAGCTAGCGACCGACCGTTGCGCCGGTCACGTGACTGCGCGGCGTGTCGCATGCGGCCCCTGCCCACGTCCGGACGACCGGCGCCCATCCGTCGTCACCCGCACCGGCGACCAGAGCGACGTCAGGCGTCGAGGTACTCAGCGGTCCATTTCGCCCAAGCCTCTGCACCCTTGCTCTCCGCTTCCGCGCCGTCGTACGACACAGGGGTGGTCCGACCGTCGTGGGGGATGCCGAGCTCATCGACGAGCTTCCGCCCGTGGCTGCTCAACTGGCCATCGTGGACGATGTCCGGAAACAGCCTTTGGAGTTCGACCACGAGTTTGCGTCCGTACTGGTGTCCGCGGTGGTCCGGCGGCGTCCAGATGAGCTTCAGCGACGCCGCCTGCTCGAGGGTGCCGTCGTCCTCGTCATACCTGCTCTCACCGACGCACGCGTGGCTGACCGGTTCGTCGTCGATGAACAGGACGTACTGGCGGTTGCCGAACGGTCCGTAGTCACGGACGTCGGGGCAGTCAGTCATCGGTCCTCCTGGTTGGGCTAGGCGTCATCTTGCCGCAGTGACACCCGGGTGGTCCCAAAGTTGTCGCCCCGGGTCCGTAGCGTTGGGCGGGTGACCTTGTCGTGGCGACCGGACGCTCCGGAGAACTTCGTGTTGTTGGCCTTCGGGCGCTGCATGCACGACGTCATGTCTACGGCCGGCGACTGGACTGAGCTCGCGCTACTGACCGGCAAGGCAAAGGAGATCGAGGGCCACGCCCGGCTCCTGCGGTCGCTCTACTTCGGTGACGACGACTACGAGGGCAACGTGCTCGACATGGTTCCGGTCGTCTTGGGCCGCGTTCCTGACCCGAAGCCCGACCCGTGGGCGGACCTCGGGGCAAAGGCGGCGCCGCCGAAGCCGCTCACTCTGCGGGACCGGTTCCCGAACCTGGACACCGTCACCGAGTACCTGAAGTTGCCTGCCTGGTTGCAGGAGCACCACCCGGACCTTCTGGAGAAGTTGTTCTGGGACGCATCTGATGTGGATGCGACTCTCCCGGACGGCACCGTTCTCTCGTCCGCAGAAGCTGCCGCTGCGCGTCTCGAAGTTGGGGAGATGCGCCGCCAGATCGAGCGGATCCGCCGCGACCACGCGACCGACCCGGAGGCTGCTGTCGGGCAGGCGAAGGACCTCATCGAGACCGCGTGCCGCACGATCTTGGGCCACACCGGGGACGCCGGCAAGGAGGACCTGCCCAAGCTCATCTCCCGAACGATGAAGCACCTGGGCATCGACCCGTCCCAGGTCGACGAAGGCGGCGACCCGGTAGAGGCACGGTCAGCGAAGCGTCTGTTCGGCGGGTTGGCGAGCGTGCTGAACGGTGCGGGCGAGCTCCGGAACGCTCGCGGCACCGGTCACGGACGCAGCAAGTCGCACCTTCTCGACGATGCGCTTGGCCGCCTCACGGTCGGGCTGGTTCTCCCGGCAGTGGTCTACCTCATCGAGGTGTATGAGGACCGGACGAACAACGACCAGGCGCCCAACTTCGTCAGCAAGGAGTCGCGCCTGACCGCGACCCATGCGACTGCCGGGACGCGGGTAGTGCACACCACCTTCGGGAAGGGCACGATCGTCGACGTTGTGATGAGTGACGGGAAGCTCGACACGGCGGTGGCATCCATCGACTTCGGGCGCGAGGTCGGCGTGAAGCGGCTCCTGCTGCGGTATGCGCCGCTCGCGTTGCACCCGTAACTCAGGCGGTGCGGCGACCTCGGAGGAAGTATGCGATGGGGACGATGCCGGCGGAGTTGGTCACGATGATGGCCTCCGGCTCATATGTCTCTTCGCTCTCCGTGTCAAAGTTCGGACTCTCACATGCGCTGCCAAGCGCGAACTCCGAACCCAACAACGCCCACCAGTCGACCCCGGGGCTCAACACCCGTCGCGTCAATCTGGGCTTCTACGCGGTACCGGAAAGTCAGCAGAAATGGACTCCGAGCGCCGCCGAGCTTGCCCGAGGTAATGAGGTAGCGTTGACGTCCAGAACATCTCATGTCGGCGGCGCTCGAAAATTGAACAGTTTCGGCGGTGAAAAGTGAACACTCAACGATTGGAGTGTGATCACTTTGGAGGACTGGGCGCTGATCAGGAGGCTGGCTGCTGAGGGGGTGCCGAAGGCACGGATCGCGGCACGGTTGGGGATCTCGCGGACCACGGTCATCAAGGCGGTGAACTCTGAGGCGCCGCCCCGCTATGAGCGGACGCCGAAGGCGTCGTCGTTCGCGGTGTTCGAGCCGCGGGTGCGGGAGTTGCTCGAGGTGACGCCGGATATGCCTGCCACGGTGTTGGCCGAGCGGGTCGGCTGGACGGGATCGATCCGCTGGTTCTCCGAGAACGTGAAGCGGCTGCGTCCCGAGCATCGGCCGGTGGATCCGGCGGATCGGCTCGTCTGGGCGCCGGGTGATGCGGCGCAGTGTGATCTGTGGTTCCCGCCGAGGCGGATCCCGCTGGAGGACGGCACCACCAAGCTGTTGCCGGTGCTGGTGATCACCGCCGCGCACTCGAGGTTCATCACCGCGAAGATGATCCCTACCCGCAAGACTGAGGACCTGCTGCTGGGTTCGTGGGAGTTGATCCAGCAACTGGGACGGGTGCCACGACGCCTGATCTGGGACAACGAGCCTGGCATCGGCCGCGGACACCGCCGCGCCGAAGGCGTCGAGCAGTTCATGGGCACCTTGGCCACCAAGCTGGTCTTGCTGCCGCCCAGGGATCCGGAATCCAAGGGATTGGTGGAACGCCGCAATGGCTGGTTCGAGACCTCCTTCATGCCCGGACGCACCTTCGGCTCCCCGGTCGACTTCAACGACCAGTTCGGCGACTGGCTGCTGAAGGCGAACGCGCGGACGGTGCGCACCATCAAGGCATCCCCGGTTGATCTGGTCGAGGCCGACCGGGCCGCGATGCTGCCGCTGCCACCAATCCCGTTGCATCTGGGTTGGCGCAACCGGATCCGACTGGGCCGCGACTACTACGTGCGTCTGGACACCAACGACTACTCCGTGGACCCGACCCTGATCGGCCGCCTCGTCGACGTGTCCGCCGACCTGGAGCACGTCCGGGTCCACGCCGAGGGACGGCTGGTCACCGAGCACACCCGAATCTGGGCCAGGGGCGCTACCGTCACCGACCCCGCCCATGTCGAGACCGCTGCCTGGCTGCGCAAACGGTTCCAGCAACCACGCCCAGTCAGTGCAGCGACAACTGGCGATGACCTTCTGCGCGATCTGAGTGACTACGACCGCGCCTTCGGTCTGCTCGGCAACGACGAGGGAGCGATGAGCTGATGGCCACCGCGAAGAACACCAAGGCTGCCGCGAGCACCGAAGCACTCAAGCAGATCACCTACCTGGCTTCGGCGTTAAAGGCACCCAGGATCACCGAAGCAGCAGGACGGCTTGCCGACCAAGCCCGTGACGCCGGCTGGACCCATGAGGACTACCTCGCCGCCGTCCTGGAACGCGAAGTCGCAGCCAGGAACGCTTCCGGAGCCCACCTGCGGATCCGGGCTGCCGGGTTCGGGACCGTCAAGACCATCGAGGACTTCGACTTCGACGCCCAACCCGGCATCCGGCAACAGATCGCAGCACTGGCCTCAGGCGGCTTTCTGGCCGAGGCCCGCAACGTTGTTCTGCTGGGACCGCCCGGCACCGGGAAGACCCACCTGGCCACCGCCCTGGGCGTCACCGCCGCCCAGACCGGGCATCGGGTCCTGTTCGCGACCGCCACCGACTGGGTCACCCGACTCACCGAGGCCCACCGGCAGGGACGACTGCCCCAAGAGCTCGCCCGGCTACGCCGTTACGGGCTGATTGTGGTCGACGAGGTCGGCTACCTGCCCTTCGAACAAGACGCCGCGAACCTCTTCTTCCAGCTGGTCTCATCCCGCTACGAACACGCCTCGCTCGTGCTCACCTCGAATCTGCCGTTCTCCAGCTGGGGTGGCGTGTTCGGAGACCAAGCCGTCGCCGCGGCCATGATCGACCGCATCGTCCACCACGCCGACGTCCTCACATTGAAGGGCGCCAGCTACAGGCTCCGCGGACGCGGCATCGACAGCCTCCCCAGCATCCGCACCACCACAGCAGAAGACGAGTCCTAGACTCACCCAAACCGTTCACTTTTCAGGCGCCGGAATCGACCAGTTTTGGAGCGCCGCCGACATCTCAGATCCGTCGCAGGGCTACAGATTGAGCGGTTTGGCTCGAGAGAGACCGAGATCCATCGACCATTCGATGGTCGCGGTCCTTCAGAGAAGGTCAGGGGTTCGAATCCCCTCAGCTACACCCTCAGCTCCACCCTCAGCTCCACAAAACCCGCTCGTCAGGGCCGACCGCACCGTCTACGTCCTTGCCTGGCGCCGCTGGGTGCGCTGGTGCACCGGCCGCGGGATCGTGCCTTACCCTGCCGAGCCCGCCGCATTGTGCGCCTACCTCACCGGCTGGCCCGACCAAGGTCTCTCCCTGACCACCATCGACTCGGCCTGCGCGGCGATGGGCCACCAGCACCGCTCCCGCGGCGGCGTTGACCGATCGACCACGACGCGGTCTGCATGGTCCGTCGCGGGCTGCGCCGGATCATCGGCCGTGCCCTGCGCCGCTCCCAGACCGACCTACAGGCTCGCGGGCAGGTCGCGTAGGAGGCGGCCCACTTCGCCGCAAAGTGGTCTGGATCCCTGAACTGGCCGTGGCCACTTAGGGCTGGACGTAGACGGAGCCGCCGAGCTCAAGGAACTCCGCTGACTTCTGCTTCATCGCCAGGTCCGGATCGGGGTCGCCGAAGCGGTCGCGCACGTCCTGGGAGATCTTCATTGAACAGAACTTCGGGCCGCACATCGAGCAGAAGTGCGCGGTCTTGGCGCTCTCGGCCGGGAGTGTTTCGTCGTGATAGGACTCCGCGGTCTGCGGATCGAGGGCGAGGGCGAACTGGTCGCGCCACCGGAACTCGAAGCGCGCCTTGCTCAGCGCGTCGTCCCACGCCCGGGCGCCAGGGTGGCCCTTGGCGATGTCCGCGGCATGTGCGGCCAGCTTGTAAGTCACCACACCGACGCGGACGTCGTCGCGGTTCGGCAGCCCGAGATGCTCCTTGGGGGTGACGTAGCAGAGCATTGCGGTGCCATGCGTCGCGATGGCGGCGGCGCCGATGGCGCTGGTGATGTGGTCGTAGCCGGGCGCGATGTCCGTGGCGAGCGGGCCGAGGGTGTAGAAGGGTGCGCCGTGGCACAAGTCCTGCTGGAGTACGACGTTCTCCTCGACCAGGTTCAGCGGCACGTGCCCGGGGCCCTCGACCATCACCTGGACGTCGTACTGCCAGGCGCGGGTGGTGAGCTCGGCCAGGGTCCGCAGCTCGGAGAGCTGCGCCTCGTCGTTGGCGTCGGCGACAGAGCCGGGCCGGAGCCCGTCGCCGAGGCTGAAGGAGACGTCGTATCGGGCGAAGATCTCGCAGAGCTCGTCGAAGTGGATGTAGAGGAAGTTCTCCTCGTGGTGGGCCAGGCACCAGCCGGCCATGATCGAGCCGCCACGGGAGACGATGCCGGTGACCCGGTTCGCGGTCAGCGGCACGTAGCGCAGCAGTACGCCGGCGTGGATGGTCATGTAGTCGACGCCCTGCTCGCACTGCTCGATGACGGTGTCGCGGAAGATCTCCCAGGTCAGCCGATCGGCCTGGCCGTCGACCTTCTCCAGCGCCTGGTAGATGGGGACCGTCCCGATCGGGACGGGAGAGTTTCGCAGGATCCACTCCCGGGTGGTGTGGATGTCGTCACCGGTGGAGAGGTCCATCACCGTGTCGGCGCCCCAGGTGATGGCCCAGGTGAGCTTGTCGACCTCCTCCGCGATGCTGCTGGTCACGGCACTGTTGCCGATGTTCGCGTTGACTTTGACCAGGAACCTGCGGCCGATGACCATCGGCTCGGACTCGGGGTGGTTCACGTTGGCCGGGATGATCGCGCGGCCGGAGGCGACCTCGGCGCGGACCAGTTCGACGTCACAGTTCTCGCGCACGGCGACGAACTCCATCTCCGGGGTGACCAGGCCGGCCCGCGCGTAGTGCATCTGCGTGACACGCGCGCCGTCGACGGACCGCCGTGGCCGTGCCGTGTCTCCGGGCCACTCCGCGCGGGCGCTGCCGCGGCGCACTGCCGCCCGGCCGTTGTCAGGCAGCCCCGTCTGGCGGCCGTCGTAGGTGGTGGTGTCGGCGCGTTCGGCGATCCAGGTCTCCCGCAGCCTGGGCAGGCCGGCCTCCGGGTCGGAGCCGGGGCCCTCGGTGCTGTAGCGGTCGAAGATCTCGCCGTTGGTCAGGGCGACCCGAGTGACCGGCACTTGCACGTCGGGCCGACTTCCGGGGCGGGGTCCTTCGACGAGGACGCGAGTGTGGGCTTCGTGGACGGTCATGCGGGTTCTCCTCAGGATTTCGACGATCGGGTGTGGGCGATCGGGCCGCGGCCGCGGCCGAGGCTCCAGGGCTGGCTGAGCCGGAGTCGTCCGGCGGTGTAGGCGGCGGCCTTTCGCGCCGCCGTGATCAGAGGGATGTCGTGGGCGAGGTGGACGGCGAGGGCTGCGCTGAAGGTGCAGCCGGTGCCGTGGTCGTTCGTGGTCTCGACGGCCGGGTGCGACAGCGCCACCGGCGCTTCGCCTGGTACGGCGACCCAGTCGGTGCACGTGCCGGCCAGTCCGCCGCCGGTGAGCACGACGGCCGGGCCGAGCCTGGTCAGCGCCGTGGCCATCCGGTCGGGAGGTCCGGTTGCGCCGAGCAGGGCGCGGGCCTCGTCGGCGTTCGGGGTGATCACGCTCGCCACCGGCAGCAGGCGCTCGACGTAGGCGTGCATGGTCTCCGCATCGCCGAGCACCGCGCCGCTGGTCGCGACCAAGACCGGGTCGACCACCAGCGGAACACCCAGGGCGCTCAGCCGGTCGGCGACCAGCGCGACGACCTCCGCGGTGCCGAGCATGCCGGTCTTGACCGCCGCCACCGGCAGGTCCTCGACCACCGCCTCGAGCTGGGCAAGCACGATCGCGGCGGGCACCGCGTGGACCGAGCGGACGCCGGTGGTGTCCTGGGCGGTGACGGCAGTGACGGCGACAACTCCGTGGGCACCGAGGTCACCGAACGTGGTCAGGTCCGCGGCAATACCTGCGGCGCCACCGGAGTCGGTGCCGGCGACGGCGAGGACGACGGCCGGTGAGCTCATCCTCCGACCTCCGCGAGGAGCCCACGCACGACCGCGGCCGGGTCGGCGGCGCGCATCACCGCGCCCATCACCGCGACACCGTGGGCGCCGGCCGCCAGCGCCCGTGCCGCGTCGCCAGGTCCGATGCCACCGAGAGCCAGCACCGGAACGCCGTAGCCGTCGGCGTAGGCGTCGAGGTCCACCGGCGGGCCGTAGCCGGGCTTGCTCCGGGTCGCCGCGAACGGCGACAGCGTGACGTAGCCGGCACCCTCGGCCGCCGCACGGTGCACCTCCTCGACCGTATGGCACGACCGCCCGAACCATCCCGTGTCCGGGGCGGCCTGGCAGGCGGCCAGGTGGATGCCGGCGGCGGCCGGCTCGGGCCGTCGGGAGGAGATCACGACCAGGCCGTCGATCGCGGCGAGGTCGATGACCAACCGGTGACGCGTGTCCTGGTCCAGGTCGTGCTCCCGCACCACCACCTGTCGTAACCCGGCCTCCGCACAGACGCGCACGGTCTCGACCAGGCCGCGCGCCGCGGACAGCTGGGTCCGGTCGGTCAGCAACACCAGTCGTGGCACCTTCATCCGACGGTCCCGACCATTCCGCTCGTCGGGCTGGACGCGCGGGCCGTCGTGCGCCGGGGGATTCGGCCGGCGCGCCGCGCGGCAAGGCCCGCCTCGACCCCGAGCCGCAGCGCCCGGGCCATCGCGACCGGGTCGTCCGCACGCGTCATCGCCGTCGCAGCGAGGACGGCGGAACACCCGAGCTCCATCGCGTACGCCGCGTCGCTCGCCGTACCGACGCCGGCGTCGAGCACGACCGGCACCGACACCGAAGCGACGACAGCCTCGATCGCGTGCGGGTTGAGGATCCCCAGGCCCGACCCGATCGGCGCGCCGAGCGGCATCACCGCCGCGCACCCGAGGTCCTCGAGGCGACGAGCCAGCACCGGGTCGTCGGTGGTGTACGGCAGCACCGCGAATCCGTCACCGACCAGGATCGCCGCGGCCTCGAGCAGCTCGACCGCGTCGGGCATCAGGCTCGTTTCGTCGCCGATCACCTCGAGCTTGACCCAGGTCGTGCCGAGCGCCTCCCGAGCCAGCCGCGCGGTCAGCACCGCTTCGCGGGCGCTCGTGCAGCCGGCCGTGTTCGGCAGCACCGGCACGCCGGCTCGCCTGATCGTGTCGAGCAGGCCCCCGGACTGCAGGGCCGACGTGCGGCGTACCGCCACGGTCACCAGGCCCGGCCCTGCCGCCTCGAGCACCGGCTCCAGCAGCGAGAGGTGCGGCAACCCACCGGTGCCGAGGAACAGTGGCGACGCGAGATCCCGACCCGCGATCGTGACGCTCATCCGCCCTGCACCGCCGTCACGATGTCCACGACGTCGCCCTCGCGCAACGGCCACGCGGCCCAGCGGTCACGGGGGACCACGGTGGCGTTGACGGCAACCGCGACCCCCGTCGGCCTGACCAGTGGGAGATGGCGCTCGACCAGATCGGCGACGGTGTCCGCTCCGTCGGCCAACGCCCCGTTGAGGATGATCGTCATCGACTCGTCCCTTCTCGTGTCAGTCCGTCTCGGGAGAGCCGGCGCGGGTCGAGGGCGGGCTCGACGCACCCGGTCTCGAGGTGGTCGGCCACCAGCTGTGCGGTCAGTGGCGCGAGGAGTACGCCGTGCCGGAAGTGGCCCGCCGCGAGCACGACGCCGTCCACCTCCGAAGGCCCGACCAGCGGAAGGTTGTCCGCCGTGCCCGGACGGTCGCGGGCGATCGCCTCGACGAACTCGGCCCGGTCGAGTCCGGGGACCAGCTCGCGCGCCGCCTGGAGCAGCCGCGCCACGCCGCCGACACTGACCACTGGCGGCCCGTCGTGCTCCTCCGATGTCGCCCCGATGACCACCTCGCCCGACGCCCGTGGGACCACGTAGACCGGATCGCCGTGCACCCAGCCCCGGACTGTGTGCGCCGGCAGACCGTCGCCGCGGGCGCGGACGATCTCGCCGCGTACCCCCCGCACGAGACGACCGAAGGGCTCGGGCAGTCGAGAACCCGTCGCGACGACCGTGACCTCAGCCGGCGCCGCGCTTTCCGCCACAACACGGGCGCGGACCAGGAGTGCGGCCAGCACCGCGCGCGGGTCGACGCTGTGGTCGTCGCGCAGCCAGGCGCCCCCGGCGACCCGCGGTCCGAGCATCGGCTCGCGTCGGCGGACCTGGCGCCGCTCCAGCATCGGTACATCGAGGCCATGCCTCGCCAGGAGTGCGCATTGGCGCTCGACGAGCTGGAGGTCGCCACCGTCGCGGCCGACCAGGAGAGTGCCTGTGGTGTGGAGGGGAATCCCCAACCGGCCGGCGTACCCGGGCCACAGCGCCATGCTGCGCAGGCCGAGGTCGAGCAACGCCCCTTCGCCGTGCCACACCTCCGATGAGGGGCTGAGCATCCCGGCCGCGGCGTACGACGCGCCGCGGCCCGGGTCGCGGTCGACCACGACGACCTCGTGCCCACGCCGGATCAGCTCCTCGGCACAGGACAAGCCGATGATCCCGGCCCCGAGGATCCGAACCCGCATCAGGCGACCGCTTCGACGAGCTCTCTCGCTGCGGCAAGCGGATCTCGTTGTCGCCAGATCGCGCCGATCACCGCGACACCAGCCGCGCCCGCTTCCAGGACGGCACGCGCGGTGGCCGCGTCGATGCCCCCGATCCCGACCAGCGGCAGGACACCGGCGGCCGCGCGAACCGCCGCGATCCCGAGCGGGGCCGGCAGACCCGTCTTGCTCGCGGTGGCGAAGATCGGCCCGAACCCGGCGTAGTCCGCTCCGTTGGTGGCGGCCCGTCGCGCCTGCTCGCGGTCCCGGCAGGTCGCGCCGATCAGCAGCCCGGGAGCGAGCCGGCGGGCCACATCGACCGGCAGGTCGTGCCGGCCGAGATGCACGCCGTCAGCACCCGCCGCCAACGCGATGTCGACGCGGTCGTTGACCACGACGACCCCTCCGAGCGGCCGGACTACAGCGACCACCGACTCCGTGAACGCGAGGAGCGTCGAGTCGGCCACGGCCTTCGCGCGGACCTGGAAGCCGTCCACGCCTGTCTCCGCGATCGCAGGCAGGAGAGACAGGTGGGCGGCGTCGACCAGACAGAAGATGCGGGGTAACACGAGCACAGCTCCTTCACTTCCTTCGCCGGCATGACCCGGATCAGGTTCGACGGTCGGAGCGGCTCCAGCTCCATCTCAGCCCGCTGCCGCGGACTCCCGTGTGGTTGTCGGTGACTTTAGCAACACCCCACCGCTCGGCCTCACCGGCCCGAGGTGACGGGCCTCGCGCGTGATGGAAGGCCCAGTTCGCGCCAATCGAGGGTGCGACACTCCGCGCGACGGGTGTGGATCTTCCTGGCCGGTGGCGAACCGGTGGTCACCTGAGCCGCGCCCGAAGCCAGCTGGTCGTGCCAGGAGGCAGTCCCTTTGTCTTCGGCAGATCGGCAACGGGTGCCACTACGAGGGCGACGCCTTCGGGCAGTGCCCATTTCAACGAGTGGTAGACCTGAGAGAGCGCCTCGTCACTGTCGACAAAGGCCAGCTCAGCGGCAGCTACCGAGACTTCACGCCATGGCCCAACCAGGTCTCGTAACGAGTCGAACTGCTGGAGGTCCGCCGAGGTCCACGCGATGTAGACGGTCATCCTGCCGGTGTGCCCTCCCGGGCCCGGCTCACACCCGCGTCAGGTCATGCCCAGCATGCATGTCCAGATCTGCTGCATTGAGTGCGGCACACCGCCGCGACAGCGGCTCATGCCCATCCGCCGCGCCCTGCGACACAGCGGCGATTCGCTGTGAGAGACCTTGTGGGTCGCCGACGTTGCGTCTTCGTCCGGACAACGTGAGCCGCACCTCGTGCGATCTTCGGAGCCCAGATCCGGGAATCGTCCACGCCCGTTCGCATCTGGTGACACCTTGGTACATCGAGAACGCAGGACCGGTCGTCCCTGCCCGAGTGAGCGGCATCCGGCCCACCACAGGAGCTGGCTGCATGAGACACCGCAGGACTTCCAGGTTGGCCGTCCTGACCGCCGCCGTGACGGCGGCGACCATCGTTGCGGTGACCGGCTGCTCCTCCGAAAGCCCCCAGACCGCCCACAGGGCGACAGCAGTCCATCAGGCCAGAGCCGTTCGGACCCCGTCCGCGGCGTCGACGCATCGCGGGTCTGCCACGACCCATCGAGGTCTGCTGCACAAATCCCCGCCCAAGGCCACTGCCAAGCCGGCGCCCCGGGTGACCCGGGCCCGCGTGGCCGGAGTTCGCGCGGCGGACCTGCCGAACCGTGTCCTGACTCCCGGTGCGGTGCTGACCACCAGCCGCGCCAGGGTGTGCGCACCCGGTTACGCCGCCAGCGTGCGGGACGTGCCGGAATCGGAAAGCAGCGCCGTCTACGCCCGCTACCACGTCGCCCACGTTCCCTACGCCCACGAGGTCGACCACCTGGTCTCCCTCGAGCTGGGTGGGTCCAATGCGATCACCAATCTGTGGCCCGAGCCGTATGCGGGCCGCTGGGGAGCACGCACGAAGGATGCCGTCGAGAACAAGCTGCATGACCTGGTCTGCGCCGGCCAACTCAGCCTGGCTCGCGCCCAGAAGATGGAGGACACCAACTGGGTCTCCGCCTACCGCCGATACATCGGCGCCCCGTCCGTCGCGACCACAACCGCCCATGCGACGGCGCCGACGACACACGCCGCGAGCAAGGGCAGCGGCAGCGGCTGCGAACCCGACTACTCGCCCTGCCTGCCCCGGGTCTCAGACCTCAACTGCGCCGACATCCCCGCCTCGAAGAAGCCGGTCCGAGTAACAGGCAGCGACCCCTACCGACTCGACGCCGACCACGACGGCTGGGGATGCACTTCCTGACGGCCCCACGGCCGCACGGTCCGAAGGGTGCAGCACACCGACGCGTCGCTTCGCCGCGTGGAGGCTCGGACTCGACGTGCATCACGGTGTCGGGGTGGCACGCTCCGCTGCGACGGGGCTGCGCGCGGAGACGCGCTCGCCGGTGCCTGCCCTGGCAGGCTCCGTGGCCGGTGTGGCGAAAACGCGCATAGTCGAGGGGTGAACGTCGACGTCGAGTTCCATGCAGTCATCGAGTTCGCGGTCGACGAAGTCGCTTCGTGCGCAGGTGACCCGACGAAGGCCCCCGAGTGGTACGCCAACATTCATTCGGTGAAGTGGCGGACCACACCGCTGGTGAAGTTCGGGTCACAGATGGACTTCGAAGCCGTCTTCCTCGACCGACGGCTCTCCTACACCTACGAGGTCGTTGATTTCGAGCCGCCGTGCCGCCTGCCATGCGCGCCGCGGACGAACCATCCCCCATGGAGACCACCTACACCGGGGAGCCGGTTGACGGCGGCACCGGCATGAAGATTCCTAAGTAGTCGGTGGAGATGCCTACGGGAGAATCCGTACCGCTCGGCGGCAGCGGTGACGGTGCGTTCTTTGGTGACGACTTTGAGGACCGCGACCCTGGCTTTCGGCATGCCACGGGACTGTGACGCATGTCCCGACTCACGTGGGACGTGTCAGTTGGGACCTATGTCCTGAACCAAGACACCATCAGCTCCCTCAGCTCCACATTGCGATGTCCCGCACCGCGCCATGGTGCGCCTCGCAGACGGGCGCCGCTTTGCTGACGTCCGGTTCTCCGAAGGCAGCGGCCTTTAGCGCTTTCCGGCTCCGCAGGAGCCCAGCACCTCGCCGCTGCGAGCGCCGGTGCATCCGGCTCATCGGACGCGGACCTGTGTCGTGTCGGACGCCACGATGGTGGTGTCTGCCGCTGCGACGGCCACCGTCAGCGGGACCATGCTTCCGGAGGGATAGCTTCCGTCGGCCCGGATGATCGCGCGGAAGGTCTGTGACCCCGCGTCGTACGTCGGGCACTCGGGGACACCGGTTCCCAGAGTCACGGTCGCGGCGCAACCCTTGGCCAGCTGGTTCGCCAGGTCGTCGGGTATGGGACCGGCGGCGTCGGAAAGCTGGAACCGCACCACTCGGCTGCCGCGGCCCGCGATGCTGGTGACCTCGGGAGCCTGCCGCACGATCGAGAGCTCGACGATGTAGTTGACGGTACGCGTGGCCGTGTTTCCCGCACGATCGGTGGCGCGGCACTCGATCGTGTGTCGGCCGATCGTGGAGGTGTCGACGGGGTCGCACGAGGAAGTCGCCACGCCGGACAGCGCGTCGCTAGCCCCGGGGTCAGCGACGGCCGAGCTCGCACGCAGAATCGGGATCGGCGTGATCGTCGGACTCAGCGTCGGCTTGGTCTTGTCGACCTTGAAGCTCATGCTTCGGGTGAGCGAGTTGCCGGCCTTGTCGTAGCAGGTCGCGGTCACGCCCACATCGGCCCCCTCCTCGCTCGTCGTGGCGGTCTCCGGGCAACGGGGGGTGTCGAGCCCCGACAGCGCATCCGACCAGTTCCAGGTGGCCTTGACATCGCTGTTGTGCCAGCCGGCGGCGTTTGCTGCTGGAGCCGTCGGCGCGCTGGTCGGCTTTGTCTTGTCGACCTTGAACGTGGTGCTCGCGGTGCTCGAGTTGCCGACGTGATCGGCGCACGTGTCGGAGACGACGACTGCCGAGCCTTCCCCCGATGACGTGGTCGAGGCCGCGCACCCGTGGGAGGTGTCGATTCCCGAGAAGTAGTCACGCCAGAACCAACTCACGGCGACGTCGGACCGGAACCAGCCGAACGAGTTCGGAACGGCGTGCGTCGGGGTGGAGCTCGGCGCAGTCTTGTCGACGTGGACGGACGCAGTCTTCGTCGTAGGGTTGCCCGCCTGGTCGTAGCACGTCGCCGACACCTCGACCGACCCCTCACCGGTCGTGGTCGATGACGCAGGGCACCTGGTCGAATCGATTCCCGACAGATCGTCGGACCAGTTCCAGGTCACCTTGGTGTCCGAGCCGTACCACGAGCCGTAGTCGGCGGCGGGGTACGTCGGACTCGCGGATGGTGCTGCTTTGTCGATTTGGAAGTGGTAGGTCTTCGTGTTGGCGTTTCCGGCGAGGTCCTTGCAGGTCGCCGTGACAGTGACGTCGTCCCCGACACCCGAACTGGTCTTGGTCGCTGGGCATGCAGCCGGGTCGAGCCCCGACTGGGGCACGTTGGGCAGGTCGTCGTGCCATCCGTAGGTGACGGTGACGTCCTGGTTGTACCAGGAGTAGGACGACCAATTCCGGTCCACGGTGACGTTCTTGACATCTGGCGCGGTCGTATCGATCTTGAGTGCCACCGTGGCGGTGGTCGACTTGCCTTCCTTGTCTGTACACGTGGCGCTGAGCAAGCGGTCACCGTAGGTGAGCGCGGTGCTCGTAGACGGACAGGTCTTCGATGTCGCAGACGTGTCGCCGCCCGTGGGGTCGACCGACCAGTTCCAGGTGACGGTCACTGGCACGCTGGTGTACCAACCGCTCGCATTCGGAGCGGGGTAGGTCGGAGCGGCGACGGGATTGAACCGGGTCAGGCGCGAGTTGATCGCGATGATCTTCCAGATCAGTCCGTGCCCGGGGAAGTCGGCGAAGACGAGGCCGGCCCGGTTGACGGGGTGGCCGTCGAGGTACGCGCCGGCGAGTGAGTTGAGCCCCCGGTAGTAGACCCAGCCGTCCTTGACGGTGTATTCCGGCAGACACCGGGGATTGGCGGAGCAGTTCGCCGGGATCCAGGGCGTCGGCGCGGGAGGGCTGCCGTTCGCCGGCGCGTCCTGGCCGCTGGCGAAGAACGCGGGCGTCGCACCGTTGGCGGCGCTCAGGTAGTTCGCGTAGATCTGGTTGGCCGGTCCAGCGCTCGATGTGTCGAATTGTGTCTTGATGGCGAAGTACTTGTCGGCCAGGTGCATCTGGTCCGGCTGGTCCCACTTGTTCTGTGCTTTGACCTGGCTGTTGTTCTTGATCCCGATGTCGGTGATAGGGCCGGGATCGTCGGAGTAGTTGTCCAGGACGACGACGTGGTGGCGCATCTCCTTCAGGGAGGGGTTGACGTCATTGCTGGTCGCACCCGTCCAGCGCAAACCCGGGAAATGGTCGAAGTCCGCCTTGACCGCGGCCTTGAAATCCGCGTGACTCATGTCCCCGTGCTCGTGCCCGATCAGCATCACCACTGCTTCGTTGGGGTGGCTCTTGAAGTACGTGGAGATCGTGCTGAGCACCGAGTCGAAGGTCGCGAACTGGCAGACGACACCATGCATGACCCACAGCGTCGGGCCCTTGCAAATGTCATCGTTGCCAAGCCGGATGTCGAAGGCCCGGATGCCCGCCCTGAGCTGTTCGGCGATCGTCTTGGATTGGGTCTGCACCGCGTCGCCGCCGATCGCGTATGCCCCCGAGTCGTGCGTGCCAGGGATCGAAAGGTCGCTCAGTCTGAAATCGTCCGAAATCCCAGCCATCCAGTCGGCCCTGGAGTCGTCTCCTACGACCACATCGCTGCTGTGGTCGTAGGTGGTGTTGTAGTCGTCGGAATGGGCCGAGGCGGCAGGCAGGGGGACTGTCAGGATCGACGAGGCGCCGAGGAAGACGGCGATCACGACCGAGAGCGCGACGCGTTGCCCGATGCCCGGCCCGGCGGGACGGGGTCGAAGGAGGGGCATGTCGAGGCCGTCCAATCAGGAGGGGAGCAGGGGGGCGACAACCGTTCCCGAGAACGCTCGGCGTCGTCTCTCACGCTTGCCCTCCTCGGAATGAGGGTCAACCAAGCCCAGTACCGGTCTTTGCCCGCGCCGCACTGGGGTTTGCGCGGGGCTCACGGGGATTCGTGGGCTGCGCGGCTGCGAGAGCCGACACCGGCTCCGTGCGGCTGGTGATGCCGAGTTTGTGGAACGCGTGACGCAGATGCCACTCGATCGTGCGCCGAGAGAGGGTGAGCTGTTCGGCGATCTCCGCGTTGGAGACCGCGTCTCCGCCGCCGTCGAGAAGCGAGACCACACCGGGCGGAACCTGCCTATCCGAGCGAGGCGGTTGCTACTCGAAGTTCGTTCAGCGCAGCCAGTGTGTACGGCGCCAGCGGGTCGGTCCCGTCCCCGTCACCCTCGGTCCACTCGGCGAAGCCCCGCTTGAACGCGAGGACTCCCAGCTCAGCCGCGAGGTGCGCCACCGGGTCCGGGGTTCCGCGACCGACGAGCGCTGCGGTCATCGCCGCAGCCAGGCCGACGTTCTTGAGCAGCGCCCGCTCCTGCAGTTCCGCACTCGCGGCAACCGCGGCCGAGATGCGCGGACCGAGCTCGCGGTTGATGGGGCCCATCTCGCTGGACGCACGTTCGAGTCCAGCGGCGACCGCATCCAACGGGCTCGCGCCCGCCGGGGCCTCCGCGATGCCTTCGCTCAGCAACCGGCTCAGTGTCTCCTGACCGGCGGCGAGCAGTTCGCGCTTGTCGGGGAAGTGCCGGAAGAACGTGCTCTTGGTGATGCCGGCGCGCTCGGCGATCTGCGCGACCGTGGTGTCGTCGTACCCCTGCTCGGTGAAGAGGTCGAGGGCAGCGAGAACGATCCGCTCGCGTGCTCCCGGTTCCCACCTCGCCATGACGCTCATCCTAGGTGATGGGACACTTATCCCATCACGTGCTATGGTGATGGGACATCAGTCCCATCACTTCAGGAGAACGCCATCAAGGTCTTCATCACCGGCGGCACCGGGCTGGTCGGCTCCGCCGTCGTCGCCGACCTCCTCGCCCACGACCACACGGTCGACGTCCTCGCTCGCTCCGCTGCCTCCGCGCGGGCGGTCCTGGCAGCAGGTGGTACGCCGGTCCACGGCAGCCTCGCCGACCTCGAGGTGATCCGTAACGCCGCCGAGCAGGCCGATGGCGTCATCCACCTCGCCTTCGCCAACGACTTCAGCAGCCCGGAAGCCCTGGACCGGGCGATCGCCGAGGAGACGGCCGCGCTCAACGCGCTCGGTGAGACCCTGATCGGCACCGACCGTCCGCTCGTCACCGTCTCCGGCACGCCATCGGTGCCCGGTCGGGTGTCCACCGAGGCAGACCCGATCCCGACCGACGGTCCGGTCGGCGGCCGCGGTCGCACCGTGTCGGCGATCCTCGCGCTGGCATCGCGCGGCGTCCGGGCGTCTGCCGTACGGCTACCGCGAACCGTGCACAACAACGGCAACGGGGGGTTCGCCGGCCTGCTGACCACGATCGCCCGCAGCTCGGGTGTGTCCGGCTACCCCGGCGACGGCACCCAACGCTGGCCCGCGGTGCACGCACTCGACGCCTCGGTCCTGTTCCGCCTCGCGCTGGAGTCCGCACCCGCTGGCAGCTCGTGGCACGCGGTCGATGACGAGGGCGTCGCGGTCCGCGACATCGCCGAGGTCATCGGGCGCCGGCTCGGCGTACCCGTCGAGCAGGTCCCGACCGACACTTTCGGACCGATCGGCCCGGTCTTCGCGATGGACCAACCGTCCTCCAGCGCCGCAACGCGCGAGCAGCTCGGCTGGCGGCCGACCCACCCCAAGCTGATCGCGGACCTGGAGAACATCCAACCCTGAAGCCACTCCTCGAGGGCGTCGCTTCGGCGCTCTCCGCACGGCCTTGGAGGTGAGCCAGTCCGCGCTGCGAAAACGATCTGAGCCCATGTCGCGCAAGCGCCTCCGATCCCCTGCGGCCGAACCGCGGCCGGGTCTGATGGAGGAGGCGGCGTACCGCAGATGCAAGACGCGGTCAACGAGTGGGATCCGACGGCGTCCGCCTGCTGGTCGAAGGACGACCTCGATCGGGGCGCAGGCGGTCGATCTCGCGTTGCAGGCGCTGGTTCTCGGCCCGCAATTGGAGGACCACGTCGATGCCGGCGAGGTTGAGCCCGTCGGAGAGCAGGGTGGTGATCTGCTCGATCCGCTCGAGGTCTTGGCCGCTGTAGCGACGGGTGCCTCCTTGGGTGCGCTCTGGCGCCAACAGCCCCTTCTGCTCATAGACCCGCAGCATCTGCGGGTTCACGCCGGTCAGCTCGGAGGTCACCGAGATCGAGAACAGGCCGCGTCCTGCGTCCAGGTCGACCATCATCGATCCCCCTTCCGCCCGCGACGACGGTGCGACGGATCGGCCGGCAGCACGGTGACCGGGCCGGCCACGATCACCGGCGCGGGCCGACCGAAGTACCCCCTTGTGCCTCTCGGCGGCCATCCCGAGGGTCGGGCTGCCACCGACGGGTCGAGGGGCACTGCGTCGGGCCGCGGCGCCCTGGCATCCGCGTCCCAACCGGTCTCGGCGGTCTCCGGCTCGGAGAGGTGCGCTGGGCGGATCGGAGCCTGCCGGAGCACCTCGTAGGCGGCGCATATCGCGGCGAACCGTTCGGCAGCATCCGGGGCCGACGACACGTCGGGATGGGTCGCCCGGGCCAGCCGCCGGTACGCGCGCGCCACCGTCGCCGGGCTGCTTTCCGCTGCCACCCCGAGGATCGCGCGAGCCTCATCGATCGACTGGATCACCCTTCTCACCCTTCTTGATGGATGTTCTGCGGTCACTACTTGATCATTCTGTCTCCAAGGGGTAAAAATCTCAATTGTCCAACAGAGATTTCCTGATCGGTGCCACGACCTGACACCTGTTCGGGAAACAGATCACCCTTGTTCGTGAGGAGGAAACCATGTTGATGCGCACTGACCCGTTCCGGGACCTCGACCGGCTCGCCGAAGCGGTGTGGGGGACCCGTGCCCGGCCGGCGGCGATGCCGATGACCGCCTACCGTGACGACGGCACGTTCGTGGTCCACCTCGATCTGCCCGGGGTCTCACCGGACTCCATCGATCTGACCGTGGAGCAGAACGTGCTCACCGTGCACGCCGAGCGCAAGCCTCCCGTCGGCGACAGCGCCGAGCGGGTGGTCGACGAGCGAGGCTACGGGGTCTTCAGCCGCCAGCTCTTCCTGGGCGAGACTCTCGACGCCGACCAGCTCAAGGCCACCTACGACGCCGGCGTGCTCACGTTGACCATCCCCATCGCGGAGAAGGCCAAGCCTCGCAAGGTCGAGATCAGCGCGAGCAGCACCGACCGCAAGGAGATCAACGCCTGATCCCCTGCCGTGGCCGTCAAGCCGAGCCCGTCAGGAAAGGGGGTGATGATGGCCGAGGTTTCCGCCCGGGAGACGCTGCGGCGCACGTTGCTGCGGCGCCTCACCGCGGCTACGACAACCCTGCGCCGGACCGCAGCCAGTTGGCTGACATCAGGCCCGCGCAGCCGGGACGCGGGGAAGCGCACCCGCTGACGCCCTGCTCCCACGGCTGGAGAGCCCGGCTGTCCAGAGTCCCAGCCGGGCTCTCCAGACCTGCACCGCGCGCGATCGCTCGCCGCGGGGCGCACAAAGGAAAGCCTCCCTGCACCAGCATTGCCAAAGAGAAGACGTCGAATGCCTGGCGAGCGACGCGCGATCAAGTCGCTCGTCCGGGTCAGTGCACCCTGAGCAGGAGGGTCACACCGCGAAGCTAGACGAGCAGTCCGCGGTCGGTTGCGCGCATGTCCGGTTCGCACCTGGCGTCCGGACCGCGTGGCACCGCCACCCCAAGGGCCAACCCCTCTATGTCACTGACGGGATCGGGTATGTGGCCCGCCGCGGCGGCGACGCCGAGGAGATCCGACCGGGTGACATCGTCTCCATCGAGCCGGGCGAGGAGCACTGGCACGGCGCCACCGCAGACCGGTTCATGGCGCGCGTCGCTCTTCAGGAGGCCGACGACCGGGGCGAGGTCGTGACCTGGCTCGACCACGTCACCGACGCGCAGTACGGCGCCCGACTGCCGCGGAGGTCCTCATCGCATCAGCAGCACGACGGACAGCGTGCCCAGACAGAACAGTCCCGCAGCACCCAGTCCGAGGGCGAACCGGGCGGCGATCTGCATCGTCCGGGACGGCTCGAACCCGCCCGAGTGCAGCGCGAGCAGCCGTACCAGCCCCATCGGCAGGGCGATCACGGTGACGATCAGGCTGATGCTCCAGGCCATCTTCAGTCCGTCCACGGGTGCGGGGTGCCCGCTGCGGACGCCACGCATGCGGTCCACCGGGAGACGCCGCGGTGGCATGCTGGACGGGTGAGCCGCAGTCCCCATGTCCGTCTGGCCCGGGTGTACGACGAGCCCGGCGCGCACGACGGCCTGCGTGTGCTCGTCGACCGGGTCTGGCCGCGCGGGCTCAGCAAGGACAAGGCCCACCTCGACGAATGGTGCAAGGACGTCGCTCCCTCGACCGAGCTGCGCAAGTGGTACTCGCACGATCCCGACAAGTTCGCGGAGTTCCAGCAGCGCTACCGCGCCGAGCTCGATGAGCCGGAGCGGCGCCAAGCGCTGGACGCGCTGCGGACGCGGATCGGCACCGGCCCGGCGACGGTCCTGACCGCCAGCAAGGCGGTCGAGATCAGCCAGGCGGCGGTGCTGGTGGAGTTGCTGGGCGGTTGATGTGGAACCGTCCGGGCATGCCGGACGTCCCAGCGGCATGCGCTCGTGGTGGATCGCCCTCGTCCTGGTCGGCTTCGTCATCGTCCCGGCGCCGGGGGAGCGGGCGGCTGCCAGCTGTGCCGCCCCGGTCCTCGAGACGGTCGGCGGCTCGGGGCACCCCCCGACGGTGCCCCGCGGCTCGACGATCACAGTCCGCGGGCGCGCCTTCGTGAAGGACTGCGACGACACTGGGCAAGGACGTGGCGGCTTCGGATGCTCATCCTCGCAGCGGCGCGATCCCTATGGCCCGCTGATCGGGATTCGGCTCGAGCTGCGGCAATCCGGCAGACACTGGACCCTCGGCACGGCTGACGGGCACGGCGACCTCGGCCGGGTCAGTTGGCAGGTGACGGTGCCGGCCGGCGCCCACCCCGGTCGGGCGACGCTCGTCGCGGTGCACGGCGGCCGACCTCCGACGAAGCTGCCGATCACCATCGGCAGGTGAGCGGTCGGGGGCGGTCAGGAGGCCGAGGTCTGCCGCAGCTCGGCGAGCATCCCCTCGGTATCCGTCCAGACCGAGGCGAGCAGCCGGCGGCCGGCGTACAGCAGGTCGGCGACCTCGGGGGAGCTCAACCGATAGTGGACCGTGGATCCCTCGCGTGAGGAGGTGACCAGGCCAGCCCTGCGGAGCACGGCCAGTTGTTGGGAGAGGTTGGACGCCTCGACCTCGATCTCGGCGAGCAGGTCGCGCACCGGCGTGGGACCCTCCTGGAGGATCTCCAGCACCCGGATGCGGACGGGGTGGCCCAGACTGCGGAAGAGCTCCGCCTTGGCCTGGTACAGCGGCACATTGGTCTTCATCGCACCTCCCCATGCCGGAATCCGATTTGAACGATACACAAGATGAGGAAGTCTTCAACTCATGTAGCCTGCCCACCAACCACCGTGTCGGGTTACGTGTCAATGGCGACCCACCCGTCGGCACGGACCGTCTCGATGCAAGGATGAGACCCGCTTCTGGGTCGTCAACTGAGAGGACTGTTACGACGATGGCTGACGTGGAGAAGGCCCTGGATGATGCGGGTCTGAAGAACCTGCAGGTGCGCGAGTACGTCAAGCACTGGGCCGAGCTCACCGGCGCGGAGCGCGTCGAGGTGGTGAGCGCGGCCGACGACGCACGACTGATCCAGGAGGCGCTCGACGCCGGCGAGCTGGAGCCCGCAGGGGAGGGCCGCTACTTCTCCCGCTCCTACTCCAAGGACACCGCGCGCTCGGAGGAGCGCACGATCGTCGCCACCAGTGACCCCAAGGACAAGGGCGTCTACAACAACTGGCGCCTCACCGAGGACATCAAGCCCGTCGTCATCGACAAGATGCGGGGCGCGTCGGCGGGCAAGACGATGTACGTCGTCCCCTACCTGATGTCGCCTCCGGGCAACGCACTCGCCCCGTGGGCCGCCGGTGTGGAGATCACCGACGCCCGCACGGTCGTGCTGCACATGATCCGGATGGCCCGGGTGGGCGTGGAGTTCGTCAACGACCTCGAGGACCAGGACCACTTCGTCCGCGCCGTCCACGTGACCGGCGACCTGGAGAACCTTGGTCACGGCACCCCCGACGACCAGCGCTACTTCGTGACCGTGGCGGACGAGCGGACGATCCTGCACTTCGGCTCGTCGTACGGCGGCAACGCGCTGCTGGGCAAGATCGCCCACGGCCTGCGGCAGGCGGCGTACGACGGCTGGGCGTCGAAGAAGTTCCTCGGCGAGCAGTACATGCTGATCGGGATCCACGACAAGGAGACCGGCAAGGACTACCACATCTGCGGTGGCTTCCCGAGTGCGTCGGGCAAGACCAACCTCGCGATGATGCTGGCCCCCGACGCCCTCGGCGACCGCTACCACGTGTCGTTCTACGGTGACGACATCGCGTGGCTGTGGGTCGACGAGACCACCGGCAAGCTCTACGGGATGAACCCGGAGTACGGCGTGTTCGGTGTCGCCAAGGACACCAACGAGGTCACCAACCCGACTGCGCTGAAGTCGGTCGGCGAGGGCACCGACTGCATCTTCACCAACATCGCCTACAACCCGAAGACCCGCGAGGTCTGGTGGGAGGGGCGCACGCCCGAGCCGCCGGCCGACACCGACGGGTGGCTGGACTGGAAGGGCAACCCGATCTCGGAGCGCACCGAGGAGCAGCAGGGCGAGCCTTGGGCGCACCCGAACAGCCGGTTCACCACGACGCTGGACAACGTGCCGAACATCGCCCCCGACTACAACGCGGCGGCAGGCGTCCCGATCGACGTGATCATCTTCGGCGGCCGCACCCGCGACCGCGAGCCGCTCGTGCGGGCGATCCACGACCTCGCGGAGGGCGTGTACGACGGCCTCACCCTGGGTGCGGAGGCGACCTTCGCGGCCGAGGGCACCGAGGGTGTGCTCCGCTACGACCCGATGTCGAACCGGCCGTTCATGGCCTACGGCGAGGGTGACTACGCGCGGCACTACCTCGACGTGGTCGGTGCTGCCTCCGAGCAGCCGATCTTCGCGCACGTCAACTGGTTCCAGCGTGACCCCGAGGACGGTCACTTCCTGTGGCCCGGATACCGGGAGAACCTGCGGCCGCTGCTGTGGCTGCTGAAGCTGAAGAACGGCGAGGTCAAGGGCCGGGAGACTCCCGTCGGCATCGTGCCGACCAAGGAGGAGCTCGACCTCGAAGGCCTCGACATCGCGCCCGAGGACCTGGACCGGATCCTGACCATCGACGTCGAGCGGTGGAAGCAGGAGATGGGCTACCGCGAGGAGCACCTCAAGCAGTTCGACCGGATGCCCGAGGAGATCTGGGAGGCCCACCGCCGGGTGGCCGCCGCCCTGGACAACGCCAAGTAGGACGCCGCGGCGGACTAGCCGACGGGTACGCCGAGGCGGCCCGGAATTGCAGCCTGAACAGCCCGAGGCGGCTCGGATTCGCACATCCCTGGGATGGTGCTGCGAATTCGAGCCGCTTCGGCGCGTCTGGAGTGCAATTCTGCGCCGCCTCGGCGCGCTTGGGGTGTGACGTTGCGCCGCCTCGGCGTCAGATCCAGCGCTTGAACCACATCCGGTGCAGCCACTGGTCGTTGGTGAGCAGGCCGTCGGTGTAGATCGGCCAGAAGTAGGCGAAGTTCAGGGCGACCAGGAGGACGATCAGGCCGGCGGCGAGGGCGCCGTACCGACGCCGGAGTACGGCGGCGGCACGGGGGCCCTGGCCCGGGCTCGGCGCCGGGCCGAGGATCTCGCCCAGCAGCAGCACCGCGCCGAGGATGAGGAACGGCTCGATCGCGATCGCGTAGTAGCTGAAGATCGGGCGGTCGTCGTAGCGGAACCAGGGCAGCCAGGTGGCGGCGATGCCGACCACCACGATGCCGGGGCGCCAGTCCCGGCGGAACGCCCAGGTAACCACGGCCCAGATGGCAGCGGCAGTGCCGAACCACCACAGCGCCGGTGTGCCCAGCAGCAGCACCTGGCGCAGGCAGGTGGAGCCCGAGGCCGCGGCGCAGCCCTGCTGGCCCGGCTGGATGCCGAGCTGGGCGTCGACGCCCACCGGCCGGTTCAGGATCAGCCAGCCCTGCGGGTCGGACTGGTAGACGTGGTGGGCGTTGTTGAGGAACTTGGTGTGGAAGTTGTAGACGTCCTGGTGGTAGTGCAGGAGGTCGCGCAGCGCCCGGATCGTCTCAGCGACGAAGCCATGGGTCCGCTGGTGGAGGTAGTTGCCCCAGTAGGGCCCGTACTGGGTGTTGGACAGCGACACCTCGTAGGCCCGGTGGTGGATCAGCCATCCCGTCCAGCTCGCGACGTAGACGAGCAGGGGGACGACGATCAGGTACCCCAGTGCGGGCAGCTCGTCGATGATCGCCGACTTCGGCAGCGACCATCGGACACCGGTCCGCCGGCGGGCGCCGGCGTCCCAGAACCACATCAGTAGGCAGAGCGCTGCGAGCGGGAAGATCGCGTCCCACTTCGAGCCCAGCGCCAGCCCCCAGCACACGCCTGCCGCGAGCCGCCACGGCCGCCACCACAGCCGGGCGCCCCAGGACCGTCCGGTGACGGGGTCGACGAGCCGGCTCCGCCCCCAGTCCCGGTCCACCACCATGCAGTGCACGGCACAGAGCATGAAGAAGGCCAGGAAGATGTCGAGCAGGGCGAGCCGGGACAGCACCAGCTGGAGGCCGTCGAAGCACATCAGCAGCCCGGCGACGAGACCGAGCAGGCTGGACCCGGTGACCCGACGGGCGAATCGGATCATCACCAGCACCATCAGCGACCCGACCACCACCGATGCCACCCGCCACCCGGCCGGGTCCATCCCGAAGAGCTTCTCCCCGAGCCCGATCAGCAGCTTGCCGACCGGGGGGTGCACGACCATCTCGGCACCCTTGTCCCACTGGCCCATGACGTGGCCGGCGAGGATGTTCTTGTCGGCGTCCTGGACGTAGTTGCGTGCGTAGCCGAAGTGGTAGACCGACCAGGCGTCCTTGGCGTAGTAGGTCTCGTCGAAGGCGAAGCTGTGTGGCCGGCCGAGGTCCCACAGCCGCAGGAAGGCCGCGAGCAGAGTGATCCCGAGTGCTGCGGCCCACTCGGTCACCGGATCGGGGCGGCGGAGCGTCGGTGCCGCGTCAGCAGGAGCGGTCACCGGTGCCTGGGTCACCCGGGCAAGGTTAGTGGGCTGTCATGATCGGGGGATGAGCAACGCCGCACCGTCCGAGCCGGGCGTGCTGGTCCTGGCCGGCACCCCGATCGGCCGGGTTGCGGATGCTTCGCCACGCCTGGTCGAGGAGCTCGCCACCGCCGACGTGATCGCCGCCGAGGACACCCGCCGATTGCGCCGGTTGACCGCCGAGCTGGGCGTGGAGGTGCGAGCGCGGGTCACGTCGTACTTCGAAGGCAACGAGGCGACCCGCACGCCGCAGCTGCTCGAGTCGCTCCTCGCCGGCCAGCGGGTAGTGCTGGTCACCGATGCCGGGATGCCCAGTGTCTCCGACCCCGGCTATCGGCTGGTCGCCGCCGCGGTCGCGCACGGCGTACCCGTCACCGCCGTACCCGGTCCCTCGGCCGTTCTCACCGCGCTGGCGGTCAGCGGACTGCCGGTGGACCGGTTCTGCTTCGACGGGTTCCTGCCCCGCAAGGCGGGTGAGCGCCGACGTCGGCTGGACGCGCTCGCGGACGAGCAGCGGACCATGGTGTTCTTCGAGGCGCCCCATCGCACCGCCGCCACGTTGACCGCCCTCGCTGAGGCGTTCGGCGACGAGCGGCCGGCTGCGGTGTGCCGCGAGCTGACCAAGACCCACGAGGAGGTGCGCCGCGGCCCGCTCGCCGAGCTGGTCGCGTGGGCCGCCGGCGAGGTGCGTGGCGAGATCACGATCGTCGTCCAGGGCGCCGCGGAGCAGGCGCCGACCGACGATCCCGAGACGCTGCGCGCGCTGGTCGCCCAGGCTGAGGCCGACGGTACGCCGCGCAAGCAGGCGGTCGCCGACGTCGCCCGGCGCTCACGGGTGCCCAAACGCGTCGTCTACGACCTCGTGCACCGCAAGGGGGAGCAGTGAGCAACCGCCCCGAGGCTCCCGAGCCGCTGCCGCACCCCGTCGTCGACAACCACTGCCACCTCGACATCGCCCGCGGCGACGACGAGCCCGCGCTGCCGGTCGCAGAGGCGTTGTCCCGCGCAGCCGCGGTCGGTGTGCCGCGCATCGTGCAGATCGGGTGTGATCTCCCCGGGGCGAGGTGGGCGGTCCGCACCGCGGAGCAGTACGACGCGGTCGTCGCCGGCGTCGCCCTCCACCCGAATGAGGCCCCGCGGCTGGCCGCCCGAGGCGAGCTCGACGCCGCGATGGCGGAGATCGAGGCGCTGGCCGCAAGCAGTGACCGGGTGCGAGCCGTGGGGGAGACGGGCCTGGACTACTTCCGCACGGGCCCCTCGACAGGCTCGGGAGCCGACGGCAGACAGGTCCAACGAGACGCGTTCTCCGCCCACATCGACCTGGCCCGCCGCCTGGACAAGACCCTGGTCATCCACGACCGCGACTCCCACGACGACGTGCTCGCCGTGCTCGACGAAGTCGGGGCGCCGGAACGCTGGGTGATGCACTGCTTCTCCGGCGACGCCGACTTCGCCCGAGCCTGCCTCGATCGCGGGGCCTACCTCTCGTTCTCCGGCACGATCACCTTCAAGAACGCCGAGCAGGTGCGGGACGCGCTGCGGCTCGCGCCCGCGGACCGGATCCTGGTCGAGACCGACGCGCCGTACCTGACCCCGAGCCCCCACCGAGGCCGCACCAACGCCTCCTACATGGTGCCGCTGACGGTGCGGTCGATGGCCGCCACGCGCGGCGATGACCTGGCCGCTCTGTGCGCCGTGATCGACGCCAACACCGACCGCGCCTTCGGCGGCGCCTGGGGTTGAGCCCCTCCGCGGCCGGTGACCGGCCGCACAGGCTGCGCATGACTTACGTCACGCGGCCCCGCCTGAGCGGCCCGAAATGTCTCGTTACCGATTTGAGACATTGCCCGGATCCGTGCCAGCGTCAACGGCTGCGAAGCCGGGTCCACGAGATCCGGGACCCGACAGCGGCCTGATCATGTGCCGCGGAAGCAGGAGAGACGACGTGCGCACCAGCCTGACGCACCTCGCCCAGAAGACGGCCCAGAAGGTCCGGCGAAGCCGCCTTGCCAGCAAGCCCCTCAGCCTCGCCCTTGCGGGCCTGATCGTCGTGGCGCTCGCCGTGACGACCGTCGGCTACCGCTCGATGACCGACCAGGTGACCCTGTCCGTGGACGGGCACCCCCAGAGCGTCCGGACCTTCGCCGACACCGTCGGCGGAGTCCTCAAGGACAAGGGCATCCACATCGGTGCCCACGACACCGTCGTACCCAGCCTCGACTCCGACGTCGTGGACGGGTCGCAGATCTCCGTCCGCTACGGCCGCCAGCTGCACCTGACCGTCGACGGCAAGCAGAAGACCGTCTGGACGACGGCCAGCACGGTGAACGGCGCGCTGGACCAGCTCGGCGATGCGTACGCCGGTGCTGCGCTCTCCGTCAGCCGTAGCGCCTCCATCGACCGTGAGGGGATGGCGCTGAAGATCGCCACCCCGCACCGGATCTGGGTGAAGGTCGCCGGCGGCCACCTCAAGGCGCACCGTGTCGCCGCGTTCGACGCCCGCGGTGTGCTGGACCAGCTGCACGTCCGCTACAACGGCAACGACCGGATCACCCCTGGGCCCCAGCACGTCATCAAGGCCGGCGACCACGTGGTCCTGACCCGCATCGCCGTGCGCACCAAGTCGGTCAAGGACGAGGTGATGCCGTTCAGCACCATCCGCCACGACGACTCCTCGATGACCCAGGGCACCACCAAGACCGTCCGGGCCGGACAGACCGGGCGCCGCGATGTCACCTACAAGGTCACCTTCCACAACGGCCACGTCTTCAAGCGCAAGGTGCTCCGCCAGCACGTGTTCAGCCAGCCGGTGGCGGCGATCGTCAAGGTCGGTACCGCTGCGCCGGCGCCGAGCACCAACTACGCCAGCGGTGGCACCGTGTGGGACCGGATCGCCCAGTGCGAGTCCGGCGGCAACTGGGCCGCCAATACCGGCAACGGCTACTACGGTGGACTCCAGTTCAACCTGGGCACCTGGCAGGCCTACGGCGGCACCGGTCGCCCGGACCAGGCCAGCCGGGCACAGCAGATCGCCATCGCCGAGAAGGTCCGCGCCGCCAGTGGCGGCTACGGCGCCTGGCCGGTCTGCGGGTCGCGCGCCTGACGCCGTACCGGGAGTCATACGGTGTGGCTGCGATGCCCACCGACTCTGCTGACCCAGCCTCTGCCGGACCGAGCCTGCTCGGTCCGGCAGAGGTGCGTTCGCTGGCGTCCGCCCTCGGCCTGCGCCCGACCAAGCAGCGCGGGCAGAACTTCGTGATCGACCCCAACACCGTGCGCCGGATCGTCCGCGACTCGGGGATCACGCCATCCGACGTCGTCGTGGAGGTCGGGCCCGGGCTGGGGTCCCTCACCCTTGCCCTGCTTGGGGTGGCGCGCCGTGTCGTGGCCATCGAGGTGGACCCGGTGCTGGCCGACGCGCTCCCGGCGACCATCGCGACGTACGCCGGTGACCTCGCAGACCGCTTCGAGGTGGTGCATGCCGACGCGATGCGGGTGACCTCGCTGCCCGGACCTGCGCCGACCGCGCTGGTCGCCAACCTGCCCTACAACGTCTCCGTGCCGGTGCTGCTCCACCTGCTCGCGCTGCTGCCCTCCCTGGAGCACGGGCTGGTGATGGTGCAGTCGGAGGTCGCCGACCGGCTCGCCGCCCGGCCGGGGTCGAAGACCTACGGGATCCCTTCGGTCAAGGCCGCCTGGTTCGCCGACGTACGGCGTGCCGGTGCGATCGGCCGCAACGTGTTCTGGCCCGCACCCAACGTCGACTCCGGACTGGTCGCCTGGACCCGGCGGGAGCCGCCCTCGACCACCGCGACCCGCACGCAGGTCTTCGCGGTCGTCGATGCCGCGTTCGCGCAACGCCGCAAGGCGCTCCGCCCGGCCCTGCGCGGCCTCTTCGGCTCGGCCGAGGCATCGACGGGAGCACTCGCGGCCGCCGGCATCGACCCGATGACCCGTGGCGAGCAGCTCGCGGTCGAGGACTTCGCTCGGATCGCCGAGGCGTTGCCTGCCTGAGCCGACCGATCATGCGACGGGCGGGCTCGAGGGCCGCATCGGTGTGCCGAAGATCCGCAGCGTCCGGCCGGCACCGCCCTGGCCACGACTGCCGTCTAGGCTCGGCCGGGTGAGTGCCGCACCCGTGACCGTCCGCGCTGCGGCGAAGATCAACCTCTGCCTCGGGGTGGGGCCGGTGCGCGACGACGGCTACCACGCGCTGGCCACCGTCTACCAGGCGATCGGGATGTACGACGACGTGACGGCGACCGAGGCCGACGGCTGGTCCCTCCGCGTCTCGGCCCACGAACGCATCGATGTCACCGAGGTGCCGCTCGACGACAGCAACATCGCGCTGCGCGCGGGCCGGCTGCTGGCGTCCCACCACGGCCTGGATCGTGCCGCCGCGCTGGACATCGACAAGGGCATCCCGGTGGCCGGGGGACTGGCGGGCGGCAGCGCCGACGCGGCCGCGACTCTGCTCGCGCTCGACCGTCTCTGGCGGCTGGACACGCCCGACGAGGAACTCCTTCGGCTGGCCGGGGAGCTCGGCAGCGACGTGCCGTTCGCGCTACTCGGCGGCACCGCCCGGGGTGACGGGCACGGTGAGCAGGTCACCCGGGTGGCCGACGCGGGGAGCTGGTGGTGGGTGGTGGTCGAGTCCGACATCGGGCTGTCCACCCCCAGGATCTACGCCGAGCTCGACCAGATGCGGGGTGACGCCGTACCCGACCCAGAGGTGAGCGTCGCCCTGCTCGATGCGCTCGCCGCGGGGGACTCGACGGCTCTGGCCGGCGCATTGACCAACGACCTGCAGGAGCCCGCGCTGCACGTCCGCCCCGACCTGCGCGACGTGCTGGCGCTGGGGGTGGCGGCAGGGGCGCTGCAGGGTCTCGTGTCCGGGTCTGGCCCGACCTGTGTCCTGCTGTGCGCGGATCACGAGAGCGCGCAGTCGGTGCGGGCCGTCCTCCACGCCGCCGGTCACGAACGCGTGCAGGTCGCGACCGGGCCCGTCGCTGGCGCGCACGTGGTCACCTACGCGTGAGGTGCGGACGATGAGCAACCTGGTCAACCTGGAACGGGTCACCAAGTCCTACGGGGTGCGGATCCTGCTGGACGAGGTCAGCCTCGGTGTCGGGGCGCAGGATCGGATCGGCGTGGTCGGGCGCAACGGCGACGGCAAGACCACGCTGCTGAATCTCATCGCCGGGCGTATCGGTCCCGACAGCGGTCGGGTGTCGACGGCGCGAGGTCTGCGGGTCGGGTACCTCGACCAGCGCGACGTGCTGGACGACACCCACAGCGTCCGCGAGGCCGTCCTCGCGGGCAGGTCCGACCACGAGTGGGCGGCCGATGCCACCACCCGCGAGGTCGCCGAGGTGCTGCTCGAGGGCGTGCACCTGGACCGTGTGGTGCACGGACTGTCCGGCGGTGAGCGTCGGCGCTGCTCGCTGGCGCGGCTGCTCCTCGAGGAGCACGACCTGCTGATTCTCGACGAGCCCACGAACCACCTCGACGTGGAGGCGGTCACCTGGCTGGCCGAGCACCTCGTCGGCCGCTCGGAGGCCGTCGTCGTGGTCACGCACGATCGATGGTTCCTCGACGCGGTCTGTCGGACGACGTGGGAGGTGCACCCAGCGGCGAACGGCGCAGGCGTCGTGGACGGCTACGACGGTGGCTACGCCGCGTTCGTCCTTGCCAAGGCGGAGCGGCAGCGACAGACAGCAGCGACCGAGTCGCGACGGCAGAACCTGATGCGCAAGGAGCTGGCCTGGCTGCGACGTGGTGCGCCTGCCCGGACGTCGAAGCCGAAGTTCCGGATGGACGCCGCGGAGGCGCTGATCGCCGACGAGCCGCCACCGCGCGACCGGCTGACTCTCGAGCGGTTCGCCACCCAGCGCCTTGGCAAGGACGTCATCGACGTCGAGGACGCGGACCTCGTCCGCGGCGATCGACAGTTGCTGCGGCACGCCACCTGGCGGCTCGGCCCGGGGGACCGGGTCGGGATCGTCGGCGTCAACGGCGCCGGCAAGACCTCGGTGCTCAACCTTGTCGCCGGTGAGCTGGCGCCGTCGGCCGGTCGGGTGCGGCTGGGCCGCACCGTGGCGCTGGCGCACCTGACCCAGGCGGTGACCCCGGACGTCGATCCGACCGGGGAGGCGCGGGTGCTGTCCACGATCGAGGGCATCCGGCGGCTGACCCGCACCGCGAGCGGGCAGGACGTCTCCGCGAGCTCGTTGCTGGAGCGCTTCGGCTTCACCGGCGACCGACTCACCGCGCGACTGAGCGACCTGTCCGGGGGCGAGCGTCGCCGCTTCCAGCTGCTGAAGCTGCTGCTGGAGGAGCCCAACGTGCTACTGCTCGACGAGCCGACCAACGACCTCGACATCGAGACGCTCACCGTGCTCGAGGACTTCCTCGACTCTTGGCCCGGCACCCTCGTCGTCGTCTCCCACGACCGCTACTTCCTCGAGCGGGTCACCGACTCCATCTGGGCACTGATGGGCGATGGCCAGATCTCGATGCTGCCCGGTGGGGTCGACCAGTACCTCGGCCAGCGCCGCGCGGTGACTGCGCCGCGGACCGGCGAGCGCGGGCGGGGACGTGCTGCTGAGGCGCGCAGCGGCGGTGCGCCGGCGCCAGCCCCGACGAAAGCGGGATCGGCGGAGCAGCGCGCTGCCCGCAAGACGCTCGCCCGGGTCGAGAGACAGCTGGATCGCCTCAGCGCGAAGGAGCAGCAGCTGCACGCCGAGATGGCCGACCATGCTCACGATCCCGAACGCCTGGCCGGGCTGAGTGTTACCCAGCGTGTGCTGGCCGAGGAGAGACAGCGACTCGAGGACGAGTGGCTCGACGCCGCCGACGCGGTGGATTGAGAGCAGGACTCGGCCAGAACCGCCGACAACCGGGCAGGAGCAGGCGCATACTCGGCAACACCGGTGAGCGGTTCCCGGGCGGCCGCCGGTGACGGTGCTGCGGGAAGTGGACGGGTGCGCGAGGACGATCTGAGGCTGCCGGACTCCGGGGCGCTGCTCGCGCGCGATGCCGAGCTCGCACAGGTCGTCCAGGCCTGGTCCGGCGGTGCTGGCGCGCTCTGCCTGGCGGGCGAGGCGGGCATCGGCAAGACCGTGCTGTGGGAGACGGTCCTCAAGCGTTGCCGCGACGCCGGCTGGCGGGTCTTGTCGGCAATGCCGGCCGAGGCGGAGGCCGACATGCCGTACGCCGTGCTCGGCGACCTGCTCGGTGGATGTCTGGATGCGGCCCGGCCCGACCTCCCCGACCCCCAGCTGAGGGCGGTCGAGGTGGCCCTGCTCCGTCGGCCCGTCGACGGGGCCGTGCCCCAGCCGCACGCGGTCGCGCTCGCCACCACAGCCGTGCTGCGGACTCTCGCGGAGCAGTGTCGCCTGGTGCTCGCCGTGGATGACGTGCAGTGGATGGATCGCGACTCGGGTACGGCGGTTGCCTTCGCGTTGCGCCGGCTTCCGCCCGACCGGGTCCGTGCCCTGTTCACCATGCGCACCGGTGAGCCGACCGCGGCGCCGTTTGTCCTGGCCAGAGAGGTGCACACGATCCACGTCGGCCCGCTCGACCTGGATGCGACCCAGCGGCTGCTGGCACGCGAGCTCGGCGAACGGGCCACTGCCGGTCTGAGCTGGCGGCTGCACGAGTCGGCGCGCGGGAATCCGCTGCACGCTTTGGAGCTGGGCCGCTCGGTCGCCCGCAGCTGGCCGTGGGCCGCCGACTCCGTGGTGCCGCCATCGGATCTGGCCGAGCTGGTGCGTCAACGGGTCGCGGAGCTGGCCGACGACGCCCGGGAGCTGCTGGTGGCGGTCGCCGCGATGTCCCGACCGGCCATCGGTCCGTTGCTCGCGGCCTACGGACCGCGGGCGGAGGCCCTGGTGGGCCAGGGCGAGGCGGCCGGCCTGTTGCGACGGGTCGGTGACCGGCTCTGGTTCGTCCACCCGCTGTATGCCACCGCCTGCTACCGGGAGGCCCCAGTCGCCCTGCGTGCCTCTGTCCACTCCCGCCTCGCCGGTGTCGTCACCGACCCGGAGCGCCGGGCCCGCCATCTGGCGCTGGCCGCGCCCGGACCCGACCGGGTGGTCGCCGAGCACCTCGACGTGGGGGCCGGTTGTGCACGCGCCCGCGGAGCGCCCCGCACCGCCGCCGATCTGGCCGAGCTGGCGCGAGTGCTGACGCCGGCGGCCGACGCCGTGGGTCGTGCCACCCGCGCCCGAGCAGTCGCCCAGTTCCTGCTCGAGGCCGGTGATGCGGTCCAAGCCCGCCGTACCCTCGAAAGACTGCGCGCAGACCAGCAGGCCGGCCCGGAGCGGTCGCGGACGCTGACGGCGCTCGCTGCGGTGCTGTTCGAGCAGGAAGGCGTCTCTGCCATGCGCGAGGTCGCCTGGCAGGCCCTGGCGGAGGCGGAGGGGAGCCCGGCCGCGGAGGCTGCGGCACATCTGATCCTGGCCGAGCGCGCCGAGCTGCCCATCGGCGAGACCCGTCGGCACGCACAGCTTGCCCTGGACTTCTTCGATGGTCTGCCGGATCCGGACCCAGCACTGCTCGCCAGCGCCCTCAAGCAGGTTGCGATCGCCAGTTGGCGCGAGGGCAACGTCATCCCGCCGGAGCTGATGCAGCGGGCCACCGAGATGGAGGACCAGTCGGCGTCGCTGCCTCCTGTCGCCTGGCGAGCGCGGACCTGCCAGGGGGAGTGCATCAAGTACCTCGATGAGTTCGCGGCGGCCGACGAGCTGCTTCTCGATGCCTGGCAGCGCGCCGAGCGTGAGGGCGACCTCAGCTCGATGTCGGACATCGCTGGACACCGCGCAGAGCTGGCGCTGTGGCTCGGCCGCTGGACGGACGCGGAGACGGCAGCCGGCCAGGCGGTTGAGAACGCCCGACAGTGTGAGCAGAGGGGGCGGCTTGGGCTGTCGGCCTACTTCCGTTCCCTGGTGCACGCACACACAGGAGGGATAGCGCAGGCTCGGAGGGACGCCGACTTCGCGCTCGAAGAGGGGATGAGCGGTGACGACGGGTGGAGCGTCGCCCTCGCCCGTACCGCGCTGGGCTTCATCGACCTCTCCTGTGACGACCCGCGGGCAGCGCTCAGGCACCTCGACGAGGTCGACGCGTTCTTCGAAGCCTCCGACGTGCTCGCCGAGCCCCGGCAGTGGCGATACCTCGGCGATCACGTGGAAGCGCTGGTCCGCTGCGCAGAGGTCGAGCGGGCCGCGGACCGGCTCGACCGGATGCGGCGCTGGGCAGACGGGATGGCGACGACCTGGCCGTCGGCGGCCACCGCCCGGGCCACGGGCCTGCTGGCTCACGCCACGGGTAGGGCCGAGGACGCGGTGGCATGTCTGGAGGAGTCGGTGACCCTGTTCAAGACGCTGCCGCTTCCGTTCGAGCAGGCCCGCTCCGAGCTGGCCCTGGGCAGTGCGCTGCGCCGCGTCCGCCGCCGGCGCGACGCCCGGGAGACCTTGACCTCGGCCCGGGACACGTTCTCTGGCCTCGGTGCGCCCCTGTGGCTCGACAAGGTCGAGCGCGAGCTGGCCCGGCTCGGCGGCCGGACCTCCAGCGGCAACGACCTCACCGAGAGCGAGGCACGGGTCGCCGGACTCGTTGCTCAGGGACTCAGCAACAGGGAGGTCGCCGCCGCCCTGGTGGTCACCGCACGTACGGTCGAGTCCCACCTGACCCGGGTCTACGCCAAGCTCGGAGTGCGATCGCGGGTCGAGCTCGCCCGCCGGCTGACGCCGACAGCACCGACGGTCGATGCCGTCGAATAGCCGGGCAGCCTCCTCGCGAACCTGGAGCCGTACCGCAAGGTTCGTGGGTTTCCACGATGCCCTGGGGGCCGGCCGAGCCTAGGTTCGGGGCGATGCACTTCTGGGTGCCGCTCGGCGCCGGTGGCTGGATGGAGTTGCCCTCATGACCACGATCGACCTACCCCCTTCCGGCGACGGCCTCGCAGGGGTGCCGGACCCGGACGTGTCCGGACCACTGCTGCGTCCCGACTCGGCCGGCTGGTCTGCGGAGGTGTCCGGCTTCAACACCGCGGTCGTCCATCACCCGGCTCTGGTGGTCGGTGCCATGAGTGCTCAGGACGTCCGTGCCGCGGTGATATACGCCGCCTCGCGCCACCTGGCGGTGTCGGTACACGCGACCGGCCACGGTGCCAGCGCAGCTGTCGAGGCCGGCATCCTGATCAGCACCCGACGGATGGACCAGGTCGTGGTGGATCCGCGGGCGCGCACCGCGAGGGTGGGCGCCGGTGTGCGGATGCGTGCTCTCATCGATGCCGCCGCACCGCACGGCCTCGCCCCGCTGGTGGGCTCGTCGTCGGACGTCAGCGTGGTGGGATTCACCCTGGGTGGTGGGCTCCCGGTGACTGGCCGTGCCCATGGCTACGGGGCCGATCACGTGCGGTCGGTTGAGGTGGTCACCATGGATGGCCGACTCCGTGAGGTCGACGCCGACCACGAGCCGGACCTGTTCTGGGGGCTGCGCGGCGGCAAGGGCAACCTCGGGATCGTCACCGCGATCACGGTCGACCTGCTCCCGATCACCACGGTGTACGGCGGCGGCATCTTCTGGGCCGAGGAGCACCTGCCGGCGGTGCTGGACGCCTATCGCGCCTGGAGTGCCGACCTGCCCGAGACCTGCTGCACCTCGGTGGCGGCACTTCGGCTGCCGCCACTGCCAGACATCCCTGAGCCGCTGCGCGGGCGCACCCTGGCCCACCTGCGGGTATGCCATCTGGGCGATGAGGCGGAGGGCCGGGATCTGGTGGCTGCGATGCGACGGGTAGGGCCAGCGGTCGTCGACGCAGTCGACACCATGCCCTATGCCGAGGTGGACAGCATCCACCGTGACCCGGACCATCCGGTGCCGTTCTTCGAGCGTTCTGCGCTGCTGCGCGACCTGACTCCGGACACGGTGACTGCCCTGCTCGGCCGCGTCGGCCCCGGCGTCACGTCCCCCCTGCTGATGGGCGAGCTGCGCCAGCTCGGCGGAGCGCTGGGCCGCCCGCCCGCAGTGCCGAACGCCGTCGGCGGGCGTGACGCGGCGTACAGCCTGGTGGCGATCGCCGTGCTCGCCGGCCCGGCCGCCGACTCCGGTCCGGCCGCTGCCGACGCGCTGATGGCCGCTGCGGCGCCGTGGTCGACCGGCCAGACCCTGCTCAACATGCACGGGCGCCCGGCCGGCGAGGTCGACCGGGCCCGTGCCTGGGATCCCGAAGGCCATCGCCGACTGGGTGAGCTGCGCAGGCGATACGACCCGGCAGGGTTGTTGCAGGCCGGACACGTGATCGGTGTGCCCGCCGCGTCGGCCGCCGCCACGAAGACGCCACGATGACGGCTGCACCGCGACGTGAGCGCCCCCCGAAGACCTGGCTGGTGCGCGGCCTCATCCTGCTCGCCAGCGTGGTGATCGCCGCCCTGATGGCCCCGGTGGTGCCAGCAAGCGGGGCGCCGACCGCTCGAAGTGCCCCGGTCGCCCCCCGGCTGCGCCACACGGGGGTGTCGGTGTCGTGGCCGAGGGGCCCATGGCGGGTGGGGCAGCGCGTGCATCTGGAAGTGCGGGTCCAGCCGCGCGGCCGCCGGAAGGTGCGTTTGCAGGAGAAGGTCTCCGGTGGGAGCTGGCGCTCGGTCGGTAGCGCGGCGCACACGCACAAATCTGGGAGTGGCCGGTTGTCGTGGCGGGCCATGCCCGCGGGCACGGCAGAGCTGCGAGTGAAGGTGTCCGCGACCAAGACCCGCCGGGCCACGACCTCGAAGGCGGTGAAGCGGAGGATCTCCGGGGAGTTCTTGTCGGTCAAGGCTCCGGGCACCGTCGCGGAGGGGTCGGTGTTCATCGTCGAGTTCGACGTCCGGGGCAACGAACAGTCGCTGCAGCAGGCGACGCTGACCGTGACCGCACCCAAGGCCGGGTCCCAGGTCAAGCCGAGCCAGCCCGCCATCGACTCCACGACCCACCGCGGCAGCATCAGCACGAACGAGGTGCGTAAGGGCACGACGTGGAAGCCGAAGCTGCGTTGGCAGGCACCGACCGAGGTGACCAGCCTGAGGTACCAGGTGAGATTGACTGCGGCCGGTGGGGTGACGCAGTCCGCGGAGGTCACCGTCAGGGTGCGGGCCGGTGCCGGGGGCAGCTTCCACTTCGACGGCAACCTGACGTTCATGCGCCAGGCGATCGGCAAGCCGCAGCGGGTCAACGGAGGTCACCTGTACGCCGACTGCACCGCGCGCACCGGCGTGCAGCGGGTCGTCTCGTTCGAGGACACCCTCGCGGCGATCGACGCCGCGACCAGGCCGGGCACACGCGCCGCTGGCTGGCAGAGACTGGATCTGGCCCGTCACCCTGAGGACGCCGACGACGTGGCCGCGGTCGCGCTCGCCGCCCAGCAGCCGTTGGCGGCGCTGGCCGCCGCGATCGCCGGCTATCGGGGCAGTGTCCCCGCGGAGCAGACGAACTACCTCAACATCGCGGGCGCCTCGGCGAACATGGCCGGGCATCCGGGGTGGGCGATCGCCCTGGAGACCAAGGCCGGCAGCCTCCCTCAGGCCGGCAGCGTGGGCGCCAAGACCTCGGCGGTCCGGTTGACCAACCTCGGGCACGGCTATGCGCTGATGGGTGACTGGACGACCGCGAAGTCCTGGCTCGACCGAGCGGTCGCCGCGGACGGATCCAGCCCCCAGGTGGAGCAGGAGGCCTTCGTCGTCGACTACTGCGTCGGCAACAAGGACTCCGCGCTGACCGCGTTCGGCAAGTCCATCCGCGCCGACGACACCACCGACGAGGTCAACGGCAACTCCGGCTCGGACGATCCCTTCGCGGAGCCGACCAACATCAACGCCTCCCGGCTGATGGACATCTCCGCCGGGGTGCAGGCAGGCCCGTTCCAGATGCCCGTCGTGCCCTCGAGCATCGCCGAGGAGGACGCCCGCGCCGACGATGGCTACTACAGCGCAGAGAGCCAGAGGGTCAGCGCTCACCTGCAGGCGCTGCGCAAGCAGCTCGACCAGCTCTATGACCAGGTGCGCACACAGTCGACGACCGTGGCCGAGCGGACCCGGCTGACCGCGCTGATGACGAACTACTCCACCGACGGCGAGCAGTCGGTGCTCAAGGCCGATCAGAAGATCCTCACGGCCGAGGGCAATCTGTGGAGCGCCAACAACTGCGACGGGCAGTATCAGGACGTCCAGTGGTGCGCAGCGCTCGTCGGCGGCGACGACGAGGACTGCGCGGAGGACCAGGCGATCTTCACCCAGTGGAAGGAGCGGATGCAGGCCTTCATCGACTCCGAGGCGGCCTACATCAACGCGATGTGGCCGGTCTCCACCGGGGTGGAGGCGAACATCGCCAACGCGGCGGCGCGCAAGTACTTCGACGTCGCGCGCCAGGCAGACGTCTACTTCTCTCTCCAGCTCACCTACTCCGAGTTCAACAACTCCTCGGCCCTGCCCGACCATTGTGGCGGCGCGGCGGGGACCGACCCCAAGGATCCGACAGCGCCGGACGCTGCCGCGGCCCAGTGCGGGTCGGTGGCGAGCAAACTGGCGCTGTCACTGGACTGGAGCGATGAGACCGACCCTGAGCTGCCGGTCGGCTTCTCGGCGAAGGTCAGCTGCCAGCAGGTCGACTTCGAGATCGACCTGAACGCGCTGCCGTTCCTGGCCGGCTTCGTGGACATCTCCACCACGCCGACCGGAGGGATCACCGTCATGGTCGGCTCCAAGCTGTCCGCGAGCGTGCACCACATCGGCACGTCCTTCTCCTCGGCGTTCTACGTCACCTTCGACCAGTCGGCCAAGACGCCGGTGGACATCGGCGTGGACGCGGGCTTCGACGGGGAGGCGGCCGCGGGGCCGGGGCACCTGTCGCTGTTCTCGGACCATGTGCACATGAGCGCGATCAACACCTACGCCGACCCGTACAAGGACTACTGAGACCTCGGCGCGAGGGGGGCCATCAGGGCCTTGAGCAGCTCGGCCAACTGCTCGGCCCGGGCGGGGGAGAGCACCGCGAGGAGGGCGCGCTCGCGATCGATCAGGCCCTCGAAGGCACCGTCCACCACCCGTCGGCCCCGGTCGGTGAGTCCGACGAGGACACCACGGCGGTCCTTCGGCGCCGGGGAGCGTACGACGTAGCCGCGTTGCTGAAGCCGGTCGATCCGGTTGGTC